>CAVWIH010000015.1:0-93909 GCA_963755025.1 uncultured Actinomycetes bacterium
CTGCTCGTCTTGGTGATTCTCGCGGTCGCAGGCGTGCTGCCCGTGAAGACCGACAAGACGGTGATTGTGAGGTCACAGGCGGGGACCGCGTCGACCACGACCGCACTGCAGAGCGACGCCCTCACGGCCCAGCAGATCTACCAGCGCGACGCCCATGGCGTGGTGGAGATCGAGGCCACCTTGACGACCAGCGAAAGCGAGGGGTCGTTCCCGTTCTCCATCCCCCTCGGTCCGCAGACTGAGCAGCTGCTGGGTTCCGGCTTTGTCGTCTCCAAGGACGGCTACATCCTGACCAACGCTCACGTGGTGAGCAGCGGCGGCCAGACCGCAAAGACCGTCAAGGTGGTCTTCAAGGGCAGCGGTTCCCAGACTGTGCAGCTCACCGGTACGGTGGTCGGGGCCGACAACACAAGCGACGTGGCGCTCATCAAGGTCGACCCCAGCAAGGTCGGTACGCTGGACGTGCTCCCGCTGGGCAGTTCGACGGCCGTCCAGCCGGGCGAACCGGTGGTGGCCATCGGCAACCCCTTCGGTTACGACTTCTCGATAACCTCGGGCATCGTCTCGGCCACGAACCGCGACCTGCAGTCGCCCAACGGGGCGACCATCTCCAACGGCATCCAGACCGACGCGGCCATCAACGAGGGCAACTCCGGCGGCCCGCTGATCGACTCCACGGGTCATGTGATCGGCATCAACGAGCAGATCGCCACGCAGTCGGGCGGCAACGAGGGCCTCGGGTTTGCCGTGCCCATCAACAGTGCCGTGCGCATCATGAACCAGCTCAAGAAGAGCGGTTCGGTGACCTACGCCTGGCTGGGGATCTCGGGCCAGACACTCACTTCCGACGTCGCCCAGGCGCTGGGCCTCAAGACGACGCATGGTGTGCTTGTGGCGCGTGTGCTGGCCCACACACCGGCCGCCAAGGCTGGCCTGAAGGGCGGCACCGCGCAGCTGTCGTTGCAGGGCCAGACCTACGAAGTGGGTGGCGACATCATCACGGCCGTCAACAACATCAGCCTGAGCAGCATGGAGCAGCTCACGGCCCTCATCACCGCGCACAAGCCCGGAGATGTCGTTACCCTGACGATCGTCAGGGACGCTCAGACAAGGAGCCTGAAGGTCACGCTGGCAGCGCGGCCAGCGTCTGCCTAGAGCGGTCTCGCCGCCGCCGGCCAGGGACCAGGCGCGGCGGCGTTCCGTCCGGCCGGCAACACCGGGTACACAATCAACACCATCGCCTCTTCCTGCCTCGCGGGGATGGCACGCAGGTGATGTTCGACGAGCGACGGGCGGGCGGGCCGCTGTCGCCGTCGACAATCCTTCGCCCAAGCCTCCTAGCAAGCTCGCACTAACGAGTCATATACTCTCGCTTGCCGGGACTGCTCGGCCTGGTTGCCTACATCTGCAGGGGGTCCACATGCGCAGGTCTTTCGTCTTCGTCCTTCTCCTCATAGCCGCGGCCATGCTCATGCCGGCATCGGCCTCGGCCTCGACGCCGACGCTCAAAAGCCTGGCCAAGTCCCTCGTCGCTCTGCAGAAGCAGGTCAAGACCTTGCAGGCCACGGTGACCGCCCAGAAGGGCACGATCGCGGACCTCAAGAGCACGGTGACAAGCCAAGCCGGCACGATCAGCTCGCTGCAGAGCGTCGTCGGGGCGACCGCTTCGGACGGCCTGCGCAAGAGCGTGGCCGACATCGTTGCCAATCCTGTCCTCACCCTCTCCTGGTTGCCCGACTACCTGAGCCTCGACAACAACACGGAAAACGGCTTGGCGGGCCCCAACCTCACTCTTGCCGGCTGCAACCTCCACGTACGCAGCACGACAAGCGAAGACGACACGTCGGGTCTCGGGAACCTCATCGTGGGCTGGGACAATGAGTCTCCCGACGTGACCTTCCGAACCGGCTCCAACAATCTCGTCTGCGGCGACCAGAACAACTTCAACTCCTACGGCGGCTTCATGGCCGGCTGCGACAACGCGACGCAAGATCCCTGCTGCAGCGTGAGCGGCGGCTACGGCGGAAACACGGTCGGTCAATACGCCAGCGTCAGCGGCGGCTATGGCAACATGGCCGGAAACGGCGCGTACACAAGCGTTACCGGCGGTCAGTCAAACTGCGCATTCGGCCCCTGCAGCACGGTAAGCGGCGGTGAGGATGTCTTCGGCGATCCACCGACTGGTATCCTCCTGCGCACTGCAGACGGCTGGTCCGCCGGCGGCAGCTTCCACAACCCCTGAGAGCCGCTCGCTCTACTTGCCGGCGAACACCGGCCCCGCGATCAGTACCGCCTCCTCCTGCATAGCCGGGATGGCGTGCGAGCAGGTGTCGAGCGTGATCGAGACGGT
The DNA here is from genome assembly GCA_963755025.1 of uncultured Actinomycetes bacterium. GTDB lineage: Bacteria > Actinomycetota > Thermoleophilia > UBA2241 > UBA2241 > Bog-752. Next base: position 2,351 of record CAVWIH010000015.1, read on the forward strand.
GGCATGACCGAGGCGCTCGGAGACGACCTTGGGGTGGACGCTGGCCTGACCGCGGCCATCTCCTGCCGCCGACTGGCTCTGCTAAGCTCAGTACATGCTCAAAGCGGTCACCCTGGACTTCTGGGATACGTTGTTCGTCAGTGATAGCGGCCCCGACCACGATCGGCTCCAGACCCAACAGCTCGTCGCAGAGCTCGGCGCCTGCGCAGCGCCGCGCGGCGAAGCCGCCGTTCGCGAAGCGCTTCTTGCGGCCTACGAGTGGTTCGATGTCGTTTGGTGCGAAGAGCACCGCACGCCGAGCGCCCGGCAGACGCTCGAGCAGGTCTTCGCCACCCTCGGGGTCGCCCCACCTGACGACGTGCTGGCGCGCACAGTCCGATTCTTCGAACGCCTCGTGCTCGGCTTGGCACCAGAGGTCGTGCCCGCCGTCTCAGAGGTGCTGCCGCGGCTGGCGGCGCAGTACAAGTTGGCGATCATCTGCGACACCGGCTATGCCCCTGGGGCCGTCCTGCGGGAACTTCTGCTGCGCAACGACCTGCTCCAGCTGTTCGATACCACGTACTTCTCAAACGAACGTGACGCGAGCAAACCCGACGTGCGCGCCTTCCATCATGTGTGCGACGAGCTCGGTGTGCGACCCGGCGAGGCGGTACACGTAGGAGATTCGCAGCGCACCGACATCGCGGGCGCACAGGCGGCGGGTATGCGAGCCGTCCACTTCCTCGGCGCCAGCGACCGCGACGGCGCGGTCTCGACCGCCGATGTCGTCATCCGTGACTTCGAGGAGTTGCCGATCGTGTTGGATAGCTTGGCGTCTGCCGACGGTACTCGCGCCGTCCGGCGGCACTAGCTGTCTCTCCTGGCTCACCGCGGGGACGCTGGCGTTGCCGTACCAGCATCCGCAGTCCTCCGTACAGACCGAGAGTAACGAAGAACCCGACAAGGTAGCCGAGCGACGACCCGCTGAAGACGCCCCTCGCCAAAGGACCGGAGAAGACACCGGTGGATGTGAAGGCCAGCGACACCGTGGACCCGATCAGCCATGCCGCACAGGCTTGCCAGCGCCAGTGGCATGTCTTCGCCTGTTTGGGGTAACCGCTACGCAGCGAGCTTCGACTGTCGAGCAAGAAGATCGCAGTCCAGGGAGCCAGAAAACAGGCGACCACGCCAAGAAAGGCCTCAAAGGTGCCGGTCACGTTCCTCGCGACCAGCAGGACGTAGAGGCTTGCAGACAGAGAGACGGCGGCGTCGATGAGGACAGTCCGTGAGCGCGCCATCCGCACGCGGGCCGCGAGCAGGCTGAGGCCGGCTGAGTAGATGTCCAGGATGTCGCCGGTGACCATGCCGCCCACTGCCGTGAGCAGGTACAACACCCTGACCCAGGTCGGCAGCATGGCCTGTAGCGCCCCGATGGGGTCGCTCGTCGAAGCCAGCGCCGGTGCTGTCGAGGCCAGCACCATGCCGAGCATCATGAGCAAGAAGACCGGGATCGCCGCTCCCAGTGCCGTGGCCCACACCACTCGCCAGGCGGGCGTGTCGGGGTGCAGGTAGCGCGTGTAGTCGGAGGCCGTGTTCACCCAGGAGAGTCCGCTTGCCGCGATCACGATCGAAAGGGCGGGCACGACGCCGGTCAGCCAGGGGCCGCCGTGCGCGCCGGCAAGCGCATGCCAGTGGACCTTGGGCACGAGCAGGGCGACGACCACCACGGTCAGGACGCCGAACAGACAGGCAAAGACGCTCTGCACCCTGACGATGGCGGCGTGGCCCATGAAGGCCACCGAGAATGCCAGGGCGGCCACCACGGCCAGGGCGACGACCAATGTCTCTGGGCTCGCTGCGGCGCCGAAGGCGGCATCGTAGGCGGCCGTCAGGGCGTAGGCGGCGATCACCAGTGCGACCGTCTCCCAGCCCACCAGGTTGAGCCACGACAGAGCGCTCGGCACGACATTGCCCCAGGAGCCGAAGGAGGCTGCGGAGAGGGCCATCGTGGGCTGGCCCGTGCGCATTCCAGGGAGACCGAAGTAGCCTACGATCAGAAAGGAAGAGGCGCCCAGCAAGGCAAGCAGTCCCTGCCACAGAGAAAGGCCGTAGCCTGCCACCACGGCGCCGATCACGACCGAGGTGATGGCCAGGTTGCCGGCAAACCAGAGCCCGAACACGCCACGCACGCCGCCGCGCCGTTCTGTCAGCGGGACGGCTTCGAGCCCACGACGCTCGACGTGCCAGGCCGGTGAGGTGGAGCGGGCCCGCCTCATGGCATCGGTGCCATCTCCCTTGCGACGACGCGCAGCACTCGCGCTACTCGCCGAGGTTCACGTCGTCCGGCGACCCTGAACGAGGCCGCGTACGACCTGCGCCGGCTCGCGAGCTTCGGTCAGGGCCGAGATCACCGCCAGGCCGGCCACCCCCGTGGCCCAGGCCGAGGCGGCGTTGCCCGGGTTGATCCCACCGATGGCCACGATCGGACAGGAGGCGCGACGGACAGCCTCGGCGAGCTCGACCAGGCCGACAGGCGGGGCGGCGTCTGCTTTGGAGGGCGTCGGCCAGACGGGACCGTAGCCGACATAGACCGGTTCAAACGACTGCGCCCAGGCAAGCTCTGCGAGGTTTCGGGCGGAGAGCCCCAGGCCCAGCGAAGGGGCGATGCGTCGCGCCGCCTCGGGCGGCAGGTCGTCGGGCCCGAGGTGGACGAGATCTGCACCCAGCGCCAGCGCCAGGTCCAGCCGGTCGTTGACCGAAAACCACAGCCCGAGCTCGCGAGCCGCGCGGGCGACGCGTTCGCCGTACACATAGCTCTCGCGGCTGGAGCTCGTCTTCTCGCGAAGCTGCACGCCGGTCACGCCGGCGCGCGCCACGAGCGCAAGCCAGCGCCCGACCTTGGCCGCGGGCACGCGCTCGTGATCGACCAGGACCTGGAGGCTCAGGTCCACGGTACCTGCCCTGCGGCATGACTTAAGGGCCCGTGGCCTTTGCCCAGCCCGGGTGCCAGCCGGATAGCGGCCTGCACGTAGCGCGTGGCAAGCTCAACCGCCGAAGCCAGAGGCTGTCCTTGCCCCAGTGCGGTGGCGATGGCCGCCGAGAGCGTGCAGCCCGTACCGTGGGTGTGGCCGGTCTGCTGGCGTGCGGCCCGAAAGACAGAGAACTCGCGACCGTCGAAAAGAAGGTCCTCGACGACGTCTCCCTCCCCGTGGCCGCCCTTGACCAGCGCAGCGCCAGCGCCCATCGCGACCAGAGAGCGAGCGGCCTCCTCACGCTCGCGCCGCGAGCCTGCGGGCAAGCCCGTCAGCGCCTCGGCTTCGGGCAGGTTCGGTGTGACCAGCGCAGCGAGGGGCAGCAGTTCCGCGCGCAGGACGGTCTCGGCCTCGGCCTCAAGGAGACGGTCGCCGCCCTTAGCCACCATCACGGGGTCGAGCACCAGCGGGACCGGTCCGTAGCTTCGCAGCGTCGATGCCACGCAGCTCACCACGGCGGCCGAGCCGAGCATGCCGACCTTCAGCGCGTCGGCGCCGATGTCGGCGACGACTGCTTCGATCTGTCGCTGCACGGCCTCGGGTGGCAGCGGCCAGATGCCGAAGACGCCGAGCGTGTTCTGGGCGGTCACCGCGGTGATGGCCGCCATGCCGTAGCCGCCGAGGCGTTCGATCGTCTTCAGGTCCGCCTCGATGCCGGCGCCGCCCCCGGAGTCGCTGCCGGCGATCGTCAGGATGCGGGCGACGCTCACAGCCCGCTCTCCAGGGCGCGGCCGTAAGCGGCCCAGAAGGGGTCGATGCGAGGATGCTCCAGCGTGCGCTCCGTCAGCCCGTCGAGGCGCACCATGCCGCGGTCGGCCGTCACGATCTCACCGATGACGCTCGCCACCGACCCAGCCTGCTCCAGGGCTTCGACGACGCCCGCGGCGTGCTCGGGCCGCACAGTCGCCAGCAGTGTGCCCTCAGAGATAGCGGTGAGCGGGTCGATGCCGACCAGGCGACAGACGGCCTCGACTTCGGGCCGGATGGGCACCGCTTGCTCATCGAACCGCACGCCCACCCCCGATGCCTGGGCGATCTCGAAGATGCCACCGACCACGCCGCCTTCGGTGGCGTCGTGCAGGGTGGTGACGCCCTTGTCCCTGACCCCGTAGGCGGCCGCGACGCGGGCCTCTGAGACGACCGTCATCTTCTCGAAGAGAGCCGCGGCCCGGCCGGCAAGGTCGGGCCCGATCGCCGCGGCCAGCGCCTCGGGGAAGGTGACGCCAAAGAGAGCCGTGGCCTCGATCGCAGCGCCCTTGGTGCAGATCAGCACGTCTCCGGGGCGCGCCATGTTCGACGCCACGTAGCTATCTGCGTCGCCCACGGCCATGACGGTCGCTCCGCCGACCATCGGATAGGCGCAGCCCTCGTAGCGGGCGGTGTGGCCCGAGACGATGGCGATGCCCAGGTCGGCGCAGGTCTGATGCATGCCGTCCCAGAGCTCCGTGAGCTCGTTCTTTGTGATCGCCAGCGGCAGGTTGAGATCGATCGCCATGTACGCCGGGGCGAGGCCCGACATGGCGGCATCTGAGGCGAGGATGTGGACGGCAAACCAGGCCGCCCGACGAAAGCCGAACTGGGGAACGACGAACACCGGGTCGCAGGTGGTGGCCAGTACCCGGCCGGCGCCGAGGTCGACGATCGCCACGTCCACGCCATTGCGAGGGCCGACGAGGACCTCGGGCCGGGGGTGTCCGAGCCGCGGGTAGATCAGCGAGGCAAAGACATCGGGCGAGACCTTGCCGATAGCCGGTAGTTCGAGCACGTCGCTACCTCCAATGAGAAGGGCCGCTGCCAGCGTGGCAACGACCCCGACGAGCCCGTTCGCACGCTTCCCTCCGCTGGTATGACCCAGGTCAGGTGCAAGGGTTGGCCGTCGAGCCTCTCAGCCTCTTGCGAGGCACCCCCAGCGGCTTTGCTGGGGGACAGCATACCGCGATTGCGACCGAGGTGCGCCGACGATCCGGCTCCTGGTCTTGTCGGACGTAGGTCGGCCAAGGACGCTTCGTGCGGCGAGGTCTGGCGCCGCACAGGTCTGGCTGTGATGTGCCCTAGTCGGTGCGCGACCCAAGCAAAAGGCGGGCGTGGCCTTAGGGCCGCGCCCGCCTCTTGATGCTTGCGGTGTTTCGCGGGACTCTTTAGGCGGCGCTCCTCACAAGCCCGGCGTAACGTGCGGTTGGGCGTACGTCAAGCTCGTGATCATGCACGGCAGCAAGGAGGTAAAGGCGTTCACCGGGGGGAAACGCAGGGTCAACACCGCCCTCGCCTACCGGTTCAAAGTGCTCCTTGCGCGTGGCACGTATCGCTACCGGGTGCTGGCGGTCGATCTGGCCGGCAACGTTGCCAAGTCGATCGGCTCGGCGAGGCGCAAAGAGCTGACGAGGGCGATGACTCCGTCCCCTTACGGTGGGCTGGGTCGTGCCTGGACAGACGAACCCGATCCGGAGGACGAATGCCGAACCAAAGCGAAGAGATCGACGAGCTGATCGCAGGCACCCCGGACTGGCGCGGGACGACCTTGGCGGAGCTCCGCAGGATCATCCACGACGCCGACCCCGAGATTATCGAGGAAGTGAAGTGGAAGCGGCCCAGCAACCCGATGGGTGCGCCCGTCTTTGCGCATGACGGGGTCGTCTGTGTCGCCAACATCTTGAAGGAAAGGGTCAGACTGAGCTTCCCCGCGGGCCTGAGCCTCCCCGACCCGCAGAAGATCCTGAGCGCCGTCACAGAGGGCAACAAGACGCGGATCATCGACCTGCGCGCGGGCGATGCGGTCAACGAGAGCGCACTGAAAGCCCTTATCCGCGCAGGAGTGGAGCGCAATCTGGCCAAGGCGAAGCCCGCCGGCGGCAGGTAGCCAGCTGGCGGAAAACCCGCGCTGAGCGCTGCCCGTTACGGAGTGCAGGGGATCGAGCGCGATCGAGACAGGTCGTCTGGCCGTGGGGCGAGGGTAGGCTGCTTGGCCCTGAGCAGGCGGCTGAGCGACTACTACCTCTAAAGGCCGATCCCGCCGCCTCGCCGATGTTCGTGCCCTCGCCGAAGCGGACCCGCGCTCAGGCGAACGCTTTGCCGAGGAAGGCGACCTCGGCCGGCGCGACGCTGCGGAAGGTGGCGGCGTCGTGGCCGCCGGGCTCGTAGACACCGGCGGCCGGTCTGACGAGCGCTGCCTTGAGATGGGTGACGTAGCCCCAGAAGGGGTCCGACCTGCCACAGTCGATGCGCACCTGGACGCCCGCCAGCCGCGCCGCCCCGGCGATGACGTCGTGGGCGGCGAAATCGGCGGGGCTGTCGAAGGCATCGCCGGGGCCCATCATCATCGCCTGGTACGAGGTCCAGACCGCCGGCGCGCAGGCGACGACCGCGGTGAAGAGTTCCGGATGCGTCTCGGCGGCAAGCACGGCGCCGTAGGCGCCCATCGACCAGCCGATCACGGCACGCCGATGGCGGGTACCGCCCAGCCGGTAGCGCTCCCGGCACAGCGGCATGAACTCGTCGAGGAGCATGGCCATGCGGTCCTCGCCCGAGACTCGCCGGTGCCAGTACGACACGCCGCCGTCGACGCCGGCCACGGCGAACGGCGGCACCCGGCCGTGCTCGACCGCCGTCGCCACGAAGTCGGCGAAGCCCATCGGCGGGCCGCCGCCGCGCCCCGGCAGTGCGTACACCACCGGCAGCGGTGTGCCCGGCTTGCTGCCCGGCGGCCAGGCGACGCCGTAGTGCACCGGCCCGGCGACGGTGCGCGACCGCAGGGTCGATGAGACGACGGTGACACCCGCGTGGGTCGGCGCCGAGCCGACTGACGCGCCATCGCCCACCAGGTGCGCCAGCCAGTCGTGGAGGGGCGCGTCGCGGGCGGCCGCGCCGCCGAAGGCAAGCGCGGCTGCGCCGAAGAGGCCGGAGCCGACGAGGAATCCGCGGCGAGTGATGCCGACCTGTGGGTCTCGGTCTGCGCTGCGGTCGTCGGCAGGCATGGATCGCCTCCTGTGGCGCCGGCCCGGGCGGGGCCACCCTACCATAGGGGTCGCGGCGAGCGCCTCACCGACTCTCATTCGCCGCCAGTAGGTCGGAGCCGGTCGATACCCCGAGGCCCCGGCAGGGTATGGCTCGCGCTCATGCGGGGAAGACGGCCTGCAGCCCGGTGACTACTGCGTCGCCATGCAGGGCGGCGTGAATACCGGCTTCAAGCACTCCGCAACGATTTACGTCCACAAGCAGACAGTGGGGCGGGGCGCGATGCTGGCACGCGCCCCGCGCGGAGCGCGCAGGCCCTAAGCGGCGCGGCGCAACTCCTTGCGCTCGTAGAGCTCGCCCACGTCGACGTAGTTGCGCATGCTGACCGCCTTGCCGTTGCGCAGCCGCCACACGTGGGCAAAGGGCACATCGAGCGTCTGGGCAACGCCCTTGGGACGCGCCTTGAAGCTGCCGACCACGATCACCGTGTCGCCCTCGCCGTAGAGCTCGCGGGGGTCCAGCGTGAAGCTGTCGTAGTACTCTCCGATCGGCTCGAATACCTCGTGCAGCACTTCGTCGCGACTGTGCCGGACGCCGCCGGCCGGCCCGTAGGTGAACTCGGGCTCCGTCCACTCGATGTTCTCGTCGAAGAGGCCCATGACCGTCGGGATGTCCTGCCTGTTGAACGCCTCATAGCCTGCGCGAACGATGTCTTTGTTGCTCTCGCTCATGTGTGGATCTCCTTGGCAAGGGCCGCGACGGCCCGGAAGTACGTTGTGCAGAGCCTTCCCCGTCCGTATCGTGCGAACCCGATGACTCGTGGGATCCAAGCGGCGCAGCACGAACGCCCGGGTGTGCTCCCGCCTCCGACGGCCGGCAAGATCGTCCTGAGGCGGAGTAGGGCGTTGCTGAGGCCGACGCGCTAGCCGACAAGCACCATGAGAACAAGCAGCAGGCCGACCACGCTGCTGATGGCGCCGAGGGCGATGCCGGCGGTGGCGAGGCCCTTGGCCAGCCCCAGGCGCTGAGCCTGTCGCCGGGCGGCGATCGAGAGGACGAGCCCGAGCACCCCGAGGAAGGGGACGCCAAAGCCGAACAGCGCGCAGACGAACCCGGCTTCCGCGAGTGCGGGATGCGAAGGAGACGCGCGCCCCGGCTTTGCCGGTTCGACGGCCTCGTCGGGTGCCGGCAGGGGGTTGGGGCCGGCGGACGCTGGCTTTGTCGCCCCGACGAGCGTGAGGTCGGTCTTCTGTCTGGGGCGTGCACCGACAGGCGGCTCGGGCGGCGACGGCGAAGGCACATCGAGCCGCGGCGTGAGAGCCTCAGCACTCGGTGGCGCGCCGTGCGCCGCGGAGGCCTGCGCCGCCTCATCGCCGGGCGCTGCGCTCGTGCTGCCGGGCGCGGCCGTCGTCTCGGGCGCCGCGGTCGCTTCGGCCGACGGCGACGGGCGCTGGGGAGCTGCCGGCGTCCGTGCCGCTCGGTGGGTCCATTCACGCAAGCTCTTCTCTGCCCAATCGAGCTGGCCCTGCGCGTCGTAGCCCAAGAGCGCCCCGGCGTCGACGGGTCCGCGACCCTCGACGAGGAACTGGTGCCGGGCATCTTCGTAGGTGACGGTCTTGCCCGGCCAGTCCGACTTCTCGTTGAAGACCGCAACAAGCAGACCCATGACGCGCCCTCCGGCGTTGCGGCGGCCACGCGCTTCACTGCGCGCGAGGCTCGCTACTTCATTGTTCCCAACCTGGGCGATATGGTTCTGGTCGCGTCGGCCCTGCGTCGGCGTCCTGAGCTAAGCCGCCCCCGCGTTTCATCGCCGGCAGCGAGTGGGCAGGGTCAAGGCACCCGAAGCCCAACGTGCTCAACGCGGCCCTCATCGGGCCGATCGGCCCGGCAGGCTGAGCCGGCCACCTCTCGATCAGGAGTGTCCCGCATGACCCTTCCCGCCACAAGCAAGGAGGTCCACCTCGTCGCCCGCCCGCGGGGCGAGCCCAGGCAGAGCGACTTTTCGGTCGTCGAGACGGCGCTGCCCGAGCCCGCCACCGGCCAGGTCCTGGTCCACAACCGCTTTCTCTCGGTCGACCCCTACATGAGGGGCCGCATGCGCGACGCCAAATCGTACGCTTCGCCGTTCGCGCTGGGAGAGGTGATGACCGGCATGGCCGTGGGCGAGGTCGTCGCTTCGCGGTCGCCCGACCGGAGGGTCGGCGACACCGTCGTGCACGACCTGGGCTGGCGTGAGTACGCTCTGGGGCCGGCGGCCGCGTTCCGTGCCGTGCCCGCCGGCGACGCACCCCTGAGCGCCTGGCTCGGCGTGCTCGGCATGGTCGGTCTGACCGCCTGGGTCGGCATGCTCGAGATCGCCGCTCTGCAACGCGGCGACGTCGTCTTTGTCTCGGGCGCCGCGGGCGCCGTGGGCAGCCTCGCCGGGCAGATCGCCAGGTTGCGCGGCGCGTCGCGCGTGGTAGGCAGCGTCGGGTCTGCGGCGAAGGTGCGCTACGTCCGCGACGAGCTCGGCTTCGATGCCGCCTTCGATTACCACGAGGCACCGGTGGCCGAGCTTCTCGCGGAGGCGGCTCCAGAAGGCATCGACGTCTACTACGACAACGTCGGCGGCGAGCACCTCGAAGCGGCCATCGGCGCCCTGCGTCTGCACGGACGAGCCGCCCTGTGCGGGGCGATCTCGCAGTACAACCTCGACGAGCCGGCGCCCGGTCCGCGCAACCTTTCGCTGATGGTCGGCAACCGGCTCACCCTGCGCGGCTTTCTGGTGAGCGACCATGCCGAGCGCAGGCCGGCCTTTCTTGCCGAGGTGGGCGGCTGGCTTGCCGGCGGCCGCATCGGCTTGGCCGAGACCGTCGTCGACGGCGTCGAGAACGCCCCCGCCGCCTTCATCGGCATGCTGCGTGGCGAGAACATCGGCAAGATGCTGGTGCGCGTCGCCGGCGACTGACCAGGCCACCTCTTGTCGCGGGACCGGAAGCCTTTCAGCCGTCGCCGAAGAGCTCCTCGTTGGCGTTGGCGATGGCGAAGAAGCGCCGACGTTCCGTGCGCGCGCGCGACCGGGCCGCGGCGGGCGCGCCCTCGCCGAACGCCTCGTGCGCGGCGACGCCCAGCGTGGCCACGCGGATCGGCTGGTCGTAGGCGGCGCGGCTGGGCAGGCAGTCGGGGTGCTCGCGGATGAAGCGCACCGCTGCGAGCACCGTTTCGCGGTCGTCGCGGTCCTGCGCCGTCTCGCAGCTGAAGCGCCAGCGCCGCACCTGCCGGGCGATCTCCGCCCTGTCCGGCGCGACGCCCGTCGCGGCGTAGATCCGGCAGTCGTAGGTGCGACAGACGAGCGGCCGGTCCTCGTAGATGGAACAGCGGTCGTCGACGAGCACGGGACAGGCGCCGTGCTCGTCGTAGCCGAGCAGAAGATACCCGGGTGGCAAGCCGGGGGCCGCAGACAGATACTCCCGCGGCAGCCGCTTGCGGGCGGCCTTCTCGCCGGGCCGCAGGTGCAGCTGATGGTGCGTGCGGCAGCAGGCGTTGCAGCTGCCGCAGGGCACGTCGGCCGGCACGTCGCGCCAGAGCGTGGCGCACGTCGCGTTGAGCCAGGCCGAGAAGCCGCCGGCCGGCAGGGGCGTCGCCGGCCCCGCCGGCGCCCCTGGCGCGGAGCCCGGCGCACGGCTGCTGCCGCCCCCAACGGTCTCGTGGCTCGGTCGAGCACCCATGCCTCAACCCTGAGCGCCCGCGCATGGCCGTGTCAACCTCTGGGCGGACCGGCGGCGACCGGCGGTGGCTGCACGCTTGGCCGCGCTGTCCAGCCGGCCACCGGGCCACGGCAGGGGCCGGCGTCGGGGCGCGGTCAGCTGGGCGGCTTCCAGGGCAGCAGGTAGGCGCGATAGGTGCTGACGCCGGTCGGGAGTTCCGCGTTGAACAGCAGTCTCCCCGCCGGACTGAACTCGGAGATGTAGGGCAGAGCGCCCCAGCCGACGAAGAGATCACCGCCTGGCGTGGTCTGCGCGTTGCCCATGACCTGCGCGACCTGGCCTTCCGGCTGGTCGTCCGACTTGATCAGGGTGGCCACCCGGGCGGCGAGGTCGAGCCGCACCGTCACCACCCGGCTGGAGCCGAGCAGGCCGCCCGACTCGTCGTCGAAGAACGTGTACCGCCCGCCCCCGATGGCCTCAGGGTCGTGCTGCCAGGCGAAGATCTTACCGTCGCGGTCGAGGACCTGGCCGGGGCCGGCGCGCAGCGTGAAGGTACTCTGCTTGCCGCCGAGGCGCCACTTGATCTGGCCGGTGTGCCGGTCCACCTTGAAGGTGGTCCAGGTGTTTCGCGAGTCCACCAGGAGGTTGCCGTCGGTGTCGAGGTGGACGGCGTTGATGTGGAACCAGTCCCACGGCGTGCTCGGCGAAGACGGCCGCGGCTGGTAGCTGTCGGTATAGGGGACGTGGGCGGCGCTGTCCCACCGGAACAGCACGCGTCCGGTGCCGATATCGACTTCCTGCACCACGCCGTCGATGACGCGCTGGTCGTCTGGGCCGCCGATGGCGGTCAGGTCCGCCGTCGTAACGCTGTCGGCCAGGATCAGCGCCGTGTTCTGCGGCGTGATGAGGAACTCGTGAAAGTCGGTCGCGTCGCCGTTGCCCGCCCGGACTGTGGCGACCTTCTGGTAGCGGTCGTTGTAGAGGTAGTCGGTGCCGCTGGGACCGTTTGGGCCCGCCCGACCCCCGGCGCTTCCCGGGCCGCCATGGCTCCCTTGCCCCCCTGACTGGAACCAGGTGAGGACGGGCCGGCCGAGGTACGTCTGCGTGCGGAAGTCGGTGGCGATCTCCCCGGCGGGCAGGCGGTGGAACCAGACCACCCTTCCGCTGGTTGTGACGATCTCGGGACCGGCGGGGTAGCTGCCTCCGGCGGGGGCGATGAAGATGTCGCCGCCGCCGCCGCCGGCGTGGTGGACCAGCACGGTGAGCGGCGGCGGCGCGGTGCCCGTGATCCTGACACCGGCGCTCCCGACGGGTCTCCCGGCACACGCCGAGAGGCACGCGACGGCCAGGGCGGCGCAGGCCACGCCGGCGACCAAGGCCGGTCGTCGGCCGCAGCCGCGCCCACCGCCCGCCTGCGGTGCGCGACCGGCGGACCAGCGAAAGCCGAGACGCCATCACGCCGGCGCCGACCGGGCGGTCGGGGCAGTTCATCAAGACCTCGCTCGCAGTCGCTTGAAAGGACGGGCCGCGCCCGGCAGGGGAAGTCGAGAGCCCCAGCGGCACAGCTCCAAGCCTCATCGGCGCAACTCTACTGCCTTTGCGATCGAAGGCGCACAACCGGCCTCGGCGCTGCGTCGCCCGCGCGGCAGCCGGTAGACTTGCGCTCGCGGCGCCAGCCGCACCTGTGCGATATCGGAGGGTCCGGTGACGGAGATCGAGCTCAAGTACGGCTGCAACCCCCACCAGTCGCCGGCGGGACTGAGCGTCCCTGCCGGATCAGGCTTCCGCGTGCTCAGCGGCAGGCCCAGCTATATCAATATCCTCGACGCGCTCGGCGCCTGGCAGCTCGTCCGCGAGCTCAAGGTCGCCACCGGCAAGCCGGCGGCGGCGTCGTTCAAGCACACGAGCCCCGCGGGCGCCGCCGTGAGCGGGCTCGCTGTCTGACGCGTACCGCGCGTCGCAGTTTCTGGCCGCCGGCGACCTCTCCCCGGTCGCCAGCGCCTACGTGCGGGCGCGCGGCGGAGACCGCATGTGCTCGTTCGACGACGTAGCGGCGGTCAGCGAGGTCGTCGACCTCTCGCTTGCCCGCGTGCTGTTCGATGAGGTGTCCGACCTGATCATCGCTCCGGGGTTCGAGCCCGATGCGCTCGAACTGCTCCGCTCGAAGCGGCATGGCGGCTACCTGGTGCTGCACATCGACCCCGCCTTCGAGCCTCCCGAGACAGAGAGCCGCGAGGTGTTCGGCTTTCGCTTGCGCCAGCAGCGCAACACGGCGCAGATCTCGAAGGCGCTGTTCGAACGCGTGGTGACCACGGGCGCGCCGGTCTCGCCCCAGGTGCTCGAGACCCTCACGGTGGCGACGATCGCCCTCAAATACACCCAGTCCAACTCGGTGTGTCTGGCCTTCGAGGGTCAGGTCGTCGGCATGGGCGCCGGCCAGCAGTCCCGCGTGCACTGCACCCGTCTGGCCTGCGACAAGGCCGACAAATGGCTGCTGCAGCAGCATCCCAAGACGCTTGACCTGCGCTTCAAGGACGGGCTGCCGAAGCCTGAGAAGGCCAACGTCGTCGACCAGTACCTGCTGTGGGACCGGTTGTCGGAGGTCGAGAGGGACAAGGTGCGCGCCGCTCTGCTCGACGAGCCCGTCCCGATCGCGGCCCAGGAGCGCCGCGACTGGGTGAAGGGGTTCGCCGGCATCTGCCTGTCGTCCGATGCCTTCATCCCGTTTGCCGACAACCTCGATCGCGCCGCCAGGAGCAACGTGCGGTTCGTCGCCCAGGCTGGGGGATCGGCTCGCGACGACGAGGTGACCACGGCCGCCCGCCAGTACGGCATGACCATGATCCACACCGGACTGCGGCTGTTCCTGCACTAGCCGGGCGGCGGAGCTCGGGAGGCGAGGGTAGCCGGGCCGGACGCTGCGCGGGTGGGGGAGGCCCGGCGCGCCAGCGCCGGGCCTCCCCCGTGCCGAGCCTGCCCGGAGCCGCTGCAGCGGCCCCGGCTACGACGTGGGCTGCTGCGGTCGGCGGCCAAGATCGGCCAGGCCGGCACGAAGCCGCAGGCGCGCCCTGCTGATGCGGGAGGCTACCGTGCCCACCGGGACGCCGAGTGCGGCGGCGACCTCTTCGTAGCTCAGGTCGTTCCAGACATAGAGCAGCAGGGCGTCGCGGTCCCGGCTGTCCGTCCCGTCGAGAGCCTGCGCGAGCGCAGGCCCCAGCAGAGCCGCCTCTGCACGCTCGATGATGGTGTCCGTGGGGTCGTCGGCGGCGCCTGCCTGCGCGAGGCGGCCGAGCGCTCGCGTGCCTCGGGCGCAGCTACGCAGGTGGTTGCGGATGAGGTTGGTCGCGAGGCCGAGCAGCCAGGGCCGGGCGTCGGACCGGTCGAGCTGGTACCGGGCGCGCTGGTCAAAGGCGAGCCGGAACGTCTCGGCGGCCAGGTCCTCGCCCTCGGCTCCCGCTCGCGATCGGCAGTAGCGATAGACCGCCGGCCAGTGTCTGTCGAAGAGCTCACCGAAGAGCTCCGGGTCGGCCAGGGAGCGAGCGATCACGGCGGAGTCCGAGTCGACGGACACGCGCTGGACCCCGACGCTCATCGAAGCCCGTAGTCGGCTGCGTCGACGCGGGAGACGTGGTAGGTGACGGTGACGCCTTCCCCCTCTGCGTTCCCCGGCATCTGCGGCGCGTCCTGGTAGACGAGCAGGGCACCGGTCTGAGCGTTGAGCGTGAGGGTCTCGACGTCGATGTAGGGCGCCTGCGGATGCGATGCCTGCTGCTTGGCCGCCGCTTCGAGCTTCTGGCGCACGGCGGCGTCCGGCGCCTTTGCCGCGTCAGCGCGCAGAGCCACGGCACTGTGGGGTACCACATGGGTCGTCAGCGTGAGCTCGAGCACGCTCTGGCCCTGATAGGTGTCGCGCGTCACGGCCAGGCCATCGACGGTGGCGAGCACGTTCAGCATGCCGGCCAGCACCGCGGGCCGGCCGTCGGCCGCCCCGAGGGCGTCGAGCGCGGTGATCCAGATGTAGTTGTCCTGCTGGGCGCGGGTGCCGCTCAGCAGGCCGATCTTCGGGTACAGCGATGAGCTGATCGTCTGCAGAAAGGCGGAGCGCGCCGTCTGCGGGTCGGCGGTGGCTACGCCGGCCGCCGCCGCGATCGCCGGCTGGAGGTCGAAGTCGACCGCGGACGGGCCGCCGTTCGCCACGTTGTGCAGGCCGGCGACGGTCGGCGCGTAGTAGTAGTGACCGTTGTCGAGGTAGAGGTCGGCGCCGGTGAACGTGCCGTCGGACAGCTTGTTGCTGTGCTCGACGAGCGTCGCGTCGCCCGGCGGTGGCGATGCGGCCAGTACGCGCGAGCTCAAGGCGAGCAGGGTCTTGGCCTGCGCCGAGGGCACGCCGTTGACGAGCCCCTTGTCGCCGGTGTGCGGGATACCGACGACCGCCGTTACGCCGGCGGCCGCCACGATGGCCACGGCCGCGGCCGCCGCCAGCGCCCGGCGGCCGCGCAAGAACCGGGCGAGCCCGCAGCGCGTGCGTGGGCCGGACGTGGCCGGCGCCTGGGCGACCAGGCGGGGCGTTTGTCGCGACCGTTCGGCGTGGGCGAGCACGGCGGCTCGCGCCCACGTTGTCGCCTCGGCGTCGGGCGGCTCGAGCGAAGGCTGCTGCGCCTTCAGCCAGCGCAGGTCGTTGCTGTCGTCGATCATGGGGTGGCTCCTTGTCGGGTGAAGACTAGCTCGCTTGGCGGGCAGGTGCTGCAGCGCTGCATGACAGTGATTGTCCGCAGCGTGCCGTTTGCTTCGCGGGGCAGCCTGATGCGGCCGAACAGGCCGCGAAGCGCGGCTCTGATAGGTTGGACCAGGAACAGGTCGCGATGAAGCTACCGGGAGAACGTGATGGATGTCGAAGGCAAGGTTGCGCTGGTCACGGGGGCGTCGGCCGGGATAGGGCGGGCGCTCGCGATACTGCTGGCGAAGAATGGGGCGAAGCTCGCCCTCAATGCCAGGTCAGTCGACAAGCTCGCGACGCTGTCCGGCGAGCTGCCCGGGTCGGCGGTCTTCCCGGCGGACATGTCCGACGAACCAGCCGTTCGCGAGATGGTGCGCGACGTCGACGAGCGGTTCGGTCGACTGGACATCCTCGTCAACAACGCGGGGAGGGGGATGCACGGCTCGCTGGAATCTATCGATACCAAGGACTACCGCAGGCTCCTGGACCTGAACGTGGTGGGCCCCCTCGTGGCCATGCAGGCGGCCATACCAGTGATGCGCAAGCAGGGCGCGGGGGCGATCGTGAACATAAGCTCCGGTACCGCTCTCATGTACGCGCCGGGGCTCAGCGGCTACTCGGCCACCAAGCGCGCGCTGGGCGGTCTTTCGCTGACCGCCCGCGGTGAGCTGGCGGGCGAGAACATCGCCGTGAGCGTCGTCTACCCCTACGTCACGAAGAGCGACTTCTACAGGAACTGGCTCGCTGACGGGCGCCGGCCCGGGTCCGGCACCGCCGATGACTACGTCGCTGCCGGGCGGGCTCCGGCGGACACCTGCGAGTACGTCGCAGAGTTGATACTGGAGGCCATCACGACCGGCGAGCCCGAGGTCTTCGCCCACGACTGGATGAAGAATGCGATGAGGTAGTCGGAACGAAGGACTGACCGTCTCCTCTGCTGCCCACTTCGTACGTTTTTAGACTCCACAAGCGTTCTCAGATCCGGCGAAGCTTTCTAGACGGATGTTCTACTCCCTTAGTTGCGGTTTGCCGATGGAAAGGAGCGAGCCGATCGTAGTTCTGAGGGAGGTCACACCATGGACGACCATCGCACGTTGCGCCGGCACCCGCTGCCGGTGGCGCTTTGTCTGGCACTCGCCTGCCTGTTCGTCGCCTGCGCACTCGCGCCGGTCGCGGCGGCCGCGCCGCGGGTCGGCTGCCACGACGGGCCCGCCGTGGTGACCGAGTTCCCGGTGTCCGTGTCGCCGGCCGCCAAGACGGCGCCGCATACCGACGGCCAGACCGTGGTCTGGTCTGACGGCCGCGGCGCCGCGGCCGCCATCTACTCCTTCGACCTCTGCTCCCAGACCGAGTCGCTGATCGCCGGGGCAAGCGGCGACCTGGTCACCCCGACGGTCAGCGACGGGGCGATCTTCTGGACCGATCTGAGCGCGGCCGACCCCGTCGTCGCGGGCTACGACACCTGCGCCACGCCGGCCCAGGTGACCGTGGGCGGCGATCCGGCCGAGCAAGAGGCGGTCGACGGCGACTACGTCGTCTTCACCGACCTCGCCGGTGGCGCCTCGCACATCTACGGCTACAACCGCGCGAGCGGTCAGGTCTTTCCCATCTGCACCGCCGACGGCACGCAGTCGAACCCGGCGATCAGCGGCGACATCGTCGTCTGGCAGGACGACCGTAACGGCAACTGGGACATCTACGGCTGCAACCTCGCCGCGCTCTCCGACACCGGTGCTTCGCGCAACGGCACGCGGCTCGGCTGTTCAGACCTGCCCGCCGAGTTCGTGGTCTGCGACGCGGCCGGCGACCAGACGGACCCCGCAGTCAGCTGCGGCACCGTCGTCTGGCAGGACGACCGCAACGGCAACTGGGACATCTACGGCTGCGACCTGTCTCAGCTGGCCGATCAGACCGTCTCCTCGTCGGCGGCGGCTCGGGTAGGCTGCGACCAGTCGCCCGAGTTATCGATCTGCACGGCGAACGGCGACCAGACCAGCCCGACGATCAGCGACAGCCTCGTCGCCTGGCAGGACGAAAGCAGCGGCGCCAGCCACATCGAGGGCTACAACCTGGACTCTCAGACCGAGTTTCCGCTCTGCACCGCGGCCGGCGACCAGATCGGCCCGTCGGCCGGTGGCGGCGACACGGTCGTCTGGCTCGACAGCCGCAACGGCGGCAGCGACGTCTACGGCGCGACGGTCAGCTACGACGCGCCGCTGCCCCCCGAACAGTGGACCTCGAGCAGCGTCGTCAACTTGCTGCTTTCGGCCTTCCAGGGCCTGGGTGTCTTCGACCAGTGGAACTACTCGCTGGACGGCGGCCAGACCTGGGCCAGCGATACCTGGCTCGCCCTCGACGAGGGCAGCACCATCCAGCTGCCGAGCGGTGACGGTCCCAAGACCGTCGAGCTGAAGTTCTCCGACAGCGTGAGCGGCATCATCATCGGTCCCATCGAGTTCACCGTCTGCGTCGACACCGAGCAGCCCGTCACCCAGGCGCTGGGCACGGCCGTCGTGGCCCGCGGCCACGAGGCGGCACTCAAGATGGTCGTGCGGGAGCACCTGAGCCCCAAGGCCACAGTCACGGTCGTCATTCGCAACCGCAAAGGACAGGTCGTGAAGACCCTTTTGCTGGGGCGGCGCGCCACGAACAAGACGCTGGTCGCCAGGTTCCGCTGCAACCTGCGTCGCGGCGACTACCGCTACAGCGTGCGGGCCCGCGACCTCGCCGGCAACCGCCAGTCGAAGACGGGCTCGAGCCTGCTGCTCGTGCGCTAAGCCGGTCGGATCCGGCTGCCCACCTTACGGCAGCGGCGGCTCCCACCGGGGAGCCGCCGCTGCCGTCCTGTCTTACCCGGAGCGACGCACCCGCGTCGTGCCAAAGCGTCGCGAGAGGAGCGCTGCGGTCACCACGACCGGCCGCAGCCGGCGGTCGCGAACCGGGCTGAAGTACGACAGCAAAAGGAAGCGCCCCAGGAGCGTCGCCGTCTTTCGTGGCGCCCTCACCGTGCGCGGCGTCGCGCACGTCGGTTCATGCCCGCGACGGAGATCGGAGACAGCGGTCGCCCGAAGGGATCGATGAAGACCGAGACCAGCTCGCCCGTGGCCGGCAGGCTACCCTCCAGGATGGTGACGGTGTAGGTGAGCGTGTCGCTTTCGAGCACCGGATCGCTCAGCACGACGATGGCATCCTCGGGACTCTCATCGCCGTTCTCGACGAAGGAGATGACGGCGTTCGGGGGGTCGAAGGCGAAGCTGTCCTCGCCCTGGTCCCACTCCTCGATGAACTGCCGGGTGGTGAGGTGCCCGACCACGCGCTGCGGGCGGTCTGAGAAATAGAGGGTGGCGGGTGAAAGCCCGTGGAGGGTAACGCGGTCGCCGTCGGTGGTCAGCCGGTGCGCCGTCTGCGCGAAGAGGGCCTGGATGTCTTCGAGGTTCTTCTCGATGTCGTCGGCCATTTTGGCATCTCCGTATCGGAGGGGGATCGCGAAACGACCGGTCGATCGCCGCGCGAAAGTAGCTGAATCCTGCGCCGCGACGTCGATCGTCAAACGCAGGTCGCTCGCGTTCTTCGTCTTCAGGCAGGGCCCCGCGGCGCGTGCCGCCCGGCCCATCAGCCGCCGCGCCGCAGCCGGCGCCGCACGATCCGCGCCGGAAGGAGCAGGTAGACGCCGATGACGAAGTAGAGGCCGACGCCGAGGTAAGGCTGGATCAGCCCGCAGACCGTGGCCACGGCGTAGAAGATGAGGCCCGGAGCGAGCTGGTAGCGTATCCGGTCCTCTTCGCCGCGCTCCTCGGCGGCATCGCCGCCGAACAGGTCCTGCCGTTCAGCGTAGCGCCCGAGCACGATCAGCATCAGGCTCATCAGGAACAGCACGACGCCGAAGAAGGCGACCGCCGTTCGCTGGCCGCCGTGCTGGTCGTGCGTGAGGGCGAGGTACTCCTCCATCACCCTGGTCGGATAGGGCAGAAGACCGACCAGCAGCAGGAGCAGCAGGTTGAGCCGCAAGAACCCGGCGTCGACGTGATCGAGGGCCTCGGTCAGCGCGTTGTGCTCGATCCACACCATGCCGATGCTCATGAACGCGATGAAGTAGCCCCAATACGCCGGTCGCTCGTGAAAGAGCGCCGAGAGCAGGTGGCCGCCGGCATGCTCGGGCACGGCGAGCTCGATGACCAGCAGCGTGATCGCGATGGCGAAGACGCCGTCGCTGAAGGCCTCGAGACGGGTCTTCGATCTGAGTCCGGCGGACGAGCGAACGGCCAAGATGGTTGCCTCCTGCTGGGTGGCCCCACAGTGTAGCGGCACGGGGGCATGCCTGCACCCAAGGCGTTCGCGCACGGAGTGGTCGACGCCCCGGCATCGACGCCCCGGCATCGACGCTCCGGCGTCGACGCTCCGGCATCGACGTCCCGGCATCGACGCTCCGCCGCGGCCGCCGCGGCCGCCGGCCGCTTACTCGAACCCGGGCGCCGTGCTAACGTAGTAGTCAGAACACGTTCACTCGAGGAAACGGCGTTCCGCCAGGGACGCGGAGGGGGAGCCATGCGCATCAGGGATCTGTCGCGGTCAAGACACTGCTGGTGGCCACTTGCGGTGCTGGCTCTCGTGCTTATGGCGGGCATGGCGTGGGGCCCGGCCGGCGCGCGGGCTGCGAGCCCGAGCGCCTCGCCCTCGCCTGGGGGCGTGATCCTCAGGCTCGGCTGGACCCAGGAGCCCGACAACCTCAACGTGTTCGTAGGCTACAACGCGACGTGCTGGGAGATCTGGGCCCTCAACTACGACTACCTGTTCGGCTCGGGGCAGCACAACCAGCCGACGCTCGACCTGGCGAACGTGTTCCCGACTCAGGCAAACGGCGGCATCTCGGCGAACGGCAAGGTCTGGACCATCCACATCAGGAGCGGCGTGAAGTTCCAGGACGGCACGCCGCTCACCGCCGCCGACGTCGCCTTCACCTACAACTACGTCATCAAGAACAACGTCTCGCAGTACACGACCTACATCGCCGGCATCGAGAAGGCCACCGAGCTCAACCCGACCACGGTGCAGCTCACGTGCGCCCACTCCATGGCGCTGGGCTTCATGGAGACGCAATCGGTGCCCATCCTGCCGCAACACATCTGGGAGCACGTCCCCGCAGCGGCCGCCACCAACACCTACGGCAACAAGGCGCCGCTGATCGGCAGCGGCCCCTTCCAGGTCGTGCGCTACGTCAAGGGCAGCTACATCGAGATGGACCGGAACCCGAACTACTGGGGCCCAAAGCCGACCATCGACAAGATCTTCTTCGAGACCTATCAGGACGCCGAGACGATGGTGACCGACTTCGACGCCGGCCGGCTCGACGGCATGTGGGGCATCCCGGTGGCGCAGTTCCAGAAGCTGGGTTCGGGCAGCGGCGCCAAGGCGATCGCCTATCCGTACTACGCCCTCGACGACCTCGAGTTCAACTGCTCGACATCGAAGTACTCGACCGGTAATCCGGTCCTGCGGGACTGGAAGTTCCGCCAGGCGCTCAATTACGCGATCGACCGGCAGCGCCTGTGCGCCATCGCCGAAGACGGTCTCGCCCAGCCCGGCACGACCATCCTCCTGCCGGGCACCTGGGTGAACCCCGACTACCACTGGCAGCCGGCCGCCGGACAGGCTTACACCTTCGACCTGGCCAAGGCCGGCCAGCTGCTCACGGCCGCGGGCTATCCGCTCAAGAACGGCGTGCGCGTGAACAAGCAGGGCAAGCCCATCGTGCTGCGCCTCGAGACGCCCACCGACAAGCCCGACGAGCAGACCGCGGTCAAGCTGATCACCGGCTGGCTGCAGCGACTCGGTCTGACGATCAGGCTCTCGGTGCTCGACTCGGGCACCCTCGACTCGGCCATGACCAACACCCACGGCAGCGCCTGGGCGCCCGACTACGACCTGGTCGCCTGGGACCTGGTCGGCAACTACGATCCCGGCCAGACCATGGACTACTTCACGACCTCGCAGTTCGGCCTCAACAACGACTACTACTGGTCGAACCCCACCTTCGACAAGCTCGCCGTGGCGCAGGCAGGCGCCGTCGATCCGCAGCAGCGCAAAGCCATCATCTGGCAGATGCAGCAGATCATGTACCAGCAGACGCCGAACATCGTGATGAACTACCCCGACGACCTCGAGGCCGTGAACACGGCCAAGTGGACCGGCTGGACGGCGCTTTGGGGAGCCACCGGGCCCGTATGGAACTGCCAGGGCAACATCGAGTCGTACCTGCGCCTGCGCCCCGCGACCCTCGCGGCGGCGTCGAGCGGCGGTTCGAGCGGGCCGCTGATCGCCGTGATCGTGGTGGTGGCCATCGTGGCGGCCGTGATCGCCCTCGTCGTGGTGCGCAGAAGGCGGCGCGTCGAAGTCGAGGAGTGAGCGGCTGGCGCCGCGCGGCTGGTCGTGGCCGGCGGCTCGTGGTCTTAGAGCCGTCGGCCGCCGTCGGCCGCCTCGGGGTCGAGCAGGTACCTGAGCGTCCGGCGCGCGTCGTGCAGCGCCGTCTCGAGGTCGAAGTCGGGAGCGCCGACCACCATCTGCATGAAGATGCCGTCGAGCAGGATCGCGGCGAACTGCCCGAGCGTCGCCGCGGTGCGGGCGCGCGTCTCGCTGTCGGCGCCGGGGGGCGCGAGCACCTCGCCGGCCCAGGCGTACCAGCCTCGATAGTAGGCCATGAGGTGCTCGCGTAGCTTGGCGTCGCGGGAGGCTTCGGGCAGGAGCTCGTAGAAGGCGACGTAGCGTTCGACCCGCTGCTTCACCTGGTCGGCGTTGTCCACGATGAGGTCGACCCGCTCGTCGAGCGTCGCGCCTGCGGCCGGGCGGGCGCCGAAATGAAGCGAGTCCGTGACGGCGATGTCCTCGAGCAGCGCGAGCACGAGCTGCTCCTTGCCGCCGAAGTAGTACCAGACCCCCGCCTTGTTCACGCCCGCCTCGATCGCGATCGCCTGCAGCGTCAGACCCTGATAGCCACGCTCGGCCAGGATGCGCCGCGAGGCGGCGAGGATCTTCTTCGCGGTGGGGTGGAGCCTGCGCGACAGCGGGCTGCGCGTGGCTGGCTGGTCCGCCGGCGGGCGGGCTTCGGCTGCCGGTCGCTTCGCGTTCGTGGAGACTGGCTTCGCCACTTCGCCTCTCCCGGGGTCAGGACGTCCGCGTCGGCAACAGCTTACCCGACCGGGTGAGTATACTGCTATACTCACCCGGTCGGGTAAGCTGTGGACGAACGCGATGGGGAGGCCGAGGACAATGGCGACGAAGCTCGAGGAGGTCGATGCGCGCGGGCGAGGAGCTGCCGCCGGGCATCGTCCGTGGGCCGAATCGCCGCTCGGATGACGTCGGTCGTAGAGCAAACGCCTTCGCCGGCGAGCGCGACCCCACCGGCGCCGCCGAGCACGTACCGGCGCTCGGGCCTCGCCTGGGCGCTGCTGTCCGGCGTCTGCTGGGGAGCGGACGGCGTGGTGCTCGGCATGGCCCTGGCGATGGCGCCGTTCGTGGGCGCGGCCGCGCTGGTGGCTCCGCTCGCCGCGGCCGCCCTGCACGACGTGCTGGCCACCGGCTGGATGCTGACCTTCAACACGGCCACCGGCCGGTTGCGCCAGCTGCCACGCAGCCTCGTCAGCCGCGAGGGACTCCTGCTTTGCGGAGCCGCCGTGATCGGCGGCCCCATCGCCATGTCGGGCTACCTGTTCGGCATCAAATACGCGGGCGCGGCGTACGCGCTGGCGCTCAGCGCCATGTACCCGGCCGTCGGCGCCGTGCTGTCGCGCATCTTCCTGGGCGAGGTCGTCTCGCGGCGCGGCTGGCTGGGGATCGCCGTGACGGTGACCGGCGCCGTGATCGCCACCTACACGCCGCCGCCCGGCGGCGCGATGCCGCACTTCTACCTCGGCATCGGCCTCGCCGTCGTCGCCACCCTGGGGTGGGGGATCGAGGGCGTCCTCGCCATCCACGCCATGAAGGCCGTCGAGCCGGTGATCGCCGGCACGCTGCGCATGGCGACCTCGGCCGTGGTCTACCTCGCGGTCGTGCTGCCGCTGGTCGGCGGCCTTACGGTCTTCGCCCACGCGATCGGCAGCCTCAGCTTCTGGCTCGTCTTCGCCGCCGCCGCGGCCGGCGCCGGCTCCTACCTCACCTACTACGTCGCGAACCATCTCGTGGGCGCCAGTCGCGCGATGCCGATCAACTCGCTCTACGCCGTCTGGGCGATCGTCTTCTCGGTCGTCCTCACCGGGCTGCACCCCACGCTCCAGCTGGTCGGCGGGGTGCTGGTCACCTTCGCCGGGGCGTTGCTCGTGGTGTCGGGCGCGCCGCGGGTCGACGGCGACCTCGACGACAAAGAGGCCATCTTCCCGCCGTCGGCGCGCTGACGGGCCGGCGCTGACGAGGCCGGCTGCGCCGGCGGGCGGGCCGCCTCGCGCTCAGGCGCCCGAGTCGGGCAACGGCAGCCCCGGAAGCCGGGCGACGGTGGCGGCGACCAGGATGAGGTGGATCCCCGGCGGTCGCGGACCCTGAGGCGACGGCCTGGTCGCGAGGTAGCGGGCGTGGCGGTCAAGGAGATCGAGGACCGAGGCGGCGACCGTGGCATCGGGGTGCGCGTCCGGCAGACGGCAGGCGAGGCGCGCGAGGTCGAGGAACTCCTCGGCCGGCTGAGCGGTCATCGCGCAGGCGGCGGCCGCGACGAGCAACGTATGGATGCGTTCCAGCAGCGGGCCTGGGGCCGGCACGGCGCCACCCGGCGCCGGGCCGAGCTCGCGGGCCGGTTCGTGGGCGAGCAGACGCTCGAGCTGACCGCCGAACACCGCCGCCATCTGGCCGGCGCTCAGGCCGACCGCCAGGGCCACCCGCAGCGCGATGGCCGCGGCCGCAGCCGGTCGCCCGTACGGCGTGTCCGAAGCGAACAGGACTCTGTCCCGGGGGCGTGAGCGCGAACAGGGCGAGCAGGTCGGTGGTGCTCCACCAGGCCGTGTCGAAGAAGAGGCTGGGGTGCGCCGCCGCCTCGGACCAGATCCAGGCGAGGTCGGCGACCGCGGCGTGGGCGAGGATCAGGGGAGCAGCCGGGTAGCGCTCGGCGAGGCCGAGGGCGTCTCGGCCCAGGCTGGGGATCCCTCGTCCGGCGTGCACGATGATCGGCGCACGCCGCTCAGCGGTCAGCGCGAAGATCTGTCCCACCGCCGGATCGGACAGCAGAAAGCGCTCCGCCCGTGGGTGGAGCTTGACACCGGCCGCGCCGCGGTCCAGCGCACGCTCCACCTCGGCGACGCCGTCGGTGTACGGGTCGACGCGGCAGAACGCGACCAGCCGGCCGTCTGTGTCGGCGGTGCTCGCCAGCACCAGGTCGTTCGCGGCGCGATAGCCGCCCCCCGTGGCCAGCGGAAAGGTGACCGCGCGCGCTCCGATCACGTCGAGCGCGCGAAGCAGTTCGGTGGCCGCCAGGTGAGAGCCGTCGGGATCTGAACCCAGGTGAGTGTGGCAGTCGAACAGGCGCAGGCCCGGCACCCGGCGCGCAAGACAGGAGAACCAGGGCTCGACCAGCAGGTCTGCGGGCAGCGCGTCGTCTCCGGGCGAGCGACCGCCGGGCGCGCCGCCGGTGCGGACCTCGTCGGGATCGGCGAGCATCATGCGCTGCCGCTGCCGCTGCCGCTGCCGCTGCCGCTGGGACCGCTGCCGCCGCCGCCGCTGGGACCGCCGCCACCGTGGCTGCCGCCGCCGCTGCGGCGCAAGGCCCTCCAGCAGCGGCAGGCGGCCGGCACAGCGATGTGCTGCGGGTCGGCGAACTCGGGCTGGGCCGCGATGAGGTCGGCGATGCGGTCCAGCAACGCCTGGCGGTCGCGCGCGGGCAGGCGGATGACCGAGCTGAAGGTCCCCATCAGTCCGAGCAGATTTTGCCGGCTGGTCTGCCAGCGCCACTTCACGGTGTGGATCTCGGGCGCGCCGAAGGGTGCGTCGGCGGGCAGGACGATGTGCTCGGGCCGGTGCTGCGCGCCCGCTGGGTCGGGCAGCGCATCGTGCAGCTCGCGGCGCATGGCCGCCCCCAGCGGCGCGTCGTGATCGAGGCCGTTCCACAGGATGCCGAAGACGCCGCCGTCGCGCAGCACGCGGGCGATCTCGGGCACGGCCAGCGCGGGGTCCATCCAGTGCCAGGCCGAAGAGACCAGCACGGCGTCGACGCTGTCGTGGGGAAGGGGAAGTGACTCGGCGCGCCCTTCGAGCAGGCGCACTTGCGGCAGCCCCCGGGCGATGAGCGCGCGCATGCGCGGGTCGGGTTCGACGGCGATGACCACGTCGGCCTTGTCGAGGAGGAGCCGGCTGAGGGCCCCCGTGCCGGCCCCCAGGTCGAGCGCCGATCCGACGCGAAGCGGCAACAGCCAATCGATCGCAGCTTGCGGCGCCGCCGGCCGGTAGCGATCGTAGTCGGCCGCCACGGCGCCGAACGACAACGCTCGTGGTGATGCGCTCGAGTTGTCCGACGTGTGTGGCATGGCCTGGCGTCCTTCTCGGGTCTGGTCGGCGCTCGCCTTGGCGGGTCGCCGCAGGTACCCTGGCTTGCCGCGGTTACCGACCCAAGTCTATTCTCGCGGGGAGCAAACGACGGCCCCGGCCCTCAACAAGGGAGACGGCGTGAACAAGCGCAGACTCTTCATGGTCCTTCTCATCGTCATAGGCGTCGCCCTCGTTGCGCTCGGCGTCTACTACTGGGTCACGCCCGCCGGCTCGTTACCCAGCTTCTTACCCGGACACCTCGCCGGCTCCGCGCACAAACACGTGAAGCACGGTCTGGCGGCGCTGATCGTCGGGGTCGTCTGCTTTCTGGGCGCCTGGATGCTGTCCGGCAAAGAGTAGGGAGTCGCCCGCGCCGCGGCTCGGCGAGACCCGTGGCGATCGCCCGGCCGCGGCGAGAACGGTTGCACGCAAAGGGGCCCGCTGCAGCGGGCCCCTTTGCGTGGTCGGCTTCTGATCACACTACGATCAAGGAACCGTGAAGTTCCCGCTGTTGCTCAAATGCCCGACGAGCATGAAGGTGTTGCTGCTCGGGGTGGTGTAGTTATAGTAACCCTGCCCCGCGCCTTCACTCATGAGCGTGCCGCTCGGCTGGTACGGGTTCTTGGGCCAGTTGTCGACGTAGCTGCTGAGGGTGGCCTGGCTGACCTGAGCGGCGGCCGGATACGTGTCGCTGTTGTCGACCGCGTAGCTCTGGATGCCGATCTGGATGCTGTGGATGCCCTCCTTGACCGCTGCGTCTTTAGCCTTGTTGCGCTGGGTCAGGAACATCGGGATGGCGATGGCGGCCAGGATGCCGATGATGATGATGACGATCAGGAGCTCGATCAGCGTGAAACCCTTTTGACCTCTGGAAAAACGCTTCATGTGGATTGTCACCTCCTCCCAATCGTCTCGAGACCTTGCTAAGACTGGCGTGTACTTGAGAGGGGGCACGAACAATGGACCCGCGGTGCCTCTCGGGCGACCACAGGTCCGTAGCGTCTTGTCGCTGCGGCGGCAACCCAGCCGACTCCTTCTTACCGGAGTCCTGTGGCTTTGCGCCCCGCCCTCACGGACGGTTTGCCGTTTTCGCCTTTCATGACTAGGTTGCCCCGCCGCCGGATGGCTAGACGGAAACATCTCGGACGCAAACGTCGGGCCGGTCGACTAACCTGCTCGCGCGGCCACGATGAAAGTAGGATGCGTCATCGCAATCGCCTGGTCGGGAGCTGCCATGAAAGTCATGCACCTGCTCCTCGTCGTCGCCGACGAGCGGGGGGTCGGCGACCAGCGTGGCGGCATCGACCACACCGTCGACCGCCATCGCCGGCAGCTCCACACCCGTGGCCTCCGGGAGCCCCACGTCGGCCGTCGCGACCTCGCGGACCGGGTGACGAGTACCTGCGGATCGCGGTGATCGGCGCGAAGAGCACCCTGAGTAGCTCGTGCCAGTGGCGTAGCGCATGAGCTCAAGACCGGCCTCGCCCGATGAGTCGAGAATCTCAATCGCGGCTCGGACGATCCGATTCTTCGACAGCGCGTCCAGGCGACGAGCTACTTCGCGCTTCCGCCATAGACCCATTTGCTAGACTCGGACCAATGATCAAAACTCATTGGACCAGCGATCCAATACCGCCGGATGCGCTGACCGACATGACCCGAAGAACTAGGGGAGTTCCATGAACACGAATCAGCCAGGTGTGGTCCTGCGCTTCCAGGCAAAACCCGGCAAGGGCGACGAGCTGTTCCAGCTCTGCAACGACCTTCACTTCACGGGTGACCCCGACGGTCCCGTGGACTGGTCGCTGAACCGTGACGACAGCAATCCGGACGTGATGTGGGCGTTCGAGTTCTACCGGGACCAGGAGTCCTTCGATCGTCACTACTCGAACCAGCAACTCGACGAACCCCACCAGCGCGTGCTCGATCTGCTTGCCGACGAAGAAGGGCTGGACCCGTCGATGCGCGTAGACGTCCACGTCGCCTTCTCGAGCTGATCGCGGCGGTCGACCGCACTGCACCCGCTCCCGACATCGTTCAGAAACGTTCGTATTCGCTACAACCCGCTGATCTCGATACCCGCGGTGGCCTTGGCCTGATCAGTCCGGAGTCTCTGCGTCCGCAGTGGACGGCTATCGGCCACCGTTCTGACCACAAAGGGCCAGAGCGGACCCGCGGTAGCTTCGTCTGATAGCCCGCCAAACGCTTCGATGATCTTCCACGCATCGTTGCGCATCTCCCGGTGCGCGCGATCCCCGAGCCTCTTGTCGATGCGCTCCTCGCTTCAGACGTGGCCCCAGACCATGAGGCCGCCCGCCGCCACGAGCACCAAGGCGAGGGCCGTCGACGCCGAGCCGCGGTTCGGCTGCGTGCCCGCGAGGAATGATTTTTGATGTGCGTCGCGTTTGGAGAGGCGGCACGTGCTTCCGCGGGGCCAGAGCCCTCCGCGGCTCGCAGGCGTCTGGGGAACACGAGCTCGGCC
The DNA here is from genome assembly GCA_963755025.1 of uncultured Actinomycetes bacterium. Taxonomy (GTDB): domain Bacteria; phylum Actinomycetota; class Thermoleophilia; order UBA2241; family UBA2241; genus Bog-752. The sequence continues at coordinate 30,695 of CAVWIH010000015.1, forward strand.
GCGTCGCGGTCGGCGGGCGTGTCGACCTCGTACCAGCGGTCGGCCGGGAACTGCACGGCCTCGAGGGCCATGCTGCCGGCGGCGGTCATCTCGGCGAAGACGACGTCGTGGAAGTAGCCGGTGTGGCCGGCCTCCACGTGCCGGTCCAGGCGTGCGCGCGCTTCGGCCCAGGCGCCGCGCCCGAGGCTCGTGAGATTGACGGTGATGAAGTGGTCGGCGGCCCGGCAGTGCCGCCCGTAGACGCCCGGGGGCGGCGAGTAGAAGGCGCTCACCGCGCCGCGCGCGTCGAGCGTCACCGTGGTGCCGCTCATCCACGGCAGTTGCGGCGAGACGGCGATGCGGTCGGGCTGCAGCAGGGGCGCCAGCAGGGGCGCGTCGAAGACGATGTCGCTCTCGACGAGCAGGAACGGTCCGTCGACCAGACGGCTCGCCAGCCACAGCGAGTAGAGCGAGTTGGTGGTCGCAAAGCGCGGACTGACGACGTACTCGACCGACACGCCGCCGAACCCGTCGCCCAGGAAGTCGCGAACGCTGTCCGCCCGGTGGCCCACCACGGCGACGAGGCGCTCGAAGCCGTAGTCGTCGAGGGTGCGCACCAGCCGCTCGATGATCGGCACTCCGCTCACCGAGACGAGGCACTTCGGCAGGTCGTCCGTGAACGGCGCCAGGCGGCTCCCCATGCCGGCGGCCAGCAGCAACGCCGTCCGTATCGGTCCGCCGCCGCCCGTGAGGCGGCCCGAGTTCAAGGTCAGCTTCCTCATGCCACCTCTCCCTCTGGCACAGACAACACGAGGCGCGAGGTGACGCCCTGAGCGGCGTGCGGCGATGAGCGGCGGGCGGCGATGAGCCGTGCGGCGATGAGCGGCGGGCGGCGATGAGCGCGCGGGGCGCCGCGCGCGACGTCGGGAGCCCGGCGGCTCGATCCACAGCGGCCGCAGGCTCGCCGGCGAGCGAGCAGCCGTCAGGGCGGCCGACGTCGGGCGGCCGGGCGGCGCAGCCGCGAGAGGCTTCGCCCCGGCCGGTGCTCGCCTACGACCGCGAGCTGCCCAACCTCTGCTCGCTCGCCGGGCTGCTGGCGGCGTCGCTGGGCATCTGGTTCGCGGCGCGCGCCACGTATCCGGCGGCCGTCGTCGCGCTCCTGTGGGCGCTCGTCTTCGACTGGAGCGACGGCCGCCTCGCCAGGCGCGCGCCGGAGCGCTCAGCCGAGCAGCGCGCCTTTGGCTTGGAGCTCGACTCGCTCGTCGACATCGTCACCTTCTGCGTGGCGCCCGCCGTGCTGCTGCTGCGCCTGGGGGAGCTCGGCGTCTGGTTCGTGCCGGGCGCCTTCGTAGTGCTCGCGGCGGGGGCCCTGCGACTCAGCTACTTCAACGTGTTCGGGGCGATCGACGACCACACGAGCCGCGGGTTGTCGCTCGACAACAACGTGCTCGTGCTGGGGTTCCTCTTTGTCTTCGAGCCGCTGCTCGGCCGGGCGCACTTCGCCCTCGTGCTGTACGCGGCGCTGCTGGCGCTCGCCGCCCTCAACGTGGCCCCGATCGCGACCCCCAAGCTTGGCGGACGCTGGTATTACGTGGTCATCGCCTACGCCCTGGTGCTGAGCGGCATCTACGGGTGGCAGTTGCGCTAGAGGCGGCCAAGGCCCGGGGGCAGGGGCGCCATGGTGCGGTCGGAGATGCACAGGAGGCCCGAAAAACCCGACCTGGCGGCGCGCTGCATGGCCTCGTCCCAGAGGCGGCCGACGTGCGCCGCGCAGTGGGCGTCGGAGCCGAGCACCAGGGGGATGCCGCGATCGCTAGCGGCGTGCAGCAGCGTGTCGCTCGGGTACATCACGCCAGCCGGGTCGGTGATGCGGTCGGTGTTCAGCTCGATGGCGGCGCCCGAAGCGGCGATGGCGTCGAGGGCGGCGGCGACGGCGGCTGCCGCCGCGGGTCCGGGCGTGTGCCCCCACAGGCCGATGTAGTCGAGGTGGGCGATGATGTCGAACTTGCCGAACTGCGCGGCCTGCCGCACCTTGTCGTAGTAGGCGGCAAAGAGGGCGTCGGGGTCGTCCCAGCGAGGATCGTGGCGCAGGGCGGGGTCGTCGAAGTCGAAGCCGTCGACTGCGTGCACGCCACCGATCACGTAATCGAACGGCTGGTCGTCGAGCATCGCGTGCAGCTGACCTTCGTGCTCGGGCGCGTAGTCGGCCTCGATGCCGAGGAGTACCGTGATGCCCTCGTGGCGGCTTGCCTCGCGGCGCACCTCGGCGCTGTAGCGCCCGAGGTCTGCGAAGGCGATGCTCGGCATCTTCCAGGGTGAGGGCTGCACCGCCGAGATGTGGTCGGAGATGCCGATCTCGGACAGCCCCACGGCAATCGCCTGCTCGACGCTGTCGGCCACCGTGCCGGAGCCGTCGGAGTAGGTGGTGTGGGTGTGGTAGTCGCCGGGCAGGGCGTACGCCCTGCCGCCGCCGTTCGCGCGCGGTTCGCTCATATTTCGATCCTCGGTACGCGGTCCATGATCACACAGAGTACCCCAGCCGCCGGCCATTGACCCTGCGGCCGCCGTCTACCATGATCATGGTAGACGGGGTCCTGGACCTCGTCCACGTGAATCGACCAGCGGCGCAGGGAGCGGCTGATGGCAAGGCGAGACGCTCTCATCGACGACCGCGACGGTTGGCGGCCCACAGACCTGTTCGGCATCTTCGCCCTCGTCGCGCTGCTCGGCGTCCTGTGGTTCGCGCGGTTCGACCTGATCACGGGGTTTGCGCCGCACACCGACGACGGGCTCTACCTCTACATCGGCCAGCAGCTCCTGCGCGGGGCGACGCCCTACCGCGACGTCTTCGACAACAAAGGCCCCCTGCTCTATCTCATCAACGCGTTCGGGCTCGCGTTGGGCGGCGGTTCGTACTGGGGCGTCTATGCGCTCGAGTACGTCTTGCTCTCGGCGGCGGCGGCGCTCGCCTACCTGGTCCTCAAGGTGCGCGTCGGCCGGCTCGTCGCGCTGCTGGCGGTGCTCTTCTTCGTCCTCGAGATCGTGCACGTCGTCGCCGGCGACCACGAAGAGGAGTACGAGGTCGTCCTCCAGTGCGTGGCGCTCTTCGTGCTCTTTCGCCGGCCGGCGAGCGAGCCGCGGCTGCGGTGGTGGGTCGTGGCCGGCGCGCTCGGCGCCGGCGCTTTTCTGCTCAAGCCCACCGGCGTCGGGCTGTGGGTGGCGCTGCTGGCGGCGGTGCTGGTGATCTGCGCGCGAAGCGGCGCGTGGGGCACGTGGCTGCCGCGCCTGGCGGCCGTGGCCGGCGCCGTCGCTCTAGTCGGCGCCTGCTGCTTTGCCTACCTGAGCGCCATGGGCGCGCTGCACTCCTTCATCGCCGACTACGTGAGCTTCAACCTCATGTACTCAGGTCAGAACGGCATGGCCGACCGTCTCGCGAGCGCGTGGTACGGCGCGGGGCAGGTCGGCTACCTCGTGGTCGTCGCCGTGGTCGTTGCCTGGCTGCTCACGCTGCGCGGTGTCGTGCGCCGCAGCGGTCAGAGCGACGGCGCCGACGGCTTGGCGCTGCTGTGCGTGATCTGGCTGCCCGTCGAGGTCGTGCTGGCGGCCACGTCGGGTTACTCGCGGCTGCAGTACTACTTTCTCTGGCTGTTGCCAGCGACCATGCTGCTTGGCTGCGCCCTCGCCCGGCTGAGCCGGTCCGACGTCGACGAGCACGCGACCAGGCGGGCGCGGCCGGATCGCCCGCGGCTGGGCCGCTTGCGGTCGAGCTGGCCGGCGGCGCTGCTCGCCGCCGTGGCCTTCGCCGGTCTGCTGGCGCCGACGGCGACGCTGGCGCACGAGCTCGCAGGGAGCGTCGTGCACCACAGTCGCTACGCGGCGCAACGGCCGCAGGCCGAGCAGATCGCCGCCTACGTCGACCGGCACACCGCGCCCGACGACAAGGTCCTCGTGTGGGGAGGCTACGACGCGGCCGTCAACTTCCTCGCCAAGCGCCGCTCGCCGACCCGCTACGCCATGCAGCTGGCGCTCTACTACCCCGACTACGCCGTCACGGGCGTCCCGGAGTTCCTGCGCGAGCTCAAGGCCGACCCCCCGGCGCTGATCCTCGACACCTCGCCGAGCTACGGCTCGCAGTGGGGCACGGCGGTGCCGTCGCTTGCGGCCACCGATCCGTGGAGCTCGAGCCCGCCTGCCGTGCGGGCCGCTTGGGCGTCGGTGACCACGTACATCCACGCGCGGTATCGCCTCGCTGGCACGCTCGGCTTCGCCCCACAGTGGCCGGTATACGTACGGCGCTGACCGGCGCTCTCGACCGTTCGTCTTCACGGCATCCGATCCGCCGTCGAATGGTAGATTCGCCGGTGTGCGTACCGACCGTCGTCGTCGAAGGAGCGTGTCATGTCCCAAAGTGACCGGATCGCGCCGATGCTCATGTTCGGCGGGCGCGCCGAAGAGGCGATCGGCTTCTACACCGCGCTGTTCGACGACTCGAGCGTCGAGTCGATCGAGCGCTATGGGGCCGAGTACCCGGGGCCCGAGGGCCAGGTCGTGCACGCCCGCTTTCGCCTGGGCGGCCGGTTGTTCATGGCGATGGACAGCCACATCGAACAGCCGTACACGTTCACGCCCGCGACCTCGTTCTTCATGGAGTGCGCCGACGAAGGCGAGATCGACCGCCTGGCGACAGCCCTGAGCGAGGGCGGCGCGGTGCTCATGCCGCTCGGCGCCTACCCCTTCGCCGCCCGCTACGCCTGGGTGCAGGACCGCTTTGGCGTGTCGTGGCAGCTCATGCTTGCCTAGCCTGGCCATCGCTCGCTTCGGGCCGCGGCCGTCTGGCCGCGCCCGGCGCGCCCCTACGCCTCTTCGACGGCCCCGGCAAGAAGGTCGGACTCGGTCGTCTGCGCGCCGCGGCTCTCCCTGCGCCCCCAGGCCCAGAACCCCACCGCGACGAGCACGATGACGATGAACGAGCCGAACGTGACCGCCTCGAAGTAGCGGCGCCCGACGCCCCAGGTAGTGGTGATCGAGTAGCTCTGGCCGAGCAGGTAGTGGTCGATGAAGCCCGGCCACAGCAGCGTGAAGCCGGTGAGTACGACGCCGATTTCGGAGAGCAGCACCGAGACCCACAGGCCGAGCCTGCCGCCCGGCACCCGGAAGGGGCGCTGAACGTCGGGGAACTTGCGGCGCAGCGTGATGACCGCCGGCAGGCTGAACAGGTAGCACAGCACGGCGGTCGAGAGCACGAGACTGAGCATCACCGAGAAGAAGCTGGTGAGCGAGCCCTTGAGCACCGCCAGGATGTAGACCACGAAGAACGAGCCCACGATCCCCGACAGGATGGCCATCGAGACCGGCGTGCCCTGCTTGCTGAAGCGTCCCAGAATGCGCGGCGCGGCGCCGTCGAGCGCGGCGATGGCCTCGACCCGGCAGGAACCCAGGATCCACACCGAGCCCGAGCTGATCAGGGTCAGGATGATGACGATGGCGAAGACGTAGCCCAAAAAGCGGGCGCCGCCGCCGCTGCCGAACACGCCGCTGTTGACGGCCGCGAAGGCGCCGGTGAAGCCGCTCGCGCCGCTCAGGGTCTTTTCGGGCAGGGCGAGCAGGATCCCGCCGATCACCACGATGTACAGCACGGCCGTGATGGCGCCCGAGCGCAGCACGCCGATCGGCACGTCGCGTTGCGGGTCGACCATCTCTTCGCTGGCGCCCGATTCGAGCTCGAAACCGACGAGCAAGAAGACGATGCTGCCGATCACGGCCAGAAAGCCGCTCACGCTGGGCTTGAGGGTGGAGAGCGGCGCGTGCCCGGCCGGTAGCCCCTTCTTGACGAGGTAGCCGACCACCAGGGCGCCGAAGAAGACCACGGCGACGGCTTTGACCCAGGCGCCCGCGTTCACCACCCACTTGCCGTGCTTGAGCGAGATGACGGCGACCCAGATGCTCAGCCACACGAAGGCGAGGCCGATGACCGTCGAGGCGAGCCAGCCCAGGTCGGCGTGGTGATCGGGGTGCATGAAGAAGGCGTCGATGGCGGCGATCGTCACGCCCGACAACGTGCCGCCGATCCAGATCGCGTTGGCGACCCAGTAGAGCAGGGCCGTGATGCCGGCCGGCAGCTTGCCGTAGGCCATGCGCACCCACGTGTAGATACCGCCTTCGACCGGAAAGGTCGAGGCCAGCTCCGCGCTGACGAGACCGTAGGGCAGCAGAAAGACGAAGACGAAGACCACCAGCCAGGTGACGGCCTGCCACAGGCCGAAGCTGGCGACGCCGGCGATGGCGTCGAGGCCGATGATCGCGCAGACGCTGAAGAACACGAGGTCCCAGCGCCGCAGCACCCGCTTGAGTTTCGCCTTCTCCTGCTTGAGCTCGACGCCGGGCATGAAGCCTCCGATCGCTTCCGTTCGGGGGTCCCGTGCCTGCCACGTGGCACACACACAACGGACCTGGGACGCGCAGCGCTCGCACGCTATCACCTCAGGGCCCTCGCGGACACGCCCGCCGCGCGGCGATCGCGGCGGGACACACCGCGCCGCACCTCCGGGCCGGCCGGGACGGCGTAGAATGGCACCCCGCGAACGGAAGGATTGCAGATGAGCGACACCAAAGAGAGCCGGGCCGCGGGCGCCGCCTTCGGGCTGTTCCTGCCGCCCGTGCGCAGGCTGCTGGGCCCGGGGCCTTCAGACGTGCACCCGCGGGTCCTCGCCGCCATGGCGCGGCCGACGATCGGCCACCTCGACCCTGCGTTCGTCGCGATGATGGAGCAGGTCAAAGAGCTCCTGCGCTACGCCTTTCAGACCGAGAACGACGTCACGTTCCCCATCTCGGGGCCGGGCTCGGTGGGCATGGAGACCTGCTTTGTGAACCTGGTCGAGCCGGGCGATACCGTGGTGGTCTGCCGTAACGGGGTCTTCGGCGGCCGCATGATCGAGAACGTGCGGCGCTGCGGCGGCACGGCCGTCGTGGTCGACGACGAGTGGGGCACGCCGGTCTCGGCGGCCAAGCTCGAGGCCGCCTTGTGCGCGCACCCCGAGGCGTCGGTGGTCGCCTTCGTGCAGGCCGAGACCTCGACGGGCGCGCTCACCGAGCCGGAGCCGCTGGTCGCCCTGGCCCACAGCCACGGCTGTCTCGCCATCGTCGACGCCGTGACGGCGCTGGGCGGCTCTCCGGTCAAGACCGACGAGTGGCAGATCGACGCCATCTACAGCGGCAGCCAGAAATGCCTGTCGTGCCCGCCCGGCCTGGCGCCGGTAAGCTTTGGCGCCCGCGCCGTGGCGAAGGTCCAGGCGCGCACCACCGAGTGCCAGAGCTGGTTCATGGACCTCGCGCTGCAGCTGGGGTACTGGTCGGCCGGTCCGCGCACCTACCATCACACGGCTCCGATCAACGCCCTCTACGGCCTGCACGAAGCCCTGCTCATGCTGCACGAAGAGGGGCTCGAGCCCGCCTGGCGGCGCCATCGCCGCAATCACGAGGCGCTGGCCGCCGGCCTGCACGCCATGGGGGTCGCGCTGTTCGTCGACGAGCGCGACTGCCTGCCGCAGCTCAACATGGTGGTCATCCCCGAGGGCGTCGACGACGCCGCCGCCCGCGGCCGGCTGCTCGAGCAGTTCGGCATCGAGGTGGGCGGCGGCTTGGGCGCGCTGGCCGGCAAGGTGTGGCGCGTCGGGCTCATGGGCTACGCGAGCCGCGAAGACAACGTGCTCGCCTTCCTGACGGCCCTTGAGTCGGTCCTTGCCGCGCAGGGGCGCCCGGTCGCCGCCGGCGAAGGCGAGGCGGCCGCTCGCCGGGCGTACGCCGCGTCCGCCGGGACGGGCGCGGCGGGCAGCCGCTGAGGCCCGCCCGCCGGTAGCATTCTCTGACCGGACCGCAGGCTTGCAGAACGCCCTCAGTCGATCAGTATGCAGACAAGGGTCTGCGCACCTGCGGGGCCGATCCGGAGAGTGCGACGCGGGCCGCCATCGCACGCGTCGCGAGAGCCGCGCAAGGTGCCCATCATCAGCAGCGCCGCCGCCCCGTGACGCTCACCGTGCACCGGTAGACGACCCCGGCGCTCAAGGATCCCGTTCTCGCCGTCGACCTTTGCAGGCGACGCACGACCGTTTCACCGGTCCCGGCACGTTCTACCTGCAGACCCGGAGCACCGCGGCCTTCGTGAGCTGGCTCGTGCCGCTGCTGCCCAAGACCAACGACTGAGAAGGTGCGCCCTGGGCGGAACGGGGCCGGCGGCAGCCGGCGGTCACGGCGAAGAGTGGCGGCGGTCGGAGTGATACCATCTCGCGGCACGCCCAACCTCTGACCCGGGGAAGCCGCTGATGCTGGCCGCCGCCCTCGCCCTGCTCGCCAGCCTCTCGTGGGGCACGTCCGACTTTCTCGCCGGCCTGCAGGCGCGGCGTTCCACCGCCTGGACGGCCGCCCTGGGCGGTCAGCTGGTGGCGTCGCTTTCGCTGATCGTCCTGCTGATCGCGATCGCGCCGGCGCGCCCCACGCTGGCCGCCATGGCGGCGCCCCTGGCGGGTGGCGCGGTGGGCGGCATCGGGGTCGTGCTGCAGTACCGGGCGCTGGCGCTCGTCGATATGAGCGTGGTCTCGCCGATCATCGCGGGCGCCGCCCTGGTGCCGGTGCTCTGGGGCGCGGCCATCGGCGAGCGGCCGGGCGGGCTGCAGATCGCCGGCATCGTGCTGACGCTCACCGGCATCCTCCTCATCTCGCGACGGGCGACGGGCGTCGTCGCGGCCGCTCTGGACCGCACCGGGGTGCTCGTGGCGGTGGCCGCCGCGGCCGCCTTCGGGCTGTTCCTGGTCGCCCTCAAGTACGGCGGCAAGGCCGATCCGCTGTGGACCGTGACCGTGGCGCGTACGGCGGCGGTGCTCATGCTGCTGGCCGTGGCCGGCGTGACACGGCCCGCCATCGCCCTGCGCCGCCACGCCCTGCCGGCGCTCGTGGTCGTCGGCCTGCTGATCGTGGCGGCCAACCTGCTGTTCACCTCGGCCACCACGCTCGGCTACCTGAGCATCGTGGGCGTGCTCGGCTGGCTCAACCCGGCCGTCACCATGGGCTGGGCGCGGGTCATGTTGCACGAGCGCCTGCGGCCCTTGCAGGTGGGCGCGGCCGTCCTCGTGTTCGCCGGCATCGTGTGCCTCACGCTGGGGTGAGGCGGGGCCGCCCGGTCGCCGCCGGCGTGCGACGCACGCGCTCCAAGGCTCGTGCGTCGCGTACCCTGCCGCGCCATCGCATATAGTTCGGTGCGACGCTGCCTCGACCGATCGCCCGGAGGTGCCTCGTGGACGCGCTCGACCGCGACATCCTGATCGCCCTGCAACTCGACGGACGCCAGACCAACGCCCACCTGGCGGAGTCGCTGGGTCTGTCGGCGTCGGCCATGCTGGAGCGGGTGCGGAGGCTCGAGCAAGGCGGCCAGATCCTCGGCTACCGCGCGGTCGTCGCCCCCGACGCGCTCGACCTCGGCATCCAGGCGGTGATCGGCGTGCGGCTGCGCGTGCACGGACACGAGTCGATCGAGCAGTTCGAGCGGCGCATAGGCGACGTCGCCGGAGTCGCCGGCTGCAGCCACGTGACCGGCGCCTACGACTACCTGGTGCGCATCGCGGTGCGCGACCTCGCCGCGCTGCGCGAGCTGATCCGCGTCGACATCGCCGCCATCCCCGGCGTCTCCAAGCTCGAGACCATGCTGGTCCTCTCCGAGGTCAAGCCCTTCGTCGGCTGGCCCGCACTGCCGCGCTAGCCGGCGCAGATTCTGCGGGAGCGCGTGTACGGCGCCCGGCTTGCGTGCGCGGCGACGGCAGGGATGCTCACTCGGGCACCGAAGAATCTGCGGAATCCTGCCGTTGCGTCGACGGTTCGGCATGCGCCATGCCATCATGCCGCAGGAACTCCGTCTCCTCTGGGCCGCGACTGGTCGGGACAGGCCCGCTGTCTGGGGTCGGGGCGGTGAGGCCGCCAGTGCGGCGGCGCGTTGGAGCGGGAGGTATACGATGGCAGACGACGGGCAGGCATTCGACGACCGGACGGCCGCGCGCTCAGCCGCCGGCGCGAGCGGCGAAGACAGGGCCGCGCTGCGCGCGCGCCTGGCGCTCGCCCCAGCCGGCATCGCCGCCGTCAACGCCCTGCTCACCGGCGCCGACAGTCCCCTGGTCGACGGCCTCCTCGACCTGGTCGAGCGCTACGGCGGCGTCGCCGAGATCAACCGCAAAGCGGCCCGGGCCGAGCTGCCTGGAGACGCGGCTCGAGCGCCTGCGCGCCGAGGGGTCACCCTATCTCGACGGCCTCGAGTGGCTGCGCGAGCAGCGCGACCGCGGCGCCTTCGTGACGTTGGCCGAGTACCGGCGAGGGGTGCTGGGCGCCGGCGCCGACGCCACGGCCGCCGACGAGGCCCGCGCCGTGACCCTCGAGATCAGCGCCCTGCAGTTCTTTCCCTGGCTGATCGCCGAGGCGCGGCAGGCGATCGCGCGCCGCGAGCTCATGCCCGGGCGCTACATCCGCGTGCGCAACATGGCCGAGCAGTCGGCCGCCGGCGACGACATCGTGGCCGTGGCGGCCGCCATGCAGGTGATCGGCGCCTCGCACGTGGAGACGCTCGACACGCGCGGCATCGACGGCAGCAACGTCATGCTCGGTGGCCCCGATACGATCACCGGCTACTTCGGCGGCATCGGGCAGCCCAACGAGTACCCGCTGCGCTGGGCCGACGAGTACCTGCGCTACCTCACCGAGTACGGCATCCGGCAGGTGCTGAACGTCAACCCCGGCACGGTGCTGGTCGCGTTGCTGCTGCACAAGCTCGGCGTGCAGAACGAGTTCAAGGTCTCGGTCTTCATGGGCGTCGACAACCCGTTCTCGGTGCTCTGGCTGCTCCTGGGAGCGAGCCTGCTGGCCGCCGACGACGGCTCGACGAGCCTGGCCGGTCTCAACCTGTCGAACTCGGTCGACCTGACGATGCTTCGGGAGGCGGCCCAGGTGCGCGACGCCCTGGGCCTGACCGACGCGGTGCGCCTTGAGCACCACGTCACCGAGGCCTACAAGTCGATCGTGCGCCAGCCCTACGAGCGACGCGACGAGCTCGTGGCCGCCGCCGCGACCGTCGCCAACCTGTCGGCCAAGCACGAGGGCGGCGACCCCGGCGCCGAGGCGGCCGGCGAGCACCCGAGCGACATCTTCGACTACTTCCTGTCGCGCGACGAGATCGCCGCCGGCGGGCTCATGCCGGCGCTCGAGGCCTGCTACCTGGCCAAGCACGATGCCGTGAACCGCACCGCCGACGAGCTCACGAGAGCGGGCATCGGCGTGCGTCCGGCGGCGCTGCTGCACGCACCGGCGAGCGTGGCCTCGGGCGTCTGAAGCCGTCGGCGGGCGGCCGCCCGCGCCGCCCAAACGCTCAGCACTCTCACAGCTTCTTCTCAGCGCAACCTCTGGCTGGTCGTCGACAATGCAGAGCATGGAGGATCAAGCGCTACTCGATTACCGGCCCGACGCGCCCGCGACCGACGCGGTCAGGGCGTATCTCAACGCGATCGGCAGGACGCCGCTCTTGAGTGCCGCCGAAGAGGTCGCCCTGGCGCAGCGCATCGAGCGCGGCGACGCCGACGCCAAGCGCGCGCTCACCGAGGCCAACCTGCGACTCGTGGTCTCGATCGCCAAGCGGTACGGCAACCGCGGCATGTCGCTCGCCGACCTCATCCAGGAGGGCAACTGCGGGCTCATCCGCGCCGTCGAGAAGTTCGACTACCGCAAGGGGTACAGGTTCTCGACCTACGCCACCTGGTGGATCCGTCAGGCGGTCAGCCGCGGCCTCGCCGACCAGGGCCGCACCATCCGCATCCCGGTGCACATGGTCGAAAAGATGAACCGCCTGGCCGTCGTCGAACGGCGACTCGCGGAGACCCTGGGTCGCCAGCCTTCGAGCGACGAGCTCGCGGCCGAGCTGCACGTCGACGTGGCCAAGGTGCGCGACATGCGCCGGCTCGCCGGTGAGACGATCGTGTCGCTCGACGTGGCGGTGGGCGGCGAGGGTGAGTCCGAGCTGCTCGACTTTGTCGAAGACCGGGCCGCCGCCGCTCCCGACGAGCTCGTCGGCGACGCCCTGCGCGAAGAGCACTTGAGCCGCCTGCTCGGCACCCTCGGGCCTCGCGACCGCGCCATGATCGAGTTGCGCTACGGGCTGCGCGGCGGCCGGCCCTGCAGCGTGCAGGAGGTCGGCGACCACTTCGGTCTGTCTCGCGAACGCATCCGCCAGATCGAGGCGACCATCCTGACGCGTCTGCGCGGCCGCCGAGAGGTACAAGGATTGCGCGATCTCCTCGACTAGCGACGAGAGGGGTACGACATGAGATGCGCCCAAGTCGCCACTGCCGCCGACTCCACGGCCGCGCCCGCGAGCGCGGCGTGGCTCGACCCCTACCGCCCCGTGGGCACCACAGCGCCGGCCGCCGAGTTCTCCGCCGAGTTGGTGTGGATGACCCCGCGCGTCGCGGTGGTCGCCCTGCGCGGCGAGCTCGACGCGTACACGGCGCCGCGCTTTCGCGCCCTCACCGCGAGCGCGCTGCGTCGGGGAGCGACCGCCCTGGTCGTCGACTTGGACGAAGCCGAGTTCATCGACGCGGCCGGACTGGGCGTCACGGCCGACCTCGCCCGCAGCCTCGGCGCGGGAGCGGTCGCGGTGATCGCGGGGCGATCGATGCAGCGTCTCGTGCGCATTGTCGGGCTCGACTCCGTGCTCTCACTCTGTGCGACGCGCGAGCAGGCGCTGCACGCGGTCGCGGCTGTCTGAGACCCAGGCCGGCGCGGGGCGGCGCGGCAGCCCACGGCAAGCTCTCAGCTCGCTCTCGCCGCCGGCTCAGGCTGTCGCCTAACGCTCGACCGTCAGGATCCTGACAACGACCGCGCACCGGCGCCCGCGGCGCCGGTGCACGGGTTCACACCATGGCAAGCGACGACGCGGAGGGAACTCTTGTCAACGACACTACCGGCAGGCGGCCGATCGAAGAAGGTCAGGAGCCTGAGCCCGCTCGGCCCCCTCGAAGTCGATGTCCTCACCCTCATCTGGGAGTCGGAGCCGACCACGGTGCGTGCGGTCTATGAGACCGTGCGGCTGCGCCGCCCGATCGCCTACACGACCTGCATGACCGTCATGGGCAGCTTGGTGCGCAAAGGGTTCCTGGCGGTCGACAAGGGCGTGGTCCCGTACCTCTACCGCGTGGCGATGGCGCCCGAAGAGGTGGGAGGCATGGTCCTCGACAGCGTCGTGGCCCACCTGTGGCGCGGCGACCGTGGCGCCGCACTGGCCGAGCTGCTCGGCCTGCCGCAGGCGCTCGACGAGCGCCAGACAGACGATCTACGCCGCGAAGCCCGCGAGCGCTTCGGCGTGTGACCGCCCGACGCGGCGAGGGCCGGGGCGACGTCGGGCGCCCCGCCCTCGCCGTTTTGTGCGCCGGTCCGGCCGGCTCTTCGCTAGGCGATGGCCAGGGCGGCCGGCTCCGGCGTCGAGGAGGGTCGGTCGTCGGCGAGCCGCGAGTCGGAGCTCGTCACCTCACCGGCGTCGAGCCAGAGGCGCCGTGAAGCCCGATCGGCGACGCGGCTGTCGTGGGTCACCATGATGATCGTCTGGGCGCGCCCACCCCAGAGGTCTTCGAGCAGGACGACGATCTCGTCGCGCGTGCGTTCGTCTAAGTTGCCGGTCGGCTCGTCGGCCAGGATGACGCGCGGCGCGCCCACCAGGGCGCGCGCTATGGCGACGCGTTGCTGCTCGCCGCCCGAGAGCTCGACGGGGACATGACGGGTGCGATCGGTCAGGCCGACTTCGGCCAGGGCCGCCTGCGCCCGCTCGGCGCGCTCGCCCGAGGGCGTGCCGAGCGGCACCAGGGCCGTCTCCACGTTCTCCTGGGCGGTCAGCGTGGGGATCAGGTTGAAACCCTGGAAGATGAAGCCGAACGCCTGGGCGCGCAGCTCGCCGAGCTGGGTCTCGCGCATGGTGGCGAGGTCGCGACCTTCGAAGCGCACCGCGCCGGCAGTGGGCCGGTCGAGCGCTCCGAGCATCTGCAGGAGCGTCGTCTTGCCCGATCCGGTCGAGCCCTGGATGGCCAGGAACTCGCCCTCGGCGATCGAGAGGTCCACGCCCTTCAGAGCGGCCACTCGCTGTTTGGCGCGCTGGTAGCGCTTTTGCACGTTCTGCAGTTCGTAGAGCATGAGGAACTCCTTTTCGGTAACGGTCGTCAGTCGACCCGGCGCAGGGCGTCGGCGGGGCTCAGGCGCGCGGCCCGCCAGCCGCCCAAGGTTCCGGCTACGAGGGCGCCGGCCATGGCGAGCGCCACGGCGCTGCCCACGAGTTGCGGCGTGATGGCCGCGTGCAGGTAGACGGTCACCGTGTTCGCTACAGCGGAGACCGCCGCGCCGGGGCCTTGCCGCACGCTGCCCGCGCTGTTTGCCATCGTGGCCTGCAGGCTCGGCGACAGCACGCCGATGACCTTCGTGGCGACGAGCGCCAGCGCGACGCCGGCGACGCCGCCGGCGATACCCATGACGGTCGCCTCGCCGAGGACCTGGGCGACGACCCGCCGGCTGCGCCAGCCCAGGGCCTTGAGCGTGCCGAACTCGCGCACGCGGCGGCCGACGGCCGACAGCGTGAGCAGGCTGGCCACGGCGACCGCGGCGACCATGGCCGCTGCGGCGAGCCACGTGCCAAGCTCGCCGGCGAGCTTTGAGGCGCTGCTGAGCGAGCCGCTGACCTGCTTTGCCAGGTCCTGGGCGGTGGTCACGGTGGCGCCCGAGACGGTCTGTTTGATCTCGCTCTTGACGGTGGCGATCTGCGTGGCGCTGGTCGCCTTGACGTAGATCTCGTTGACCTTGCCCTGTTCGCCGGCGAGCGTCTGGGCCTGCTGGAGGGGCACGTAGATGTCGATCGACGCGGTCGTCGACTTGCTGATGCCGATCACCTTGAACGAGCTGCTGCCGAGCTTCACGGTGCCGCCCACGACGAGGCTGTGCTGCCTGGCGTACCCCGCGTCGACTATGGCGACCTTGGCGTCGGTCTCGCCGGCCGCGAAGCGGCGGCCGCCGGTGATCGTCGCCGAGCTCAGCCGCCCGACGCTCTGGTTCGAGACGTCGATGCCGGCGATCGTCAGGCTGCTGATCTTGATGGGCGCCTGGCTGGCCTTCGCCGAGCTCGTGCCCGACGCCGAGGGCTGCGCCGGGGCGCCGCCCGACGCCGAACCCGTGCCGGTCGCCTTGGCGAACTTGCCGCTCACCTGCATCGACGACAGCGTCAGCCCGCCGACCGCCGAGCTCACGCCCTTCAGGGAGCTGATCGAGGCGACCTTCGTCTCGGAGACCAGGGCCAGCCCGTTCGTCGTGGTCACGGCGGCGCGCGAGAAGCTCTGGCCCTGCTTCTGTTTGCTGCCGGGGTTCATGGCGATCTGTTGGGGACCGCCTGAGCCCTGCGTCGCCGTCCTGGTGACGCTGATGTCGGTGCCCACGCCGTAGAGGGAGTGGAGCACCTGGCTCTGCGCGTTGCGTACACCGCCGGCGGTCGCCGAGACGGTCACGACCAGGCAGATGCCGAGCGCCAGGCCGAGCGCCGTGAGGGCGGCCTGCCGGTGTCGCCGGCGCAGCTCGCGGAACAGGTAGGTCAAGAACACGTGTGCCTCCCAGACTCGTTTCACAGATGGTGCGACCCCCACTGTGCACGCCGCCCTTGAAGCCTGGCGGTGAGTCTGTGGTGAGCTTGCTGTGAAGGTCTCGGAGAGGTGCGGTCAGCCGCGCAGGAAGTTGGCCAGCAGGTCGAGGCCGCCGGCGCTCAGCATGCTCTCGGGGTGGAACTGCACGCCGTAAGCGGGCAGCGCGCGGTGGGCGACGGCCATCACGAGGCCGTCGTCGGTCCAGGCGGTGAGGCGCAGGTCGGTCGGCAGGTCGCGCAGGTGCAGGGAGTGGTAGCGCGTGAACAGCGCCGGGTCGGGCAGGCCGGCAAACAGGCCGTCGCCGTGGTGACGCACCGTGTGGGCCTCACCGTGCACCGGCCGCGGAGTGCGTTCCAGGCGCGCCCCCAGCGCCACGCCCAGCGCCTGGTGGCCCAGACAGACGCCCAGCAGCGGCTGCCGGCGGCGCAGAGCGGCGGCGACCCAGTCGAGCAGCCGGCCCGAGCCGGCCGGGTCGCCCGGGCCGGGCCCCAGCACCACGTGCGAGGCGCGAGCCAGGAGCTCGTCGGCCGGTGCGACGCGGTGGTCGACGACCGTTACCTGCGCGCCCAGCGTACGCAGGTAGTCGACGATGTTGTGGCTGAACGAGTCGTGACACTCGACGAACAGCACGCGGCCCCCGGGCACGTCGCGCGGCCGCGGGGGCCGCCAGGCGTGGTCGAGGGTCGGCGGCGCCGGCTCGTAGCCGGAGCGTCCGCCGTCCAGCACGCGCAGCAGCGCCGCCGCCTTGTGGCGGGTCTCGTCGTATTCGCTTGCCGGATCGCTCTCGATCACCGTGCCGCCGCCGGCCGAGATGTGGCCGCGGCCCTCGGCGAGGGTGAGGCTGCGGATGAGGATGTTGAAGTCGCAGCGACGCCCGGAGACGTAGCCCAGCGACCCGGTGTAGGCGCCGCGAGGCGCCGGTTCGAGGCGGGCGATCTCGCTCATCACACTCTCTTTGGGGGCGCCGGTGATGGTGCCGCCGGGGAAGATCGCTCGCACCAGCGCGCCGAGCGCGGCGCTGGAGCGGCCGTGCACCTCGCTCACCAGGTGCATGACGTGGCTGTAGCGCTCCACGGTGAACGCTTCGCCGACCTCGATGCTGCCGGGGGCGCAGACCCGTGCGAGGTCGTTGCGCAACAGGTCGACGAGCATGACGTGCTCGGCCAGCTCCTTGGGCGAGCCGCGCAGCTCGGCCTCGAGGGCGGCGTCGGCCGTGGCCGTGGCGCCCCGCGGCCGCGTGCCGGCGATGGGCCGCGTGCTGACCGTCTCGCCGTCGCGCGCGAACAGGCGCTCGGGGCTGCCCGACACGACCGCCCAGTCGCGACCTTCGACGATGCCCATGAAGGGACTTGGATTGGTCGCGCGCAGGCGGGCGTAGTAGGCCAGCGGGTCGAGGTCGTCGGCGGCGAAGCTGAAGCGGTGCGAGAGGTTGACCTGGTAGACCCAACCCGCCCTGATACGCTCCTGAACGGCCCGCACGCCGGCGATGTAGTCGTCGCGCGCGTAGTCGCTGCGCGTGGCGATGTGGGGTAGCGCGGCGCGCGGGGCCGCGGCGCCCTCGAGGCGCGGGTCGCGCGCCGGCGGCTCGCCGACCAGGCGGCCGTCGCGCCACAGCCAGCCGTCGTCGTAGAGGCAGAAGGCCGCCTCGGGCAGGCCGGGAAGGGCGGCGCCCGTCGGCAACCCCAGACGCGCGGCGAACTCGTAGCTGAAGAAGCCGACCCAGACGGGAAAGTCGCGCCCGGGGCTGAGGCCCGTCTCGAGCTCGGCGAGCAGGTCGTCGGCCGCGCCGATCGCGGCGCCGTCTTCGTAGAGCGATCCGTCCCAGACCTCGAGCCGGCGGCGCGGGGCCACGGCCAGCAGGGCGCGCCGCGAGAAGGCAGTCGGCGGACCGAGAGACTCGAGCAACGCCGGTCGCAGTCCGGCGTTGCGCGCCGCGGCGTAGATTGTCAGGGGATCCAAGAACGAGCCCTCCTCGATCGTCGCAGTGCCGACAGGTGCGAGGTAGGGTGGCCGTGGGGCGGCCTAGGACTTGCCTCAAATGGTCTGTTCCCGGCCAGTGTAGCGCGCCGGCAAGCCGGGGTGCGACCGGGCGCCAGCAGATTCGCCGGACGAGCGACGGGGTACCTCCGGGGCGCACCCTGAAAAGCGGACGAAAGGCACAGCCATGGCGTTCATCGACAAAACGACCGAGATCGCGGCCGACATTCGCACGGTGTACGACGTCTGGAGCGCTTTCGAGGACTTTCCGAAGTTCATGGAGACCGTCGAGACGGTGACGCTGGTCCAGGACGACCGGCTGCACTGGGTGGCGGTGATCGAAGACGACACCTTCGAGTGGGACGCCGACGTCGTCCACCATGTGCCCGACGAGAAGGTCACCTGGCGCGCCGTCGACGGCCGCGAGACCGGCGAGGTCCGCTTTGAGAAGCTCGCCGCCGACATGACGAAGGTGACCTACCAGCTCGAGTACGACCCGGCGGCCTGGGAGGGCAAGGCCGACACCGTGCGCCACTGGATGAATCGCCGCGTCGACACCGACCTTGCCGCCTTCAAGGCGCTGCTCGAGGCGACCGACTGAGAACGGCCGAAGCTGCGGCGTCGCGCCGGGCGCCGGCCCCCGTTTGCGGCGCCGCTCCTGCGGGGCAGACAGGTCGCATGACCGCAGAAGAGCTCGCGCAGGTGCCTGACCGGGTCGAGGTGGCCGTCGTCGGTCTGGGCCTCATGGGGACCGCCGCCGCCTGGGCCCTGGCGCGCCGCGGCCACGAGGTCGTGGCCTTCGACGCGCACGCCGCGGGGCACCGGTTCGGCAGCTCGCACGGCAGCTCGCGCATCTTCCGGCGCGCCTACCCCGAGCCCGAGTACGTGGCCATGACGGGGCAGGCCCTCGAGCTCTGGCGCGAGCTCGAGCGCGCCACGGGCACGACTCTGCTGGTCACGACCGGCGGGCTCGACCACGGCCGCGACCGCGACCGCGACGTGCGGCGCCTCGCCGACGCGCTCCAGGCCGGCGGCGTGGCCGGCACGTTGCTCACGGCGGCCGAGGCGGCCGCGCGCTGGCCGCACCTGCGGTTCGAGGGGATGGTCCTCTATCACCCCCAGGCCGGCGTCATCGACCCCGAGCTGGTGATGGCCGAGACGTCGCGCCTGGCGACGAGCAGCGGCGCGCGCCTGCTGCGCGAGGCGCCGGTCGACTCGGTCGCCGCGCGCGCCGCCGGCGCCGTCGTCAGGCTGGCGGGGCGCACGGTGCAGGCGCGCACCGTGGTGGTCGCCGCCGGCCCCTGGACGCCCGCCTTGCTGGCTCAGGTCGTCGCGCTGCCGCCGCTCACCGTCACCCAACAGCCCGTCTTCTACTACGCGCGACGCGAGGCGCGCGACGACTCTCCGTGGCCGACCGTCCTGCACGACGCCGCGCGGCAGGTCTACGGGCTGCCCGGCGGGCGCGACGGCGGCCGGCCCGGGACCATGAAGCTGGGCGAGCACGCCGCTGGCCGCACGACCAGCGCCGCGGGGCGCGATAGCCTGATCGACCCGGCCACGCGGCGCCGCATGAGCGACTACGTGCGCCGCTTCTGGCCCGGACTCGACCCGGAGCCGGTCGCGGAGCGCGACTGCCTGTACACCTGGACTCCCAGTCAGGACTTCCTGCTCGCGCGCTACGGCGACCTCGTGGTGTGCTCGGCCTGCTCGGGACACGCGGCCAAGTTCACGCCGCTGATCGGCGAGTGGCTCGCCGACCTGGTCGAGCGACGCCCGTTGCCGGCGACGCGCCTGGAGCAGGCAAACGCCGCTCTCTGACGAATGCGGTGCGGTCGGCCGGCACTCGGTGGCCGGCGCCGTCCGCGACTGCGCCGTGCGCTCCGGCCGGCATCAAGTCGACGCCGCTGCGTGTCGATACAAGCCGGGCGTCGGCGGGCCGTGGGACCGGTACCGCGCCGCCCCGCGGGAGGGAGAGGCTCGAACCTGATGTCAGACTACGCGGCAGAACGCGCGGGCTCGGCCTCGCCGGGTGGCGCCCAGGACCGCTCCCTCGGCCTTTCCAGCCGCCTCGTGGGCCGTTCGGCCGCCCTGCTGTTCGCCATCTGTGGGATCGTCAACTTGGTGGCCGCCCTGCAGCCCGTGCCGGGGGTCAACGACGTTTTCGAGGTGACGATCGGCGTCGGCGCCATCGTCGCCGGCATGATCGCCTGGTATCTGCCCTGGAACCGCTGGCCGGCGCGCGCGAGCCTCTGGCTCGCGCCCTTCGCCTTTTGCGGCATCGCGCTCAGCAACGCCTCGGGTGGCCAGGACCCCTGGTCGTACGCCGCCTTCTTCCTCGTGACCTTCGGCTGGCTGGGCATCTGCCACCCGCGGGGCACGTCGCTCGTGATGCTGCCCCTCTTCGTGGCCGCCTACCTCCTGCCCCTGCCGTACCTCGGCCAGGCGACGTCGGTCGCTCTCGTGTCGACCCTGTATGTCGGCATCGCCTGTCTGCTGGTCGGCGAAAGCGTGGGCTGGGTGTCGGAGCGCTGGCGCTCGGCTCAGGCGGCTCTTCAGGAGCGCGAGGCCGAGGAGCGCTTTCGCGCCCTCGTGCAGAACTCCTCCGACCTCATCACCGTAGTGCGGCCCGACGCCACCATCGAGTACTGCAGCCCCTCGGTCGAAGGCATCCTGGGGTACACCGGCGACGAGCTCGTGGGCACCTCGTTCGGCGAGCTGGTGCACAGAGACGACGCCGCCCAGGTCGCACGATTCCTGGCCGACTGCGACAACGGCGTCGCCACGACAGCGGCCTGCCACTGGCGCCTGCGCCGGCGCGACCGTTCCTACCGGCAGATCGAGACGGTAGGCGCGAACCTGGTCGACCACCCGCAGGTACGCGGTCTGGTGCTCACCAGCCGCGACGTGACCGAGCGCAAGGCGCTCGAAGAGCAGCTGTCGCACCAGGCCTACCACGACGCCCTGACCGGCCTGGGCAACCTGGCGCTGCTGCGCGACCGCCTGAGCCACGCCCTGGCGCGCGGCAAGCGCCGCCAGGCGTCGCTCGGGCTGCTGTTCATCGACCTCGACAACTTCAAGCCCGTCAACGACAGTCGCGGCCATACCGCCGGCGACCAGGTGCTGGCCACGGTCGCCGGGCGCCTCGAGGAATGCGTGCGTGGGGTCGACACGGTCGCCCGGCTGGGCGGCGACGAGTTCGCGGTGCTGCTCGAAGACCTGAGCGGCGAGCCCGAGGCCGCCGAGGTCGCCTCTCGCATCGTCGCCGAGCTGGCGGCGCCGATCGCGCTGCCCGACTCGCAGGTCGTCATCGGAGCCAGCATCGGCATCGCCGTGAGCGACAGCGGCCGGGTCGGCGCCGAGGAGCTCATGCGCAACGCCGACATCGCCATGTACGCCGCCAAACGGGCCGGCAAGGGGCGCTACGCGCACTTCGACCCCTCCATGCACGGCGCGGTCCTCGAGCGGCTCGAGCTCGAAAAGGAGCTTGGCCGCGCCGTCGAGGCGGGCGAGCTGCAGATGTTCTACCAGCCCATCGTCGACCTTCGCACGGGCGCCGTCGACACCGTCGAGGCCCTGCTGCGCTGGCCGCACCCTTCCCGGGGCCTGCTGCTGCCCGAAGCCTTCCTGCCGCTCGCCGAAGAGACCGGCCTGATCGTGCCCATCGGCCACTTCACGTGCGCCGACGCCTGCCGCCAGCTCGGCATCTGGCACAAGGCGGGCGGCGCCGCATCGGTGGCCGTCAGCGTCAACCTTTCGGCCCGCCAGCTCGCCGACCCGAGCCTGATCGAGATGCTGAAGGCGGCGCTGGCCGACGCCGGGGTCGATCCCCGCTACCTCATTCTCGAGATCACCGAGACGACGCTCATTCAGGACATGGCGGCCACCAGCCGCAGGCTCGAAGCGCTGCGCGCCTTGGGGGTGCGCCTCGCGCTCGACGATTTCGGCACCGGCTACTCGTCGCTCAGCTATCTGCAGCGCTTCCGTGTCGACATGCTGAAAGTCGACCGTTCCTTTGTGGCCGCGCATCGCGAAGGCAGCGACGGCTCCACCCTGGCTGGCGCGATCATCAGCCTGGGCCATGCCCTCAACCTGCAGACCGTGGCCGAGGGCATCGAAGACGTCGAGGAGCTCGACTGGGTGCGCGGCCTGGGCTGCGAGTTCGGCCAGGGCTATCACCTGGCCGAGCCCATGCCGGGCGACACCGTGGCGCGCTTCCTCGCCGAGCGGGGCTGACCGGCGGGCGGATCACCGCCCGCGCTGAGACGGCGCTCCTCGTGGGCCGTCTGCTACAGTGACGGTACTGTGCCCACCCCCGACCGACAGGCAAGCGCTGGAGCGGCGCTACGAGCATGGACCGGGCGCCTGGCGGCCGACGTCGACGCGCTCGACCGCGCGGTCACGACGGCGATCGCCGCCACGCCGACGCCTGCCCTCGACGCGCCGCTGCGCGGGCTCACACGGGTCGCCGACAACTCGAAGCTGTGGTTCGGCACGGCGCTTCTCGTGGCCGGCGCGGGCGGCCGCCGTGGCCGCCGCGCGGCCGCTGCCGGCCTCGTGTCGGTGGGCGTCGCTTCGGCGACGGTCAATCTGGCGCTCAAGTACGGCGCCGACCGGCCGCGTCCGCAGGGCGCCGCGGCGGCCGGCGGACGGGGCGTGCCGATGCCGTCATCGACATCGTTTCCCTCGGGGCATGCCGCCTCGGCCTTTGCCTTTGCCGTGGGCACGGGCACGCAGGTCCCCCTGCTCGCCCTGCCGTTGAACGTGCTGGCGACCCTGGTCGCCTACTCACGCGTGCACACCGCGGTGCACTACCCCTCAGACGTGGTGGCGGGCGCCGCGATAGGCGGCGCCGCCGGCGCCGTGGTCTCTCGCGTGCTGCGCCCGCGGGAGCGCGTCAGGGCCTGAAAGATCCGCGGCGGCGGGGCAGGCGGGTCGTCGGTCCCATGGTCCGCGCGCCGCTAGCCTAGCCCCACTTCTTGGCGGCGACCAGCGCGAACCTCGCCGACGTCGCACGGTAGCCGGCCGGGAATCTCATGCGCCCCTCCTTGTCTGGGCGTCCCGGTCGGGCCGGAGTGCCCTGGTCTTCGTGCCTGTCGAGCGCCTGGGAAGGCCTGCGGGCAGATGACGTCGCCCCTCTCGCCCAGCTCTATCAGGCTGCCCCAACGGGGCGCGCTCGGACGCCGCCTAGACAGATGTTCCAGTCGGCCGGCGCTCAAGAATGCGGCGAGACGGTCGAGGGGTCACGCTTCGGCGGCAGCCTCCAGAGGGTCCCCGGTGGGGTCGCCACGGGGCGCGGCAGGCGCCAGGCCAGGACGGCGGCCGCGATCGGCAGCGCGGCGAGCACGTAGAACACGGTGCTGAGTCCGCGGGCGTCGCCGAGCAGGCCCAGGGCGGCCACGATCAAACCGCCGGCGCCGCCGCACAGACCGATCGTCAGGCCGGATGCCAGGCCCATGCGCGCCGGCAGGTACTCCTGGGCCAGCACGAGCGTGGTGCTCATGGTGAGGTTCATGGCGACGCCCAGCAGCACGGCCACGGGGATCGTGGCGGCGTACCCCAGGCTGGGCAGCACGGCGATGGCGGGCACAAGGGCGAGTTGCGGCACGAGCAGCACGATGCGGCGGCCGAAGCGCTGGGCGGCTGCGCCGCCCAGCAGCGTGCCGCCCGCCGCGGCGGCGAAGATCACGCTCACCATGACGGCGCCCGCGGTGGGGTTCGTCGAGCGCGCCACGGACAGCGGCAGGTAGGTGATGAGGCCGGTCGACACGCCGCTGCCGACGGCGCAGAAGCCGACGAGCACGGCGAACGGACGCCACTCCGAGGCCAGCGATAGGGCGTGGGCGTGGGGCGCTCTGGTGGCGGCCGCCGTCTGACCGAAGCGGCGCAGCGCGACCAGAACGACGGCCGCCGCGCTGAGCGGGATGAGCGCCATGACGAGCGTGCCGTGCAGCCCGAAGAGCGCCAGCGCGGCGATCACGATGAGCGGGCCGACGGCGTAGCCCACGCCGCCGCCCACCGAGAACACGCTCATGTCGGCGGTCACCCGGGCGCCGCAGGCGCGCCGCGCCCAGCGGGCGCCCTCGGGATGGTAGGTGGCGATGCCGGCGCTGCACAGCGCGACGGCGGCGAGCGTGACGGGGTAACGCGTCGTGAAGCCGACGACCCCCAGACCGAGTCCGGCGACGAGCAGGCCGACGGGCAGCAGCCAGTGGGCCTCGCGGCGGTCGCCCTGGGCGCCGATCAGTGGTTGCAGGACGGCGTTGGCCACACTGAAGGTAAGAGCGAACACACCGACGGCGGCAAGGCTGTAGTGGTGCTGCTTTGCCAGGGCGGGCAGCAGCGCGAACAGGGCGCCCGAGCACACATCGACCGAGCCGTGCCCGAACGAGAGCGCGAACAGGGTGCCTCGCGAGGCCGGCGTGCAGGTGTCGACGGCGGAGTCCATCGCTTCACAGAATACTGCACCGGGTCGCCGGACCGGCTAGCGTTCCGCCGGGTCGCGGCCGTTCCGCCGGGTCGCGGCCGCTCCGCCGGGTCGCGGCCGCCCCACCGGCTCGCGCCGCCAGGCAACGGAGTCCCGTCGCCGGTCGGGCGGCCCCGCGCCGCGCTCGCACGCGTGCTATAGTGCCCGCGACGTGACGACACGAGCCCACACCACGTGACGGCCTTGGCTCGCTCGACGGGTGCGACGGAGCGCACGCTGCCCGGTCGTCGCCGCTCGGCGAGCGCCGGTCGCACGAGCGCCCGGGCCCGGACGGCGAGCGCGTCGCGCCTCTGGCCGCGCGACCTCGCCCGCGGCGTCGCCCTGTTCTTCGGACTCTTCTCGTGGCTCAACCTCGTCGGCGAGCTGCGCGCGCCGGGGTTCGACCAGAACATCTGGTGGCTCGACCTGCGACCCCTGCCGACCATGGCCACGGCCGCTGCGCTGGCGCTGGCCGGGCTCCTGCTCGTGTGGTGGGGCCTGCGCCCGGTGGCCGGTGAGCCGCGCCGCCTGGCGACCGCAGTCGTCGCCGCGCTCCTCGGCCTTGTCGCGGTACGCAACGGCGTCGGTTTCTACCGCGCCTGGGAGCTCGGCCAGATCCGACCCTGGATGCCGCTGCCGCTGTCGTTCGTGCTGGCCGCGGCGTTGTTCTGGATCGCCTGGTCGGCAGGCCGCTCTGCGTCGACCGCCTGCTCCGCGTCGGCAGGCCGCTCCGCGCCGACCGCCCGCTCCGCGTCGGCTTCGCGCTCCGCTACGACCGGCCCGTTTGGCTCGGGTCGGCGCGCCCTCTCGTCGGCGCTTTTCGTGGTCGGCGCGCTGGTGGCCTGCGGCCTGATCTTTCCGCTCGCGCAGCAGGTCTTCTTTGGCAAGACCGACTACGTCCGCCCCGCTCAGGTGGCGGTCGTCTTCGGCGCCGAGGTGCATCGCGACGGGCACGCGTCGGTGTCGCTTCGCGACCGCGTGCGCACGGCGGCGCAGCTGTACAAGGCCGGCCTCGCGCAGCGCCTGCTCATGTCGGGGGCGCAGGGTGCGGGAGAGCCCGTCAACGAGACCGCGGTGATGCGCTCGCTGGCGATCGGCTTTGGCGTGCCAGCCGCGGCGATCGAGGTCGACCCCAGGGGCTTCAACACGGCGGCGACGGTGCGCGACACGGTGCCCATGCTGCGCGCGGCGGGCGACGGCAGGGTGGCCGTGGTGTCCGACTTCTTTCACTTGCCGCGGGTCAAGCTCGCCTACGAGCGCATGGGCTACGACGTGATCACCGTGCCGTCGCGGGCTCATCGCATTCCGCAGACGACCAGGCTCGTGCTGCGCGAGGTCCCCGCGTTCTGGGTGTACTACCTGCGCGCCGTCCTGCACTAGGGCCGGCCGCGCGACACGCACGACTGCTCGCTCGACGCCGCTCTCGTGGCGTATCGGGCCGGCGACGCGACCGGGCGCCAGCAGAGCTGCGGGCCGACCATCACGGCGCTGTGCAGCAAAAAGAGGTCACGCTCCGGCCCCGTCTCGCATATCATAGGAGAAGACCACCAGCGGAATCCATGAGGCGGGGAGCGCCGGCTTTGGGCGGGCGCCACCGTAGCGGCCGAAGCGCCGCCCCGGTGGGGTCGCCAAGCCAGCGAGGGTAGGTAGCACGTAGTGACACAGAGTGGGTTGCGCGTCGTCGGCCGGGACCACCCGATCGCCGACGCCGCGCTGAAAGTGACCGGCGGACTCGTTTACGGCAGCGACATGGAGCTGCCTGGCATGCTTCACGCGAGGCTGGTGCTCAGCCCCGTGGCTCACGCCAACGTCGTCGCCGTCGACGCAAGCAGGGCTCTGGCGCTGCCCGGCGTGATCGCCGTCTTCTCGCACCTGAACGCCCCGACCGCCCCCTACAGCCGCTACCGTATCCTGCCCGGACAGGCCCTCTGCCCCGAAGACGAGACCCTGTTCACCGCTACGGCGCGCTTTGTGGGCGACCGCGTGGCGGCGGTCGTGGCCACCGACCCGCAGACCGCCGCCGACGCCGCGGCGCTGGTCGACGTCGACTACGAGGAGCTTCCCGAGCTCCTCACGCCCGAGGCCGCACTGCGCGACGGCGTGCCACTCATCCACCCCGCCGGTAACCTGCTGCACGAGTTCGACCAGACGGTGGGTGAGGCCGTCGCGCGGGAGGCCGGCTCCGTCACGGTGACCACCACGGTCGCCACGCCCCGATTGCACCACGCCGCGATCGAACCACACCTCTGCCTGGCCGACTACGACGAGTCGGGCAAGCTCACGATCTGGAGCCCCACGCAGAGCGTCTTTGGGGCTCGCACGGTGGTGGCCGACCTCTTCGGCTTGAGCTACAACCGCGTGCGCGTGATCAAGGTGCCCATGGGCGGATCGTTCGGTGGCAAGCAGGAGTTCATTCTCGAGCCCGTG
Source organism: uncultured Actinomycetes bacterium (assembly GCA_963755025.1). Taxonomy (GTDB): domain Bacteria; phylum Actinomycetota; class Thermoleophilia; order UBA2241; family UBA2241; genus Bog-752. The sequence goes on from CAVWIH010000015.1 coordinate 57,233, forward strand.
ACCGCCTTCATGGCGATGGCCACCAGGCGCCCGGTCAAGCTCGTGCTCGACCGCGCGCAGTGCATCGCGGGCACCATGGTGCGGCCGGCCACCGTGTCGCGCGTCTCGCTGCGCGCGACGCGCGACGGACGCCTCGAAGACGTCGCCGTCGACACCGTCCTCGACGCCGGAGCCTACGCTACGAGCTCGCCCGACTACACCGGGGCGATGGCGCACAAGCTCTCGCACCTCTACCGCATGCCGCACTACCGTCACCACGCCCGGGTGGCCTACACGACGACCCCGGTCGGCGGCGGCGCCCGTGGCTACGGCGCGCCCGAGATCGTGACCGCCATGGAGATCGCCCTCGACCAGGTGGCCCGCGAGCTCGGCATCGATCCCGTCGACCTGCGCCTGCAGAACCTGGTGCGACCCAACGACATCGACGCCCTGACCGGCTTGTCGCTGGGCGACGCGCGGGTGCGCGCGTGCCTCGAGCTCGGCGTCGAGGCCTTCGGCTGGCGCGAGCGCCTGCGCACCGCGCGCGGCGACGAGCGGCGCCGCGTCGGCGTGGGCATGGCCTGCGGCGCCCACAAGAACGGCATCCTGTCGACCGACTTTCCCGACTTCAGCACGATGGCCCTGAAGATGAACGAAGACGGCAGCGTCGCCTTGAGCGCGAGCCTGCACGAGGTGGGTTGCGGCTCGCGCACGGCGATGGCGCTGATCGTCGCCGAAGAGCTCGAGATGAGCCCCGACCTGGTCTCGATCACCGAAGCCGACAGCGACACGACGCCCTACGACTTCGGCTGTTTCGGCAGCCGGGTGACTTATGTGTGCGGCGCCGCGGCGCGCGGCACGGCGGCCGCGCTGAAGACGCGCCTCGTCGAACTGGCCGCCATCGTCATGCAGCGGCCGGTGCACGAGCTCAGGGCCCACGACGGCCGCGTCGAAGCGGTCGTCGGTCCCGCCGAGTACCTGCCGTACGGGGCGGTCGTCATGGCCGCCAAGACGCGCCTGAGCGAGGACGCCTTCGTGCACCACACGCACCGCGCGACCAGCAACCCGGGCGCCTACTCGGTGCAGTTCGCCGAGGTCAGCGTGGACTGCGCCACCGGGCTCACCACGGTCACCGACTTTCTGGCGGTGGGCGACGTGGGGCAGGCCATCAACCGCCTCATGGTCGAGGGCCAGTTCGCGGGCGCCGTGCAGATGGGGATCGGCTCGGCCCTCTGCGAAGAGGTGCGCCTCGACGATCGCGGCCGGCCTCCCGCCGGCGGCTTCAAGACCTATCACATCGTGAACGCGCCCGACATGCCCAAGGTCCGCGTGCTGCTCGTCGAGCACGAGGGCGACGAGGGTCCGTTCGGCGCCAAGAGCGTGGGCGAGATCGCGGTCGTGCCCACGGCCGCCGCCGTGGTGAACGCCATCAACCAGGCGCTCGGCACCTCGCTCACCGACCTGCCGGTGACCCCCGAGAAGATCGTGGCCGCGCTCGCCCAGGGGCAGGGCGACTGATGCGCCTGTCGTTCGAGGTGAACGGCGTGCGGCGCGAGCTCGACGTCGACCCGGCCGCGCGGCTCATCGACGTCTTGCGCGACGAGCTCGGCCTGACCGGCACCAAGGAGGGCTGCGGCGAGGGCGAGTGCGGCGCCTGTACCGTGCTCATCGACGATCGCGCGGTCGATTCGTGTCTCGTGATCGCCGCGCAGGTGCGCGACAAACGCGTGCTCACGGTCGAGGGCCTTGCCCGCGACGGCGAGCTCGACGTGCTGCAGCAGCAGTTCATCGACCACGGCGCCGTGCAGTGCGGCTTCTGCACGCCGGGCATGCTCATGTCGGCCAAGGCGCTCCTGCTGGCCCACCCGCAGCCGACTGAGCGGCAGATCCGCGTGGCCCTGGCCGGCAACCTCTGCCGCTGCACCGGCTACGGCGCCATCATCGCGGCCGTGACCGCCGCGGGCCGCGCGCTGGCCGGCGGCGGTGGGGCGTGGGGGCCTGAAGACGGCGGCGAGACGGTCGCGACGAGTGACGAGGCCGCCGGGCCAGGCGCCGCCGGCGCGCCCGCGGGGCCCAGCGCCGCCGATGACGTCGCCGGGCCAGGCGCCGCCGGCGTGCCCCCAGGGGGCAACGCGTGATGATCGCCACCAGGCTCCTGACTCCGCGCGACCGCTCCGAGCTCACGGCCGCCCTGGGCGAGATGACGCCCGACAGCCGGTTGCTGGCCGGCGGCACCGATCTCGTGCGGGCGATGAGTCAGCAGCGCTCCCGGCCCGACCTGATCGTCGACCTCTCGGCGATGGCCGAGCTCGACCACGTGACGCTCGACGACGGTCTCGTGCGCGTCGGGGCGATGACCACGTTCGCACGCCTGCAGACCGACCCCCTCGTGGCGCGTCATGCCCGCTGCCTCGCCTTGGCGGCGGCGGCGGTCGGTTCACCGCAGATCCGCAACCTGGCGACGGTCGGCGGCAACGTTGCCAACGCCTCGCCGTGCGGCGACAGCATCCCGGCGCTGCTCGCGCTGGACGCCGAGGTCGAGGTCTGGGACGCCGCCGGACAGGCGCGGCGCGAGCCGCTCGCCGCGGTGCTGGCCGGCGCCGGGCGGACCACGCTGGGCCTCGGCGAGGCCATCGCCGGCTTTGCCTTCGCGGCGCTCGACGGTGGCGTTCGCGCGACGTTCGTCAAGATCGGCTCGCGCTCGACCCTGTCGGTCGCGCGGCTGAACCTGGCCGTGGTGGTCGGCTACGAGGCCGCCGAGGCGCGCTTCACGACCGCCCGGGTCGCGCTCGGCGCGGTCGGCGAGACCGCGTTTCGCGACCCCCAGGTCGAAGCCTCGCTGGCCGGTCAGCGCGCCGACTCCGACACCGCCTTCGCCTTCATGGAGCAGTGCGTCGCCGCGGTCTGCCGCTCGATCCCCGGGCGGCAGTCGGTCGACTACAAGTGCGGCGCCGCCGTGGGTCTCGCCGACGACGCCTGGCGCGGCCTCGACCTGTCGTCGCCGGTCGAGGTCACGCCGGTCTCCTGAGCAGCTTCGTCTCGTCGGCGATCGCGCACGGTTGTCAGGCGGCGAAATGCTCTTTGGCGTATGTGCAGAGCTCTGCGATCTGCGCCGGGTTGAGGTCGAGGTAAGCTAGTCTCCGGCGCGGCGCCCGTCCTGTCTTGTGTCACTCTCCAGGTCCGACAGGATGTCGGCAAAGTTGCCCATCTGAAAGACGCGGCTGCCACACTGGTAGAGGCGCGGGTCGAAGTCCTGAACGGCGCTTTCCCCCGGCCGATACGCCCTGCCAGCACGCGCGTTGAAGTCTCTCGCGCCTAACAGCTTGTCGTACCGCGAGCGCTTCTCGGGGTCGCAAAGCGTCGCGTTTGCCTCGTTGATCTCGATGAACTTCGCCTCGGCGGCCCTGTCGCCCGGGTTGCGGTCGGGATGATACTGCCTCGCGAGTTGGCGATAGACCCTGCGGATCTCGTCTTGGGGTGCCTTAGGGGAGACGCCCAGCCTCTGATAGAAGTCGGCCATGCAAGGAGTATCGGCAGCCGCGCAGACCAAGTTGACGACCCCAGGCAGAATTGGGCGACGATACCCAGGACAGTGAGGAAGCCTGCTCATTCAAGGCCGGTCGTGGCGCACCGATATACAGAGCAGGCAGTCTTCCGTGAGGAGCAGGACGATGACATTGATCGACGACCGCGGGCCGCGCACAGCCGACGATGAGGGCGAGGGCTTGCCTCAGAGCCCGCAATCGCCTGGCCGCCGGCACTGGGTCTCGGCGCTCCGCTTGCGGGCTCGTGCCCCTCGAGAAGGGGCAAGAGACAGGGCCGATGGGCTACTCCAAGAGTTCGGCAGGGCAAAACCGCTCGTGACGTCCCAGCTCGTTCGGCGGAGCGAAGACCAACAGCTGGCGGCCGCGGCCTGCACGCAGGCGCAGTGCCTGTCGGCCCTTGGCCGTCACCACGACGCACTCGCTTCCTACGAAGAAGCCAAGACCATCTACGTACGCCTCGGTCAGGAGATCGAGGCAGCGCGCTGCACCGCAAGTTGCGCCAACGCATTGGTCAGGCAGGGGGACTTCAAGGCGGCTCTGGCTGGCTACAACGAGGCACGGGCCGTCCTCGTGCGCCTCGGCAGGGAAGCCGAGGCTGCCTGCTGCACCATGAACCGCGCCGTCGTGCTTGCCAACGCCGGCCGCTACGCAGAAGCGTTGGCCGGCTACGACAAAGCGCGGACTGCGCTGGTCTTCGCCGGTCGAGAAGGCGAGGTGGCTCGCTGCACGGCTAATCGCGCCAATCTGCTTGCCAACATGGGCCGCTTCGAAGAAGCCCTGGCCGGCTACAACGAGGCGCAGGCCGTCCTTGCTCGATGCGGCGACCAACTCGGCGTGGCGAGTTGTGTCATGAACCGCGCGTTCGTGCTGGGCACGCTGGGACGCTTTCAGGATGCCCTGACCGGCTTTGAAGAGGCGCGAGCCGTCTATGCGCTTCGCGGCCAGGAGACCGAGGTGGCGCGCTGCAGCGCACACCGTGCCAACGTCTTCGCTGGCCTGGGGCGCTTTCAAGAGGCTCTGGCCTGTTTTGAGGAGGCCCGCGCCATCCAGATGCGTTGCGGCCAAGAGCTTGAGGTGGCCCGATGCGTTATGGGCTGTGCCGACGCGTTGCGGAACCTGGGCCGCTTGCAAGAGGCCCTGGCCGGTTATAGGGAAGCGCAAGCGGTCTATCGGCGTTTCGGTCAGGAGATCGAGGTAGCTCGCTGCGGCGTAGGCAGCGCCAAAGTGCTCGCTGCTATGGGCGATTTCGACGAGTCTCGTGTCGACTTCGAGAAGGCGCGCGCCGTCTTCGTGCGCTTCTCCCAGAAGTCTCAGGCGTCGTGACGACTCCGACCGAGATCTCGCAGCACCAAGGCGACCCCCGGGCTGAGAGCGACCTCACGACAAGGTCGCGAGAGTCCTGGGCCGCGAGAGGCAAATTGCGCGACGCCTTGGCAGAGGCAGTCGCGGCCTACGCCTCGAGAGAAACGGCTGCGAAAGGTGCGACGCGGGCCGGGGAGCCGTCGGTCAGCGCCGTCGCCACCGCAGCCGCCGCTGGTACCGGGCGGCCTGCGGAGACCGTCGCGGAGTGTGATCGCCATTGCGACCACCTGCAGCGTCTCAAGGCCGAGTTCGAGAACTACCGCAAGCGCATGCAGCGCGACAACCAGGCGCTCGTCTTGCGCGCCGGCGAGGGCGTGCTCGAATCGCTGCTGCCGGTGCTCGACAACATGCAGCGCGCCCTCGAGTCGGCCGAGCGCCACGAAGAGGGGCAACTGATCAAGGGTGTGGAGATCGTCTCCGGGCAGCTGCGCTCGGTGCTCGAGAGCCACGGCCTCGACCAGGTGCCCGCCGAACCGGGGCTGCCGTTCGACCCCAACATCCACGAGGCGGTCGTCGCGCAAGAATCCGACGAGTTCGACGAGGGCGCGATCGTCGCCGTGCTCGAGCCCGGCTACCTGCTGCACGGCAGGCTGCTGCGGCCCGCACGGGTCATCGTGGCGAAGTAGCCGACGGCCGGGTCGGCACCGGACCCGACTGCAGGGATTTCAGTTTGCGTCGGGACCAGCCCCTCCTGATCGCTCTTACCGAGCGGCTGCCGGCTCGCTGGCGGCGGCGGTTGCGGCGCTCGCCGCCATGACCGAGCTGCGCGACCCCTACACGGCCGACCACCAGCGCCGCGTCGGCGAGCTTGCCTTCGCGCTGGTCGCCGAGCTCGGCTGGGACGAGGCGTGCGCGCTCTTCCGCGAGAACCGGTTCGCCTTCTCCGAGTAGCCGCGGCCGCGACCGCGTCGGCGCACCGCTGCGCCGCAGCGTTTGCATTCTCACAGCAGATTCCCAGCGTCGTCCCGGGCGCGCCACAGGCGCGCATCGTAGAACTGACGGCGCACCATGCTGGGGTTCGTGGCGCGCAACCGCCGCACGATCTGTCTCGTACCCCTCTCTGGCCGCGCAGACGCCGCCGGTCGATCGACCAGAAGGAGAACCAGGCCCATGAAGCGAGCGAAGCGTCGTTGGTGGTGGATCGGGGCGATCGTGATCGTGGTCGTAGTGGCGGCGACCGCGGCGGTGGTCGTCGCGCGGGCGGGCAGGTCACAGGGTGTGCGGTACCTCACGGCGACCGCGGTCACCGGCTCGATCGCCAAGACCGTCGAAGCCGACTTCACCCTGAGCAACGCGCGCGCCTCGACGACCATCAGCTTGGGCGGCACGAGCGCCGCCGCCTCGTCGAGCACGACGGCCGGCTCGACCACCACGTCGTCGCGCGGCGTAGTCAGCGGCCTGGCGCTTGCCGCCGGCGAGACGCCGCGCACCCTCGAGCGACTGCTGACCGTCTCGGGCAAGCCGATCTACTCGTTCGTGAGCGAGTCGCCGCTGTACGAGACCCTGTCCTCGAGCCTGACCGACGGCAAAGACGCCACGAACGTCGCGGCGCTGCAGCGCGCCCTCAAGTCGGCGGGCTACTACAGCGGCACGGTCAACGGCGACTTCGGCACGACCACCAGGACGGCGCTCGAGGCCTGGCAGGCGGCCAAAGGCCTGAGCCAGACCGGCACCGTCACCACCGCGCGCTTCGTCTGGGTGCGCACCGGCGGCGAGCTGTCGGCGTGTAGCGTCAGCCTGGGCAGCGCGGTGGGCTCAGGCACGTCGCTGGCCACGATCGTGTTCCCGCGGCCGCTCGTGGCCACGGCTTCGGTCAGCCAGGCCGACGTCCCGGAGCTCGAGGTGGGCCAGAAGGCCGAGCTCACGGTGAGCGGCACGAGCAGCGTGTCGCTCGTCGGCACGATCGCTGCGATCGGCGTCGAGCCCACCTCATCGAGCTCGACCAGCTCGACGACCACGGTCGCCTACGACGTGACCTTCCGCCTGGCCGGCGTGCCGGCGGCGGTCAAGTCGGGCATGTCGGGCACGCTGGTGGTGACGATCGCCAAACGTGACAACGTGCTCATCGTGCCCACGACCGCCCTTACGGGCACCTCGTACGTGCGCGTCATGACGCGCGGCAAGCCGGTCTACCGCAGGGTCTCCACGGGCATGGCCACGTCGGCGTACACGCAGATCACAAGCGGCCTCACGGCCGGCGACGTGGTCATGACCGGCACGTATGCGAGCGCGGCAACGAGCACGACCGCGAGCAGCACTTCGGGCAGCTCGCGCAGTCTGCTGAACAGCCTCACCGGCGGTTCCGGCCCCAGCGGCGGCGGCGCTCCGCCGGCCGCCGGCCAGTGATCGTCAGCCGCCGTTGCTTAGGCCGGCGGGCAGACCCTAGGCGCGCAGGCGCTGATCGATGGCGTCGAGAAGGCCGGCTTCGGCCGAGGAGACCTTGCGGACGAACAGCTTGCGAAAGCCGTCGCTCGGACAGCCGTCGGCGCCGGGCGGGCCGTCGACGGGCCGCGGAGGCGCGTTGCGGGCCACGGTCAGCGCCTCGAGGTCGGCAGCCCCGAGCGAGCGAGGGTGCGCGGCCCTTGGGTGGGTCCAGTCGATGTACCACGGTAGGTCGTCACAGACGTCGTTGCTGAGCGCGCCGACCAGTTCGGGCGAGCTCAAGATGGACGCCGCGCAGGACTCGTCGGGGACGAACGTCGTGCGCCAGAACCGGGCCAGGTCCGGGTGCTCGTCGAGCACGCGCAGGAGCGCGGCGGCGTGGCTGCGGCAATAGATCTTCCACTGCGACGAGGCGCACAGCCGGAGGTCCTTGAGGAGCTCGCGCTTGAAGGTGCACAGCGGGGCGCCGCCGAGCTTGACGATCTGGCCGCGGACGGTCACGAAGCGCCTTCGCACGCGCCGCATGCCGCCGTCTGGCCCCCACCGCTCGTACGGGAACGGGTTCAGGCGCATGCGCGTCTTACCCGACCAGGGTTCGAGCTCGTCGCTGAGCTCGGACGTTGAGACAAGCGGGTAACAGGAGCCCGACATCACGATCGCATGTTCGGCCCTGCTGGTCTCGAGCCACACCCGCAATGCCCGCAACTCGGCGTCGACCAGCGACCAGCTCGCTAGCGTTGTGGCGATGCGCGGTAGCGCGCGCACGCCACGGCCGGCGTCGCGTGTCATCTCCGTGAACGCGCGCGCAGGCGTCCTGCGGTCGCAGTGGAGCAGGATCTCGAGCCCGTCCAGCGAGGCCATAAGACGTCTGACCTTCGCGGGGTCTTCGTGTGCGAGGATGATCGCGAGTGGCGGCGCCATCACGCGGGACGCGGTGCAGGGTCTGCCCGTGAAGCCATGCGAACCGGGCCGCCGGGCGGCGTGGCGATCTTGCGCACCATGGCCGCCGCGAGCGCAAGGCAGGCCACGGCGACCGCCAGGCGCAGCGCGAGGATCGAAGGCGTGGTCGGCAGCCGGCTCGCGGCCAGGGCAAGGCAGCCCGCGGCGGCGAGCTTGGCCACCAGCATCGGTCGAGGACGGGGCAGCCGTTCGTGACGGCGGGCCGCGATCGCCAGCAGCAGGTGCAGCAAAGCGTAGCTGGCCAGCGAGGCGAGGGCCGACCCCTCGATGCGCAGTAGCGGCACGAAGGCGATGTTCAAGGCGATGTTGACCGCCCCGGCGACCAGCGTGAGGACGCCGACGGCAAGCGTGTCGCCCGCCACGAGGAGCACTCTCGTGCAGGCGAGCATGCCGGCGACCGGAAGCGATGCCAGCACCACGAGCGACACGACCAGTTGCAGGCCGGCGGGCCGGTACACAGCAGGAGCCCAGATCCTGAGGGCGATGGGCGCCCCTACGCCAAGCCCGACGACGACCGGGATGAGGAAGCGGTACAGGGCGTCACGGCTCCGGGCGAGGATCGACCTGCGCAGCGCGCCGCCGGTGACGGCGAAGACGCGCGGCAGCCAGATGGTGTTCAGGACGCCCAGCAACAGGATGGGCAGCGCCCCGATGTTGTTGGCGATCGAGTAGCGCGCTACCGCCACCGAGCCCAAGTCGTGCTGGACGATCAGCCGGTCGGCCGCTTGCAGGGCAAAGACGGCAAGGGCGGCCGGCACCAGGGCGGCAGAGTAGCGCAGCCCGGCGCCGACCTTGCGCAGGTGGCGGCGCCGCACGGCTGCGGGGCGGGCTATGCAGAGCGCGAGCGCCACGGTCGCCGCCTGCGCAGCGACCTGGCCGAGCAGGAACTCGGTCGCGGTGCGGCGCACCGTCAACACGAGAAGCAGGCTCACGCCTTCGGCTACCACAGACTGTAGCAGGCTGACGATCGCGAACGCCGAGAGCTGGTCGCGGCTGCGGATCAGGCCGAGTGCGGCATTGCTGACGGCCGTGAGGGCGGCCCAGATGACCGCGCATCGGACCGCACCGCCGTACGGGCCGAGCCCAAGGCGCGGGCACCACCAGGGACCGGTCGCGTTGGCCACCAGGAACACGACGCCGGAGACGAGCATCGCCAGCGTGATGAGCCGGCGGGCGTCGTGCTCGCCGTTCGGCTTGGCGAACTGCCACTGCACCGCGGTTTGCAGTCCGGCGCCGCCGATGGCGACGAGCACCTGCATGACGGCGATCGACGAGACGACCACGCCGAAGCGCGCAGGCCCCAGAATCCTCGTGATGATCGGCGTGCCCAGGGCGGCCACGACGATCTGTACCCCCCACAAGGCGACGTACATCGAGTCACGCCCGAACAAGCCGCGCAGCGCCGTGGCCGTCTGGATCTCGAGGTCGCGATCGCCCGTCAGCGGCTCATCTGGCGCGGCGGCCGCGGAGGGCCGGTCGCCTGGGGCCGCCGCCCGGCCGTCGTGCTGCGTCGTCTGCCGCCGGTCGCTCGCGCCCTGGGGGCGGCAGCTCACGGTTGCCGACCGGCCGAAGACGGTAGCGACGCCCTGTCGAGCACACCGTGGTCTGGGGACTGGCCCTCGCGACTCGCAAAGAGTGGAGACAGGCGGCAGAGCACGGTCCCGTGGCTTGCATAGACCACGACCCAATCGGGGCTGGCGAGAAGCAGAGAGCGCCAGGCTGCGGATTGTCGGAGTGACTGCAGGCCGTATTCGTAGGCGTACTCCGACTGTGCCGGCGACCACCGCACGTAGAGCTCGCTGGCGGTGCGGCTGTTCGTGGGTCCGACCAGACGCTCGTAGGAGTCGGTGAGCGCCACGAGGTCGGCGGCGACCGGCGGTCCGGAGAGCTGTGTAGCCACGCCGGGCAGCGACTGGCCCAGTGTCGTGAGGTCGATGAAGTGCCTGGTCGATGGCAGGCTCTGCACGCTGCTCGGCAGGTCGCCGTAGCCGATGTTCATGAGGTAGGAGTCCGCGGGGGCTTGGCTTTCGAAGGCCCGCAGCGACTGCAGGTCGGACGGGCGTACGACGTTCGCGGCGTCCAGGCTGAAGCTCGCAACCAGGAATGTGCCCAGCAGCAGCAGCGTGACGGCGCAGAAGCCTGCCAGTACACGCCTGCCGGGTGGACGATCTATGGCCCGTGCGGCGACGACGGCCAGCCACGGAATCCCGAACAGGGCGGCGCGAAAGATGCCTTCGTTGCCGTAGGGGTTGATCGCGACACAGAACAATCCGGCGCCGGCGCTCGCCATGAACGCCCAGGCCCAAGTCTCCCGGCGGTGCCGCATGAACCCGACGAGCGCAAGCGCGATCAGCACAAGGAGTCCGAGTAGGAGGGCAGAGGAGCTCAGGCCGACGATGGCCTGGCGGCCGAGTCCGGGTGCGGCCACCGTCTTTGGCGGCGTGAAGTTCGACAGGTGCAAGAGATGGGGCAGCGAGATGTAGCCCGACAGGACGTGGTAGTCCACCAGCGCCCAGGCAACGGCCGGCACGAGCACTGCAGCCGCCGACCAGCGTGGCCGGGTGCGCCCGTAGAGCGTGAGGGCGACCAGCACGCCGCCCGCGACAAAGGGGCTGAGCTCGTGGGTGATCGCCAAGGCGCAGCCCGCGAAGCAAAGCAATGCGGCGCGCATCCGGTGGTCGACGCCGAGCGGCTCTGTGCCGGCCACCGCGAGGCCGTAGATGCCCAGCGCCATGACGAGGCCGACCGACTGAGGCGAGAAATAGTCGGCGCCGATCGCGTTGACGAGCACGACGATCGTGATCGCGGCCCAACAGCGAAAGCTCGAGCGGTTCAGGCGCCCGAAGAGAAACCGCAGTTCGACCAGGCCGACGAGGCCGATGATCGCCGGCCAGTACGTAGCCAGGCCGATCGGGTCGGAGACGTGCGCGACGGCACACACCCAGGCGACGCCGGCGAAGAACGCCGAGTAGGCGGCGTAGATCCCGGTGCCGGTGCTCAGGTGGTGATGCGCCAGAACGAGCTGCACGAGTTCAACGTGCTTGGCTGCCGACTGACAGCGGGGCATGGCATAGACCAGGGCGGGGGTGACGGTCAGCGCCAGCAAGAGCGACACGACGGCGAGTGCGGCGTAGATCTCGCGTCCGCCCCGCCCCAGGACGGCGGCTCCGATCAAAGCGACCAAGCCGGCATACCAGACCGGGGGGATGCGCACGAGAAATCCACCGAGCCCCGGGGTGAGGTGGCCGACCCAGAGCGCTGCGCCGACCCACGCTGCGGTGCCGGCGACGGTGAGGATCGCCGAGGGGGTCCCCCGGCCCGGCAGGCCACCCAGCGGGGACGCGAAGCGCACACGGCGGGCCACCCTGCGTGCGGCGGCGAGATCGGCAAGAGCTCGCGGGACGGCCACGACATTGAGCGCGGCGGCCACCGTCGCGACGAGAGCGCCCCATAGAAGGGGATGCCAAGCGCCGCCCCACGGCTCCAGGACCATGATCGCGCCGCCCGACGTCATCACGGAGAGCCCGGTCAGCCCGGCCACACCGAGCCTCACGGCGAGGTTCGGCCCACGGGCAAGCTGCAGCGGTGCGGCGCCGACGCCGAAGAACAGGACGCCCAGTGCGCCAGCGAGCGCGGCAGGGGCCGACTCGACACTGCGGCCGAAGGCCAGGAGAGCGAGGCAGGCCGCGAACATCACCGCAAGGCCGATTCGCATGCGCGCGCTCGAGCGCAGCTCGGCCGCGGTGAGGGCGTGCGCCGGAGGCTCGTTGGGCCGGCGACGCAGGCGCTGCAGGTCGACGCGCGAGCCGTTGTGTCCGGCGGTGTGAGCCATGAGCTCCTGGCCGTCAGCGAAGCGCTCGCCGCAGCGCGAGCAGGTGAAGACGACCGAGGCGTTCCTCGCCGCTCGTGCGGGCTTCTTGGCCCTCTGCCGACGGGACGCGCTCATGACGGTCTGCCGACGCCCCCGGCAGCGCTCCGGCCGCGCAGGTAGGCGTACGGTCCCACGACCAGGCCGCCGAGCTCGCAAGCGGGGAGGTAACGGCTCACCGCGGCTTGGCCGGCGGCCGTCCGCGAGCGGCGCGCCAGAAAGACCAGGCGGGCGGCGGCGGCGAACAGGCGAGCTGCCACCCGGCGCCGCGAGCCGGGCGCGACCAGGTGCTTGAACCAGTAGGCCGACAGGCCCTTGCCGTAGGAGTACATCTGGCGGCCGAGGTCGGCCTGGGCGACGCGGTGCTCGTGCCAGGCCAGGGCGGCCGGCTCGTAGCTCAGGCGGTAGCCTGCGAGCAGTACCCGTACGAACGCATCGAGGTCTTCGCCGCCGCCCGCCGGCGAGCCGGCGCCCAGGCGCTCGTCGAAGCCGCCGATCGCACGCAACGCGGCCGCCCGGAACGCCATCGTCGCGCCCGTGCCGAACGCGCCCGCCCCGTAGGGGTGCAGGCGTGAGTCGTGCGGCCCGCGGGCAACGTCGAAGAGGCGGTGCTGGCAGCTGGCCGACCACGAGACCCGGGCGTCGAAGTACTGCGCGCTGGGCAGCTCGAGGGAGGCGCTCGCCACGAGGCCGGTGACGCAGCCCACGTCGGGCCGGCGCAGAAAGCCGCGGACCAGGGCGGCCACCCAGAGGCGGTCGACGCGCACGTCGTCGTCGGTGAAGGCGAGCAGCTCGGCGGTGGCTTCACGCGCCCCGCGGTTGCGGGCGCGCGACAGCCCGGGCCGGTCTTCGCGCACGTAGCGGAACCGCTGGTCCGTTTGCTGCAGGTCGGCTACCAGACGCGTCGTTGCGTCGCATATGGGGGCGTTGTCGACCACGACGATCTCAAGGGCGTCGTGGTCGACAACGCGCAAGGCTTCGAGGCAGCGCGCCAGGGCCGCCGGGCGCTCCCTGGTGCACACCACGACACTGACGGGCGTCTTGCGTGTGGCAGCCGGCCAATGCACGCCGACATCGTGAGCGCCGCTTTCAGGCGAGGCGGCCGGCGGCGACGCGCCGTTGTCAGGCGGAGCGGCGGTCCAGGTGGGCGTGACCGACCGCCGGAAGAGGCGGTGGTCGAGCCGGCCTTCGGTGAGCGGCAGCGTTACAAACCCGAGTGGCTCGCCGTGCTCCCGGACGAGCAGTCGGGCGTCGTCGAAGGGGGCGCCGTTCGTGGCGAGCAACGGGCCGCTGGGAGGGCCGTTACCGTCGAGGTCGACCAGACCGCTCCAGGTACGGTGCGCGGCCGGGGAGACCGGCGCAGGTGCGCGGTGTCGGTGCGGCCACACGGTCTCAGGCGACGCTCGCGTGGGCCTGGCGGCCGCCTCGCGCCGTCACGTAGCCGCCGACCGTCACGCCCAGGCCGAGCGCGATCGCGACAGCCCGGCCGAGGCCGCCGGCGACCTGCCCGCGGCAGGCGTCGGTCAGTCCGCGCGCGATCCCGGCGGGCAGCGTGTGCACGATGTAGCGGCGCTCGCTGGCGAGGGCGGCCCCGCGGCCGACGCGGGCTTCGATCGTGGCCTTTGACCGGCCTTCGGCCCAGCAGCGCGCCAGGAAGTAGCGCCGGCTGAGGCGGCCGGGCGCGACCATGTGCGTCACCCGGGCGCGCGTCGTGTGCACGATCCGCGCTGCCGGGCGCCGCTGCCTGATGCGGATGGCGAGCTCGGTCTCCTCGCCGCCTTCGGGGCCGGCGCCGACGCGTCCGAGGCCCTCGCGAAAGCCGCCGGCGGCAAGCACGTCGGCGCGCCGAAAGGCCATGTTGGCGCCGATCGGGTTGCGCAAGGCGGCGCCGTGGTCGGGCAGTCCGCGGTAGCTGCAGCCCACCGTCCAGTCGAACTCCTCGGGCAGCCAGACCGGTCGCGCGCCCGTCGGCCAACACGGCGCGGTCGCGCCGCCGACGCCGGCCACGTCGGGTGCAGCGAACTGCACGAGCAGCTCGTGGAGCCAGTCGGGAGCGGCGCTCGCGTCGTCGTCGAGGAAGGCCACGATGTCGGTGGCCGACTCGTGGACCCCTGTGTTGCGCGCGCCGGACAGGCCGGGTGCGCCCGCGCTCGCGACCACGCAGACCTGGGGGAACCGGCCGCGGGCGCGCTCGAGGAGCGCGCGGTCGTGGTCGACGACCAAGACGATGCCGGTGGCCGGCCGCGTCTGGACGAGCACCGACTCGACGGCCCCTACGAGCTGCGCCCAGCGCGCCTCGGTGTAGGCGCAGATCACGACGCTCGCGGAGAGCGTGGTGGACGGCGAGTTCAACGCGCGCTCACCCGGGCAGCAGGCGGGACCGGGAGCCGGGAGCCGCTTTCGACGGCCACCGCGTCGCGCGCCGCGGCGCGTTTGCGTCGGCGCAGGCGGCGGCCGCGCTGCACCTCGACCAGGATGGTCCACAGCACGCGCAGCCCATCGCGCGGCGCGTTCAGGTTGCTCACGCCGTGCACGCGCGACAGCTCGTGGCTCGGGACCTCGACCACTGCGAGCCCGGCGTCGGCGACCCGCAGGTGGATGAGCGTTTCGATCTCGAAGCCGTCGCCCCACGGGCAGCGCTCGGCGCCGGGCACGGGCGGAGTCTCCCAGTCGAGGTCGAGAACCGGCAGGCAGCTCGCCGCCCAGAAGGCGTTGTAGCCGTAGCAGAGGTCGGTGTAGCCGCTGCCGCAAAGGGTGTTGACGACGAAGCCGAGAAAGCGGTTGCCCGCGGAGCGCAGCAGGGTGAGATCGTCGCTGCCACCGCCTTCGAGGCCGCGGCTGCCTTTGGCGAAGTCGGCGCCCGCGACCAGGGCGTCGACGAAGCGCGCGATCTCGGCGGGGTCGGCCGAGCCGTCTGCGTCGAGCATGACGATGACGTCGCCGCGGCACGCGGCGAAGCCGCAAGCCAGGGCGTTGCCCTTACCGGTGCGGGTCTGGGCCACGACGCGCACGTCGGGACGAAGGCGTCGGGCCACCTTTATCGTCTCGTCATCGGAGGCGCCGTCGACAAGGACGACCTCGAAGAGACCGGTGGGCAGGCTGGGCAGCAGGGCCTCGAGGTTCTGGGCCTCGTTGCGAGCGGGAATGACCACGCTCACGCGCGGCGCGGCGGGGAGCGGCGCGGTCGCGAGGCGCTGTTCGGGCGCCCTCGTGCGGACGAGCGCCGTGCGATCGGGGGTCACGGCTTTGACCTGTGCGGCGACGCAGGCGTCGTTGTGAGGATAGACTGTCGGGCGACGACCACGGGGACCCGCCTTTCGAAGTACGCGTCTTAGGCAAATAACACGACGGCTCACTACCGTTGTCGGCGTTTCGAGCGCCAACCTTCGGTAAAAGCAGTCCGAGAGCGTAACCAGGACTGTATACGGCTGGATCGCCAAGCCGCGGTGACCGGCGCCCGGGACGAGGTCGGAGGGGCGCTGCCGGCGCTAGCCGCCGTCGATGACGCGCTGCAGCCCGAGGCGGCGCGACCACGCCACGCTGTCGAGGTAGCGGGCCGGGCCGCGTAGCATGCCGCGACGCTCCAGGCGCGCGAGCTCCGGCGGGATGGTCGTCGCAGGGTCGCGAGCTTGCGTCGCGCGCGCCCGGCGCAGGCTCCAGGCCACCGGCACCGAGCGCACCGCCGCGCCGGCGAAGCGCCGGTCGTGCAGGAGCGCCTTGGTGAGGATCGCGGTGAAGCCCACGCCGTAATTGAAGACCTGGCGTCGCAGGGCCTCGTCGTCGCGGCGGTGCTCGTGCCAGCAGAGCGCGCGAGGCTCGTACACCAGGCGCGCGCCGCGCAGGACAACCGCACTCAGCGCGTCGATGTCGGCGCCGGCGAGGGCCCGGCTGCCGGCGCCGAGCGCCGGATCGAAGCCGCCGGCCGCAACGAGCGCCTGGCGTCGGATGGCCATGCAATTGCCCGACCCGAACACGCCGCCCCAGAAGGGGTAGAGCAGACGGTGGTCGGCGCGGTCGCCGTGCAGGTCGAACTCGCTGCGCCGCACGCCCTTGGCAAAGCCTCCGTACAACTCGAAGCGCTTCTGGGCCGGTGTCGCGAGCTCGAGCGGCATCACCAGTCCGGTCGTGGCGCCGACCTCGGCACGAGCAAACGGCGCCACAAGCATGCGCAGCCAGTCGCGCTCTACCACCACGTCGTCGTCGGTGAAGGCCACGACGCCGGCTGTGACCTGCGCCACGCCGCGGTTGCGCGCCACCGAGCTGCCCGGCCGCGGCTCGGCGACGTACCGCATTTGGTGCCGCGAGCGCGCCGCCGCGACCTCGACGACGAGCTTGGTCTCTTGGGAGCGGGGCTGGTTATCGACGACCACGATCTCGCACGCCGGCCCGGACTGCTCGGCAAGCGCGGCGAGGCAGCGGCGCAATTGGGCGGGCCGTCCGCCGGTCGGCACTATGACGGCGACCGTGTCGGGAGTCGCGCCGAGGGTCGGCCTGACGGCCGGGTCGCCATCGCCACAACACGCGATGTCGGCGAAGCCTGTCGGCGGCGTGCCGCCGGCTCGCGCCGCGTGCTCGCGCAACGGGCCGGCCAGGTGCGCCCAGAGCAGCTCGGACAGCTCGGTACGAGGCAGCTCCTCGAAGGGGCGGTCGAGGTAGACGACGTCGAGCGGCTGCCCGTGAAGCCGCACCAGGAGGAGAGTATCTCGGCAGGGCTTGCCGGAGGCGCCGGCCGGCGGCACCGTGGCGGCGAGGCCGTGGTCGAGGTCAAGCAGCGCCAGGGCGGTCGGCTCGTCGTGTGTGAACGGCTCGAGCGGCAGTCCGCCCGGCGTTCGTCCACTTGCGTCTGCCGACACGATCTCCCCTCTCGTCTGTAGTACGGGCTGTGACTCGTGTGGTATCGGTCGGCGACCGCCTTACCATGACAAGACAGCGCCCTTGTGCGAATGTGTGCGACGGTGGTATACAGTGTGCGATTGGCCACGCTGCAGGTAGGCGGGCCGTGGATCGGAGGGCGCATGGCGAAGGAGACCACCGCGAAGTCCGGGCGCCCGCCGCTTGCCGGCGCTACCGCGCTGCGTGCGCGAGCGCTCAGCCTGGGTGCGAGCGACGCCGCCGCGCTCGCGGGGGCGGCGGTCGCCACCGCTGAGTGGGTGCGCATGAAGTGCCTGTACGGCGGCTGTACGACCGGGCGCTGCCTTACCTGCCCGCCCTACTCGCCCGAGCCAGCCCGCACGCGGGTGCTGCTCGACGAGTATCGCACCGTCATGCTCCTGCGCCTCGACGTGGCGCCGGCCCAGGCCGGCGAATGGCTCACCTGGAGCCGCCGCCTGGCCGGTATCGCCCTCGACCTCGAGCGCGAGCTGTTCCTCGACGGCCGCTACCGGGCCTTCGCCATCGCCGGTGGCCGGCCGTGCGACTTAGACGAGCCCTGCGGACGGCCCGAGCGGTGCGACGTGCGCGCGCTCGTCAGGCCGGGACCGGCGGGCTGCGGCATCGACATCTTCGCCACCGCCGCCAACGCCGGCTGGCCGCTCGAGGTCGTGCGCGGCGCCGACGACCCCTATCACCTTTTCGCGCTCGTCCTGGTCGACTAGGCGCGCCACGAAGTCACGCACGCCTGAGCGGCGACGACGCAGTCGGATCGACGGTACTAGGCGCGCCACGAAGTCACGCACGCCTGAGCGGCGACGACGCAGTCGGATCGACGGTACCAGGATGCGCCGCCCATGACCCCGATCGCCAAGATCCAGCGCGAGCACGGCATCATCGGCCGCGAGCGCGAGCTGGCCACCGCCCTGGCCGTGCTGCGCGTCGGGCGCCACCTGCTGCTCGAGGGACCGGTGGGCGTGGGCAAGACGACGGTCGCCCTGGCGGTGTGCTCTCATCTGGGTCGCGCCACGGTGCGCGTCGACGGCGACGACCGCTACTCCGAGAGCAAGCTCACCGGCTGGTTCGACCCGCCGCTCGTGCTGAAGCTCGGCTACGGCGAGCAGTCGTTCTTTGCCGGGCCACTCGTCGAAGCCATGCGCACCGGCTCCGTGCTGTTCATCAACGAGCTCAACCGCATGCCCGAGTCGGTGCAGAACGTGCTCCTGCCGGCGCTCGACGAGCGCCTGCTGCAGGTACCCCACGTGGGCGAGGTGCGCGCCGCCGACGGCTTTCAGGTGGTCGCCACCCAGAACCCGGTGGAGTACGTGGCCACCGGTCACCTCTCCGAAGCCTTGCGCGACCGGTTCGAGCACCTCGCGCTGCCCTACCAGTCGGCCGCCGACGAAGAGGCCATCGTGGCCGCGGCGACGGGCTGCGCCGACCCAGTGCTGGTGCGCACGGCGGTGCGCCTCACGCGAGCCACGCGCAGCCATCCGCGCTTTCGCAAGGGGGCGTCGGTGCGCGCCGCGATAGCGACCGTCGCGCTGGCGCCGGGCTTTGCCGGCGACACGGCCCTGCGCTGCGCCGCCGAGGCGGCGCTGGCCACGCGCGTCGAGCTGCGAGACGATCTCGACGGCGACTTCGCCACGGCGCTCGACGAGCTCTTTGCGGCGGTCGTCACGCGTGGTGAAGACCCCGACGCCGAGCCGGGAGCGACCCCAAAAGCCTGAGCGCCTCCGGCGGGGCGCGCCGCTCCGATCCGCCGGCTCGCGCCCCACGGGAGCCGGCGCCGCAGGCGCCGGCTCCTGGCGACGCCGCGCTGCAGCGCGCGGCGCTGTCGGCGCGGCTCGGCGTGGCCCCCGCCGACCTCGACGGCTGGACCGTGGCCGCCGACCTTACGCGCAGCGCCGCCGGTATCGGCGAACCGGGCTTGCGTCTCTATGCCGAGCGCCTGGCGGCGAGCGCGGTGTTGCAGCGCGCTACGCGGCTGGTCGGCCCCCTGCGCGGCGCCACGCGCACGGTCCGCGAGCCCCTGCGCGAGCCCTACGACGGCGAGCTCGACATCGAGGCGACCCTGGGCAACGTGCTCGGCAAGCCGTTCGCGCAACCCGGCGACCTGATCGTGCAGCGCCGCGAGGAACGCCGTCATCAGGTCGTG
The DNA here is from genome assembly GCA_963755025.1 of uncultured Actinomycetes bacterium. GTDB lineage: Bacteria > Actinomycetota > Thermoleophilia > UBA2241 > UBA2241 > Bog-752. Next base: position 76,356 of record CAVWIH010000015.1, read on the forward strand.
CTCATGATCGACACCTCGCTCAGCATGGCCGGCGAGAAGATGGCGCTGGCCGCGGTGGCCGCCGCCGTGCTGGCGCTCAACCTGCGCGCCGGCGACCTCGCCGTGGTGCTCTTCTCCGACGAGGCTCGCGCAGTGGCGCGTCTGCACGAAGAGGTGGCGGTGGCGGAGCTCGTGCGGCGCATGCTGGCGGTGCCGTGCGGCGGCGCGACGAACGTCGCCGCCGCCCTCGCGCTGGGGCACGCCGAGCTCGAGCGCGGCCGCAACCCCCGGCGCAGCGCCGTGCTCGTGAGCGACGGGCTTTACACGGCGGGCGCCGACCCGCGCGCCGCTGCGGCGCGGTTCGGCGCGCTCCACGTGCTGCTGACTCACGAGGGGCCGCGCGACGGCGCGCGGCCCGACCCCGGTGCGAACCGCGGGCTGATCGGGGCGGCGACCGGGAGCTCCGCGGCGACTGGGAGCTCCGCCGCACCCGCCGGCCGCCCCGGCGCCGGCCGCTCCGGCGGCTCAGGCGGCGGCATGAGCCGCTCGGGCGTCTGGATCGCCCCGAAGCGCTCGATAGGCGCCGACGTGGCGCGGGCCGGCGGCGGTCGCCTGGTGCACGTCGAGGGCTTCGCCTCGCTGCCCCGGCGCGTCCTCGACCTGGCCGACCACGTCCTGCGCTGAGGCACCGTCCGGGCCAGAACCTGACTTCGTTGCGCGCCTAGTCGTGCGCCGGCGCGAACCAGCCGGCTTCTTCCATGGCTTTGGCGGCGACGCGCATGCCGCGGGCGTCGCCGCGGGCCACCGAGACCGACACGCCGTCACCGAGCGCGGCCGCGACCTGGGCGACGTCGTCGTGGCTGTTTCCCGGGCACAGCAGGACCGACTGCAGGCCTTCGTCGGCTACGAGCTCGCGACAGACGGCGACGGCCTGCTCGGTGTCGCGCACGACGACGCTGAACAGCCGGTAGAGGCCGGTCTCGATGAGCGAACGATCTCTCGCAGGGTCGGCGTCGGGGGCGTGGGCGATGAAGGCGGCGGTGAACGGCATGGCGATCCTTCCCTTCAGCTGGTGCTTACGTCCTTGCCCCATGATGGTGAGCGCCGGGCTGTTCGAGCGCAAGCCTGTCTCACGATGAGCGCCGCGTCAAGGGCGCAGCGGGCCCTCGAGCTGTGGGGTCGCCGGCGGGTCGCCGTGGTAGAGCAGCGCGGCGGCCTGGCGGCTCTTGCCGCGCAGGTCGGCAAGCGTGAGGTCCTGCAGGCTGAGCGAGGCCAGCCCGGCGACGGCGCCCACCACGAGCTGCATGGCCTGCAAGCCCAGGGCGTAGGCCATCGCCGGGCCGGCGCCGACACCCGAGACGGCGAGCGCCGCGAGGGCGGCCGCCTGGAACGTGCCGACGTTGCCGGGGGTGAGCGGCACCAGACCGATGAGGTTGGTGAGGATCAGCACCAGGGCCGCGCCGCGCAAGCCCGCGCCGCCCAGGTGGAACGCCTGGAGCGCGGCCCAGGCCGCGCCGAGCTGGACCAGCCAGGCCACCGCCTGCACGGTCGCGACCAGCAGAGCCGACCACGGCTTGCCCATGATGCGCTGGCTGTCGAGCAGCGCCGGCCATTGCCGGCGCAGCCGGTCGCGTCGGGAGCCGCGGGCGCCCGCTCGCGCCGCGGTGGTCCCGGCGTCGCAGCGCTCCGTCTCGGCTGCGGCGTCCTGCCCGGCGCCCTGCCCTGCGCTCGGCCCGGCGTCCTGCCCGGCGCCCGGCGCCCGTTCGCGGCCGGCGCCACGCGCGTCGCGGCTGCGGCGACGCCGCTCGAGCACGATGCCGCCGACGATGAACGTGGCGGCCAGCACCGCGCTCGCGATCAGCACCTCGACGGCCCAGGGCGGCACCGAGAGCGCCGAGACGAACGAGAGCGCCAGCACGACGAAGGTCGCCACGGCGAAGAGCCGCTCGGTCAGCGCCATGCCCAGCGTGGTGGTGAACGGCACGGCTGCGCCGCGCCGGCGCAGGAGCACGTAGAGCGCGTAAGGGCTCAGCACGGTACCCACGCGGATGGGGATGATCGAGTTGGCGAGCAGGCCGATGCTGGTCGCCGAGAACGTGTCGCCGACGCGCGCACGCACGCCGCCCAGCGCGTCGACGATCACCTTCAGGGCCACGCTCCTGAGCAGGAGCGAAGCGAGCATCAGGCTGAGCGCGACGGCCAGCCAGCGCCAGTCTGCCTGCAGGAACGAGCGGCTCATGAGCGCCAGGTCGGCGTGCGCCGCGAGCAGGGCGGCCAGCGCGGCGACGGCCACCGCGCCCACGCACCAGCGCCGCGCCGGCGACGACATGAGGCGCGCGGTCGCAGACCCAAGGGCGCGCAACGTGCGGGCTGCGCGCGCGGGCAAGAGACACAGTGTGTCGCGGTCTGCGGTCATGGGCGCCTCGACCGTCGTCGGTTGTACGTGGGATCCGCGCTTGTGGGCTCGCGGTGAACGCCGGCAGCCGGCGCGCTCGCTCGGTCGTGGGTGCGGCTCCGGTGTACTGCCTGTCGCCTGCGTTCGAGTATGGGGGCCTCGCCGCGCTCCGAGAAGCCTCGGACTACCGGGGCCACTGCGGGAGTCGCGCCGCGGCCGCGCACGCAGCGGCTACCAGACGAAGGCCCGGCCGATGTCGTACAGGGGGGCGCCGGGCGTGTCGCGGTCGACGGCTCCGACCACCACGATGGACTGACCGGGCGACACGTCGGCCACAGTCTCGCTCGTGACCACACCTGCGACCAGGGCGCGGATGACGCTGCGCGAGGTCGTGCTGAGCGTGAGGGAGCCGCCTGCCTTGTCGCTCACGGCGAGCGTGCCGCGCGCGACGTTCACGGTGACGGCGCCGGCGCCGGCATCGACGGCGCCGATCGTGCCGACGCACGAGAACCACGTCAGCTGATCGGTGGGCGCCACGTGGGTCGCAAGCACCAGGCGGGCGGTGAGCACCGGCACGGCTGCGTCGCTGCGATCGACGGAACCGGTCGCGTAGACGACGTCGCCGGCGGTGAGCTGGTCGATGGTCGTCGCGGCGGCAAGGCGACCGTGCATCACGTAGAGCTCGGCGCCGGCGGGCACGTCGATGACCGCGGTCTTACCGCGGAAGTCGGGCAGGCCGAACGACGTAGACGCCACGCGCACGGCCAGCGTGTCGGCCTGGAGGTCGACCGACGAGACCGTGCCGCGACAGACGAACCCCGTGCGCAGGTTGGGCTGCCACACCGCCGCCTTGCTCACCCAATAGACGAGCGCGGAAGGGTCGGTGGCGTCGATGTGTCCCCTCGCCGACAGGAGGTCGCCGACCGGCACGCCGGCGAGCTTGACCGGCACGCTCACGCCGTGCCAGATGGCGACGAGCGAGCTGTCGCCGGTGAGCGTCAGCGTGAGACTCTGGCCGAGCGACCCTTGCAGCGCGGTCGAGGCGCGCGTGACCGTAACGGTCACGGTGTTCGCCTGCCGGTCGACGGCGGTGACCTTGCCGAGGCAGCCGAAGGCCTGGGTCGTGGGGGTGGCGGCGAGCGCCTGCGCGGCGCACACGAGCGCGAACGCCACGACCAAGACGACAGGCAGAAGCTTCTTGGCGGCCTTGCCGTTCAGCATGGTCATGCCTTCGTCCCCTTACGTCTCGCGATCCTGATGCACCCCTCCGAGCCCGGCGTAGGGCAAAGCGTGGCGGGGTCCCGCAGTACTCCTATCGGCAGGAGACCTGCCGGGCTGCAGCTTCGAGGCGGGTCCCGGCACAGGCGTCGCGGCGATTCCCGAGCCTGCGCGGCGGTCGCCGCCAGGCCTGACAACACTTGTGGGGCGTGGGGAGCGGCGCAGCGGCGCCGTGGGCGCGAAACGGGCGCGTCGACAGGCGCGAAACCGGTGCGCCGATGGGCGCGAAACGCGCGCGTCGATGGGCGCGAAACGGGCGCGTCGATGGGTGCGAAACCGGTGTGCGGCCTTACTTGGAGCGCGCGCCGTCTTTGAGGAACTGGCTGTAGGTGTCGGAGAAGTAGAGCGGTCCGGTGCCGTCGGCGCGGCCCACGTAGTAGAGGTAGCCGGCGTGGACCGGCTGGGCCGCCGCGGTGAGCGTGGCCAGGCCCGGATTGTCGATCGGCGTGGGCGGCAGCCCGAAGTGCAGGTAGGTGTTGTAGGGCGAAGCGACCTTGAGGTCGGCGTAGGAGAGCGCGTCCTTGTGGCGGCCGAGGGCGTACAGCACGGTGGCGTCGATCTGCAGCTTCATGCCCAGCCGGAGGCGGTTCCAGATGACCGCGGCGATCTTGGCCCGGTCGCCGGGGGCGCGCGCCTCGCGTTCGATCATGGAGGCGATCGTGACGACGTCGTAGGGCGTGAGGTTCGCCTTGGCGGCTCGCTTGAGGTCGACCTGGGCGAGGTTCGCCTGGAAGGCGGCGAGCTGCAGCTCGATGAAGTGGCGCGGCGTCACGTTGGGCAGCACGTCGTAGGTGGCGGGGAAGAGAAGGCCCTGCAGGGTCGTGCCGCGCTTGTAGCCCGCCACCGGTACGCTGCCCGGGTAGTGGCGTGTGAGCGCGACGTACTGGGCGGCCCGGAAGTGCGGGATGACGGAGCTCAGGCGCGCGGCGGTCTGGGCGATGGTGAAGCCTTCGGGGATGGTGACCTTGTAGGTGCGCTGCTTCACGCCGGCGATGAGCGCCGCGACCAGGGCGCCGTAGGGCTCGTTGACGCGCAGCTCGTAGGTGCCGGCCTTGAGCTGCGAGCCGTGGCCGTCGAGCCGGGCGCGGATCTCGAAGGCCAGCGCGTGCGGCACGACGCCGCGGGCGGCGAGGATATCGGCCACGTCGTTCAGGCTGGAGCCCGCCGGGATGGTCACCGAGACGGGGCCGCCCTCGGGCCCTGTGTGCAGCAGCCAAGCCGCGCCGGCCGCCGCGCCCACCACCAGCACGACCAGCAGCGCCAGCACGACGACCGCGATGCGTCGCCGGCGGCGCTGCCTGCGCCGCAGCTGCGGCCTGTCACTGCGATATGGCGTCTGACCTGTCATGGCTCTCTTCGTCGCTCAGGCGCTCGCACCCGGGTCGCCGTCGGCGCGGGTCGGCGTGGCGCCTTCGGGAGAAGGCGCACGCCGATGCAATCACACCTGACGTCGTGGCGCCAGCCCGGCGGCTCGAAAGCCGCCCAGACTCAGAAGGCCAGGTCGCGCTGCCCCTGGTCGATGGCGGAGAGGCGCGCCAGCAGCTCGGTCTTGGCGTCGTCGTCGGGCAGCTTGGCGAGCTCGGCGGCGATCAGCTCGGAGCCCCGCCGCCGCACGTCGGGCGAGCCGTAGTCGGTGATGTACTCCTTGAGCGTGAGCAGCGCGTTCGGCGTGCAGAAGCGCTTGATGAAGCCCGGGATGGCGAACTCCATGAAGTGTTCCCCGGTGCGGCCCTTGCGGTAGCAGGCGGTGCACCACGAGGGGATCTCGTCCATCTCGAGCAGCTCGCCGACGATCTCGTCGAGCGCCCGGTTGTCGCTCAGGCGGAACTGCTCCTTCTTCAGGTCCTGCTCCTCGGCGGCCTCGCTGTAGCCGCCGAGCTCGATGTGCGAGCCGCCGTCGATCTGCGAGCAGCCGAAGTCGAGCAGCCGGCGGCGCAGCGCGGCCGGCTCGCGGGCGGTCAGGATCATGCCGGTGTAGGGCACCGAGAGGCGCAGGATGGCGATCAGGCGGGCGAAGTCGTCGTCGCTCACGGTATAGGCCGAGTCGAGCGCCCGGTTGCTGGCGTCTTTGATGCGCGGGAACGAGAAGGTGTGCGGGCCGCAGCCGAAGGTGTCCTCGAGGTGGATGGCGTGGGCGAGCAGGCCGAGCGCCTCGAAGCGCCAGTCGTAGAGGCCGAAGAGCGCCCCCAGACCGACGTCGTCGCAGCCGCCCTCCATGGCGCGGTCCTGGCCGTAGAGGCGCCAGAGAAAGTCGGACTTGTTGCCGTGCGGGTGCATGGCGGCGTAGGTCGGGCGGTGGTAGCTCTCCTGGAAGATCTGGTAGGTGCCGATGCCCGCCTTCTTCATCTTGCGATAGCCCTCGACGTCTAAGGGCATGCAGTTCACGTTGATGCGGCGGATCTCGCCGTTGCCTTCGCGCACGCTGTAGATGACCTCGACAGCGTGGGCGATCACGTCGGCGTCGTAGTCGGGGTGCTCGCCGTAGTCGATGACGATGCGCTTGTGGCCGGCGCGGATCAGGGCCAGCACCTCGGCGCGCAGCTCGTCGTCGGTCAGCGTGCGGCGCACGATGTCGCGGTTGTCGGCGCGGAAGCCGCAGTACACGCACGAGTTGGTGCACTTGTTGCCTATGTAGAGCGGCGCGAAGAGCACGATGCGGTTGCCGTAGACCGTCCGCTTGAGCAGGCGAGCCGCGTCGAAGAGCTCCTGTTGCAGGGCCGGGTCGGTGACCGACAGCAGGGCCGCCATCTCGGGCAGCTCGAGGCGTTGCTTCGACAGCGACTTGGCGAGGATCTCGCGGACTTCGGGCGCTTCGGCCGGAGGGCGTTGCAGCAGCTCTTCGATCTGCGCGGCCGGGATGAAGTCGGTCAGGCCTTCACTCGTGGGATGCAGCAACATAGGGGGCGGCTCCTTGCGCGGGGGTCTTGGCCATGAGGGACCTGACCTGAACGCCGGGGAGCTTGCCGAGCTTGCCGGTGAGCGCGCTCAGACGCTCGACTGAGGTGTCGGTGATCAGCGTGATGACGTTCACGCCGCGCTCCGGGTACGGCACTCCGAGCCGTCCGATGATCTCATCGCCGAACTCCGAGATGAGCTCATTGATGACGGTCACCGGGGCGTCGTGACGCGCCGCGATGATGGAGATGGTACCGAGCCTCTTTTCCACCGGATGGTGCTCCCGTGAATCAGATCACATGGTCCTTGCTCACAGGGTAGTCGACGACGGCCGTTTTCACAACCGTGGCGCTGTTTACTTGAGCTGCCCGCCGTCGCCGGAGCGCCGCTTGCGTGGACTGTCCGCCCGAACGGAGCGCCCTCTACTTGAACTGCTTGCCCATCGAGAACGCGGGCCCGATGAGCTCGCCGAGCGCGAAGTAGCCGCCCGCCTCGATCGCCAGGGCGATGGGGTCGAGCAGGCGCACGTCGACGCGACCCTCGGCGTCGAGGCAGCTCTCGTCGACCTTCACGTCTTTGACCTCGCCGACGAACTGGGTGTGCAGGCCGAGCTCGTGGGTCTGCACGAGCGCGCACTCGAGCACGAGCGGGAACTCGCCGACATACGGCGCGTCGACCAGCTCGCTCGCCACCGGCGTGAGGCGGGTGGCGGCGAACTTGTCGACGTCGCGCCCGGAGGCGAGGCCGAAGTAGTCGGCGGCGGCGGTCTGCGCGCGGCCGGGCAGGCTCACGGTGAACGCGCGCCGCGCCACGATGTTGGCGTGCGAGGCGGTCGCGGCGCGCAGCGAGACGCAGATGCAGGGCGGCTTGGAGCAGGCGATGCCGCCCCAGGCCGCGGTCATGACGTTCGGCTTGCCGGCGTCGCTGTAGCTGCCCACGACCAGCACGGGCGTGGGGTAGAGCATTGTCTTGGCTCCCATCGACTTCTTCACGGTGTTCATGTGGCCTCCTTCAAGCGGGGGGCGCGACGGCGCGGCCCGCGGTACCTGACGATCGTGTGACACGGAGCATACGCCACCGGCCGGCGCGGTGAGGCGGCCCGTGGCCACTCGTCCGGGCCGGCCCCCCAGACGATTCACAGCAAGCTCACAGATGATTCCTTGCCGGCGTTCAGGCGCCGGTGTCATGCTGGGCTGCGAGGAGGTGGTCCAACGTGAACTCGAACAGTCAGTCCAGGCGGATCCTCGTCGTCGACGACGAGCCGTCGATCGTCGACGCCGTGGCCACGTCGCTGCGCTACGAAGGGTTCGACGTCGCCGAGGCGACCACGGGCCGCGGCGCGCTCGACTCGGTGCACGGAACGCGCCCCCGACCTGATCGTCCTCGACATCATGCTGCCCGACTTCGACGGCCTCGAGGTGACACGGCGCCTGCGGGCGCGCGGCGTCGAGGCTCCCGTGCTCTTCCTGACCGCCCGCGACGCCATCAGGGACAGGCTGGCCGGGCTTGTCGGTCGGTGCCGACGACTACGTCACCAAGCCGTTCGCCCTGGCCGAGCTCGTGGCGCGCGTCCACGCCATCTTGCGCCGGACCGCCGGAGAGGCCGCCGGCGACCAGCCGCTGCGCTTCGCCGATCTCGAGATGGACGAGAGCATCCACGAAGTGCGCCGCGCCGGCGTGCCGATCGCGCTCACGGCCACCGAGTACAGCCTGCTGCGCTTCTTCTTGTTGAACCCGCGCCACGTGGTCTCGAAGATGCAGATCCTCGATCACGTCTGGCACTACGACTTTCAAGGCAACGCGAACGTGGTCGAGACCTACGTCGGCTACCTGCGCAAGAAGCTCGACCGGCACGGCCCGCCGCTGATCCACACGATCCGCCGGGTCGGCTACATCTTGCGCGACGCCACGGCGTAGGGCGACAGCGTTGTCGCTGCGCGGCCGTCTGCTGCTCGCCGTCGGCGCCGTCGCCCTCGTGGCGCTCGTCGCGGCCGACGTGACGACCTACTCGTTGCTGCGCTCGTTCCTGTTCACGCGCGTCGACCAGACCCTCGACACGACCTACTTCTCGGTGGCGCCCATGCTGCGCGGCCGTCCGGCGCTGCCGGCCGGCGCGACCCCGACGTCGCGTCCCACGGCCGGGGCGGCGGCGACGCGGGCAAGCGGCTCGATCGGGGCGAGCGGCTCCGCCGGGGCGAGCGGTTCGACCGGGGCGAGCGGCTCCGCCGGGGCGAGCGATTCGACGCCCCTCGGACCTGCTCCGGCCGGCGCCCTGTCGAGGCTGGCGCCGGGTACCTTCGTGCAGGAGCGCACGTCGTCGGGCGCCGTGGTGCCCAGCGTCGGGCAGGCGGCGATCGCGCCGGGCGGGCGAAGCTACACGCCGAAGCTGCCGGCCCACATCGCCGGCCTCGGCAAAGCGAGCGGAACGCCGGCCGTGTACTTCACGGTGAGCTCCACGCAGGCCGGCGGGCCGCAGTTTCGGGTGCGGGCCGCCACGGTCGCCGGCGGCCGGCAGCTGATCGTCGCCGCGCCGCTCGGCGACACGGTCGGCACGTTGCACCGCCTGCTGGCCGTCGAGCTCGCGGTCACGGCCGCCGCGCTGCTGGCCGCCGGTCTGCTCGGCTGGTGGCTCGTGCGCGTCGGGCTGCGGCCGTTACGGGCCATGGAACGGTCGGCCGAGGCGATCGCCGCCGGCGAGCCCGACCAGCGCGTCGCCGGCGAGAACGACCGCACCGAGGTCGGGAGGCTGGCGGGCGCCCTGAACGTGATGCTGGGGCGCATCCAGGCGGCCTTCGCCGAGCGCGACGCCACCGAGAGCGAGCTGCGCGCCTCTGAGGAGCGCATGCGCCACTTCGTCGCCGACGCCTCGCACGAGCTGCGCACCCCGCTCGCCGCGGTGTCCGCCTACGCCGAGCTCTTCGAACGGGGCGCCGACCGAAAAGAGGCCGACCTCGGCCGCGTCATGCGCGGCATCCGCAACGAGAGCGGCCGCATGAAGGCACTCGTCGAAGACCTGTTGCTGCTCGCCAGACTCGACGAAGGCCGCCCCTTGACCCGCGAGCCGGTCGAGCTCGTGGGTCTCGCCGCCGAGGCCGTGCAGACGGCGCACACCGTCGGCGCGGAGTGGCCGGTGCGCATCGACGCCGTCCTGCCGGTCGAGACCATGGGCGACCGCGACCGCCTGCGCCAGGTGCTCGACAACCTGCTGGTGAACGTGCGCACCCATACGCCGGCCGGCACCACGACGACGATCAGCCTGTCCGGCGACGACGGGGTCGCCATCATCGCGGTGGCCGACGACGGGCCGGGGCTCGACGCCGACATGGCCGCTCAGGTGTTTGAGCGGTTCTACCGGGCCGATCCGTCGCGCTCGCGCGCCCACGGCGGCGCCGGCCTCGGCCTGGCCATCGTCAAGGCGATCGTCACGGCTCACGGCGGCGAGGTGAGCGCCGGCGCCGCGCCGGGCGGCGGCGCGCTCTTCACCGTGCGCCTGCCGACAGCCTGAGCGCCCGTCAGAGCGGCTCCGGCTCGCAGGACCGTGGGGCGGCGCCTCGCCTTCGCCCGGCCGACCGCGATCACAAACGACCCGGAGGGCGCCTGCCGAGGTTCGCTCCTCGGCGCAGTGGGGAAGCATGTGCGGAAGCGACAGACCGTGGGCTGGCGGTCGTGGTCGTCTCGCTTTCCGCCGCTTCCTCGTTTGCTTCGAACGACGAGAGCGGCGCAGCGCGGGGCGGCGACGCCGGGGCCGGAGGAAACGTCCGGAGCTGGAGGGTGCCGGTGCAAGCAGCAACCAGAGACGAGCTGTGCCTCGCCGTGCCGATCGACGTCGGCAGCCTGGCAGGCCTGCGCTGGCAGGCCTGGTCGTATCTCGCGGCGGCCGGCGTCGCGTCGGGCATGATCGAAGACGTCCTGATCGCCCTGCACGAGGCGGTGGCCAACGCCCTGCTGCACAGCGGCGCCCGCGACGACGTCGAGGTGCGCGTCAAAGCGGACCGCGTGAGCGTCGTCGTCGAGGTGGTCGACACCGGCCGCGGCATCGGCCCCGGCGTCGCCCTGCCGCCGCGGCCTCCGAGGCTCGCCGACGAGGGCGGCAGGGGACTCTTCATGATCTGGTCTCTCATGAGCTCCGTGGAGTTCTTGCCGGGCCCGGGCACGCATCTGGTGATGTTCAAGGAGCTCTATCCCCGGCGCGTCTAGGCGGACGTCGCGACCGCGGCTCGCGCCGCCGGGCCGGGGCGCGATCCGCAGGGCGGCAGCGGCGGCGGCCTTGCGCGCGAGGGTACAATGACCTTGTGGTCAGCCTTCCGACGAACGCATAAGGGGCCGAGACTCGGAGGGGGCCAAGCGTCGCCGGTCGTCGCCCGGCAAGGGCTACGGGCGCGGCGCGCCGGAGCCCTTGTGAACACCACGATCGCACGCCGCTCGACGCAGGCGTGCCGGAGGCCGGTTTGACGAAAGTGCGCGTGTTGGTCGTGACCGCCGTGGTGGTCGTGGTCGTTCTCGGTGTCCTGGCCGGGGCGGCCATCGTCTTCTGGCCCAAGGTCCACGTACGCCCCGCCGCCCAGGCCCTGGCGAGCGTGACCCTGCCCGGCTTCGCCGGCCGCGTCGTCGCCGTGCAGGCGAGCTCGGCGGGCGAAGGCGCCGTGCCGCTGCGTCTCACACACGGGCAGATCTGGCCGCTCCGTCGGGTGGCCGCCGGTCGCCCGCTGACCGTCCAGGTCACCGTGCGCCGGCCGGGCTGGGCGGGCTGGCTCGTCGGCCACCTCGAGCGGCGCACGTTCGCGGTCGCCACGCCCACCGCCCACCTGCTCGGCCGCTGGCTTCAGGTCAAGACAGGGTCGCCGGTGACGGTGGCCTTCGACGCTCCCGTCACCCTGGTGGCGCTGCGCAGGTCGGCCGCCAGGCAGCTGGCCGCGCCGCAGAAGGTCGTGCCGATCGGCGTGGTCGCCAGCGGCGCGTCGGGTGCCGGCGCGATCGACGTGGCCGCCGCCGCGCGTTCGTGGGAACGACTGCCCGCCCCGGTCAAGGTGAGCTGGTTCCCGGCCCGGCCGTACGCTCAGGTGCTGGTCGAGCCGGCGCCCGCGGCCAAGCTGGCGCCGGCCGCGCGCCTGACCCTCACGTTCTCAGAACCCGTCAGCACCGTCTTCGGCGCCGCGCGGCCGCGACTCACGCCGGCCACCACCGGGCGCTGGCACGTGCTCGACGCTCACACGCTGGCCTTTCAGCCGAGCGGCCTGGGGTTCGGACTCGGTGGCGACGTCACCGTCGACCTGCCGGTCGGCGTGCACCTGGCGGGGCAGGCGGGCGCTACGCTCACGCGCAGCCTGCACTGGAGCGTCCCCGAGGGTTCGCTGCTGCGCCTCCAGCAGCTCCTCGCCGGGCTGGGCTACCTGCCCCTCGACTGGCAGCAGACCGCCGGCGCCGCGCCGAAGTCGCTCTCGGGCCAGCTCGAGGCGGCCGTCTCGCCGCCCGCCGGGCGTTTCACCTGGCGCTTCGCCAATACCCCCCCGGAGCTGCGCGAGCTGTGGTCGACCGGGCGCGCCAACACCATCACGCGCGGCGCCGTCATGATGTTCGAGGACACGCACCAGATGACCGTCGACGGCCTCGCCGGGCCCAGGGTCTGGCAGGCGCTGATCTCCGACACGCTCGCCGGTCGCCGCCGCACGAGCGGCTACAGCTACGTCTTCGTGCACCGCACCCTGCCGCAGTCGCTCAACCTCTGGCACAACGGGCACGTCATCCTGACCTCGCCGGGCAACACCGGCGTGCCGGCGGCCCCCACGCAGCTCGGCAGCTTCCCGGTGTTCGAGCACATCGCGGTGGGCACCATGAGCGGCACCAACCCCGACGGTTCCCACTACAACGACCCCGGCATACGCTGGATCAGCTACTTCAACGGCGGCGACGCGCTGCACTCCTTCAACCGCGCGTCGTTCGGTACACCGCAGAGCCTGGGCTGCGTCGAGCTGCCGCTGGCCGCCGCCGCCAAGGTCTGGCCCTACACGCCGATCGGCACGATCGTCACTATCGAAAGCTGACGAGCGCCGCGACGCATGAGCGACCGACCGGACGTGTTCAACGTGCTGCGCGGCGAGGCGCTCGAGGTCTCCCCGTCGCCGTACGGGAGCATCGGCCGCCTTGCCGCGGCCGAGGGCATCGAGGTGGTCGGGGTGTCGAAAGACGACGAAGAGGTCGATCCCGGCTGGTTCAGCCAGTGTCGATGTGGTCCTCGTCGTCCAGGGGCAGTTGCGCTGCGAGTTCGCCGATGCCGGTCTCGCCGCCCGCGTGCTCGACGTGGGTGACTGCCTCGTCCTGCCCGCCACTACCAGGTGCCGCGCCTACCGCTGGCCGCGCGATAGCCACGAAGCGACCGTCTTTGTCGCCATGTACCCGCATACCGCCGCGGGCGGCGCTCCCGACCGGCCCGCCCACGGGCCGTCCTGACAGAGGCGCGCAGCTTCCAGATGCTCGTCGTCGCGGGGGTCGCGCTCGCCCACGGTGGGGCGAGCAGCCGCGACTGACCGACGAGCGGCGCCGCTGAGTCGCCCCGAAAGGGCGGCGCCGAGCTCGCCTGAGGGCGAGGGTAGGGCCGTGCTCGACGCGGCGGCCTTCGCCCCGACCGGCATCGAGGCGCTCGGCGCCGGCGCGCCCCGCAGAGCCGCGCTGCCGACACGCGCCGCAGTCGGGCCGTCTGGCGCCGAGCGGCGCCTCATGCGAAGTACCCGGTTCGCGTGCGGCCTACCGTGGCGCGTCGTTGGCGGCGGGGTGGCGGCGGCGGGCGAGCGCGGCCGAGGGCCGCGGCGCAAGGCTATTGCGCCGTTTCCCGCCGGACGTCAGGGGCTGGCCGAGGGGCTCGGCGTCACGCTGGGTGATGGCGCCACAGAGGTGCTCGGCGCGGGCGCGCCCGACGAGGTGGGCGTGGGCGTCACCGACGGCGGCGGCGAGCTCGTCGGCGTCGGTGTCGGCGTCGGTGTCGGTGTGGTCGACGGTGTGGGCGTCGGCGTCGCTGTCGCCGACGGTGAGGGTGTCGGTGTCGGCGTCGCTGTCGTCGACGGTGAGGGTGTGGGTGTCGGTGTACCGGACGGGCCGACGGTCGGGCCCACCGACGGCGTGGGGGTCGGGTGGCCGGGGGTCGAGCCCGCGCCCGCGCCGGAGCCCGAGCCCGGCGACGGCGGTTGCAAGACCGGCAGCGAGAGCACCGGCAGGACCGGGATGGTGAACGCGCCGGCGCCGCCGGCGAGGCCGATCACCAGCCTGCTCGAGGCCCCGATCGTGGGCCGCGCTTGCGCCGCCGACGAGGCTCCGCCGGAACCGGCGAGCGACGGATCGGCGCTCGCGCCGGGCAGCGGCGTGACGGCGCCGAGCGCCGCGCTTCCGGCGCTGTGGTTGTCGGCGCCGGCCCGCACCACGCGCACGACGGTGATCGTCGCCGCGAGCGCGACGACGATCGCGGCCCAGACAAGGACCGTGCGCCGCCGCCGCCGGCGGCGCAGGTAGACCCAGTAGGGCTCGTCGGCGTCGCCGGGGCGCGGCAAGGGAAGATGATGCGACTCAGGCAAAAGGGCCTCGCGCGGTCGGACCTGCAGCGCCGTCGGGCGGCGCTGCAGGTCAGGTACCCGCGCCGGCGGCGGCCTACCGGGCCGCCGCCGTTTGCCTTACCTCACTGTCAGCGTTCGAGCGCCGATCCTGGACTGGCGGTTGCCGGCCGAGTCGGTGGCCGACACCTTCCAGGTGTACTTGCCCTTCTTGAGCTTCACCTTGAAGGCGTAGGTGAGCTTGCGGTTCGTGCGCGCCTTGACGATGGTGATGCGCTTCACGACCTTCTTCTTGAGATAGATCGTGATGGTCACCTTCGCCGTACCGCAGCTCGGCGACGCGTCCTTGATCTGGTAGCCGAGCTTGGCCAGTGCCTTCGCCTTGACGGCGACGTTCTTGAGGGCCAGGCAGACGGGCTTGCCGAGGTCGATGCGCACGGTCGCGGAGCGCGCCGGCGTCTCGATGGTGCCGGCGGTGTTCACGGAACGGTAGAGCACGGTCGCCTGTCCGGCAGTGCGGAACACGAGCGGCACTCCCGTCGCAATCGGCGTCCAGGTCGCGCCGGCGTCGAGCGAGTACTCGGTGCATGCGATGGGCGCGCCGCTGCCCGGCGTGGCGCTGAAGGTGAGCGAGACCGCCCGGTCGACCCAGGGAGCCGACGGCAGGCCGTGGACGATGGTGTTGGGCATGGTCGGGTCGAGGTTCACCGTGAAGCTGCCGACCGGCGTCGCGTTGCCGAGCGCGTCGCTTGCGGTGTACTCGTACGTTACGCTCTGCGGCTGGCCGTTGCCCGGCAGCGGGACGTCGACCGTGGTCTGCGTCGCGGCCGTCGTCGTCCAGGCCGTCGCGCCCTGCAGGCGGTAGCTCAGCTGGCTCACGCCGGCGCCGGCGTCACTTGCCTGCAACGTCACGGTGACGGCGCTGTTGTGCCAGTAGGCGTCGGCGTCGTTGGTGACGATCGGCCCCTGCGTGTCGATCTTCACGGTGCACTGCGCGATCGCGCTCGGGTTACCGGCGTTGTCGGTCGCCTGGTAGTCGAAGGTGTGCAGGCCGTCGTTCGAACCGTCGGCCGGCGCGGCGACCGGGATCGTGGCCTGCGGGCCGCTTACGGTCGTCCAGGTCGACGAACCCGCCGGGCGCCATGAGGTGGTCGCGACGCCGCTGCCGTTCGCGCCGTCGTCGGCATTCACCGTGACGGACACCTGGCCGTTGTGCCAGGCGCCGTCGGCGTTGTCGCTCACCAGCGGCGGCGCCGCGTCGATGTTGACGTAGCCGACGTTGGCGCCGGAAGTGCCGCCGTGCTGCTCGACGTTGCCGGCCGCGTCGACCGACCAGTACTCGACGGTGTGTGAACCGTCGCCGCTCACCTGGAACGGTGCACTGTAGGTCTGCCGGGCGCCGCCGTCGATCGAGTAGTAGGTGACCGCGGCGCCGCCGGTCACGCCCGAGGTCAGGTCGCTCGGGCTGAGCGTCACCGTCTGGGGAGACGTGGTCGTCCACCCGGTCGTCGAGCTTGTCTGGAGCCCCTGGGTCGCTGTGGTGGGCGGGGTCTGGTCGACGTTCAGGTAGCAGGTCTGCGGCACGCCCGTGACGCCGACCGAGTTCTCGGCGTAGTAGACGACCTCATGGCTGCCGTCGGTGCTCTCGTTGACCGCAGCGCCGACCTGCACCGCATAGAGTCGCCCACCCTGGTGACCGTCGGCCGTTTCGACGAGATCACGCCGGCCTGTGCGCAGACGATCGTCGAGGGCATCGCCGGAGCGCGCCTCGCGGTGTTCGAGCAGTCCGGCCACTACGCCCACGAAGAAGAGCCCGAAGCCTACGTCGCCGTGGTCGACGAGTTCCTGGGCGCGGTCGAGCAGGCCGCCGTCTAAGCCATGGCCGTCCGTGAACATGCCAGAGCCGCCGGCGCCGCCGGCGCGTCGTGAAGGAGGGTACTGTGACCGGTGCCGGACATGAGGGTCCCAGTCTCGAGCGCAACGCCATCGGTCTGCGCGAGGTCCTGTTTCAGTCGGTGACGGCCATGGCGCCGTCACGCCACGGGGCGCATCCGCCTGTTCCCCAAGATGCTCGCCACCGTGCACCCCCGCTTCTGCTCGCCGCATGTGGCGGTCATGGTCGAGTCGGTGATCGCCCTGGCGCTGGCGCTGTGGCTCGGCTTCCAGTACTCGCCGTACACCGCCTTCCTGCTCATGGCGACGATCTTCACGCTGATCCTGATCCTCGTCTACATCGCCGTGCTCATCGCCTGCATCACCTACTACCGGCGCTTCCAGCGCGCCGAGTTCAACGTGATCATGCACGGCCTCATCCCGCTGCTGGGGATCGCCGTGTTCGTGCCGGTGTTCCTGACCGCCGCGGGCATCCCCGCCTTCAGCTTCGTCGCCAAGCTCTCCTACCCGATCTCGCTGGCGGGACCGGTCGTCGGGGTGTGGATGGCGATCGGCGTCGTGTACCTCGTCTACCTGCACAACCGCCATCCGCAACGGCTGGCCGACACCGCGATGGTGTTCGTCGACGAGCCCATCGGCGGCCCCGACGGCGGCCTGGCGGGCGTCGGCACGCAGCCCGAGCCGGTCGGCATCGAGCCATGAGCGCGGTCGTCGAGGGCGGGGGGGCGGTCGTGAAGATCCATGAGGGCATGATCGACGTACCCGGGGGGCGTGTCTGGTATCGCAGCGTCGGCGAGGCGGCCCCCTCTGCTCTGCCTGCACGGGGGTCCCGGAATGACGCACAACTACATCGACCCGCTCGAGGACTTGGGCGACCGCCGCCGGGTGATCTTCTACGATCAGCTCGGTTGCAGGCGCTCTGACCGGCCCGACGACACCTCGCTGTGGACGGTGCCGCACTTCGTGCGCGAGCTCGAAGCGGTGCGCGGCGCGCTCGGGCTCGACCGCTTTCACCTGTTCGGCAGCTCGTGGGCGACCTGGAGAAGCGCAGGGTGCGTCTGTCGAACCAGCGTTGTATATTCGCTTTTGTTCGCCATAGACATCCTACTGCCGAGCGGCCGTCACGTCAAGCCGGATGTGAATGGGCCCCCGTTCTAGCCATCCCGAGCGAGTCCGCTGCGGGGTGCCCCGTTTGTCATCCCGACCGAGCGAAGCGAGTCGACGGACCTGCTTCTCTCAACTCCCTTGGCGGGGGCGGTCCCGACAACTGACCACTGACCACTGACAACTGGCCACTGCCTACTTCAGGTTCTTCTGCAAAAAATCTTGCGTCAATTTCTGTGCTTGGCTGTGTCGTCAGCCCGGTATGCCTGCTCATTATTGGGATTTTCAAAGCCATGCCCTGCGTCCAGGAAAATGTCAATGTCGGCTTTCTTGTCCAGAGCAGTCATCTCGGTTTCAAACGTGTGCACGTCGGCGACAGAAATGCCTTTGTCCTGGCCGCCGAAAATCCCGAGTATCGACGCGT
Organism: uncultured Actinomycetes bacterium; assembly: GCA_963755025.1. Classification (GTDB taxonomy): domain Bacteria; phylum Actinomycetota; class Thermoleophilia; order UBA2241; family UBA2241; genus Bog-752. The sequence goes on from CAVWIH010000015.1 coordinate 93,862, forward strand.
GGATTTTCTTGTGTGTGTGGGGGCCCTGAGGAAATATCCCAATCAATT
>CAVWIH010000016.1:0-53556 GCA_963755025.1 uncultured Actinomycetes bacterium
TGGAGCCGACGCTCGGAATCGAACCGAGGACCCCATCATTACGAGTGATGTGCTTTTCCAGCTGAGCTACGTCGGCCCACGAGTGGACGTCGCCAGATTGTAGGCTACCGGGGCGGGTCGTGCCAAATCGCGCGCCGACGCGTCGCGGCGCCGCGTCGCGCTCACGGGGACCCCGCGACAAAGCGCCGCCTTCGCGCTCTCGTGGACCGCGCGGCAAAGGGCCGGCTTCGCGGGCCGCGGCGGGCCCGCCGCGGCGCCGTCTCGGGCGCACCGGTCCCCGTCGCGCCACGCCCTCGCCGCGCCCTCGCCACGGGCCCGCGCGCCACCCTCGCCAGCGGGCCACAAAGGCCCTCTACGCAGGCACAACTTTGTACAGCGCGGCCCGCTCGCCGCAGGGTGTTTCTGTGCTAGGTTGCAGGGCAAGGCGCCGGGCTCTATTGTCGCTCTCAGGGCGCTTGTGACAAAAGAAACAAGTGTTGCCCGATTATGGGGCTGAGAGCTACACTAGTAGCCGCAGACCTTGTTTGGGGCGAGCGCTACGCCAAGGCTGGCTCGCCATCCCGTATCGGGGCCTCTGGGCCCCCCGATCGGAAAGGCAGGCACCACGAGCACCTCGACCGAACGCAGCACCAAGGCTCCGGAGACCCTCGCCTCGTACATTCGCCGCACGACCGCCATCAACGTGGCGCGTTGCTACCAGTGCGGCAAGTGCTCGGCCGGTTGTCCGATGGGCGGCGAGATGAAACTGCCGCCGCACGACCTCATGCGGTACGCCATCGCCGGCGACCGCGAACGCCTCTTCAACGACGACTCCCTCTGGCTGTGCCTCACCTGCGAGACCTGCAGCGCGCGCTGTCCCAACGACGTCGACCCGGCGCGCGTGATCGACGCGCTGCGCGAGCTCGCCGCCCTCGAAGGCGCCGGTCACGGCCCGCGCAACGTCGCCGCCTTCCACAAGTCGTTCCTCGAGCAGATCCGCATGACCGGCCGCCTCTCCGAGGTCGGCCTCATCATGCAGTACAAGATGCGCAGCGGGGCCCTGTTCCAGGACGTCGCCGTCGTGCCTTCCATGCTCGAACGCGGCAAGCTGCCGCTCGTGCCCAGCCGCATCAGGGGGCACGCCGAGATCAAGAGCATCATGGCCGCCTGCGCCCGCGAGCAGGAGCTCGCCGCGGCGGCGCTCGCCGGCACTGCCGATCCCGCCCCCGACGCCGACAGCGAGGTCGCGCCATGACGCTCGCCTACTACCCGGGTTGCTCCATGCACGGCACCTCTCGCGAGTACGACGAGAGCCTGCGCGCCGTGGCGGCCACCCTCGAGATCGAACTGCGCGAGGTCGACGACTGGAGCTGCTGCGGAGCAAGCTCGGCGCACATCGCCGACCACCTGCTCGGCCGTGGCCCTGCCGGCCCGCAACCTGGCGCTCGCCGAAGCCCAGGGGGCCGACGAAGTCCTGGCGCCCTGCGCGGCCTGTTACAACCGCCTCTCGGGCGCCGCGCACGCGGTCGCCGAACGAGCCCGGCCTGGCCACCAAGGTGCCCGAGGTCCTGGGCCGCCCGTTCGCCAACTCCGTGCAGGTCACGAGCATCGTCGAACTGCTGCAGGGCCTCGCGCCCGTCATCGAAGAGCGCATCGGCCGGCTCGACCGGCGGCGCTGGCGCGGCAACCCGCTCGAGCAGCTGAACATCGCCTCGTACTGGGGCTGCCTGCTGGTCCGTCCGGCCGCCACCACCGGCTTCGACGACGCCGAGCAGCCCAGCGGCATGGACGACGTCGTGCGCGCCTGCGGGGCCAACCCCGTCAAGTGGAACATGGCCGTCGAGTGCTGCGGCGGGGCCTTCTCGGTGTCGCGCACCAGCTCGGTGCTGCGCCTCAGCCGGGCGATCATCGACGACGCCCGCGCCAGTGGCGCCGACGCCATCCTGGCCGCCTGCCCCATGTGCCACGGCAACCTCGACTTCCGGCAGAGCGCCATGAACCTCGACCCGCCCATGCCGGTGCTCTACATCACGCAGCTGGTCGGGCTGGCCCTGGGCCTGCCCCCCGAAAAGCTGGGCTTCGCGCGACACTTCGTCGACACGCAGCCGCTCTTCACCAAGCTCGCCCAAAAGGCCGACGCGGCCGCCGCCGAGGCCGCCGAAGCGGCCGCGGCCAAGGCCGCCAAAGCCGCCGCCAAGACCGCCGCGAAAGCGGGTGTGTCATGAGCCGCATCGGGGTCTTCGTCTGTCACTGCGGCGAGAACATCGGGCGCACCGTCGACTGCGCCGCGGTCGCCGACGCGCTCCGCGAGCACCCCGGCGTGGCGCACGCCGAAGACTACAAGTACATGTGCTCCGACCCCGGCCAGCAGCTCATCAAAAAGGCCATCGCCGACAACGAGCTCACCGGCATCGTGGTCTGCGCCTGTTCTCCTCACATGCACGAAAAGACCTTCCGCCGCGCGGCCGAACAGGCGGGCATCAACCCCTTCCTGGTCGAAATGGCCAACGTGCGCGAGCACTGCTCCTGGATCCACGAAGACCGCGAGCAGGCGACCGCCAAGGCGATCGACATAGGCCGCACCATCGTCGAGAAGGTCAAGCACAACAAGCCGCTCGAGACCATCCGCATCCCGGTGACCAAGCGCGCCCTCGTCATCGGCGGCGGCATCGCCGGCATCCAGGCGGCGCTCGACATCGCCGACGGCGGTCACGACGTGGTGCTCATCGAAAAAGACGCCTCGATCGGCGGCCACATGAGCCAGCTCTCCGAGACGTTCCCCACGCTCGACTGCTCGCAGTGCATCCTCACTCCGCGCATGGTCGAGGCCTACCAGCACCCACGCATCAAGCTCCATACCTGGAGCGAGGTCGAAAAGGTCGACGGCTACATCGGCAACTTCACCGTCACCATCCGCAAGAAGGCGCGGTCGGTCAACGAAGACCTCTGCAACGGCTGCGGCGACTGTCAGGCCGCCTGCCCGAGCCGCAAGATCCCCAGCGAGTTCGACGCCAAGCTGGGCAAGCGCACCGCCATCTACGTGCCCTTCCCGCAGGCGGTGCCCAACATCCCGGTGCTCGACCGCGAGAACTGCACGCTCTTCAAGGGTCGTCGCAAGGGTCTCGCCAAAGACGCCTGCGGCAAGTGCAAAGAGGCCTGCCTCAAGGGCGCCATCGACTACGACCGCGACGACACCTTCGTCACCGAAGAGGTCGGCGCCATCGTGGTGGCCACGGGCTTCCAGCTCTACGACATCGGCCGCGAGCAGCCCGCCGGCCTCAAGGGCTACGGCGAGTACGGCTACGGCGAGGTGGCCGACGTCATCGACGGCATGCAGTTCGAGCGCCTCGCCAGCGCGTCGGGCCCCACCGGCGGCGCGATGTTGCGGCCCTCCGACGGCACCGAGCCCAAGACGGTCGTGTTCGTGGCCTGCGTAGGCTCGCGCGACCCCGAAAAGGGCATCTCGTACTGCTCCAAGATCTGCTGCATGTACACCGCCAAGCACACCATGCTCTACCGGCACAAGGTGCACGACGGACGCACGGTGGTCTTCTACATGGACGTCCGCGCGGCCGGCAAGGGCTACGACGAGTTCTCGCGGCGCGCCATCGAAGAAGACGGCGCCGAATACATCCGCGGGCGCGTCAGCCGCATCTTCCGCGACGGCGAAAAGGTCAAGGTCTGGGGCTACGACACCCTCAGCAACCGCCAGGTCGAAGTCGCAGCCGACATGGTCGTGCTGGCCACGGCGGTGCGCCCCCAGCCGGGCATCAGCGAGCTCGCCCAGAAGCTCTCGGTGAGCTACGACCAGGACGGCTTCTTGAACGAGGCGCACCCCAAGCTGCGCCCCGTCGAGACCAACACCGCCGGCGTCTACCTGGCCGGCGCCTGCCAGGCCCCGCGCGACATTCCCGAGTCGGTGGCCATGGCCAGCGCCACGGCCGCCAAGGTGCTTGGCCTGTTCAGCGCCGACGAGCTCGAACGCGACCCGTCGGTCGCCAAGGTCAACGAGCGCACCTGCATCGGCTGCTTCAACTGCGAGCGCGTCTGTCCGTACGGCGCCATCGAGCATCGCGACGTGTGCGACGTCGACGGCCACGTCTGTGGCCACGTCGCTTACGTCAACCCCGGCGTCTGTCAGGGGTGTGGCACCTGTGTCGCGGTCTGTCCCAGCAAGAGCGTCGAGCTGGCCAACTTCACCGACGACCAGATCTACTCAGAGATCAACGCACTGGCGGGGTGGTAATCGTGGCCGACTTCGAACCGCGCATCACCGCTTTCGTGTGCAACTGGTGCACCTACACCGGGGCCGACCTGGCCGGCACCAGCCGTCTGCACATGGCGAGCAACGTGCGCATCATCCGCCTCCCCTGCACGGGGCGCATCGACCATATGTTCATCGTCAAGGCCTTCGAGCGGGGCGCCGACGGCGTGATCGTCAGCGGCTGCCATCCGGCCGACTGCCACTACACGGCCGGCAACTACCACGCCCGGCGGCGCTTCGGCGTGTTCCGCGAGCTGCTCTCGTTCCTGGGCATCGACCCCAAGCGCGTCACCTTCTCGTGGGTCTCGGCCTCCGAGGGCGGCAAGTGGGCCGACGTCGTGAACGGCACGGTCGAGCGCGTGCGCGCCATGGGCCCGTTCGACTCCTACCACGGTCTGGTCGGCGCGGCTTCGCCGGCCGACGACCCGTTCGCTTCCTTCGAACCGCCCGCCGGGGCGACCGGCGACTCGCCCGCCGCGCCGGCCTCTCACACCGGGGGCGCGTCGTGACTGAACTGCAAGACACCGCCCGGCGCCTGCTCGACGAAGGCGAAGTCCAGGTCGTCATCGGCTGGGAAGAAGGCCGGCGCGGCGTGCGCCCCGTCTTCGTCACCAGCGCCGCCGACTGCGACCGCCTCGTCTTCGACACGCGCTGCGTGCACAACCTGGCCACCTTCCTCAACCCCCGTCGCTCGCAGGTCGCGGGCCTCGGCAAGGCCGCCGTCGTGGTCAAGGGCTGCGACGCAAAAGCGGTCGCCGGCCTGCTGCGCGAGGCGCAGATCGAGCGCGACGGCGTCGTGCTCATCGGCGTGCGCTGCGGCGGCGTGGTCGGCAGCCCGGCCGCGGCCCAGGCCCCGGCGCTCACCGCCGAGACCGTCGCCTCGCGCTGCTTCGCCTGCGACGTGCGCGAGCCCGCCCTGGCCGACGTGCTGATCGGCGACGCCCAGCCCGAACCGCCGGGCAGCGACGCCCTCGACGAGCGCATAGCCGCGCTCGACGCCCTGGGCCCCGACGAGCGCTTCGCCTTCTGGACCAACGAGCTCTCGCGCTGCACCCAGTGCTACGCCTGCCGTCAGGCCTGCCCGCTGTGCTACTGCGAGCGCTGCATCGTCGAGAAGACCGAACCGCAGTGGATCGAGACCTCGCCGCACCCGCGCGGCAACTTCGCCTGGCACCTCACCCGCGCCCAGCACCTCGCCGGCCGTTGTGTCGGCTGCGGCGAGTGCGAGCGCGCCTGTCCGGTCGGCATACCCTTGGCGCTCATCAACCGCAAGCTCCAGCAGGTCGTCCTCGAACTCTACGACTACACCGTCACCGACGACCCCGCGGTGCCAGCGCCCATCGGTGCCTACGCCACCGACGACACTCAGGACTTCATCAAATGAGCGACACGAAAAAGAAGAAGAGCGCCCCGACGGCGACCGACGCGGCCGCGCCGGCCGCGCTGGGCGAAGCCCGCTACCTCACAAGCGAAGCCCTCGGCCGGCTGGTCGAAGGCTTAGCTGCTGCCGGCACACCGGCGGTGGCGCCGGCGTGGGCCGGCGATGCCGGCCGCGCCGCCGGCGGCTCCGGCGACGCCCCCGAGACCGAGTACCGTGTCGTCACCGGCGCGGCCGAGCTCGCCCTCGGCGAGCGGCTGCCGCGCCTCTCCCTCAAGCAGTTCTTCCTGCCGCCCACCGAGGTCCTGTTCTCCTACAAGCGCAACGGCGCCGACATCGTTCTCACCCCCGCTCAGGCTGCGCACGACCAGGTCGTGCTCGGCGCGCGGCCGTGCGACGTCGCCGCCCTGCCGATCGTCGACAAGGTCATGAACTGGGACTACGCCGACGAACTGTGGAACGCGCGGCGCGCGGCGACCACCGTGTTCAGCCTGGCCTGCAAGGTCGAAGACGACTCCTGCTTCTGCAGCGCCGTCTTCCTCGAGCCGGCCGCCCTCAAGGGCTCCGACGGCCGGCTCACGCCGGTCGACGGCGGCTACCTGGTCGAGGCCTTCACCGACAAAGGCGCGGCCTTCGTGGCCGCCCACGCCGACGCCTTCGCCGACCTGCCCGACGCCGCGGCCAGCGGCGCCCAGGCCGAATCGTTCCGGGCCGCGGCCCGCGAGCGGGTCGCCGGCAACCTGCAGGTCGACCACGGTCGCCTGCGCGACTGGCTCGACCATCACTTCGACGATCCCTTCTGGGCCAACCTCGGACCGCGCTGCAACGGTTGCGGCGTGTGCGCCTCGGTGTGCCCCACGTGCCACTGCTTCGACATCGTCGACGAGCCCGAAAGCGTGGGCAGCGGCGTGCGCCGCCGCAACTGGGACACCTGCCAGACCTGCGTGTTCACGCTGCACGCCTCGGGGCACAACCCCCGCGGCGACCAGAACGCGCGCTATCGTCAGCGCATCGAGCACAAGTTCCTCGCCTATCCGCTCAAGTTCGGCGACGTGCTGTGCACCGGCTGCGGCCGCTGCTCGCGCGCCTGCCCGACCGGTCAGGACATGGCCGAGATCCTGACCGCAATCGACGCTCGCGCCGCCGAGGATGCCTCATGACCGTGACACAGCAGACGCAAAGCGACAGCCCGGCGCCGCAGGCCGGAAGCATCTACCAGCCCGACCTCGTGGTCGTCGAGTCCATCGTCGACGAAACGCCCGACACGCGCACCTTCCGGCTGCGCTTCCAAGACGAAGCCAAGGCTGCGAGCTTCGAGTTCCGCGCCGGCCAGTTCGGCGAGTACTCGGTCTTCGGCGCCGGCGAATCCACCTTCTGCATCGCCAGCCCGCCCACCCGCAAGGGCTACATCGAGTGCACCGTCAAGGCCGCCGGCAAGGTCACCGGCCAGTTGCGCGAAGTCGACACCGGCGACGTGCTCGGCTTTCGCGGGCCCTACGGCAACGTCTTCCCGGTCGACGACTGGAAGGGCAAGAACATGGTCTTCATCGCCGGCGGCATCGGCTTGGCGCCGGTGCGCTGCGTCATCTGGAACGTGCTCGACCTGCGCGACCAGTACGGCGACGTCACCATCGTCTACGGCGCGCGCAGCGTGTCCGACCTCGTCTACAAACGCGAGCTCGAAGAGTGGGCGGCGCGCTCCGACGTCAAGCTCGTCACGACCGTCGACCCCGGCGGCGAGACGCCCGACTGGACCGGCGAGGTGGGCTACGTCACGCCGGTCGTCGAACAAACGGCGCCGAGCCCCGACAACGCCATCGCCGTGCTCTGCGGACCGCCCATCGTGGTCAAGCTCACGTTGCCCGTGCTCGCTCGCCTGGGCTTCGCCGACGACGCCATCTTCACCACCCTCGAGAACCGCATGAAGTGCGGCGTCGGCAAATGCGGGCGCTGCAACATCGGCTCGGTCTACGTGTGCAAAGACGGTCCCGTGTTCACCGCGGCGCAGATCGCCACACTGCCCCAGGAGTTTTAGCCTTCAACGAGCACGCTCGTGACGGCATCCCTCAGGCCGGCGCGGTAGCTGCGACACTCGGCGGTCCCCCGGCCGCCGGCGGTCCGCACGCCCCAGTCAGCCTGGCGGTCGTGTCGACCCATGGCGTAGCGGCCCTGCGGGCCGCGTTGCGCGGCGTGCACGAGACGGTCGACCGCGACGTCGAGGTCATCGTGCTGGCCGCCAAGCACGACGACGGCGTGCTCGACTACCTCACCCGCCACTACCTGCGCGGCGATGTCGCGGCGGTCGCGCTCGCCGCCTCCGAGAGCGAGATGGCGCATTGCGGCATCGATCTGGCCTTCGGCCTGTCGAGCGGCGCCGTCGTGGTGCGCCTGCCCGACGACCTGCTGTTCGCGCCGGGCTGGCTTGACGCGGTGGTCGACGTGCTGCAGACCGACTCCGAGATCGGCATGCTCGGGCTGGTGCTCGACGACGACCCGCCGCGCCGTGGGCGACCGCCCAAGGTGCGCCCGCCACACAAGGTCGAGCGCGTCGACCCGCGCGCCTTCGCCGTCACCCGCGAGGTGCTGCGCGAGCACGCCGCGGTGCTGCAGGGCGCGCGCTGCGCGTCGGGCTGCCGCTTTCAGGACAGGCTCCAGCAGCTCGGCCTTCACATGGCCTACCTGCCCGGGCAGCTCGCCGGTGGGGGCGTGCCCCTCGCCGGGCCTTCGGGCGCCGAGCTCGAGGCCGACCTCGCCTTTCACCCCGGCGAACGCGAGGCCATGAGCGCCCTGCGCCAGAGCTACGCGCTGGGCGACGTCGTGGCCGCGCCCTGCGCGCTGTGCGACGACGAGGAGTTCGAGGTGCTCGCCGTGCAGATCGATTTCTGCGAGTCGCACGGCGTGCCGATCGGTCACACCTACGCGCTGCGCTGCATCGGCTGCCACGCCCTGCGCGTCGAAGACGACCGCGAGTTTCGCTGCCCGGCCTGACGGGCCGCGCCTCCGCCTGAGAATTCCGTCGTCAGGGCAGGGCACGGAGCCTGCGCCCGAGCCCTACAGGCCGCCCACACCGTGTCCGATACCCTTCCTATGACCACGAACGGACACATCGACTACGCGGCCTTCAGGGTCGCCCTCCACGACGTCCGACAGCGCGGCATCGCCCCTCGCATCTGCCTTCCGTTCGCGGCCCGGCCCGGTCAGATCGTGAACATCGCAGGCGACGAGTACCGGGTGCACGCGGCCGTGACGCACGAGGGCGAGCCGGCGGGCATCCTGCCGGCCGACGACCAGGTCGCCGGCTACAGGGTCTCGCCAGCCTGAAGCTCCCGGTAGAGCCGTAAGAGACGGCGCGCCGTGACGGGCAGGCCCTGGGTCTCCGCCACGGCGCGTCCGGCCACCCGGGGATCGCCGCCGCCGAGCAGCCCCTCGACGTGCGCCGCCCAGGCCGACGGCTCGAAGGGCGCGCACAGACAGCCCTCGACTCCCGCCAGCAGCGTGGGCGCCACCCCGACCGGCGTGGAGAGCACAGGCACGTCGCAGGCCAGCGCCTCGACGCAGGCGAGGCCGTAGCCCTCGCGCTCCGAGGTGACGAGCACGGCGTCGGCGGCGTTCAGCCAGAGCGGCATCTCGGCGCGCGGCCTGCCAAAGACGGCGCGCAGCTCGACGTCGGGCCGGGTGAGCGCCAGGCGCGCGGCCAGCGCGCGGGCGTCGGCGAAGCGCTTTTCGGGGCGGGCCGGGTCGGCCGGAAAGACGAGCAGGCGGCGCGCGGGGCTTGGGTCGAGGCCCAGCCGGGCGCGCGCTTCGGCGCGGGGGAGAGGCCGGAACGCCGTGAGGTCGGCGCCCGGCGGGATCACCGCGCTCACCGCAAAGGGGCACTGCGCGGCCAGCTCGGCGGACACGGCCACGACCGCCGCGGCGCGGCGCGCGACCAGGCCGGTGAGGCGCTTGACGACGGGGTGGTGGCAGTCGCGGCCGTGCACGGTGAGCACCAGCGGCAGGCGGCGCGGCGTCGCCAGGGCGACCACGCCCGAGAGGCCGTAGTGGGCGTGCACGACGTCGGCCTGCACGCGGGTGAGGCGTAGTTCGAGGGCGGCCAGGGCGTAGCGCCAGGGGCGCCGCCGCGCGTTCCAGTGAAAGACCTCGACGTCGGCCTCGCCGGTGGCGCGCAGGGCGGCCACCTGGTCGGCCACGAACACGCCGTACGAGGGTCGAGACGGCGACGGGTACATGTTGGCGACGATCAGCACGCGCAGGCGGTCGGTGGCCATGTGCGAGAGCCTAGCGGTCGGTGCGCGGCGCGGCAACGGCCTTTGCGTCGGGGGACTGGGCGGCGCCGGCGGTCAGCGGCTCTGCAGGCTGCGCCGCCGCGGCGTCGTGGGCTTCGCGTGACAGGGCCGCGCCGCTTGCCAGCCACTGGCGGCCGCGGCGCTGCGCGACCTCGCAGGCGCCGTAGAACTCGTCGGTCGCCGGCACGATGGCGTCGGTCCCGAGCGTGTCGGCCAGGTGGGTGCGACGCAGCTGCTCGTCGGTCTCGGGCCCGACGCCGGCGAGGTAGAGGCGCCCGCCGCCCTTGGCGAGCGCGGCGGCGTAGTCGCCCAGCAGGGTGAGCAGGGCGCTGTGCAGGGCGCCGCGCCCGCGCAGGCGCAGCACGACCACGGCGCGGCGCCCCGAGGCGGCGGGCGGCAGGGACGCCCTGACCTTGGGCGCCGCGGCAAAGAAGAGGCTGCCGTAGATGTCGAGCACCGTGACCGCCGCATCGCTGAGCGCGGGCTTGCCGGCGACCTCGCGGGCGCGGCCGTCGTCGCCGATCGCGACCTGTACCACGCGCACGTCGAGCGAGGCCAGGTAGAGGTATTTGAGCACCGAGATGGTCGCCCCGGCGAGCACGGCGTACTGCAGCGGCACGATCAGCACGAGGGCGAAGGTGATGGCCATGACGCCGGCCGAGAGGCGGTCGGCCACCCAGATCTCCTTGATGGCGCGCACGCGGATCATGCTGATGGCCGCCACCATGAGAATGCCGGCCGTGACCGCCAGGGGCACCTTGCTCACGAGCGGCGCGGCGGCCAGCACCACGACGATCACGACCACGCCGGCAAAGACCGACGACCAGCGCGAGCGCGAGCCCGCGCTCACGTTGAGGGCGGTGGCGTTGACCGAACCGCCCATGGTGGCGCCGCCGAAGAAGCCGGCGGCGACGTTGGCCACGCCCTGACCCACGAAGTCGCGGCTGGTGTCGCCGTAGGAGCCGTCGGCGTTGGCCACCGAGGTGCCGATGCCGGTGCCCTGCACGAGCGCGATGATGGCCAGCGACAGCGCCGGCAGCAGCAGGCCGGGGACCAGGGCGAGGTCGGGCAGGTGGGGCAGGGGGAAGCTGCTCGGGATGGGCGCGATATCGCCCGAGTTTGCGCGGATGGTGCGTGAAGTCCCGGTCCTGCGCCACGAGGAGAGGCTAGACACGGCCATTGAGACCAAACGGCGGATGATCCTTTCACGGGACGCCTTCCGTGGCTTCTTCGACATCCTGTCGCGTGCCATCCGCAACGAGCAGCTTCGCCAGCGCATCGCCGCCCTCTGCCCATGGTGGTGCGAACACAACGTCACGTGGCTCGGTTGCAAGGCGGCGGCCCAGAGGACCGGGACGATCTCGTCCAGGGGCTTGGGCAGCTGTGATCTCGGCGTCGGTCGACGACCTCTCCATTCAGGCTGAGCTTGAGGCAGAGGACTTCGACGCCAGCAGACCATCAGAGGCACTGAAGCTCCTGATGGCCAGCTCCATGGCGCAGCTGGAGGAGCGGCTAGCGGCGCAGGAGAATATCGCACCGGCGGATGGCTCATCTGCACCAAGGGCGCCTGCCAACGCTGAGACGCCCAAGGCCTAAGCTAGACGTATCCAACGCCGACGTTGATTAGTCGACAAGCAGAGTGCGTCTCGTTCGAGCTTGTGGCTGGACCTGCCTTCCTGGGCCGACGGCGGAGTAGGGCTACCGCCAGGCTAAAGCGTCTTGGTTGGCGGTGCGGGTCTGCGCGTTTGCGCTGTCAGTGGTGGGGCGTCGCACGGTGAGTGGAGGCGAAACACTCGCCGGCGGAGGTTGCTGGCGCGTTGGGACGCTGGTTGGGGTTTGGGCGTTGCATCGAGTGCGCCCGCGTTGCTACGCATCGAATGCAGAGAACGGCCGCAGCATCGACGCCCCATTCGAGTTTGCCGATCATCTTCAAAGGAGACCCCGTGTCCGATCCGGTCCTTGCCAAGCGCAGCATCCACGCCTACACCGCCGAACCGGTGACTGACAAGCTGGTCGAGCAGTTGCTTCTGACGGCCGTGGTCGCGCTGTCCGCTGGTAATCAGCAGCCGTGACTCTTCTTGGTGCGCGATCCAGCGACACTTCCGGCTATCTCCACACTCCACCCGTATGCGCGAATGCTCGAGCATTGTCCCGTCGCGGTCGTCGTATGCGGGGTTGAGGACGGACTGTGTTGGCCGCTGTTTTGGCCCCAGGATTGCTCAGCCGCTACGCAGAACATCCTAATTGGGGCGCAGTCGCTCGGTTGCGCGTGGTTTGGCTTAGAGTCTATCCGCTCGAGGAGCGCGTTCAGGGAGTGCGCCGTCTGCTCGATGTGCCTGATGACGGCATCCCCTTCGCCATCGTGCCCGTCGGTCATCCCGTCGAGCCCAAGCCACCAGCTGACCGCTACGATCCGCATCGTGTGCGCTGGGAGCATTGGTAACGCCATTCCTACGGAAGCGGAGACGGCTAGCGAGGGGTCGGCGTTCATTCACGTCGGGGAGGCGCCACAACAGTCCGACCGAGCCCTTTGGACTTAGTCTTGCTCATAAGCTCTTCTTGGCTGCAGAGTCTTTGTCGGCGGGCGGCCGACCCACGGGAATCCAAACATCGCGGGGTGTCGCCTGTGGTCGGGCGGCGTGGCATTGCAACCTGGCGAGCGTGCGAATTGGGCTCTATTGACAACGCGCGAGGCGCTGGTACTATCCGCGCATACGGAACCACCCAGGTGGATAACTCCGTGCTCTGGTCATGGGCGTCCTGAGCTGTAAGAGCTCGGGAAACCGGGACCGATGGAGCGTGAGCGTTTGGGCGGCCAGGGGGCTTTCCGCCAGCCGATCCCGCTTAGATGCCGCGCTGTCGGGCCGCAGCGCCAACGTTATGCTGGCTAGGGGGAGTGCTCAATGGAAGACCTAGACCGTCCGTTCCCATTCGACATCATGAAGGCCCGGTATACCCGGCGCGATGTGCTCAAAGGGGCGCTCGTGGCTGGCGCGGGAGTCAGCTTCGCCTCCCTACTTGCGGCCTGCGGCAGCAACACGAGCAGCTCGAGCTCGAGTCCAAGTCCCACTGCTGCTGCAAAACAGGGCGGCAGCCTACAGATCGGGATCGGCGGCGGGTCCGCCAACGAAACTCTTGACGGCCAGCTGGCGACCACTGAGCCGGAAATTGCCATCACGTTCCAGCTCTACGACGCGCTCCTTGGCTGGGATGAGAACTATAAGCTCATGAACTGCCTGGCCGAAGAGTACTCTGCCAACTCCGATGCAACAGTCTGGACGGTCAAGCTCCGCAAGGGCGTGGTGTTCCACGACGGCACGCCGATGACCGCTGACGATGTCGTGTACAGCTACCTGCGAATCATCAATCCGAAGTCCCCCAAGATGGGCTCCACTCAGCTTGCGCAGCTCCCGGCCAGCGGCATCCGCAAGATCGATGCGACCACGGTGCAGTTCAAGCTTGACTCGCCCAACTCGGTCTTCGATGAGGCCATGGCCGTGTATGGCAACACGATTGTCCCCGTCGGGTTCAATCCCAAGAGCCCGATCGGCACTGGCCCCTTCAAGCTGAAGAGCTTCTCGCCGGGCCAGCAGATCGTCTTCAATGCCAACACCAACTACTGGGGCGAAGCACCTCACGTTGATGAGTTGACGATCATCGAGTTTGAGGATCCAAGCGCGCGAGTCAACGCGCTTCTGGGTGGTACCGTCGATGCCATCTCGGATCTTCCAGCGCGAGATCAAGGTCGTGCAGAATGCCAACAACGTGCTGAACGCGCGCACTGGCGCTTGGCAGCCGTTCACCATGCGTATCGATGTCAAGCCGTTCGACGACGTTCGCGTCCGCCAAGCGTTCCGGCTGATCGTCGCTCGTCCGGCCATGATCGAGCAGGCCTACGACGGCTACGGCTGGGTCGGCAACGATATGTACGCGCCGTTCGATCCAGGCACCCCGACCAATCTGCCGCAGCGCCAGCAGGATCTCGCGCAGGCAAAGGCACTCCTCAAGGCGGCTGGTTACGACAACGACCTGACTGTCACGCTAACCACATCGACCGCGGTGGGCGGTTCCGCGGTCGCAGCGGCTCAGGTCCTCGCTGAGCAGGCTAAGGGCGCCGGGGTCACTGTAAACGTCAACAACGTCGATCCGAGCATCTTCTATGGCAGCCAGTACCTGACGTGGCCGTTTGCCCAGGATTTCTGGTATACGCGCAACTATCTCGCCCAGGCCAACCAAGGCACCATGCCCACGGCTCCATTTAACGAGACCCACTGGAAGAACGCTCAGTGGCTGAAGCTTGTGCAACAGGCCTTCAGGACCGTCGATATGGCGCGGCGCAATGAGCTCGTCTCCGCGGCGCAGACCATCGAATACGATGAGGGCGGCCTTATCATCTGGTCCTTCAACAATCAAGTCGACGGCTATAGTAAGAAGCTCGGCGGCGTCGTGCCGGACAAAGGCGGCGAGCCGCTTTCGAGCTTCCACTTCAACAAGTTCTACTTCGTCTGATCGGCACGCCTCGGGATTGAGATTCGAGTGCGGTAGTCCCGGCCGTGAGGCCGGGACTACCGCACGGTCTGCAGGAGATAGGGAGTGACGTGCCGCCTCTGTTGAAACTCATCCTCCGTCGCCTTGGGCTCGGCGTCCTCACGCTGTTTCTCGTGTCGCTTGTGGTCTTTGCCGCGACCCAGGCGCTCCCGGGCGACCCCGCTCGCGCGATACTTGGCAAGCAGGCAGCCGACAAAGCGATGTATGAAGCGCTGCGCCAGCAGCTGCACCTGAACAGACCCCTCTACGTTCAGTACACCACGTGGCTGAAGGGGGTCGTGACCGGCAACATGGGCACCTCGCTGGCATCGGGTGAACCGGTTACCGCCTTGCTAAAGCAACGCGTCGCGAACTCAGCCGTGCTCGTCCTGTTGGCCGCTATCCTTAGCATCCCAATCTCGCTGGTCATCGGAGCGCTGAGTGCGCTCTGGCGTGACTCGCCGTTTGACAACGCGACCTCTATCGGTTCGCTCGCCCTCGCCTCGCTTCCCGAGTTCGTCATTGGGATGGTGCTGATTATCGTCTTTGCCACCACCCTGTGGCACTTCATGCCGGCCGTCTCACGAGTGGCTCCGGGTGTCTGGATCTGGAGTCAGCTCAACCTGCTGGTCCTGCCTGTGTTGACGCTGGCGCTGGCCGTGGCTCCCTACATCAGCCGCATCCTGCGTGCGTCCATGATCGAGGTGCTGGAAAGCGACTATGTGCAGATGGCGCGACTCAAAGGCATGCCCGAGCGCACCGTAATGGTGCGGCACGCGCTGCCCAATGCGGTGATCCCCGCGATTCAGGTCTCAGCCCTGCAGCTCGCCTGGCTTGCCGGTGGCGTCGTTGTGGTCGAATATCTGTTCAATTACCCGGGCATCGGCTCGGCGTTAATCGACGCTGTGAACAACCGCGATCTGCCTGTCGTTCAGGCGATCTCCTTGCTGATCGCCGCCGTCTATGTAGGCGCCAACCTAGCGGCCGACATCCTCACCATACTCGTAAGTCCGCGATTGAGGACGGGCTTGCGATGAGCACCTTGTCGCAGGACGCCCAGGAACTGATTCCCAGCGCCGACGAGCTTCTGCCGGAACCGCGGCCGGGCGGCACCCATCGGCGCCGTGAATGGGTTGACATTGGCCTCGGTTCTTTGCGATTTGGGCGCACAAAGGTCGGACTTGCCATCGTTACGGTTGTCGTCCTCCTTGCCTTCCTCGGTCCCTACGTCGCACCGCACTCGCCGTTTGCCTTCGTCGGGGCACCCTTCGCCAGCCCCTCGGCGCACGCCTGGCTGGGAACCGACACTCTGGGGCGCGACGTGCTCAGCCGTGTGCTCTGTGGGGGCCGTACGGTGATCGGCTTGTCGCTGGTTGCGACCGTTTTGGCCATGGCTATGGGCGTGACACTTGGGCTGTTGGCTGGCTATTCGCGGCCAGCCGTCGACGACGTGATCATGCGCCTGCTCGACGTACTGCTCGCCTTTCCCTCGATTGTATTCGTACTTTTGCTCGTCTCCCTGCTTGGTCACGCGTTGTGGCTGATCGTCCTTGCCGTGGCAGTCACTCACGCGCCGAGAATCGCGCGTGTCGCGCGCGGCGCCACGCTGGAGATCGTGGCCGCGATTTCGTGCGCGCCTCTGAGGCTTTGGGGGTGCCCCGTCGCAAGATCCTCATAGGTGAGATCCTGCCGAACATAACGAGCCCGCTGCTCGTCGAGTTCGGCCTGCGCATGACCTACTCGATTGGCCTCATCGCCTCGCTGAGTTTCCTCGGTTTCGGGATGCAGCCGCCGGCAGCCGACTGGGGTCTGATGATCAATGAGAATCGCATCGCCATCGCCGTGCAGCCTTGGGCAACCGTCGTGCCGGTACTCCTTATCGCTTTGCTTACTATCGGTACGAACCTCATGACCGACGGGCTCTCGCGAGCGTTGATCGGCATCGACCGGGACACGGGTGCGAAATGAGCGACTACGTGCTGACAGTCGAAGGACTGCGCATCGAGCTCGATCCCTCGGGCGCCGATATCGATGACGAGGTCACGCTCTCCATTCGTCAAGGCGAGGTCCTTGGCCTCGTCGGTGAGTCGGCGTCGGGTAAGACCACTGCGGCCACCGCCCTGCTCGATCACGAGCGGCGCGGTGCGCGGATCGGCGGCGGCAAGGTCACGGTCGACGGACGCGACATCCTGTCGTTGAAGCCCGATGAACTGCGTCGCGTGCGCGGCGGGCTCATCTCCTATGTGCCGCAGGACCCTTCGATGTCGCTCAATCCAGCCCTACGCATTCAGACGCAACTGATTGAGATCCTCGAAGCACACGGCTTCGGCGCGTCGCAGGCCGATCGCCAGCATCGTGTCGAAGAGATGATGGCCGAGGTGCTCTTGCCGACCGATCGGGCCTTCCGGCGTCGCTATCCGCATCAGCTCTCCGGAGGTCAGCAACAGCGGGTCGCCCTTGCCATGGCCTTCGCCTGCCGGCCGGCCGTCATCGTGCTGGACGAGCCGACGACCGGCTTGGACGTGACGACCCAAGCGCACGTGCTACGCACCGTGAGGGAGCTGACTCAGACCTATAAGGTGGCGGCGCTCTACGTCACGCACGACCTTGCCGTCGTGGCCAACCTCGCCGACCGCATCGCTGTGATGTACGCAGGCCGGCTCGTCGAGTTCGGACCCAAGACGGAGCTCTTCGGTGCGGCCTGTCACCCCTACACGCGCAAACTCCTCGAAGCCATTCCCGATCTCACCGGCGAGCACGCGTTGCGCGGCATTCCCGGTCGGGCGCCAGTCCCTGGGCGCCGCCCGCGCGGGTGCTTTTTCGCGGCGCGATGCGATGACTCAATCGACAAATGTCGCGAGGAGTTCCCTCCCTACGACGGCCCAGGAGACGATCATCGGGTGCGCTGTTGGCGGTGGCGAGAGGTGCGTTTGAGGCCCATGTTTGGCGATCGTCCCTTGCGCAAAGCCGCTGGGCTCTCCTGCGGCGCCGATGAGGAACTCATCACGGTGCGTGGGGTCAAAGCCTACTACGGAACTCATGAAATCCTGCACGGCATTGACGCCACTGTTTGCGCCAAACGCTGCATTGCGTTGGTGGGCGAGTCGGGAAGTGGTAAGACCACCTTGGCGCGCGCCATCGCCGGCATTCACCCCGGAAGGGTCGAGGGTGACATTCTCTTCAACGGCCGCCGCTTGGAGCGCGACTCTCGGGCTCGGCCCAAAGGCTCACGCCAGCAGCTCCAGTACATCTTTCAAAGCCCCTACGGCTCGCTCAACCCGCGCAAGACTATCGCCCAAATTCTGAGCCAGCCGCTGAAGCAGTTCTTCAAGCTCTCCCGCGACGAGATGGAACAGCGCATGGTCGAGGCGCTTGAACTCGTCGCACTCGACGCCACGTTGCTAGGCAAATACCCCGACCAGTTCAGCGGTGGCGAGCGTCAGCGTGTCGCCATCGCCCGTGCGCTCGCCGCGGAGCCTTCGGTGCTGATTTGTGATGAGGTGACCTCGTCACTTGACGTATCCGTCCAAGCTACCATCGTCGAGCTTCTGGCCAAGCTGATCGAAGAGACCAGGGTTGGCATGATCTTTGTCACTGATCATCTGCCGCTCGTTCGCAGCATTGCCCAGGAAGTCACGGTGATGAGCGAGGGACGCATCGTCGAGCATGGGACAGTCGATGAGGTACTCGGCAAACCGCAGGCTGATTACACAAGAAGACTGCTGGCCGACACGCCAACGATTTGAGCGCTGGGGATTTGTCAACTGCACGGCCCGGCCGCACGGTGCTCCAAGCGCGGCTTGGCGAAATGTCAGGCGGCGGGCTGTCGCCGAGGCGCGATGGCTGCAAGCCCGGGCCGGTCAGGCGCACCGACGCAGGTTCGTCATTCCCCACACTGTAACTCCGACACGTACGCCCGATCGTTTTTCGAGGACTCGCGTCGAGCGCGATGTGATTGTGCGCATGCGTGACGGCGTCGCTCTGTCTGCTCACGTACTTCATCCGGCAGATGCGGCGGAGCCGCTGCCTACCATCCTCATTCGGCAGCCGTACGGCAAAGATGACCACCCTTTCATGCACGCGCGCGGGACATATTGGGCGCGTAAGGGTTACACCTGCGTGATCCAGGACGTGCGCGGCAAATACGGATCGCAAGGGGCTTGGGACCCGGTCATCAACGAGGCCGCCGATGGTTGGGACACACTCGACTGGATCGCGGGCCGACCGTGGTGCAACGGCGACATTGGCATGGTCGGGGAGTCGTACTACGGACTTACGCAGTGGGCGGTTGCTGGGGCTGGCCATCCTCATCTGCGCTGTGTAGCTCCCGGCAACACTGCCCCCGACTTCTACCGGGCGGCCTACTCGGGCGGAGCGTTTGCTCTTATGACCATGGGCGAATGGGCTTACGAGATGAACGCGAGAAGGCTGTGCAACCCATTTCGTTTCGATCCCTGGCACCTTCCTCTGGCAAGCGCCGCCGAAGCCGCCGGGATCGACAGCGAGACCTTCAGAGACTTCGTCGCTCATCCTCGTAAGGACGCATATTGGCAGAGGCGCGACCTATCGCGCGGTGGCGTTGCGGTGCCAGCATTGCACTGGAGTGGCTGGTACGATGTCATGTTGGATGGTTCGCTTGCCGGCTGGCAGGCGGCTGGAGCGATTCGGAGCGCTGCGGCCCGCCCTGCGCGGCGGCTCGTGATTGGGCCCACTGACCATGCTTTGACTCCGACTGTGAGCGGCTGCGTGGGACGCATCGATGTGGGACGCGACCACTGGTCGTTCGACCGGGTCCAGCGATTCTTCGACCGCTGGCTGTGTGGCTTGCCTAACGGGGCGGAGCGTGACCCGCCGTCTGCGTTTTCGTTGTTGGCGGCGACCGCTGGCGGACCGCCGAGTCGTGGCCACTGCCGGGCACAGAGTTTGTTCGCTTCCACCTGCACGGCCGGGGAACAGGATGTCTGGAAGGAGTGCTCAGTCGCGAGGCACCTGGTGACGAGGCCTCCCGACCGCTTCCTGCTATGACCCCGATACTCCAGTGGCCTGGTGGCTTGAGCACAGCCTTTGGGACTTGGCAAGCGGGCTCGGCGATCGCCGACCGCTCGAGTCCCGTTCCGATGTGCTCGTGTATACATCAGAGCCTCTCGCGGCCGACCTCGAGGTGGTCGGCCCGCTTTCGGTCACGCTTTCCGTGGCGTCGTCCGCCCGACACCGATTTCACCGCGGCCTTGGTCGACGTATTCCCGGATGGATATGCTCAGCTCGTTCAAGAGGGCATCGTGCGCATTGCCGGCCTTGAAGGGGGCGTTGGGGTCGCGGTCTGTGACGCGGACCTGGTCCGTGTACTGTCGGTCGCCCTGTGCGCCACTGGGCACCTATTTGGCGCGGGGCACCGCGTGCGTCTTGAGGTTTCAAGCAGCAACTTCGGTCGCTATGACCGCAACCTCAACACCGGCCACCCGCCGGGCGCCGACGCGGAACGCATGGTCGCACGGCAAGTCGTCTATCACGATGCGCGACGCGAATCCTACTTGACCTTGCCGGTGATCCCGGCCGACGTCTGAGGCGCATGGAGAATTTGGCGTTCCATCTATCAAGCAGCGACGGAGGAAGCCCATGCAAGCCCGCACCACATGGCTGAGCGACACAGAGAAGGCCCTCGTGTACGACGAGGCGCTGGTCTTGCTCGAGCGCGTCGGGCTGCGCATGGCGGGGTCGCGGCGCCTCGCTGAGATGCGCGACGCAGGGGCGGTCGTCGACGACGCCTCGGGCGTCGTCAAGTTCCCGGCGGCGCTCGTCGACCGGCTGCGCCGCCAGTGCCCGCGCGAGATCGTCATAGCGGGCGCCGCGCCGGTCAACGACGTCGTGCTGGCCGACGGCGCGCCGTCGCGCTTCTCGTCGTCGGGCTGCGCGGCGCTCACGCTCGACCACCGCACCGGCGAGCACCGCGCCTCTACGCTCGACGACCTGCGCAGCGCGACCATCCTGCTCGACGAGACACCCGAACTCGACGTGCAGTGGACGATCGTGACCGCCAACGACGTCCCGCTCGAGCGCCGCGAGAAGCTCGCCTATTACACCGTCCTGTCTGAGACCGACAAGCACGTGACCTTCGTCGACTGCCCCAGCGCCATCGAGCCCGTCCTCGAGATCGTCGAGGTGCTCTGCGGCAGCCACGAGGCGTTCCGTCTGCGGCCCCGTATCAGCACGCTCTTCACGGTGGCCTCGCCGCTGTCGATCGACGGCCGCCTGCTCGACTTTCACGCGGGCCTCGCCGACTACGGCACGCCCATCGAGATCTTCACGGTGCCCATCTCCGGCGCCACGGCGCCGGTCACGCTGGCCGGCGTGGTCGTGCAGGGCGTGGCCGAGCTGCTCGGCGCGGTCTCGGCCATGCAGATCCTGAGCCCCGGCGCGCGCCTCATCTGCGGTCCCTCCGGCACGGTGCTCGACATGCGTTCCACGAGCATCTGCTACGGCGCCGTCGAGGGCGGTCTCATGAACGCCGCCTTCACCGAGGTGCTGCACTCGCTCGGCCTGCCCGTCATCACCCCTGGCCTGGGTACCGACGCCAAGCACCTCGGCCTGCAGGACGGCTTCGAAAAGGCGCTCAAGGGCATCGTTACCGTCGGCGCCGGCTCCGACCTGCTGAGCGGCGGCATGGGGCTGATCGACTCGGTCAACACGCTCTCCCTGCCGCAGATCGTGGTCGACGGCGAGATCGCCGGTATGATCCGCCGCCTGCTCGGCCAGGTCGAGTTCTCGCCGCAGACCATGGCCCGCGAGACCATCGAGCGCGTCGGCATAGGCGGCAACTTCCTGCGCGAAAGAGAGACGCGGCAGCGCATACGGGCGGGCGAGCACTT
Source organism: uncultured Actinomycetes bacterium (assembly GCA_963755025.1). Classification (GTDB taxonomy): domain Bacteria; phylum Actinomycetota; class Thermoleophilia; order UBA2241; family UBA2241; genus Bog-752. The sequence goes on from CAVWIH010000016.1 coordinate 21,301, forward strand.
TCTGCCGCGCATCGCCTCGCGCCTGCCCTACGACGCCTGGCTGGCCGAGGGCAAGACCGAGCTCGACGTGGCCGTCGGCATCGTCGAAGACACCCTCGCCGCCCGGGCGGAGCGCGGCTCCCACCTGAGCGACGACCAGTTGAGCGCCCTGCGGGCGATCTGCGACGTGGAGAGGACGGGCAGCCATGCGTAACGCGAAGGCGCGGTCGTCGATCGGAGACCGGTGACCGAGATCGTGGGCAGGGAGCGGTCGGTACAGAGGCGCAGCGCCTGGGTGCCGTTCGAAGACCCGCTGTCCACCATCCCCGAGACGGCACAGAAGATCCTGGCGGCGGCCTCGCGGCTGCTTGCCGAGCGCGGCTACGCCGCGCTCACCCTCGAGAACGTGGCCGCCGAGGCGAGCGTCAACAAAGCCTCGATCCGCTACAACTTCGGCAACAAGGCGGGCCTGGTGGCGGCCGTCGTCGACGCCCTGATCCACGACGAATGCCTGCGCCTGGCGGCCGACCTGCGCACCGTGAACGAGCACGATCGCCTGCACGCCGCCATGGTGGGCATCGAGGGCATGATCGCCGGCGCCGACTCGTTTCGCGGTTTCTTCGACATCTTGCCGCACGCCTTTCGCGACGACGACCTGCGCGAGCGCATGTTCGAGCTCTACCGCTGGTGGTACCGCCAGAACCTGGAGTGGCTCGGCCTGGCCCTCGACGGCGCCGCCAACGACGAGCACGAGATCCTCATGGGCCTCGCCGAGCTCATCGCCGCCATCCCCGACGGGCTCTCCATACAGGCCGGGCTCGACCCCGAGCACTTCGACCTCAAGCGTCCGCTGGCGGCGCTCGAGCTGCTCCTGCGCAACTCCATGGAGCAGCTCGCGCAGCTCGCCCGCAAGGGGCACGAGGCCTCCTGAGGCTCGCGCACGGCGTCACGTTGTGTTATCCACCTGGGTGGGATAGCATCCACGCCGCTTCCGGGCCTTCGCCGCGGACGGCAAGGCACGAACGACGAGACCAGCAACCGCGCTCCCGCGCCGAACGAACGTAAGGAGGTGGCGAAAGTTGTGAGCAAGATCACGACACGCATGGGCGACGGAGCCTCGGTCGAGATGACGCGCGACGAACTGCGGCGCGATCTCATCGAGGGTACCGAGATGGCCGCCAAGAGGGGCAAGATCCCACGCTCACCGAGAACGAGCTCGAGTACCTCGAGGACATGTTCGCCTGTCCCAGCCGCATCTGGGGAGTCGAGCGCGGCCACGAGGCGGTCATGAGCAAGGACGGCTCGGTCAACACGCTGTGCTCGTCGCGCCTGTCGAGCGGCGTGGCCGCGCCGATCGGCCGCGAGGCGGCCATCCGCCTGTTCGAGACCGCCTTCGCCTACGACTCCATGGAGGTCGGTCACACCGACTACTCCGTGAAGCCCTGCAAGTTCCTGGCGACGGTCGAGCAGGAGCACATGGAGCTCCTGCAGCAGATCACCATCCTGCCGCTGTTCTACGGCTTCATGCCCAACCTGGGCCTCTATTACCGGCCCGACGGCGCCTACGCCAACCCCTCCGACCTGCTGCCGACCGGCAAGATCGAAGAGGCCCGCCGCACGCAGGAAGAGGCCCTCGAGGCCTGCCAGCAGGACACCATCTGGCTGAGCGAGAAGATGGTCGAGGTGGCCGCCGACGGCATCAACTACGACACGGTGGCCTCTACCGGCGACGCCGAGTTCCTGGCCTCGCTGCGCGCCTGCGAGCACATCACCAAGACCACCGACATGGCGGTCGAGATCGGCATGGCCGCCGAGGTCGTGCTGGGCTTCCACGGTGAGCTCGAATACCACGGCACGCGCCTCGCCGGCCTGTGGCCCCACCAGCAGATGAAGCTGGTCGAACAGGCGGGCGCGTCGATCTTCGGCCCGGTCGTCAACAACAACTCCAAGAAGTCGTGCGCCTGGAACGTGGCGCGCGCCGTCACCTTCGTCAAGGCCTGCACCGCAGAGGCGACGATCCCCGTGCACCCCAACGTGGGTAACGGCGTCGGCGGCGTGCCCATGTTCGAAGTCTCGCCGCTCGACATGGTCACGCGCGCGAGCGCCGCCATGATCGAGATCGGCAAAGCCGACGGCTTATAGGTGGGTACGGGCGACCCCAACGGCATGGCCATGGCCCATGCGTTGGCCTCGTCGATCGGCGGCATCAAGACTGCTGGAGATCTGGTAGCCAGGATGCAGCTGAAGAAGATGAGGTTGACCGAAGCCAAGGCCTACGTCGCCGGCAAGCTCGGCGTGAGCACCTTCGACCTGTCCGACTCGACGCTCATGCGCACGGTGCGCGAAGAGCTCGACATCGGCACGGTCACCGCCGTGCCCGGCGTGGCCAAAGGGCTCGAAGCCAAAACGCGGATCGCCGACCTGCTCGACATCAAGATCAACTGCGTCGAGCGGCTCATGCGCAAGACCGGCCTGGTGCGCGACCTCGCGCTCGAGCACGCGGGACGGCGCTAAGGTGCGAAGGCCCCAGAGGAGGTCGCCATGAAGAGGAACGCCCACGCCGGGCATCGCGGCTCCGGCGGGCTGAGCCTCAACGTCTTCACCGACGATGAGCTCAGAGACATCCACCTCTCGACGCTCGAGGTGCTGGAACGCACCGGCGTCTGGGTCGAAGACGACGAAGCCCTCGACGTGTTCGCCGCGGGCGGCGCCGAAGTCGACCGCGCCGGCAAGATCGTGCGCCTTCCCGCGCACGTGGTCGAAGACGCCATCCGCTGCGCGCCGCCGACCATCACGCTGTGCGGCCGCACGCCCGACTCCGACGTCGTGCTCGAGCCGGGCCGCGTCGGCTTCACCAACTTCGGCGAGGGCATCAAGGTCACCGACATGGAGACGGGCGAGCTGCGCGAGCCCACCAAGCGCGACGTCGCCGACGCCACCCGCCTGATCGACGCCCTGCCCGAGATCGACGTCGTCGAGCGCCCCATCGGCGCCCACGACGTGCCGCAAGACGCGGTGCCGCTGCACAACGCCGAGGCGATCTTCTCGAACACCACCAAGCACGTCTTCATCGGGCCCATCAACGGCCGCCTGCTCAAGAAGATCCTTGAGATGGCGGCGGCCGTGGTGGGCGGCGCCGAGGCGCTGCGCCGCCGGCCGCTGGTGTCGTTCATCACCTGCCCGGTGAGCCCGCTCAAGCTCGTGCAGGACTGCTGCGAGATCATCATGGGCTCGGCGCGCGCCGGGGCCACGGTCAACGTGCTCAGCATGGCGATGGCCGGCGCTTCGTCGCCGGTGTCCATGTCGGGCACGCTCGTCACCCACAACGCCGAGGTGCTGGCCGGCATCACGCTGGCGCAGCTCACAAAGCGCGGCGCGCCGGTGGTCTACGGCAGCTCGACGACGGCCATGGACCTGCGCCTGGCGTCGGCGTCGGTGGGCAGTCCCGAGTGCGGGCTGATCAACGCCGCCGTGGCCCAGATGGCGCGCTTCTACCTGCTGCCCAGTTGGGTGGCTGGTGCGTAGGGCGACGCCAAACTCGGTGACGCGCAGTCCGGTCACGAGAAGACTCTCACAGGCTTACTCCCAGCGTTGGCAGGGGCCAACCTGATCTATGGCCTGGGGATGCTCGAGTCGGGCGTCACCTTCGATTACGGTCAGCTGCTCATGGATTGTGAGTTCGCGCGGCTGATCAAGTTCACCCTCGGCGGCATTCCGGTGACCGACGAGCTGCTCATGACCGACGACATCCACGCGGTGGGCTCGAGCGGCGACTTTCTGAGCCTCGACAGCACCTACAAGTACATGCGCTCGCAGTCGACGCCCAGGCTCATCGACCGCCGCGTGCGCGAGGAGTGGGTGGCGGGCGGCAGCAGCGACCTGCACGAGCGGGCCGCAGACGAGGCTCGCCGGCTGCTCGACACCTACACGCCCGAACCGCTGTCGGCCGAGGTGCTGGCGGCGCTGCGCGACATCGTCGAGACCACCGAGAAAGAGCTCGGCATCGAACCGGCGCAAGTCGCCTTTTAGGCGCAGGGCCGGCCGGAGGACGCGCGACTACCTACACGAGAGGACGACCACCATGGCAGATAGTTACGCACTGCTTCAAGAAGCGATCATCTCGGGCGACGGCGACCGGGCCCGCGAGCTCGCCCAGCGGCTGCTCGACGACGGCGTCAGCGCCCGCGAGATCTTAACGCCGGCCTGCTGCCCGGCATGGACATCGTCGGCAAACGCATGCGCGAGGGCGACTGCTTCATTCCCGAGGTGCTGCTCAGCGCGCGCACCATGCAGGGCGCGCTCGAGCTCCTCAAGCCCCGCCTCGCCGAAGGCGACTCGGGCAACCTCGGCACCATCGTCATCGGCACCGTCGAGGGCGACGTGCACGACATCGGCAAGAACCTCGTCGCCATGATGCTCGAAGGCGCGGGCTTTGTCGTGATCAACCTGGGCACGGGCATCACGCCGGCGCAGTTCGTCGCCGCCGTCAAAGAGAACAAGCCCGAGCTGCTCGGCATGAGCGGCCTGCTCACCACGACCATCCCGAAGATGGGCGACACCGTGAAGCTGCTCGAAGCCGAGGGCCTGCGCGAGGGCGTGAAGGTCGTCTGCGGCGGCGCCCCGGTCACCCAGTCGTTCGTCGATTCCATCGGCGCCGACGGCTACGGCACCAACGCCGCCGCCGCCGTCGAGCTCGCCAAGCAGCTGGTCCAATAGCTAAGGAGCGCACATGACGGCCAACCGAGACGAGCTCATCCAAGAGGCGATCGACTCGATCGTCAACTACGACGCGGCGGCCGCCCACGACGTGGCCACCCGCGCCCTGGCCGCCGGCATCGCCCCCGGCGACATCATCAACCAGGGTTTTGTGGTCGGCATCTCCCAGGTCGGCGACGCCTTCGAAGGCGGCGAGGTCTTCCTGCCCGAGCTCATGCTGGCCGCCCAGGCGATGGACGCCGCCACCAAGGTCTGCAACGCGGCGCTTGAGGGCGGCCAGGCCGAGAAGAAGGGCGTCGTGGTCGTGGGTACCGTGCAGGGCGACGTGCACGACATCGGCAAGGCGATCGTCATCGCCTACCTGAAGGCCCACGGCTACGAGGTCACCGACTGCGGCCGCGACACCCCGGCCAAGACCTTCATCGCCAAGGCCAAGGAGCTGCACGCCGACATCATCGGCATGAGCGCCCTGCTGACCACCACCATGGAGGAGCAGCGCCGCGTCATCAAGATGATCAAAGACGAGGACCTGCCCTTCAAGACCGTGGTGGGCGGCGCCCCCTGCACGCAGCGCTGGGCCGACCAGATCGGCGCCGACGCCTACGCCGAAGACGCCTCCGACGGCGTCAAGAAGATCGACGCCCTGCTCGGCAGGTAAGGAGGAGCACATGGACCAGCTCGAACCCCTCGAGACCAACCAGCTCGAGGACGACTTTCTCGGCCACCTGTGGCCGCCGTTCACCCAGATGGGGGGCCTCAAGCCGACCATCATGGAACGCGCCGAAGGCGCCGTCGTCTACGACACCGAAGGCAACGCCTACATCGACGGCTTCGCCTCGCTGTGGACCGTCAACGTGGGCCACGGCCGCAAGGAGATCTTCGACGCCATCCAGACCCAGGCCGAGAAGCTCGCCATCTACCACATCTTCCAGATCGGCAACGAGCCGGCCATCAAGCTCGCCGCCAAGGTGGCCTCGCACATGCCGGGCGACCTGAACCACGTGTTCCTCACGCTGGGCGGCGGCGAGTCGGTCGAGACCGCGGTCAAGATGGCGCGCCAGTACTGGCGCAACAAGGGCAAGGGCACCAAGTTCATGGTGCTCTTCCGCGACCGCTCCTACCACGGCACCACCATGACCGCCACGAGCGCCCAGGGCCTGTCGGTCAACCGCGCCAAGTTCGAGCCCTTGCTGCCCGGCTTCATCAAGCTCGGCGCGCCGTACTGCTACCGCTGCTTCTGGAACAAGACCTACGGCGAAGACTGCAAGATGGAGTGCGCCACCCAGGTCGCCCAGGAGATCGCCTTCTACGGCGCCGAGAACGTGGGCACCATGCTCGGCGAGACCATGATCGGCACCGGCGGCGTCATTCCGCCGCCTCCCGAGTACTGGCCCATGGTCAACGAGATCTGCAAGGCCAACGAGGTGCTCGTCATCAACGACGAGGTCATCACCGGCTTCGGCCGCAGCGGTACCTGGTTCGGCTTCGAGCAGTTCGGCTCCGACCCCGACCTCATCACCATGGCCAAGGGGCTCTCGTCGGGCTACCTGCCGCTGGGCGCCGTCGGCGCCAAGGACCACGTCTTCGACGCCTTCCTCGGCGGCCCCGGCGAGGCCTTCATGAGCGGCGCCACCTACATGGGCCATCCTCTGTGCTGCGCCGCCGGCATCGCCAACCTCGAGATCGTCGAGCGCGAGAACCTGGTCGACCGCTGCCGCGACGTGGGCGCCTACATGCAGGAAGGCCTGAAGACCCTGCTCAAGCACCCCATCGTGGGCGACGTGCGTGGCGTGGGCCTCGTGGCCGGCATCGAGTACGTGCAGGACAAGGCCACCAAGGAGTGGTTCCCGCCGGCCGTGGGCGCCGCCGCGAAGATCCGCGACGAAGCCTTCAGAGCGCGGTGTGTTCATCCGCCTGCTGGGTGGCGGCAACTGCCACGCCGTGGCGCCGCCGTTCATCATCTCCACCGAGCAGATCGACACCATCGTCAAGGTGCTCGACGAGTCGATCACGGTCGTCGAGAAGCAGCTCGGTTACTGAGGATCATCCGCTTTACATCAAAGGAGCCAGGTTCATGAGCAAGCCGCAAGTCGCAGTCGTGGGCTACGGTGTCATCGGCCAGCGCTTGGCCGACGGCGTCGCCCTGCAGCAGGACATGGAGCTCGCCGGGGTGGTCGACGTCGCCCCGACGCTCGCCATCCGCGCCCTCCACGAGTCGGGCATGCCCTACAAGCTGTACGTCGTGGCCGCCGAGCAGAAGGCCGCCTTCGACGCCCTCGGTATTCCCGTGTCGGGCACCCTCGACGACCTGCTCGGCCAGGTCGACATCGTGCTCGACTCGTCGCCCGGCGGCATCGGCCGCAAGAACAAGGAGATCTACCAGGCGCGCGGCATCAAGGCGATCTTCCAGGGCGGCGAGAAGAACGACATCGTCGACGTCTTCTTTCACGGCTATGCCAACTACGAGAAGGGCGTGGGCAAGGACTACCTCAAGCTCACGAGCTGCAACACCACCGGCCTCATCCGCGCGGTCGACTGCCTCGACCGCGAAGTCGGCGTCGAGCGCGTCATCGTCACCATCGTGCGCCGCGTGGCCGACCCCGGCGACACGCACCGTGGTCTGGTCGACGTCGCCCAGGTCGAGCCCGTGCCCAACCACCAGGCCGTCGACCTCATGACGATCATGCCGCACATCGAGGCCACCGGCCTGCTCGTGCACGTGCCCACCACCCACGGTCACATCATCAACGTGGTGGCCACCACCAAGGCCGACATCTCCAAGGAGCGCGCCCTCGAGCTCTTCGAGGCGCATCCCCGCATCCGCAACGTCAAGATCGCCGACGGCTTCAACTCGAACGCCTCGCTGTTCCGCTACGCCCGCGACCTCGGCCGCAAGCGCGCCGACATGTACGAGATCGCCGTCTTCGACGAGACCATCGCCAAGAGCGGCCGCGAGTTCATGTTCGCCATCAACATCCCGCAGGAGTCGGTCGTCATTCCCGAGAGCATCGACGGCATCCGCGCCGCCCTGTCGCTGCAGAGCGACCGCCTCGAGGCCGTCGGCCTGACCAACGAGTACCTCGGCATGCACGCCGGCTCGCCGGTCGTCGCGCCCGTCGCCTGACGTCGCCATGAAGTACGACATCAACACGCTCGACGACTTCGAGGTCGCCGGCAAGACCGTGTTGTGTCGTGTCGACATCAACTCGCCGCTCGATCCCGAGAGCGGCGAGTTGGCCGACACCACACGCCTGCGCGGCTGCGCCCCGACCGTGCGGGAGCTCGCCGAGAAGGGCGCCAGGGTCGTGCTGCTGGCCCACCAGGGCGGCGACCTCGAGTACCACAACTACGCCTCGACCGAGCCCCACGCTCCCGTGCTGGCGCAGCTCATCGGCCGGCCGGTGGCCTTTGTCGACGACGTCTGCGGCCCGGCCGCCCGCGCCGCCATCGCGGACCTCGCCGACGGCGAGGTCCTGCTGCTCGACAACGTGCGCTTCGTCTCCGAAGAGATGACCCTCTTCGAGACCAAGCTCAAGCTCTCGCCCGAGGCCCAGGCCAAGACCCTGGTGGTGCGCAAGCTGGCGCCGCTCGGCGACCTCTACGTGTGCGACGCCTTTGCCGCGCTGCACCGCTCGCAGCCCACGCTGGTGGGCTTCGAGCAGCTCCTGCCGTCGGCCATGGGCCGGCTGTTCGAGCGCGAGTACTCGGCCCTCGCCCACCTGCGCGAAGAGCCCGCGCGGCCCTGCGTGTTCGTGCTGGGCGGCGCCAAGATCCAGGAGGCGTTCCCCATGATGAGCGCCGCTCTGGCCGACGACGCCGTCGACACCGTGCTGGTCTGTGGCCTCGTGGCCCAGGTCATGCTCATGGCCGCCGGCTGCGAGCTGGGCGAGCCTTCGAGCTCCTATGTGCGCGAAGCGCACCTCGACGCCTTCGTCGAGGAGTCAAAGGACATCCTGGCCCGCTACGGCGACAAGGTCGTGCTGCCCAGCGACCTGGCCTACGTGAGCGGCGGCGCGCGCTGCGAGGTCGCCGTGGCCGACCTGCCCATCGACGAGCTGCTGCTCGACCTGGGCCACGATACCGTCGCGGCCTACAAAGAGCACCTGGCCGGCGCCGGCACCGTCTTCGTCAACGGCCCGGCGGGCGTCTTTGAACAGCCCGAGACCGAGTACGCCACCAAGGCGCTGTGGCAGGCCATGGCGGCCTGCGACGGCCACACCGCTCTGGGCGGCGGCGACAGCATCGCCGCCATGAACCGCTACGAGCTCACCACGAGCTTCGACTACGTCTGCACCGCCGGCGGCGGCATGGTCAAGTTCTTAAGCGGCGAGGAACTGCCCGTGGTCAAGGCGCTCAAAGAGTCGGCCGTGCGCTTTGCGCCCGAGACCGCGCGGCCTGTCTAGGACCACGCGGCCTCTCTGAACGAGAGGCGTCGGCGCGGCGCCCCGAACGGGGCGCCGCGCCCAGGCGCTTCTGTCGAACCGTGACGGAACCGAGGAGGGTGACCTGTGACCGACGTGCAGCTCGCGATCCCCTACGGCGACGGCGAGCTTGCCTGCACGCTGCCCCAGGCCAACCTGCTGGGCGTCGTGCGGCCGCCCGCGGGCGGCCAGGCGGCGCCCGACGCCGCCGCCGAGCAGACCGAGATCGCCCGCGCCCTGGCCGAGCCCATAGGCACGCCGCGCCTGAGCACCCTGGCCGCCACCGCGAAGTCGGCGGTCATCGTGGTGAGCGACGTCACGCGGCCCTGCCCGTCGTACAAGTTCCTGCCGGCGCTGCTCGGCGAGCTCGCCGCCATGGCGCCGCAGGACATCACCATCCTGTTCGCGCTCGGCGGCCACCGCCGGCACTCAGCCGAGGAGCAGGCTCGCCTGGTGGGCCCCGAGGTCGTGGCCAGCGGCGTGCGCCTGCTCGACCTGGACGCCGCCGGGTGCGTGCCGGTGGGCACCACCTCGCGCGGCACGCGCCTCGAGGTCTTCAAGACCTACCTGGATGCCGACCTGCGCATCTGCACCGGCAACATCGAATACCACTACTTCGCCGGCTTCTCGGGCGGGGCCAAGGCCGTGGTGCCGGGCATGTGCTCGTACGCCGCCATCCGCGACAACCACGCCATGATGCTCCAGGACGGCGCGCGGGCCGGCGTGCTGCAGGGCAACCCCGTGCGCGAAGACATCGACGAGGCCGGCGGCATGATCGGCATCGACTTCATCTTCAACGTCGTGCTCGACGAGCACAAACGCGTGCTGCACGCCGTGGCCGGCCACTACCTGCAGGCGCATCGCGAGGGCGTGCGCGTCTACGACGAGCGCTGCGACCTGCGGGTCGAGGCGGCGGCCGACGTGGTCGTCGCTTCGCCGGGCGGCATGCCTAAAGACATCAACCTCTATCAGGCCCAGAAGACGCTCGACAACGTGAGCGGCGCCGTGCGCGACGGCGGCGTCGTCGTGCTCGCGGCGCGCTGCCGCGAGGGCTTCGGGCAGCAGGCCTTCGAGGAGTGGATGCGCGGCATGGAGGGCGAGCCCCAGGTGCTCGTCGACCGCATACAACGCGAGTTCGTGCTGGGCGGCCACAAGGCGGCGGCGATCGCCGGGCTGCTCACGCGCGTCGACGTCTTTCTCGTGTCTGAGTTCCCAGCAGAGGTGGTGCGCGGCATGGGCATGCAGCCCTTCGCCAACGTCGACGACGCTGTGGCGGCGGCCCTCGAGAGATATGGTACGAGTGCGCAGTTCCTGGTCGTGCCGCACGGCAGCCGCGTCACGGCCGGTCCGGTCGCCCGCGAGGTCGGTGTGAGTACGTGAAGTCCGGCGTGCCGGCGAAAGTAGATCAAAGGAGACGCTGATGACAGACGCAGAGCACAAGCCGACGGTCGAAGAGCTCAAGGCCAAGGCCTACCAGCCCATGGAAGACGCCATCAAGCTGCACCCCTTCTACCGCGGCAAGATCGAGACCACGCTCAAGTGCTGCGTGCGCGACTTTCAGGACTTCGCCATCTGGTACACGCCGGGCGTCTCCAAGCCGTGCCTCGAGATCCAGGCCGACCCCGAGAAGGCCTACGAGTACACCAACAAGTGGAACACCGTCGCGGTGATCTCCGACGGCACGCGCGTGCTGGGCATGGGCGACATCGGCCCCAAGGCCGGCCTTCCGGTCATGGAAGGCAAGAGCCTGCTCTATCGCTATCTGGGCGGCGTCGACGGCTTTCCCCTCATGGTCGACACCAAAGACCCCGACAAGTTCATCGAGTTCGTCAAGCTCGCGCAGCCCGGCCTTGGCGGCGTGAACCTCGAGGACATCTCCCAGCCCAAGTGCTTCCGCATCCTCGACACGTTGCGCGAGGAGTGCGAGATCCCGATCTGGCACGACGACCAGCAGGGCACCGCCTGCGTCACCCTGGCCGGCCTGATCAACGCCCTCAAGGTCGTGGGGCGGCCGCTGTCCGAGGCGCGCATCGCCTTCATCGGCTGCGGCGCCGCCAACGTCGCCATCAGCCGCCTGATCTTCGCCTACGGCGCCGACCCGGCCAAGTGCATGCTGGTCGACTCCAAGGGCATCCTCAACAAGGACCGCGCCGACATCGAGGCCGTCAAAGACGAGTGGCGCGACAAGTACAAGTACTGCCAGATCACCAACTCAGAGCAGCGCAGCGGCGGCATCGCCGAGGCCCTCAAGGGCGCCGACGTGTGCATCGCACTCTCCAAGCAGGGCCCCGACACGATCGACAAAGAGTGGATCCGCGGCATGGCGCCCGACCCGATCGTCTTTCTGTGCTCCAACCCGGTGCCCGAGATGTGGCCCTGGGACGCCAAAGAGGCCGGCGCCGCCGTGGTGGCCACCGGGCGCTCCGACTTTCCCAACCAGGTCAACAACTCGGTCGGCTTCCCGGGCATCTTCCGCGGCACCCTCGACGTGCGCGCCAAGACGATCACCGACGAGATGTGCATAGCGGCCGCCGTCGAGCTCGCCAAGGTGGCCGAAGACAAGGGCCTGTCGGCCGACTTCATCATGCCCACCATGGACGACTGGGAGGTCTTCCCGCGCGAGGCCGCCGCGGTGGCCATGAAGGCGATCGAGCAGGGCGTGGCGCTGCGCACCGACCTCAGCTTCGAGCAGGAGGTCGCCGAAGCCACGGCGATCATCGCGCGCGCCCGCGGCCTGGTGCAAGACGCCGAGTCGCTGGGCTACATCAAGATGCCCGAAGGCACCCCGCCGCCGCTGCCCACCGCCGAAGGCATGAAGGCCCTGGGGCGCACCATCGCCAGCCAGGCCGCCGACGTGGCGGGCGTGGCCGCAGACCGTGCCGGCGACGCCGCCCAGAAGGCCGTCGATTCGGTCGAGGAGTACGCTCGCAGGGCCGCCGACGCGGCCCGCAAGGCCATGGAGGACCGCCGCAAGAAGTAGCCGAGGCGGGGAAGAGGCACAAGCGCTTCGCCCGCACGAGCGGCGGGGCGGCGACGGCTGTAACAGCCGTCGCCGCCCCGCCGCTTTCATTTGTGCGCCTGCGCCCGCTGGCCCGACCCTGATCCACCCGCCCGCACTGAGCCCTTGCGGACACCCACGCGGGCGCCCGGTCGGCAAGCAGGCGAGACGTGCGCGAAGGCTTGGCAGGAAGTGCGGAAGACGGGGGGTGAATGGAGCCCGGTCGCGGATTCGAACCGCGGACCCCTTGCTTACCATGCAAGTGCTCTACCGACTGAGCTAACCGGGCTTGGCTGGTGGGGGAGCTAGGATTTGAACCTAGGTAGGCTGCGCCAACGGATTTACAGTCCGCCCCCTTTAACCACTCGGGCACTCCCCCGGGAGCTCGCAGGATGGTACTCGAAAGCACCCCTGCTTTCAACCGTCGCCGGCGTGGCCATTCTGCCCACGCGCGCCCGTTGCTACTCTCGCTCGGCGGCGCGGCGCTCGGCAAGGGGGACGGGAAGTGGATCGGCGGGGCCGGCCGTCGCCGGCCCCGCCTGCCCTGAGGGGGGCTACCAGTAGGGGGGCTGCCGGTAGCGGGGCGTTAGTGTCAGGGTACCCTTTGGACCCGCGAGGCGCGTCTCTGGTCGGCGCGCCGTGCGGGGTTGCTTGTGATTCCTTGCACAGTATACGTCGATTTCTGCCGGTGCCAACCCCAACATTTGCCGAAGGCCGAGGCTGCATCATGGACAGAATGGCCCAGTTGTCGCGCGAGTGCAGGGATGTACCGGTCCCGTGGGGACCAGGGGATCGTTCGCATAGACGCTGACGGCGCTCGGATTGAGGCGCGCCGCGGAGTCTGCTAGCATGGGGGGCCTTCAAGGCCCGGTGGCGGCGTAGCTCAGCTGGTCAGAGCAGCGGAATCATAATCCGCGTGTCGTAGGTTCGAGTCCTACCGCCGCTACCAAACCAGCCCCCAGATTTGCAGGCATTTCTCATTTCGCTTGTGAACACCTTGTGAACACCTACCTCGGAAGCGAAATCGGGCGCGCCGAGGGCGCCCCTTCGACGAGGGCGGCGAAGGTGTCTGCCGCTTCCTGCTGCATGCCGGGCAGCACGCTCTGATATACGCGCATGGTGAAGGCCACGTCAGAGTGCCCGAGGCGCTCCGAGACGACCTTCACCGGCACGCCAGCCCGCAGGAGCAGTGAGGCGTGCGTGTGGCGCACGTCGTGCAGCCGGATCGTGGGCACTCCGGCAGCCACCACGTGACCCCGAAAGGCGCGCGTGATGCGATCGGGGTGCACAGGCGCGCCGTCCTCTGCGGTGAAGACGCGGTGAGGATTCGGCCAAGGCGCCGGCCATGCTTGGCGCTCTCGCGCCTGTAGCTTCTGCCAGGCGCCCAGGGCCGCCACCGTCCCGGCGTCGAGGTCGATGACGCGCGAGCGTCCGCGCTTCGGCGTTGTCTCGCGCAGGTCGGCGCCGACGATCGTCAGCGCGCGTTGCACGGCGATCCGGCCGGCCTTCAGGTCGACGTCGCACCATAGCAAACCCGCGACTTCACCGCGCCGCATGCCCGTGAGGGCGAAGAGGTGCCACATCGTCGCCAGGCGATCGTCGGCCGTCGCCTCGAGGAAGGCGCGCAGCTCGCCGGCCGTCCACGCTCTGAGTTCATGGCTCTCCGCGAGTCGCGCCTTCGGCAGCCTTGCCCTGTCGGCAGGGTTCCAGGCGAGCGTGCCTTCGTCGACGGCATCGGCCAGGGCCTTGTGCAAGGTCGCCGCGATGCGCCGCACCGAGGCGGGGGACAGGGGCGCGAGCTCCGCTAGCTGGTCGTCTGTGCGGTCCTTGCCGCGCGGGCGCGGCCGGCGCTTCAGCTGGGCGTAGAAGGCGTTGACCGTCGCCCGGTCGAGCCTCTTGAGTCGTAGGTGACCGATCGCCGGCACGATGTGGCCACTGACGTGCGCGCGGTACGACGCAAGCGTCGTGGCCTTCACGTGGTCGGGGTGGTCTTCGAGCCAGCCGAGCCAGCGAGTGAGGTACTGCGCCACAGTCTCTCGCGTCGGCTGAGCGGGCAGCCGCCCCTCGCGTCCCGCCATGCGCGCCTTGTCGCGCGCCGCCGCGGCGTCCTCTCGACTCTTGTAGCCACCGCTGCCGACCAGGCGGCCGCCGACGCGAATGCGGAACGACCAGGTCGCGCCGCGCTTCATGAGGCCGTCTTTGAGCTTGTCAGGCATCGGCTGCGCCGCCCGGCAGTGGCCCGCTTTGCTCATCTTCACTCTCGACGTCGGGAAGCTCTCTTAGGTGGGCGAGCAAGTAGGCGATGAGATCAGGGAGACGCATCCCAGAGAAGCCCTCCGTAACCCTTGTCGCGCTCGAGGATGGCGGACGCCTCCTCTACCGCGACGCCCTTCCCCAAGAGGGCCCACTGAAGGTCGGTGATGTCCTGGCGCCGGTGCCGTGCGGTTCTGTTCGAGGCAGCGGGCCGGGGCCGGTCGACCCGGAAGCCCATTTCCTCAGCTCGCCGTACCCAGCGCCGGACCTGTGCAAGGCTGTATAGCTGCTGGCTGGCAAGCTCCTTCATTGGGGAGTGAGGGTTGCGCGCCTGGATTTCGTTATAGGCCCTGGCGATTGCTTCAAAGTGTTCAGGCGGCAGGCCCTTGCGCCCGGGGTGAACGTGTGACGCGCGATAGGCCCTGGCGTCGCGGCCCCAGATGATCTCCGCGAGGTCGTAGGTCCACGCCGGCATCTCAGCCCGCGCGAGCGGATTCGCGAGACGCTCTTGCTCCTCTTTGAACGACGGGCCGGGACCACCCCCGGGCCGGCTAATGCGGCCACGAGAGGCGCGCATCGTGTTGATACAGAGGAGGATGTCCTTCAGCGGGATGGCACGAAGGCTACGGGGCGTCACGTTGACGGGCGCGCCGCCGGAGTCGTCGAGCCCTGCGCCAAGGACGAGCGACGTGCAAATGACCTCGTTCGTCCTGGTGAGCGCAGCGCGGACCCTCAGCGGGTAGGGCTGCTCGTCCCATCCGACGTCAAGCCAACGAGCCTCGCCGGGTCCTGTCGGCTCATCGGGCCGAAGGGTGAAGGCAAAGCGGAACACGCGCCCTGACTGCTCGATCTGAATGACGTACTGCTTCTCGGCGCCGAGCTCGGCGTCCTTACCCATCGGTCCTCCCATGTGCGTTGCACCGTGACGGCACCGAGAATACACCGACTTTCCCGGCGTGGCAAGTCATCTGTTCTAGGTCGCTCAAATTGGACCGCATTATTGCAAGTTTCCTTCTGCTCCAAGTGTGCGACGATGGTGCTCCGGAACCGCTCATACAGCGACAAACGAGTGATTGGAGAATCAGATGGACGCACTCATGGAGGAGGTCAGAGCGCGGCGACGGTTGCCTGAGCCGGTAATGCGCCGTGCAATCCGCAAGGCGGCCGGCGTCTCTCAGAAGCGAGCTGGCGAAGAGATCAACGTAACGCACCAAGCCATCGCGCGGTACGAAGACGGGTCGCGAACGCCCCGCGGCCCGGTACTCGTGGCCTATGTGGGGTTGCTCGAGGCGTTGCGGGAGGAGAGCGGGCTATGAATCCGCGGGAGATGGTCACGAGTCAGACCGACACTGATCGCGACGCCATCCTCGCGCAGCTGCGCGGGAAGTTCGTGTGCAGCATCGACGAGGCGCGAGTCCTGCTCGATCTCGGAAGAGTCGCCGCCTACCGCCTCGCGGCCACGAACGGCGCACTCGCTGACGGGGTCGGGGTCCTGAAATGCGGCCGCCTGTACAAGGTACCTGTGCGCCCGCTCCTGCTCGCCGTTCTCGGCGATGCCGACGTCGACGACCAGGGCGAGGACTGAGCGATGACGTGCTGCTCCGAATGCAGGTACTGGCACGCTCGCCACGACACCGAGCGCTACCTTCGCCAGGGTGCCGACGCTGACACTGACGCAGTTCCAGAGTGGCTGTCGGCAGATACTCGCCGGCTCGAGGCCGAGGCCGGCGCTGAAGAGTTCAGCGGGACGCTCCACTTCGACGACCTGCCGTGGGTCGCGCTGCCCGGCGAGTGCCGGCGGCACGCGCCGCACTTCCCGGCTGGCTGGCCCATGGCGGGCGCCGACGACTTCTGCGGCGAGTTCGCCGCGAAGACCGGCGAGAAGCTTCCATGAGGGAGACAGAGAAGACCGTCGCCACCGGCGATGACGCCCCGGCGCCCATCACGTGCACGCCCGTCGAGCCGGCATCGGACGGCAGCGAAGGAAACGGCTCGCTACTCGTCTGCTTGAGCGACGTCCGGCCGCAGACCGTCGAACACCTGTGGCCGCGGCGCATCCCGATGGCCATGCCGTCGATAATCTTCGGGCCCGGCGGCCTGGGCAAAACGCACTGCTGGGTCGACATCGCGACCCGCGTCTCACTTGGCTCGCCATGGCCGGACGGCGGCCGGGCGCCGCGAGGCAACATCGTGGTGATAAGCGGCGAGGATGACTGGGCGACGACGCTCGTGCCGCGGCTGATCTACTCGGGAGCCGACCTGCACCACGTCTTTGGATTTCCCGCCGTGGCTTCGTTCGGCGAGGGCGATCGGCGTACGTTCCGCCTGACTGCGGACGCCGCCACCCTCGAGCGCGAGATCCTGAGCGTCAACGCCGTCCTGGCGATCGTTGACCCGCTGACGTGCTTCCTGGACGGCGTCGACACCCACAACACCGGCGACGTGCGAGTCGCGCTGTCGATGCTCGCCGACGTCGCCTCGCGCACCGGCGCGGCCATCCTGTGCGTCTTGCACCCCAACAAGGCAGAGAAGGACGGAGCGTCCGCCCTGAACCGCCTCAGCGGCTCAGGAGCCTTCGGCGCGGCGGCGCGCAGCGTCATGGCCGTTGTGACGGACCCGAAAGACGAGACCGAAGAGCGGCGGCTACTGCTCCCGGTCAAGCTAAACATCGGCCGCATGCCGGGCGGCTTGGGCTTCAGGGTCGTTTCCGACAACCCTGATACCTGCGACAGCGGCATCACGTGGGATACCGACCCCGTCGAGGTAGATGCCGACGAGGCCTTCGGCCGGGTGCGGCCCGACACGCCGGCCATGATCCACGCGAAGGCCTTCCTCCTGCGTGTCTTGGGCGACCACGAGCCCTACCCCTCGAAGGTCCTCGACGAAGAGGCATCCGAGGCCGGTATCAAGGAGCGCACCCTGGCGCGCGCAAAGCGCAAGCTCGGCGTCATCAGCGAGAAAGACGGCTTCGCAGTCGGCGCCGTCTGGACCTGCCGACTTCCCGGCGGCGAGCGATGACGCTCGCTTCCGCCCCCAAGAATGCCAGCTCGCTTCGCAACCTTCGAGGCAGTCTTTTGCGCGCGCGCGTATACACACCTACTGGCACTCTTGGGCAGTCTTGGGCAGTCTTGGGAGCCGTCGCGCCCCAAGAATGCCAAGAGTGCCAAGAGTGCCCAAGAGTGCCAGGGACACCCCACGCGCGCACGCGCGAGGCGGCATCGTGAGCGTCTGCACCGCCGAAAGCGCTCTCAGTTCAGCCGACCTTGCCGCCTTCGACTCGCAGCCCCTTCTGCGCGGCGACCATGCCGACTATCTCTGCCCATTCTGCCACGACGATCGCCCAGGGCGCCGTCGCGACAACCAACATCGCAAGCTCAGGGTGTGGCCGACAGGTGGCTGGAACTGCGTGCGTTGCGGCCGGCACGGCTTTCTCGAGGATCGCAAGCAGGGTCACGACGATGACCCGCTTCGCCCTGGCCGCAAGACGCAGCCGCGGCCGGTGGGTTCGGAGCCTTCACCCGCCGAGATCGCCGAGCTCGCCAGCAAGCGCGCCGCCAAGCGCCGCTTGTGGAGCGAGGCCGTGGCGATCGACGATCCGGCCGCCGCTGCCGGCGCTGCGTACCTCTGGGAGCGTCGCGGCCTGCCGCTACTGCCGGCCGTCTCCGCTGGCGTGCGCTTTCACGCCGACTTCACCTGGCGGTCAGAGGCTCCGTATCGCTGGGCTGCCGAACGGGCCCGCGGCGCCGTCGTCTTTCTCGTGACCGACGCCGCCGGCAACGCCGTCGACCTCGAGGCGCGCTACATCGATGCCGCCGCGCCGAAATCCCGCAGCACCGGCAAGGGGGGCGTCTTCGTCGCGACGCCCGACGCCCTCGAAGCCGACCACCTCGTCGTGTGCGAGGGTCCGCTCACCGCCTTGTCCGTGGCTGCCTGCGGCCAGCCGGCGATCGCCCTGTGCGGTCGCGTCCTGCGGCCATGGCTCGCCATTCACTTGGCCGGCCGCACTGTCTTCGTGTCGCTCGACTGGCACGAAGCCGGCGCTGACGAAGCCGGCGGCGCCGCCTTTGGCGCCCTGCACGCCGTGGGCGCCCGTCCGTACCGCCTGGCGCTGCCCGCCGGCTCAGGCGACTGGAACGACCACCTTCGCGCCGTCGGCCTCGCCGATATGCGTGCCGAGCTCGAGCACGTCATCGGCAAGGCGACGTCGTGAGCCACTTCACCTACCCCACCAAACCAAGCGAAAGGAACCTCATGGACATCATGATCGACGAACAGGCCAACGCCCTCGACGCTAACTACAGGCAGCAAGGTTCGGACCGGGCGAAGGTGGTCGACAACGCAGCCCGGACGCGACCCCCGCACGTCGACCCGAACGGCACCGCCCAGGCCGAGTCGCTGACGCTGCTCGCCATGGCGGCCGACCAAGCCATCATGTCGCTCGGCGACGAAGCCGAGACGCCTCAGCCCGCCGGCATCGACGACCTGCTAGCGCTTGACCTGCGCGGCGTCCCGGTGCGCGAAGCGCTGGCCATGCTGAGCGAGCGCGCTCGCGCCATAGTCGCCGACCTGCCGCGCAAGGGTCAGCGCCAGTAGCGAGCCGTGCAAGGATCCCGGTTGCGTTCTCCTTTGGCGCCACGCCAGTCTGCCGGGCCGCTCGTGGGCAGATCCTGCCGAGCGGACAACAAAGAGGCTGGCACCCGCGCGGCGGTGGGCCGCTCTGCGAGTCGACCCGCCGCCGCGCCTCACTGCACTGACGCGGTGCTCACCGCCGCGCCGCTGGCGCCGGGCGGCGAGCACCTGGCCGGCGCCCAGCGACCCGAGACAGGTTCCCGCGGCGGACCATCCCCAGCCGCGACCCGGAGAGCCCCAGGGCGGAGCCGCGTCGGCAGGGATGGTCGCGGCGCACCCGGCGCGTGAGGTCAACAGCCGACGAGTCGCGCGCCGGCCGCGATGCCCAGACGTCCGGCGCGATCGCGCTGCGGATGGTCGTGAGCGCCGTCCCGCGAAACGACCAGATTTCTGCCCATTCGTGGCCCGATGGTGGCGGAAAGGTGCCCTTTGACGGCCGCTGCCGCGAGCATTGTCGCCTGCCTACCGGTAGAGGGGTCGCACCCTTTGAGCCCGGCCGATGAACCACGTGGTCCCCAGACTCCCGAAGAACCATGAAATGAGCTTTTCCCGTCCGTTAACGCTGGCCCTCTCGAGACGTAACGGTGACGCCGCGTTTACGCTTGTCGCATGGTTTTGGTGAATCGATGCATGAGCTGCGGCGAGCCGATCAGACAGCCTGCGACTGGCCGGCGGCGCCAATTCTGTTCCGATCGGTGCAGGAAGCGCGCGCACCGGCGGCGCATGGGCGGCGTCTATCGCATCATGGTCGCGTCCGCGCCGAATGACGCCGAGCTCGACGCTCAGCTGGGCGCCGCGAGCGAAGAGTTGCTTCACCTGCCGTCAGATCCGGACGAAGCGGTCGTGCAGACCGTGATGGAAGCTCGCGCACTGGCGACGGCGTTCGCGCATTGCGCCAGCCGGGGCCGGCCGCAGTTGGCCTGGCGCTGCGCGAAGGCCGCCGACGAGATCACCGCCGTCTTGGCGCGCTACTTCACGATCTGAGGGCGCCCGCATGAGCGGCACCTGCCAAGTCGAAGGCTGCGACCACGAGACGAAGGGCAACCGGAGGCACTGCGACATGCACCGCAAGCGCCTAAGCGTGCGCGGCGACGTCGGGCCCGTCGGCTACGTCGCTTGGCCGCGAGGTACGCGGGGCTGCAAGATTCCCGGCTGCCCCGACCCTCACGACTCCCTCGGCCTCTGCTCGGCTCACTATCAGCGCTACCACGCCAGCAGCTTCTGTTGCCCATGCATCGGCGCCTTCTCTGGCGTGTTCACGCGAGGGCCGCGCCCCGTCGTCGACGATGCCTGAAGGCGTGCGGGGCGCCCTGGCCGGCCGCCTCTATCTCGACTCAGGATGTTGCTCGCAATTCCTGCAAACTTCCGGGGCAAACATTCGTCCGAGTCGAAGGAGGGTGACACGGCAACGCCCTGGACCACCACTGATCTGAGGCTACTGAAGGCTGAAAGCAGCCTCGGAGCGGTCAAGCTCAGCGAGCTGCTCGGTCGTTCGGTCAGCTCGGTCGAAGCGGCAGCTCATCGCCAGCGGATCTCGCTTCGTCGCTCTGGCTGCCGTCGCGGCTCAGTTCTCGGCCAGCCCCGCGGCGTCTCGCTGCTGCCCGCTCTGCGCTCCGACCTCATCGACCCGAAAATCGCCGAGCTGGTGGCGCAGCGCATGAAGGTGAATCAGGACGCGCCTCTATGCCCGCGCTGCGCTGCTCGCACCATTCGCGTCGAAAGCACGGGTTTGTGCGTCGTCTGCCACCGCCAAGTCCTGGCCGAAGCTCACCGCGAAGTGCTCGCCGAGATCTCTTCGCAACAGGCGTTGTGGGCGGCTCGCCAGGACCTACAGCGCGCGCGAAGGCGTTTGGGCGTTTCGTACCCCCACGATGAGAGCGGCGAGCCTGTGGCGGAGCCGCCCTCATGAGTTGGGTGACGCCCCTGGCAGACTAGGCCCGGACCTTAAACCGTGAGCCCCGGAGGCCGCGTCATGACTCAGCAAAACGTAGCAATGGCCGCGGCGCTCCAGAGCCTGCAGTCCGCTCGCATGAACGAGCGGCTCGCGTGGGGTCGACTCACGAAGGCGAAGGCGGAGGCTGAGAGGCGGGGCGCCACCGGCCTCCGCCCTAGTTCCCCCGAGTTCAAGGCGCTTGACGCCGCCGGCCGTGCTCACGACGCCGCCTACGAAGCGCAGACGGCCGCCGAGAGGACGCTCGCAAGAATGTACGAGGCGATCGACGTTGGCTTCGGACCGGGGTCGAGTAGCGGCGCCTGGTCGCCGTCCGGCTGCGTGGCCGAGATCCGGAACTGGGCGACCAAGGCGAGCGCCGGCAAAAGCAACGGCCTCGGCAGCACGCTCGGCAAAAGCCCGGCCTTTGGCCTGATCCACGCCGACGAGTTCCAGAACGCCGTGGGCACCGCCGCGAACTACCCCGAGCCCACCTGGCGCGCGCCCGGCTTCGAGCCGGTGGCCGGCCCTCAGCTGAACCTCGTCGACCTCATCACGTGGCTACCCTCGGAGACTGAAAACCCGCAGTGGATGGCCGAAAGTCTGCTGACCAACACCGCGACTGAGACGCCTGAAACGCTCGTCGCCCCCGAAGCGGCCGTGAGCTACACGCCCGAGAATGGCTTCACAAAGAGGCTGCCCGTCACGCTGCCCGCCTCGCGCCAAGCCCTCGACGACGCGCCGGTGCTGCAGGACCTGCTCGACAATCGGCTCGTGTACGCGCTCAAGGTGCGACTGCAGGGACAGTGCCTTTACGGAAACGGCGACCTCACCGCAAACACCGCGAACATGCGCGGCATCATGAGCACGCCCGGCGTCCTTTCCGTGGCTGTTCAGACGTCGGGCAGCCCGCTCGACCCCACGGTCGACGCCATTCAGAACGCAATCACCGCGATTCGGCTGGGTACCGGCGGTTGGTATGAACCCTCTGCGTTGCTCATTCACCCGACCGACGCGCAGGCGCTTGCCGCGCTCAAGAACACGACCGGGAGCTACGTCTTTGAGCCAGGCCAGCCGCTGACGCCTTTCGGGCTGAAGACCGTCATCACGCCTGCCGTGAACCCGACGCAGCCCATCGTGGGGTGCCCTGAGAGCCTGACCGGCTTCGTTCGCGGCGACATCTTCGTCGCGCTGTCCGACACGCACCTCGACTTCATGATGAGGCGCCTGATTCAGATTTATTGCGAGGGCCGCTTCGCCCTGGCCGTGCGGCAGCCCGCCGCGTGGTGTCAGATCACCGGCTTCTGAGCTGAGACCGGAAGCGCTGGGGCGATGAACCTCGCGATCAGTCGAGGGGTGGTGGTGTAGCCGTGACTGTCACGATCAATGTCGTCTCGCGCCTCGACGACTACGCGCTGAAGCGCGCGCAGGCCGAGATGCTCGGCCTCGGCAAGGCTGCGATCCGCTCCGACTCGAGCATGGCGGGAGCTTTCCTGCGCACCGGCGCGACCCTCAGTGCGCTGAGCACCAAGCTCAAAGCCGTCGGCACCGGCATGTCGATGTACGTCACCCTTCCCCTGGCCGCCATCGGCTACGAGTCCGTGAAGTCGGCCATGAAGTTCCAGTCGAGCATGGCGCTCATCAAGACGCAGGCCGGCGGTACCGCGGGCGACGTCAAGGTGCTCTCTGCGGCCATCCTTGGCATGAAGGACGTGCAGTACGGCCCCAACGAGCTCGCGGCCGCCATGTACCACCTGAAGAGTGTGGGCATGGACAACAAGAATGCCATGGTGGGGCTGCGCGTCGCCACCGAGGGCGCGGCCGTCGGGCAAGCCGACCTCGAGCAGACCACGAGCGTCCTGGCGGCCGCCTGGAAGAGCGGCGTCAAGGGCGCCGGCACCTTCAAGGACGCCATGGCCGAGACCAACGCCATCGTGGGCGCCGGCAACATGCGCATGAACGACCTCGTGAGCGCCCTCTCGACCGGCATCCTCGGGTCCGCCAAGATCTTCGGCGTCTCCATGCAGAGCGTGGGCTCGGCGCTCGACGTGATGGCCGACCGCGGCCTGCCGGCGACGCGCGCCGCCACCGGCCTGCGCATGGCCATCTCGATGATGGGCTCGCCTTCGAAGGCGGCCGCCACGATGCTCAACTCGCTGGGCATCAAGACGCTCGAGCTGGGCACCGACATGCGCCGCCCCGACGGCCTGCTCGTGGCCATGCAGGACCTGCACGACCACCTGGCTGGCCTCAGCCAGGAGCAGCAGGCTTTCGACCTCTCCAAGATCTTCGGCGGCGGCCGCACGAGCTCGGCGGCCATGATGCTGATCGGCAACCTCGACGCGCTGGCGACCAAGTACAAGCAGGTCGGCAAGACGGCCGGCGACTTCACGAGCGAGGTCGCCACGCAGGCCAAGACCGTGTCCGCGCAGTGGGCCGAGTCGAAGGCATCGCTTGAGTCGAGCGCCATCCTGATCGGCAACGACCTCATGCCGCTCGTGCTCGAGGGCGCGCACGCCATC
Organism: uncultured Actinomycetes bacterium; assembly: GCA_963755025.1. Classification (GTDB taxonomy): domain Bacteria; phylum Actinomycetota; class Thermoleophilia; order UBA2241; family UBA2241; genus Bog-752. The sequence continues at coordinate 44,749 of CAVWIH010000016.1, forward strand.
GACCGGCTGGCCGAAGCCTTCCAGGGGATGTCGCCGAGTACGCGCAGGTTCGTGGTCGACTGCGGGCTTGTCGCGGCTGCCGTGGGCCCCGTGGCCTACGTGCTTGCCGGCCTTACAAAGATCGCGGCGTCCGCTTCGACCGGCATCGGCATGCTCATGCTGAAGCTCAATTCAGGCAGCAGTGTGGGCGCGGGCGCTACGGGCCTGGGCGGCACTCTCAACAAGATCCTCGGCCGCGGCGGCGCAGGCGCAGGCAGCACCGCCGGTATGGTCGCCACCGACGGCGGCGCGGCTTCAGCCGGCGTGCCGGTCGTGCTGGTAGGCGCCGCGGCAGCCGCTTCGGCGGCGCTGACCGGCGGCCTCATCTACGAGCTGGCCACCTACCGGGAGAAGCGCAACGCGCCGAGCGGCGCGACGCTCAACCCGAAGGGCGTGCAGGGCGGCGCGGGCGCTCACCTTACTCACTCGGGTGCGAGCGTGGCCGGCATGTACACCCCCGCCGACGCCATCGAGAACCTCTCTCTGATCATCCCCGCGCAGACGCGCTCCGGTGTAGAGAACTACATGGAGCTGCTCAACAACCTGCACAAGCTCGAAACGCAGCCTGAGGCGCTCGGCCCCGTGCAGGCCACCCACACCGCGCGGCAGCTCGTCAACATCCGCGCCAACATCATCTCCAGCCTGCACATTACGGCGGCCCAGGCAAACGCTGTGATGAACAGCATCTTCGGCAAGCAGTGGGACCCGGCCAAGGACATGCAGCCTTCCTTCATGGCCGCCGAGAACGCCCTGCAGGCCGAGATCACCAAGTGGAAGAAGCTCGGCCTCAGTCTGACCGGCGGCCTGGCGGCCGGCGTCGTGGCGGGCAACGACTACGCGGTCAAGACCGTCGAGGCGCTCGCCAGCGGCCCGCACGGCATGACCACGCAGTTCGCCGAGCAGGTGCAGTCGCACTCGCCCAGCCGCGTGTTCTACCAGTTCGGCCAGTACATCACGGAAGGCCTGGCCAACGGCATCACGGAGAGCGCCTCCGGGCCGCTGTCGGCGATCGCCAAGCTCGGCAAGGAGGTAGCCGCGGCGCTGGGCGCCATCACGTCAGCGACCGACAGTGCGCTGGGCGGCATCGGCTCGGCTGTCGCGGGCGCGGCCGGCGGCGGCGGGAAGTCGGGCGGCGGCAGCGTCGGCTCGGGCAAGAACGTGGCGACGGGCAAGAAGCTCGCCGCCAAGTACGGATGGAACACCGGCCAGCAGTGGGCCGACCTCGACATGCTCTGGGAGCGCGAGTCGGGCTGGAACAACACAGCGCAGAACCCGACCTCGACGGCCTACGGCATTGCGCAGTTCCTCGACTCGACGTGGAGCGGCTACACCTACGCCAAGACGAGCGACCCCACCAAGCAGATCGTCGACGGCCTCGAGTACATCAAGCGCCGCTACGGCACGCCCGCCGAGGCCTGGGCGCACGAGACGCGCATCGGCTGGTACGACCAGGGCGGCGTGCTGCCGCCCGGCCTCTCGCTGGCCTACAACGGCACCGGGCACGACGAGATACACACGAGCGGGCCGGGCCGGGGTCCGACCGTCATCAACAACTACGAGATCAACCCGCCGCCCGGCCTCATGGTCGGCGACTACGAAGACTTCGCGCAGGCGCTGTGGCCGTGGATCGAGCGCATGATGGCGCACTCTGAGTCAAGGCACAGGGGGGTGCTCGGATGACCGACCACGCGAAGCAGAGCATCGTCGACGAGCTGATCGCCGGCTTAGGCGGCTGTGAGGAACTGCGGAACCCGGGAAGTCTCGCCGCAGTGGCGCAGCATTGTCGCGACGGCATCGTAAGCTTCGCCGAGAACGAAGATCGCGTACGCCGAGGAGAAGACGCCATCCCCCCGTCGCCAGGGCCGCGGATCGCTCTTACCCTTCTGCTCTGCTGGCTAGCCGACCAGTACGACAGAGACGAGCTCGACGGCGAGCTGGTGCACCTGTTCGCTGACCTACTCAATCGCCGGTACCCGCCGCTGCGGTCGGTCTGAGCCCCATGGCCGACGCGGCAGTCGCCAGGGAGCTTGCGCCCTTCTCTGACCCGTCAGGGCGCGTAGAGCGCGGCGTGCGACGGCACTCTCGCGAGCTGCAGCGGCTCGCCGACGAAGTTCGCGCGCTCTGCTCTGAAGTCTCGCGGGAGAAGCTGAGCGATTCGGACCACGAGTGTCCCCTCGGGCCTAGTGGCTCGTGAGCACCACGTAGATGATGAAGACACAGATGGCGCAGACCGGGATGAGCATGAGCAGGCAGCCGAGGCTGGCCAGCCCGCTGCCGATGACCCCGAGGATCGCGCCGAAGGTGGCGAACCCGCTGCCCGGCTGTTTGTCTTCTGCCATCACTCCCCCTGCGTCGTATCCGTGACGCTTGGCCGCCACGTGGCCGCGCAGTCACCCTAGTACCAGACTACGACCATAGGGGCTGCCGGTACAGTGGCCGTCTCGCAAACGCGGAAGGCCCCGCGCCTTGTCGGCGTCGGGGCCCTCGCGGCGACTGCAGCCACCTTCACAGAGTAGCACCGGCGTCGGTCGGAAGCGCCGGCGGGCAGCGCCGCAGGAATACTGCCAGGCTGTCGCTGTCCTAAAGAGAGAAGGGCGGGAGGGCGCCGCGGCTGTGCAGGCGGGCGCCCTCCCGGGATTCACCGGCGGAAGAGAGGGTCCAGCCGGCGCCAAGAGTCTACACCCCTGCCCGCGGGTGCACTGTCGATTGTTCATGTGTTAGTCAGGGCAGGCGACGCCAGCAAGGTGTCGGCAGGGGCGGAGAGGGCGCCCGGAAACGACCTAAGCGCCCCCTCGGAGGCCGCCGGCCGCAGGAGGTGCCAATCGACCGGCACCGTAAGTGTACCCACGGCACGACGGTCGGTAGCCGGAACGACAGCTGCTCCGGCGCGTCGCCTTGTGGCGCGGCGAGAGGGCGCCGGGGATCCAGGGCCCGACGCCCTCTCTGGGAATCGCGCCAGCGACCGGGGGGTACCGGGCTCGCTGGCGTCGAGAGTCTACAGCAGTCCCGATTCCTTGACCCCGTTCGAGTCGAAGAATGCGAGCCGGGTTGCTCGCTTGACCGCCGTCGACTACGATTTTGCGCGGACCCCCCACAAGGTCTCGGCCCCCGTCTTCCCGTGAGACGGGGGCCGTTATTGTTGGGGCCGGCTCAGACGGCAGCCGGCCCGCCGCTCCGATCGGGAACGACGGGCCGGTGCGTCTGCGGCGACTGAAGGGCTCAGGCGGACGCGCGCAGCCCTGCGAGGCCGTTGTCGGCCGCCAGGGGCCCCGCGGCCTTCGGCAGCTCCCACATCGGCAGAAGATCGCCGCCGGCCGCCTTTCGCATCGCCCTGAGGGAGCTCTGCTCACCGAGCGGGTAGGCGGTGCCAAGGAACACGTGCTCTGGACCTTCGCGCAGTATAGCCGCGAAGCTGAAGTCGACCGGTGCAACCATCAAGCGCGTGCCCGTGCGGCGCCCCTTTCCCTTCTTGTGGCCGTAGTGGCGTTTCTCGCGCCATGAGACCGCCCGCGGGTCGCCAACGGCGAGGCGCTCGAGGATGTCCCAGACGAGGCCCATGAGAGCGCATCGGCGGGGGTCAAGCCAACGCTCCTGGGATCCCCGGTGGGCCCCTGTAGCGACGTGCCAGAAGAGCTTGTCGATGTCCCCAGCGGGCAGGACGGGCCGGCCCTGAAGTTCGATGTGACCGTCGACGGCTTGCTCGAGCTGCCAGCGGCAGCGCTGGACCCACTCCTGCACGCTCCCGTCGAAGCTGGCGATTGAGAACGGCTCGGGTAGCCTGAGCTCGCCGGCATCTTCGACCATCACGCCGCCCCGGCGACGGCGCGCAGGTCCTCGAGCACGAGGCGCTCGCGTTCGCTCAGCTGCCAGCCGAGGGCCTCGACGATGCGCTCGAGCGTCTGCACCGTGACGCGCAGCCGGGCACGCGAGCCCATGCGCGGCCAGGGGCGCGGCATGAGCTCGGCCTTCAGGGCTTCGGCGCGATCGCGCTGTGCGGTCGTGTTGGGGTCGATGAGGACGACGGCCTGGCGCCTGCCGCGCAGGATCGCCGACCCGAGCTCGAGGTGCCCTTCGCCTTCATCGGCGCGCCGCGGGTCGTCTTTCGGCCAGCTGCAGATCCCCACGAGCAGGCGGCTCGTGGTCAGTTCCATGGTCTCGTGGTCGCTCATTGATTCCCCCCGGGAATCGAGTTTCGACAGGATGCGACGCTGCGCTATTTGGCGTCGTCGGGCTCCGCGTCGCGCCAGGGCGCCGGCGGGGTGCTGTCCCCGGTGAGGCCCTCCGCTGCCGGCGGCTTGGCCGTCTGGCGCTGCAGGAAGTTGTTGACCTCTTCGCGCCAGACCAGGATGCGCGACTTCGAGTAGTCGACCCGGTGCAGCCGGCCCGTGGCGATCAGGGCGCGCACCGTGGGCGCGCTGACCCGCAGGGCGCGGCAAAGATCGTCGGTGTCGAGCACGAGCGGCAGGCGGTAGAGCGGGCGCTCTATGTCGCGGCTCGCGGCCGACTGCTTTGGGTGGCGTGGCTCAGGCATGTTTTTCCCTTCGGTCGAACGGCGTGGCGCTGACGCGATAGGGAGCGGGGAGGGGGCCTCGTAGTGGCGCAGGAGTGCCCTGGCGCCCTCTCGCGTGTGAACTTCTTGTGAACACTTGCGCGAAAACCGAGGTGTAACGGGGTGTCACTGGCGATAGTCTGGGGACCGATGACCGCCGAGAAAGCGCACGATTTGCGGCGCTTTTGCTGACTGGACTGTGCCGGGCCGTCATAGCGTGTAACGGCCGGGCCGTGAATCATAATCCGCGTGTCGTAGGTTCGAGTCCTACCGCCGCTACCAAAAACCTCCGCCGACCCCAGGCCAGCCGCAAGACGATCAGCTCGAAAATCGTCGCGCAGGGCGCCGGAGAAGCCAGAGACGGCATCGCGCACGCCACCGAGTGCCCGCAAGGTCCTCAAGGCCTGCGCCCGTGCCGGCTCCGCCTGCACGGGCCGAGGAGCGCCAGCCGCGTCAGGGCAGTGGGGGAGCAAGCGAGACGGCGATGATTGCCGCGTCGTCTGAGAGCTCACCTCCGGCGAACTGCGTCGCGGCTGTCATGAGGCCGTCGACCAGATCCTGGGGCTTGCGACTTGCGACCTCCGTGAGGTGGCCCAGCGCGCGTACCTCGCCGAACAGCTCCCCATCGCGTCGAGCTTCGGTGATGCCGTCGGTGAAGGCGAGCAGTACCTCGCCTGCCGCGAGATGGATGCTTTGTTCGCAATAGGCCGCAGCGAAGGTGCCCAGAGGCACGCCGGGGGCGGTCGAAAGCGGGATACAGCCATCGCCGCAGACAACCGCGGGCGGATGGCCCGCCGAGGAGTAGCGCACCTCGCCTGTCGTGATGTCGATGACGTACAGGGCAGCCGTGGCAAACAGCCCATCGGCCGCCTGGCGGATAAGCGACTCGTTGACGTGCCCCAGCACGACTCCCGGCGAAGCATCGATATACGCCATGGTGCGCACGGCACTGCGGATCGTCTCCGTGAACTCCGCGGCGCGCACGCCTTTGCCGCTGACGTCGGCGATGAACAACGCGACCGTGCGCCCGTCGATTGCGAAGACATCGAAGAAATCGCCGCCGACCTGTTCCGCCGCAGCCGCCGCTCGATGTGCAGCGCCGATGTCCAGGCCGGCCAGTTCGGGCACCGGGAAAGCCAGCAGCCGGCGGAGCGTCTCGGCTGTACGATGTTCCACGTCGTAGGCGTTGGCGTTGTCGATGGCCAACGCGCCTACCGTCGCAAGTGCCGCGGCAAACAGGACCTGATCGTCGGCGAAGGTCATAGCCGAGTGGAGATTGGCAAAGGCCAGGACACCGAGCATTTCTTCCCTCGCCACGAGCGGCACAAAGAGCAAGGACCGAAGTCCGAATCGCTCTGCAAACCCAGACGCCAGACGAGGGTCGTGGCGGACATCGCTCGACACGAAAGGCTCGTGCGTAAGGACAAGCTCGCCGATCGGACTTTCGTCGCGCGCGAAGCGTTGTCCAGCAGAGGCTCGGCGACTCCCACCGCCACCCGCGTGACGAACTCGTCGCCTTCGGCAAGCACGGCGACGGCACCCTCGCACCCGATCGCACGCAGACCCTCTCCGGCCAGAACTTGGACGATGGCGTCGACGCCGGGCGCCGAGCTGATCGCTACGTCGATGGCATTCAACGCTTCAGAAAGGCGCATGCTCTCGGCGCGTTCGGCGTGCACGCGGGCGTTGTCGATGGCAAGCGAGGCGGTCACGGCGAGCTTGAGCGCAAAGTCGACCTCGCTACCCGAGTACGACCTCGGGCGCAGTCCGTGAAACAGCAGGCAGCCGATCACCACCTCGCGCACTATCAGGGGTACGGCCAGCACGGCGCGCAGCCCACGGAGCCGCGGGAAGCCCACGTTCAGCGCGGGCTCCGTCGCCAGATCAGCGACGACCACGGGCTGTGCTGTCGCCCGAGCCCGGGAGGCGACCGGCGCCTGCGCGACGCTAAGCCGCAGTCCGACGTCATCGGCCGAGCAGCCGTGCTGGTAGGCCATGACCCAAGACTCACCTTGCCACAGCTCGATCGCGCCGGCGTTCGCACCGAGTGCGGCGACGCCCTCCGCCAGGGCGCGAGCCATGATCTCGTCGAAATCGAGCGTCGAGTGTATGACGCTGTTGATGGCATTCAAGGCGTCGGCCAGGTCCGCGCGCTCAGCCAGCGCGTCCGCCTGGGACTGTAGTCCGGTTGCGAGCTCTTCGATGGTCTGCAATTCCTGCTCTGCCCGTCGCTGCGCCTCGACCTCCGCCTCGAATAGGCGGGCGTTTTCGATAGTCACTGTAGCTTGAGCTGCGATGCCCTCGATGAGCGCGATCTCGCGAGCGTTGAATTCGCGTCGTTTGTCGCAGTCGTCGATCGTCAGCAGGCCGACTAAGCGATCGCCGAGGAAGAGTGGCACGACAAGTTCCAAATGGCAGGCGGCGTAGTCTCCTGCACCACGCCTGCCGGGCTCCATCTCGTCGTAGTCGACGAGAGTCGTGGCCCGTTCGTAGATCGCCCGTTTGGCGGGTTCAGGTAGCTCGTCGAGGGTGACGAGAAGACCGGTTGGCCGGGGCGGTTCCCCCAGCGACGACGCCACGCAGAGCCGACCTTCCTGCTGGTCCCAGAGGCTGACGGTAACGCGCGCATGGCCCGACGCTTGCCGGATGACTCGCCCTAGGCGGTCGAAGACATCGTCCGGCGACAACGACTCGGCAGGCAAGCCGACCGCTTCCAGAAGAAGCCGTGTTGTTTCGAGTTCGCGCTGCGTTTCGCCACGGGCCTCTTGTCGAGACCCGAACAGTCGTGCGTTCTGCAGCGCCTGCGAAACAACGGCACCGACCTTGCGAGCGAAATCGACTTCCATATCGCTGTAGTCGTGCGGCGAGTCGTAGTAGGTGAAGAACAGGCAGCCGAAACCCTCGCCGTCAACGATAAGAGGAACGGCCAGTGAGGCGGCGATCCTGTACTTCTCGGCGACCGAGGCGTTGCCCAACGGGTCGTTGCGGTAGTCGGCAATCAAGATGGGACGCTGCTCGGCCAAGGCAAGTTCGCCATGCCGCAGGTCCTCCCCGCCGAAGCGCCGCCCCTGGAGTTCGACGGGCATGTTCCAGAGGTGAGTAAGACGCCACCCGTCGCTGTCTCGCAGGGCCACGCTGCCGGCGTCACAGCCGAAGGCCTCGCCTGCCAGGCGCAGGACCTCATCGAGAACATCGCCTGTGTCGAGATGCGAGCTGACCGCGCTGTTGATGGCGTTCAACGCCTCGGAGAGCCACGCGTGTCGCTGCTGCTCGACCAGCAGGCGTTCGCGCTCTTCCTCTTTGCTCTTGCGGTCGGCGATGTCGTGGAAGTAGGCGGTGACGCCGCCGGTCGTCGGGTAGATGCGTGTCTCGACCCAGCCGCCCAGCAACGGGGATCGCCATTCCATGACGGTCGGTGTACCGAGTTCCATGGCCGCGCGGAAGCCGCTCTCGAGGTCGGAGTCGCGAAGCTCTGCGAAGAGCTCGAAGGGTGTATGACCGAGCATCTCGTCGTAGGACTTGCCGAGCAGCCGACACGCATGGCCATTGGCAAAGACGTAGCGATACTCCCAGTCCAGGGCGACGAAGGCCTCCTCGATCTCCTCGAGCAAGGCCCGGGTACGCGCTTCGCCGTGCCCGAGACTGTCGGCGCGGGGCGCGTCAAGGTCGCTCTCAAGCGACGTCCGATCGTAGCGAGCCGCGGCGCGTCGTGACATGCGTACTTCGAGTCCGCCGTCCAGGCGCAGCTCGAGCGAATCCATGAGCTTGGCGATGATGAACAAGCCGCGGCCGTGGTCTTGGAGGGGGACTGGCGTGCGCTGTCGGTTGAAGCTCGCCACATCAAAGCCCCTGCCGCGGTCCCTGACCGTGGCCACAAGTCTCGCTTTGGTGAAGTTCAGGTCGATCTCGATGTCAGCGGCGGTACCGCTGTGGCGAATGGCGTTGGTGCAGGCCTCTTCGACGCAGAGTACAGTCTGATCATCACCGGGCCCTCATTGCAGTAACGGCGCAAGTAGTCACGCATGCGTTCGCGAGCGCGAAGCAAATGCGAAGGCTCGGGCGGGACGCGGAAGTGCAAGCGCGGGAGCGCAGTCTGCGGCGGGTCACTGCTTTGCGACACCTGGGCCCCTCGCTGGTCGCGTGAAGGCCTGTTTCCCCTGTTTTGCATACCCAAAACGACAGGCCACTAGTCGAGTCGGCGCCACCTGTGGGGTGGTGCT
>CAVWIH010000017.1:0-118077 GCA_963755025.1 uncultured Actinomycetes bacterium
GGTGCGCTCTGCGTGGTGCACGTAATCGGGGCTGCGGCCGCCCGGCGTGGACAGCCGCCGCTGGCCGACCCCGGGCTGACCGGCGCTTCGGCCACGGCCTACGCCGCGTGGCTCAGACTGCTCTCGAGCTTGAGCGACTTACGGATCTCCTCACGGAGTTGTGGCGTGTCGGTCTCGCCGTGGACCGTCTGGGCGTGGACTACGGCGGCGTCGATAAGGTGCTCTTCGTTGTCGCTGCAGATCGTGAGGTCGCAGCCCACCTCGTTGGGGAAATCGCGACAGCCGACACACTGGCGTGCCATCGCTCTGCCCTCGTCGGTCGGGTGCAGGAGTGGTCGATTGTGTGAGATTCACCCTGCTCGGATAGGCGCAAACCTGTTGTTCGCCGCGCCGCCTCGCTGCGACCAACGAGGGCTCGTCGGCCATCGATCGGGTAAGTGAGTGTCGTGTACATCGAACCGCAGAAGTGGGGGGCGGGTCATGAGTAAGAGCAGCGAGGAGCTCACCTACGTGGCGATCGGCGGTAGCAACCTGCCGCATTCACACGCCGTCCTCATCGAGACCTCAAGGGGCTGGTACGTGGAGCTCGAGGACGTGCCCACCGACAGCTGCCCGTTTATCAGGGCGCACTGCGAGATCACCCTCGATACCTGGGAGGGAGACCGTTACGTCGGCACCGTCGAGGCCGGCTTCGCTACCGACAACGCCGGCTACGTGCTGCTGACGGGTGTCGGAGAGCTGCAGCGGACCGTCGCCGCTGACGTGCGCTAGAGCAACCGGGGTGGCTACCGAAGCCGCAGCGCGAGGATCTCGAGGTCATCGCGCAGCCGTCCTGCGTGACCTGCGGCGGCATCCCTGAGCCCCTCAGCGATCACCTGCGGGTGGCTCTCCCCTAAGCCCGCTACGGCCGCAAGCACACCCTTCTCGCCGAACAGCTCAGAGGAGGAGCGGCGCCGCGCCTCACTGAGGCCATCCGGTGTAGAACACCAGACCCTCGTTTGTGCGCAGGTTCACATTGATGCCGCCATACTCGCCCCGCTGCAAACCGAGCGGCAGACCGAACGGCACCTCGATGTAGGTGCAGCGCGACTCACCAAGCAACACGGGAGCCGGGTGGCCCGCACTCGCACAGCACACTTCGCCCGACCCCAGGTCGATCAGGCAAGACAGCGCGGTCACAAACGGAGCGTCACCTTCGCGGCGCACGAGCAACTCGTTGGCCTTGCTTAACACGAAGGCCGGCGAGGGGTCGAGCAGGGAGAAGGCTGACATGGCCGCGCGGACCGTCTCGGCCAGAACGGCTGCGCTTACTCCCCGGCCCCCGACGTCGCCGATCAGCACGCTGACGTGGGCATCGTCGAGGACAATGACATCACTGAAGTCGCCGCCCACGAAAGCTGGTTGCTCGGCCCCTTGCGCGACGCGGCCCAGTTCAAGCTGAGGCACGTGCGGCAGGGGATGGCGCAGGCTCTCTTGCAGGGTCGCGGCGATGGCCTGCTGCTGCTCGAAGACAAGCGCGTTCTCGAGGGCCGAGCGCACACCGGCGGCGACCTGCCCGACGAGCTCGACCTCGGCCGGCGCGAAGCAGCGCGGCGTGTCGTAGGACAGGAGCAGGCAACTGCCTGCCGCTCCGTCTGCCGACAGGGGGATCGCCAGCACGGTCGCTGCTGCGCCGCGTCGCAGGCTGTCCTCACCAAGCCGTTGCTGGTGGCCGTCTGTGGCCACAAGCCTGTGCTTGGCAATCGCGGCATCGGCGATCCGGGACCACTCGGGCCTGGCCGCCGGGATCGGCATGTTCCACGCCGCGCTGACATGCCAGCGACCGTGGTCGTCGTCGACCATAAGGACGCCGGCCTCGCCGTCGAGCGCCCGCGCCGCCGCCTCAACGACTCCGGTCAACGGGTTCCGCGAGAGCTGCCCAGAGGTGATGGCGGCGTACAGCGCGGCGAGGCGGCGATGCAGCTCGACCTCGCCACGCAGTTCGGCACAATCGGAAACGAGCGTCATCTCAGACCTCCTTCACGGCGCCCTTTGTGTTCGCGGCGGAAGCCAGCGGTCTGGGCATTCGGTGGTGAAGCCCGCGCGGCCGCTTGTGGTCGGGGCAGACCGCGCGGGCAACTGGAAACGGGGGTGGTCTACGCGGCCTTGTCCGACGAGACGGCGTGACCCTCGATGGTCCGCGGCTCGCCGGCGTGGACCTCGACTTGGATGCGCTTGGGCTTGACCTCTTCTGCCTTGGGGACGCGTACGGTGAGGATGCCGTCCTCAAAGGAGGCCTCGATGCGATCGGCAAGGACACCGGTCGGCAGGGCGATGCTGCGCTCAAAGGCGCCGGTCGGACGCTCCACCCGGTAGAAGCGCTCCTCGTCTGGCCGGTGGTCTGACTTGCGCTCGCCGCGGATGGTCAGCACGTTCTCGTCGAGTTCGACCGCGACGTCTGCGGGCGTCACGCCGGGGAGGTCGGCCTTGAGGACGACCTCTTCCTTGCCGTCGTAGACGTCGACCGAGGGCAGCCAACTGGAGCGGCGCTCACCGAGAAAGGAGCCGAAGGCCCGGTTGAGCTGATCTTGGACGTTCATCATCTCGCGGAAGGGATCCCAACGAACGACTGGCATGGCCGTCTACCTCCTTTCGCGGTCGGCGCATACCGACACGCTACTGGCGATGGAGGCGACGGCCTGCTCTTCGCCCCAGCCGCCGCTCCCACCGCGGTTGAAGAAAAGGGAACCCAAAGCGGGCTCCTGCGTCGGCGAGATAGTGCCCGCCGGGGCGGGCGGCAAAACGCACCCCTTTGGGCCGAGATCATCGGCCACGCCATCGTCTCAACCGCGCTGGGCACCTGCTCCGCACTTCATGCATGGCGACGTTGGCCGGGCGGCGAGATCGTTCGAGCGGTCGTACAATTGCAAACCAGACAGGCGGCGCCCGCGGCCCCGTCGCCAAGAGGCATCAAGATGTGGCAGACCAAGCTGAAACAGTACCCCGTCGCTGGCACGAGCAGGGTGCACGGCCGCCGGCCGGTGCGCCTGCCGTCGGCGGCGGCGCGCGTGGCCATCCTCGGCGGTGTCGGCGTGGTGCTGTTCGGTGTGCTCATCTTTCGCCTCTGGTTCTTGCAGATCCTGAACCCGCAGACCTATCTGGCCCAGGCCCAGAACAACAGCGAGCGCACGATCGAGGTCATCGCCCCACGCGGCACGGTGGTAGATCGCAACGGCACCGTGCTCGTCGACAACGGGCCGAGTCTCTCCATCGGCATCCGCCCGATGGACGTGCCCCAAGGTCGGCTCACCCCGCTTGCCGATCGCTTGGCGCCCCTGCTGCACGTACCGGCCAAGACGATGCTGGCGGAGGTTGCCCGGCAATCCTGGCTGCCCTACGACCTCGTGGTTGTCAGGCGCAACGCCTCACGGCCGCTGGTCTTCTATCTCCTGGAGCACAAACAGTTCTTCCCGGGCGTAGAGGTCCAGCAAAGCTACGAGCGCGCCTATCCTTTGGGCGATCTTGCGGCGCCCCTGCTCGGCTACCTGGGGCCCATCGATCCTCAGGAGCTCAAGGAACCGCAGTACAAGGGCTATCTGCCCGAAGATGAGGTCGGCCAGAGCGGCGTCGAAGCCACTTATAACCGGTGGCTGCAAGGCACCGACGGCACCCAGCTCGTCCAGGTCAATGCCCTCGGTGAGCCCCAGGGCGTGCTGCCGGGCGGCAGCCTCCCCGAGCCCGGTGACAGCCTCGTACTGACGCTCGACGCCCGCATTCAACGGGCGGCAGAGCAGGCCATCCGGTTCGGCATCGCCTCGGCCCACGCCAACGGCTACACGCAGGCCGACGCCGGTGCGGCGGTCGTCCTGGATGCCCACAGCGGCGCCGTGGTGGCGATGGCAAGCTCCCCGACCTACGACCCCTCATGGTTTTCCGGCGGCATCAGCGCCAAGCATTACGCGCAGCTGTTGAGCCCCCAAGCCGACGATCCTCTGCTCAACCGGGCGATCGCGGGCGAATACCCGACCGGGTCGACGTTCAAGGCCGTGGACACGATCGCCGGTCTGGAGACCGGCGTCCTCAGCCCAACGACCACGCTCTACGCCGGTCCCACCTACACCAACCACGGCCTGCTCTGGCACGACTGGAACCCCAACGGCCACGGCACAATCGACCTGACCCAGGCCCTAGTGCAGTCGGCCGACACCTACTTCTATCAGGTGGGCTACGACTTCTACCTGCGCCAGGGCACCGAGCTCGAGCACTGGGCGCAGCGGCTGGGCTTCGGGCATCCTACCGGCCTCGACATCCCCGGCGAGGCCGCCGGCGTCGTGCCGACGCCGGCCTGGCTGCGTCAGATCTACACGGCAAAAGGCCGACCCCGGCGGTTGGCGGGTCGACAGCATCTGGAAGCCGGGCAACTCGATCAACCTGGCGATCGGCCAGGGCGACCTGCTCGCCACCCCGCTACAGGTGGCGGTCTGCTACGCGGCGATTGCCAACGGCGGCTATCTGGTGACTCCCCATCTCGGCCTGCGCATCGACTCATCGCAGGGCGCTGCGCTGCAGAACCTGCCCTTCCGCGCTCCTTACCGCCTGGGGATCTCGCCGGCCTACCTCGCCTTTCTGCGCAACGCCCTGCGCGAGGCCGCCTCGACACCGAGCGGCACCTCCTATGATGTGTTCGGTGACTACCCGGTGGCAGTGGCTGGCAAGACCGGCACCGCCCAGGTGTTCGGCAAGGGCGACTACTCGTGGTACGCGAGCTTCGCCCCGGCCAACGACCCCGAATACGTGGTGGTAACGATGATCGAGCGCGGCGGCGAGGGCGCCGATGCCGCTGCGCCCGCCGCACGCCTCATCTACAACGCGCTCTTCAACGTGAGGGGCACGGTCGTTGGCAGCGTGGGGCGTGGCGACTGATACCCATGCAGCCGGGGCGCTGGCGTCGGCCATGCATCAGCGACAGCGTCTCATGCCGGACGAGTTCACAGCTTTATCTCAGGAAATGCTCAGCTCACTCCTAACCTTCTCGGTAGACTTTTGGCCGCCGTTGCGAAGGTGGTCGTCCTCTATTGAGGGCAACAAGGAGGTAACGCCATGCGAGTTCTCAGATCGCGCGTCGGGCTCTTTCTCTGCGGTGTTACAACCGTGCTCCTCGTCCTGTTGATCCTCGTCGTTGTCGGCGTGCTGCCCGTGAAGAGCGACAAGACGGTGATCGTCAGACAGGAGGCGGGTGCCTCGATGACGGCGCTGCAAAGCGACGCTCTGACCCCCCAGCAGATCTACCAGCGTTCTGCTCGCGGCGTGGTAGAGATCGAGGCTACCTTCACGACCAGCGCGAGCGAGGGTTCGTTTCCTTTCTCGATCCCCCTCGGTCCGCAGACCGAACAGGCTCTGGGTTCCGGCTTTGTCGTCTCCAAGGACGGCTACGTCCTGACCAACGCTCACGTGGTGAGCAGCGACGGCCAGACGGCAAAGACCGTCAAGGTGGTCTTCAAGGGCCCCGGCTCTCAGACAAAGCAGGTCACCGGTACGGTAGTGGGGGCCGACAACACAAGCGACGTGGCGCTCATCAAGGTCGACCCCAGCAAGATCGGTACGCTGGACGTGCTCCCGCTGGGCAGTTCGACGGCCGTCCAGCCGGGCGAACCGGTGGTGGCCATCGGCAACCCTTTGGGTTACGACTTCTCGATAACCTCGGGCATCGTCTCGGCCACGAACCGCGACCTGCAGTCGCCCAACGGGGCGACCATCTCCAACGGCATCCAGACCGACGCGGCCATCAACGAGGGCAACTCCGGCGGCCCGCTGATCGACTCCACGGGTCATGTGATCGGCATCAACGAGCAGATCGCCACGCAGTCGGGCGGCAACGAGGGCCTCGGGTTTGCCGTGCCCATCGATAGCGCGGTCGGCATCATGGACCAGCTCAAGAAGAGCGGGTCGGTGACCTACGCCTGGCTGGGGATCTCGGGCCAGACACTCACCTCCGACGTCGCCCAGGCGCTGGGCCTCAAGACGACGCAGGGTGTGCTTGTGGCGCGTGTGCTGGCCCACACACCGGCCGCCAAGGCTGGCCTCAGGGGCGGCACCGCGCAGCTGTCGTTGCAGGGCCAGACCTACGAGGTCGGGGGCGACATCATCACGGCCGTCAACGGCACCAAGGTGACCAGCATGGCGCAGCTCGCGACCATCATTGCCGCGCGCAAGCCCGGAGACGTCGTTACCCTGACGATCGTCAGGGACTCCGAGATCAAGAGTCTCAAGGTGACGCTGGCCGCGCGACCTAGCTCTGTCTGAGAAGCACCCTCCAGTCCATGGGGGCGAAGGCGAACCGGAACAGCACCGGCGTCTGGGCCGTGCGGCCGAGCAGCAGGAGGCCACGAATACTAGGTCCGCGCTCCACGCCTCCTCCTCCGTGTCGCCGGGATGGGTGCGCATCGCTTGCGGCCGCGGCCCTCAGTCGCTCAGCGATCACCTGTGGGCGTGCTCTCGCAGCCGCTTCGCGGCCTCAAGCACACTCCTCTCGCCGAACAGCTCGGAGGAGAAGTGGCGCTGTGCCTCAACTACGCCATCGGTGAAGAGCGCCGGACCCTCGTCTGTGCGCAGAGATAAGCGCGTTCACCGTGTGTGCGTCCATGCGCAGTGCATTTGAGCGAAACACAGGCCAGCGTCGTGCGCGATATCAGTGAGCGTAGGCATGCCGAGGAGGATGAGGCGTTGGACGAGCCGCGCTTCCTAGGCGGCGTGACCCTGCGGCGAGGGCTCTGGCGCCAGGCCCTTGTGCAGTCTCGCCTCGGTGCCATCCTCGATGCAAAACTCAACGTCGTCCATCAGGGCGCACAGCAAAAAGAGGCCGCGTCTCGACTCGCTCGAGGTGGCGGCGGCAGGTCGCTGACGCGCCCAAGATCAAGACCGACGCCGTGGTCGCGAACGGTGACCAGTGCGTCGCTTGGGCCGACGTACACCGAGATCTGGACCCCGCAGGGACCGGGGGCGAAGCGCAGGGCGTTCTTGGCGGCTTCCTGGACGCAGGTCAGCAGGTCGTAGGTCACCTGTGCAGGCAGCGAGTAGCGCTGCAGGTAGAGGTCGAGGCCGTGGCGCGCCGCGCAAAGCTGCGCGACGTCGTGGATCTCGATCGTCTGTGGTGCCGCCTTCACGCCCAACATCCGCTGGATCACCGACTCAAGCACATCTATTCGGCAAGACGGCGGTTCCTTTTGCTGGTTGCACCGCCCAGCGTCACAGAACGAGGTCGCACGAGCCGTGCCGCAGTGGATACGGCGCTGACTACTTGCTTTCATCCGGGCAGGGCGTAGGCTAGACGCCCGCTCACGTCACCCACGCGAGTCCGGGAGGCAGCTCTGGCAACTGTCAGGAGGCGCTCCGATGGCTCAGCTTCTCAGCTTCTCGCAAGTTCGCGAATTCCCGCTGTTTGCTTGGCACCCGCAGGGCTACCTGCTCATCGGCGGCGAGCTGTTTCGCGCCGTAAGGATGGAACCGCCGGCCAGCGTTGGCTATCAGGGTGTGCTCGCCGTGAGGCGTTCGAGTCTGCGTGAGGGCGATCACACCCTCGACTTTGGCTGGCAGCACGCCGACGGCTGTGGCTGTGACCTGTGCAGGGCCGAGGTCGATGCCAGCCACCCCGGCGTGCCGTTCGAATCTGCGGGAGTAAGGGCCTGACCTATGAAGCGGGCAAATCCGGGACGCTACTCTTGGCGCGATTGCGTCCTCTGCTCGTTGACGACCTCCCGATTGCCGACGCGATGCCGACGAGACGCACTGTCACGGGCGATGACTGGTCAAACACGCCCGAGCACCGAGGCCGTCGAGAAACCCGGACTGTGCGGCACAATCGAGTCTAGGTGAGCATCAGTAGGCACCGCTTAGTCATGACTCAAAATCCGGTGCCACGCGAGTGGCGTGGGGGTTCAATTCCCCCCTCCGGCACCAGAAGTACCATGCCGGATGACTGCTATCGTGGTGGCCCCTGTGTGCCAATGTACGAGCAGGCTCTCTCACGGCAGCGTCACCGTCCCCGAGGCGATCCGGTCCTTGGCTGGGCCGTCCTTTGCGCTGGCCGTGTAGTGGATGCCTACAAGGTCGTACACCGCGTAGGTGTATGTGCCGGCCGGCAAAGGAAGACTCGTCGAGACGCTCTGGCCCCCTCCCTGGTCGCCGTCTCGGAAAGACGCGAAACCGTGGAGGACCAGCTTGCCCTGTGCGTTCCTGAGCGTCGCCCACACCGTATGTTTGCCTGAGCGATCGTCGGCCAGGATGGCCTTCACGCCGTTGCCGCTCTGCTCGAACTGGTAGGTCAGCGCGCCAGTATTGCGATGGTGGCCCACAAGAACGATGACGACCACGACAGCGATCACGGCGAGCGTGATCCAGCCGATCCGCCTTCGCGCGCGTCGGCGCCCGGCATACTCCTCGGCGGCCCGACGCTCGTGGTCCTCGTCGCCGGGCCGCGGCAGCTGGCTGGGGTCCGGTTGCCCGTACCCGATCATCGGCTGTTCCCCTCGAACGACTGCTTGCGGCTCGTGTCCCGTCTCGCAGCCATACTACATCCCTCGGTGGAGCCGCCGGTCAAGCGCACCTCGGCCTTGACCGCCGCCGTCACGGCGTCTTCCGCTATGCTGGTCGTACATCTTCGAATGGCGCTTGGGGGGATGAACGTTGTGGTCGTAGGGCGCAAGCGCGTCGATCGCGCCGCGGTCGTGGTCGGACGCCCCTTGGCTGGCCCGGGACCAGGTGGCGGTGATGAATGGTAGACGGATTCGTATGGGGCCTTGTCATGGTGGCCTTCGTTGCGGCACTGGTCGTCAGAGGAGCAGTGGTGTGGCGCGGCGTCCAGCAGCTGACGTTGCAGATCAGGGCGTTCTTTCGCCGATGAGTCGGACCTGCGGGTGGGCGCCACCCGAAGGCCGGGGTCTCGCTCGCTGCGCTTCCGGCCGTGGGGCCGTGAGTCCTGGCCATCACAGAGAGAGCGGATCGGCCGGCGCTCATGGTCGGTCGTCTGTCGCGCTGCCGATCCCATGCGGGGGTGGAAGAGATCATGCTCACGCGACGCCCTTCTGACGGCGGGAGATACGCTCCCTTGGGGCAGTACCTGGCAAACGCCAAGGGAGAGACCGCGACGCTGTCGTTCGGCCGGATCGAGAGCATTCTGGGCGCTGCCCTGCCTAAGTCGGCCGCTACGCATCGGGCCTGGTGGGCGAACGAGAATCTTGGCGGCAACGTGCAGGCCAAGGCCTGGATGAGCGTCGGCTGGCGCGTGACCGGGGTGAACCTCGGGCGATCCTCGGTCACGTTCTCAAAGCAATCCTGACGGCCGATCGCGCCTTTCACCCGGGGCCATGAGGAGCACGGCCGACATCCGGGCAAGCGGCGTGGACGACTTGAGTGCCAGGGGTTGACGCAGGCGGTCGGGGCCGAGCTTCTACGAGCATTCCGGGAGTCGCGTCACAGCATTGCAGCGGGACGCGACCTGCGGGCCGAGACGCGGCCGGCAAGGGGCCCTGTCGCGAGTCCGGCGGCGGTCTTCTCCGCGAAGGGCGCGACCGCATAGACCTCGCCTGTGGCCGAGCGAAGGCGCAGTTCCACGTCTGCCGGTCCGCTTTCCGCCGCGACTACAGCTACGGCGGCCTCGGCCAGTGCCGCGGTCGCGGCGGCGACCGGGTCCTGCTTTGCCGACTTCGAGGCGTTGATCACCTGTGCGACCGACGCCCGCGTGTAGAAGCCCAACACGGCGATGCTGCCCGCGAAGGCGACCCACCCGACCCAGGTCGGCACGCCGCCTCGCCTGAGCAGTTCGACCACCGTCAGGAGCTCCCCTATCACTGCCCGGAGGACGATCGCGCCCGCGAGAAAGAGTTCGACCGTGGTGTCGTCGCCGGCCTTCGGAGAGCACAAGGTGAACACGAGCGGAGCGACCACGAGCAGGAAGGCAAAGACGAGGCTGAAGCCGACGAACGTACCGGTCGACAGGCCCGGCATGACGTCGGCGAGAAAGCCCGACGCCGCGAGGACCGTGCCGAGGATCGCCCCCAGGGCCGTCAGGTTCGAGGCCCAGCTGTCGCGGAACGACCAGGTCGGGCCTTCGCTCAGGGTGGGGATCAGCTGGGGATGCCATTTCCAGACAGTGAGCAGCACGCTCAAGGTCAGAAGGACCGCGATTACCGCCGCGACCAGGAGCACCGTGACGAAGACGCTGGCGGGCACGTTCTCCGCCACCTGGAACGGCACCGTGACGGCCTGGTTTGCGCCAGATGTGTCTGTGACCACGAGGTAACCGGCAGCCTTGTCGGTCTTGTTCCACTCGAAGGAGACGGCGATCGGGACGGATTGATCGGGGCCGACAGTGACGGCGGGCGGTGAGGCGCCGGCAGACGGTAAAACGCCGGGTGACGGTGAAGCGCCGGGGGACGGTGAGGCGCCGGCAACCGCGACGCGAAGGAGAGCGCGACCGGAGTGCCGTCGGAGTAATACCCGTGAACCTCGACGGTCGCCGGGTCGGCGCCCGGGTTAGCAACGAGGATCGACCCGTTCGCTTGACCTGGCGTCGACCGAGTCGCCCGGAAGCTCGCTTTCTCGACCCGCATCGAGACAGAAGTCTGAGCCACTGTAAGGGCGTCGTGGCTGTTGCGCCGACGGGAGCCGGCGAAGTCAACGCAAGCAGCGACACCGCCGCAACGCTGACGATGCCGCCTACATTCCGGAGACCCGGCATATGCCCTCCGTGAGAGCCTGCTGTTTAGCGAGTACACTCATCGGCGTACGATTCAAGTGTTTGCCGGGTCGATGACGCCGGTGGTGCCGGCGGATGACTGCACGGCTCGACTGCAGTCGGCGCGTCGCCACGACGGTCTTGCACGCCTCACACGCAGCACATAGGGTGCCCCAATGTCGCCCGTCGTCACGATCCTGCAGCACGAAGCGCTCGCGCCCCCGGCGCTGGTCGGCCGGTTCCTGAGCGAGGCCGGGTTGCGGCTCGACGTGCGCCGCCTCGATCTTGGCGACCAGGTCCCGTCGGGGCTCTCCGGCAGCGACGCCCTGGTCGTCCTGGGCGGTGACATGAACGTCGGTGAAGAGGCCGACTACCCCTTTCTGCTGGCCGAGCGCGAACTGCTGAGCGAAGCCGTGAGCAGCGGCGTCCCGACGCTCGGCATCTGCCTCGGCGCGCAGCAACTCGCCACCGCCGCCGGCGGCGGCGTGACGCGGCGCGCCGCGCTGGGGCTCGGCTGGCACGCGATCGCCGTGCAGCGCGACGACGCGCTGGTCGACAGCCTCGACCGGCAGACCCTCGTCTTTCAGTGGCGCCAGTACGCCTGCCGCCTGCCGGCAAACGCTGAGCTCATCGCCAGCGGCGAGGGCGACCCGCAGATCTTTCGCGTGGGCGCCGCCGCCTGGGGCGTGCAGTTCCACCCCGAGGTGACCCTCGAGGTCTTGACGAGCTGGATCGACGACGACCCGCGCAGCGTCGAGCGCGTTGCGCCCGGCGGTCGCGACGGCCTGCTCGCCGAGTGCCGGCGCCGGCTGCCGGCCTCGACGGCGCTCTGCGGAGCACTCGTGGCCGACTTTCTGGCGGCCTGCGGCCTTGCGCCCGCCGGGCGCTGATCGGCCCGCGCCCGGCCGTGGTTGTACAAACACGAACGTGAGATAGCCGCCTCCCTCGCGGCAAGCGGGGAGGCGGGCGAGTCGTCTGGAGGGAGACACCGATGCCCGGAGCCAGTCGTACCGTGCGCAACCTGCTGTCGTTCGTCGTGCTGGGGCTGGCCGCCGCCCTCGTGTTCGCCGGCAGCGCGGGCGCCTCGAGCTCGAGCCCGGCGCCGAGCGGCACCGCGCCGAGCGGCGCCGCGACGAGCGGCACCGTGCTCAAGGTCGGCTGGGATACCGAGCCCGACAACCTGAACCCCTTCGTCGGCTACGAGCAATCCTCGTACGAGATCTTTCACCTCGAGTACGACTTCCTCACCGACTACGCGCCGTCTCACCTGCAGACCGAGCCGGGGCTCGCGACGAGCTGGACGCACTCGGCCGACGGCCTGACCTGGACCTTCACCATCCGCAGCGGCGTCAAGTGGCAGGACGGCGTGCCGCTCACCGCCCGCGACGTGGCCTTCACCTACAACTTCATGATGAAGTACAAGCTGCAGGCGTTCCTGGCCTCGCTGCAGGCCATCAAGACGGTGACCGCGCCCAACGACACCACCGTGGTGATCACCTGCTCGCAGCCCAAGGCCGACATCCTCTCGATGTGGGTGCCCATCCTGCCGCAGCACATCTGGGGCAGGTTCCACAGCTACAGCCAGGCCTACAACTACGCCAACAAGCCGCCCATCATCGGCTCCGGCCCGTTCCAGGTGATTAAATGGGTGCACGGCCAGTATCTGGAGTGCACGGCCAACAAGGACTACTGGGGCGGGGCCCCTAGCAGGCTGCTGAACAAGCGCGCCCTCCGGAGAGTGTCGTGCAGCCAGGAGCCGTGGCGAGACGGATGAGGTGGTTTCTGGAGCTGTCGAGCCCCGCAAGGCAGCCCCTTTGGGAGCCCTTCCGGGCCTCTGGCCCTACCTCAGAGCCGGCTCCGCCAGCAACCGCCGCAAGCGCACCAGGTTGTAGGCCGCGCAGGCGAAGGTGAAGATGGCCGAGACCCTGGCCGCGCCGCGGTGGCGCAGCTTGCGCAGGCCGCCGACCGTCTTCATCCAGCCGAAGGGCTCCTCGACGAGCTTGCGTCGACGCTGGCTTGTGGCGTAGCCGGCGTGGCGGGTGGTGCGGCCGTCGACGGCGCTGAAGCGGTCCTTGGCGGCCACGTGCGGGGTGATGTGCAGCTCGCGAGCCCGGGCGACGAAGCCGGCCGTGTCGTAGCCGCGGTCGGCGCCTACGCTCAGGCGAGCGCGGCCGGAGCGGCGCCGCTGACGGGCGAGCAGCCGCAGGCCGGCCTCACGCTCGCAGCTGCCGGTGGCCGCAGTCAGCTCGCAGTCGACGATCAGGCCGTGGCGGTTCTCGGTGAGGCTGTGGCCGGCGTAGCAGAGACGCGCCTCCTTGCCGCGTCCCTTCTTGGCCAGGCGTGAGTCGGGGTCGGTCGTCGAGCGGTGCGTCTCGTTGCCGCGCTTCTCGCCGTGGAAGTCGACGCTGCGGTTGCGCCCGCCGCCGCCGGCCGGCGGCTCCCCATCTTCACCCTCCTCGCGGGGCCGCAGGCTCTTCAAGGAGGCGGCCGCCTCAAGGAGCGTGCCGTCCACGGAGAGGTGCTCGCGGGAGAGCAGCTTGCGCGAGGCGGCCTGGCAGCGCACGGCAGAGAAGAAGGCCTCGGCGACCTCCCTCGTGAGCAGGCGGTCGCGGTTCTTGGTGAAGGTCGTCGGATGCCAGACCGGCTCGTCGAAGGGCAGGCCCACGAACCAGCGCAGCAGGAGGTTATAGCGCAGCTGTTCGACCAGGCGGCGCTCGGAGGGGATGGCGTAGAGGATCTGGGCAAGCTGGGCGCGCAGCAGGTACTCGGGGGCGATCGAGGGGCGACCGCGCTCGGCGTAGAGAGTCTCGAGCTCGGGACTCATCTGCCCAAGGGCGACGTCGACCAGGGCGCGGATGGCGCGCAGGGGATGATCGTCGGGCACCACGTCCTCGAGCGTGGTCATGACGATGAACCCCGCCTGCCGCTCCTCGTCACCGCGCATCCTGAGCCCCTCCCCGTCGCCTGCCTGGCCGCACACTAGCAGGTTCGCGAGGCGGCGAGGGTCATCCTCCGGAAGGCTCTCGGAGAGCTTGAGGCGAGGCGATTTTCAGCAGCCTGCTAAGGTGGACCACCTCATCTTCAGCCTCTACACCGATCAGACCACCATGACGAGCGACCTGAGCAACGGCATCATCCAGCTCGCCATCGACCTGCCGCCCGCCCAGATCCAGGGCCTGCGCTCGGCCAAGAACGTGAGCGTCCAGGCGTGCGCGCAGAAGGCCTTCGACTACCTCTCCTTCAACTGCTACACGGGAGCCTCGGGGGGCAACCCGGTGCTGCGCGACTGGAAGTTCCGCAACGCGCTGAACTGGGCGATCGACAAGCAGAAGCTCGTCAGCCTCGCCTACGACGGCAACGCCACGCCCGGTTCGTCGCTCTTCGAGCCTGACTTCTACGCTCCACGCTCGACTGGCACTGGACGCCGCCGGCGAGCGAGGCCTACACCTACAACCTCACGAAGGCCGGCGACATGCTCACCGCGGCGGGCTATCCCCTGGTGAACGGGGAGCGCCTGAACAAGCAGGGCAAGCCCATCGTCCTGCGTCTCTGGGCGCGCCAGGACTCGACGCAGAGCCAGGTGATGGGCAGGCTCGTCACCGGCTGGTTCTCGCAGCTCGGCCTCAAGATCCAGTACTCGGTCCACGACGACGCCACGCTCGAGAACGGCCAGTTGAACTACGTCGGCAAGACCTACAAGCCCGACTACGACATGTACATCTGGGAGTGGGAGCCGAGCGGTTCAGACCCGCAGCGCCGGCTGGGCTACTTCACCACCGACCAGATCCAGAACCAGAACGACGCCTGCTACTCCAACCCGCAGTACGACGCCCTCTTCAAGGCGCAGTCGACGACGCTCGACCAGCAGAAGCGCAAGCAGATCGTCTGGCAGATGGAGCAGATCGTCTACCAGCAGTCGCCCTACATCGTGCTCGACTACCCCAAGCTCCTCGAGGGCTGGAACACCGCCTCGTGGACCGGCTGGGAGCGCATCCCGCAGCCCGACGGCGCGGTCGCTTACCTGAGCGACAACGTCGACAACTACCGCATGGTCGGGCCCAAGGTCGCGACGGCGGCGTCGGGCGGCATGTCGGCCGGCGCGATCGGCGCCATCGTGGCGGCGGTCGTGGTCGTCATCGGGGTCGCCCTGGTCACCGCGGTGGTCGTGCGCGGCCGGCGCCGCCGGATGGTCGAAGAGAGCTGAGGCGGTGTGGCCATGAGGCAGGCGGGACCCATAGAGGTGCAGGTGTGGCGCGGGCCGGCGGTCGAGAGCCGGCACCTGGTGGCGGCCTCGGTGTCGAACGCCGCCGGGGTCGAGCTCGAGCGCTACGGCGATCCCGGCGTGGCCACCTACTGGCGCTCGGCGGCCAAGCCGTTCCAGGCCCTGCCCTGGGTGCGCGGCGGGGTCGTCGAACGGTTCGGCTGGGACGACCGCGCGGTCGCCATCATGTGCGCCTCGCACGTCGGTTCCGACGAGCACGCGCAGCTCGTGCGCGCGCTGCTCGCCGACCTCGACCTGACCGAGGCCGACCTGCAGTGCGACGAGGGCGCGCTGCGCGCCCGCCACAACTGCTCGGGCAACCACACCGGCTTTCTGGCCGGCTGCCGGCTGCACGGGTGGGACACCGCCACCTACCGGGCGGCCGACCACCCCGCCCAGCAGGCCGCCCTGGCGGCCACCGCCGAGGCCGCCGGCTGCGCCGTCGCCGACATGGCCCTCGGCGTCGACGGCTGCGGCATCGTCGTGTATGCGACGCCGGTCACTACTCTGGCCCACGCCTTCGCGCGACTGCCGCAGCTCGAGCCGCGCATAGCGGCCGCCATGCGGGCCCACCCCGTGCTGATCAGGGCGCGGGCGAGCCCGACACGGTGATCATGCAGGGCTACCCGGGGGTGATCTCAAAAGCCGGCGCCGAAGGCGTCGGTTGCGCGTCGCTGCCCGACGGAAGCGGCCTCGCGGTGAAGGTGCTCGACGGCAACGACCGGGCCACCACGCCGGCGCTGGGCGCGCTGCTCGCCCGCTGCCTGGGGTCCGACGAGGAGCCCACCGGGGTGGCGGCGGTCGTGCGTCCTGTGGTGCGCAACGACCACGACGACGCGGTCGGCGAGATCGTCGCCGTCCTGCCGTGAGGCGACGCCGCGCGGGCAATCTACTCCGAGCCGCCGGCGCCCGACTATCCCGTCGATCTGGAGAGGGGCGCGCAGTGCGGCGATTTCTTCGATTGCCGCAAGCTGGCTGAGCGGCTCAAGCAAGCGGGTTACACCGGCAAGGTGAG
Organism: uncultured Actinomycetes bacterium; assembly: GCA_963755025.1. Classification (GTDB taxonomy): domain Bacteria; phylum Actinomycetota; class Thermoleophilia; order UBA2241; family UBA2241; genus Bog-752. The sequence continues at coordinate 15,988 of CAVWIH010000017.1, forward strand.
ACTTGTGGCGATGTTCCTTGAGGCCGGCGGTCCACTGACCCAGAACTCTGTGACCCTGCACATCGCCCCCGAGGACCGCGGCGACCCGTTCGTCTTCGACGTCGACCGCTGGCTGTGACGCGGGGGCGGTCTGACTGCCGCGGGCTTGCGCCGGCCTACCGGGTTCCCAAGCAGGCTCGAAGAGACTAAACTGACGCAGAACCCGCGGGCGGTCCAAGCTCGACCCGGCAGACAGATTCGCCCTGTGGCCCTTCTGCCTCTTCTGCGGCCCCAATCGCATGACCGCGCGTTCAACGGAACAACAGGAGCATCGCGCTCGAATATGAGGGTACAGTCACGCCCGAGGAAACGCTGTCCTGGGTGAGTGGTACCGAGCAAAGAAGGGGGACCCGTGGATCAGGAGTGGTTGTGTCTCGACGGCAATGAGGCGGCCGCGCGTGTCGCGTATGCACTCAGCGAGGTCGTGGCGATCTATCCGATCACGCCGGCTTCCCCGATGGGAGAACTAGCCGACGACTGGGCGGCCAAGGGCCTGCCCAACCTGTGGGGCGTCGTGCCCGACGTCATCGAGATGCAGTCCGAAGCCGGCGCCGCCGGCGTGCTGCACGGCGCCCTGCAGAAGGGCGCTTTCTCGACGACCTTCACCGCGTCGCAGGGTCTCTTGCTCATGATCCCCAACATGTTCAAGATCGCCGGCGAAAAGACGCCGACGGTCATGCACGTGGCGGCTCGCGCCCTCGCCACGCACGCGCTCTCCATCTTCGGCGATCACAGCGACGTCATGGCGGCCCGCATGACGGGCTGGGCGATGCTGGCCTCCGCCTCGGTGCAGGAAGCCCACGACCTGGCCCTCATCGCGCACGCCTCGGCGCTGCGCGCCCACCTGCCGTTCCTGCACTTCTTCGACGGCTTTCGCACCTCGCACGAGGTCAACAAGATCGCCATGCTCTCGAGCGACGACATCCGCGCCATGCTGCGCGACGTCGACCTGCTCGAGTTCCGCGCCCGCGGCCTCACGCCCGACGCCCCGGTGCTGCGCGGCACGGCCCAGAACCCCGACGTCCACTTCCAGGGCACCGAGGCCGGCAACTCCTACTACAACGCCGCGCCGGGCATCGTCGAGGACTGCATGGACCTCTTCGCGGCGCGCACCGGCCGGCGCTACCACACGGTCGACTACCAGGGCGCTCCCGACGCCGAGCGCGTGGTCGTGCTCATGGGCTCGGGCGTTGGCGCCGCACAAGAGGCCATCGAGACCATGACCGCCGCCGGCGAGCGCGTCGGCCTCGCCACCGTACGCCTCTACCGGCCCTTCCCGGCCGAGCAGTTCCTGGCCGCGCTGCCCAAGACGGTGCGCTCGGTCGTCGTGCTCGACCGCACCAAAGAGCCGGGCGCGCTGGGCGAGCCGCTCTACCTCGACGTGGTCGCCGCCCTGAACGAAAGCCAGAGTTCGGCGACGCCCGCCCTGGCCGCCATGCCGCAGGTGAGCGGCGGCCGCTACGGCCTGTCGTCGAAGGAGTTCACCCCCGAGATGGTCGAAGCCGTGCTGCGCGAGCCCGACGCGGCCGCGCCCAGGCGCCACTTCACCGTGGGCATCCACGACGACGTCACGCACCTGAGCCTCGACACCGACCCCGCGTTCCACGTACGCCGCGCGGCCGGCGAGGTGCAGGCGCTCTTCTTCGGCCTGGGCTCCGACGGCACCGTGGGCGCCAACAAGGGCTCGGTCAAGATCATCGGCGAGAACACCGACCTCTACGTGCAGGGCTACTTCGTCTACGACTCCAAGAAGAGCGGCTCGGTGACGGTCTCGCACCTGCGCTTCGGTCCCGAGCAGATCCGCTCCACCTATCTCATCACCCAGGCCGACTTTCTGGCCTGTCACCAGTTCGGCCTGCTCGAGCGCATGAAGGTACTCGACTTCGCCCGCGAAGGCGCCACGTTCCTGCTGAACAGCCCCTACCCGGCCGACGAGGTCTGGGACCACCTGCCGCGCAACGTGCAGCAGCAGCTGATCGACAAGCACCTCGAGTTCTGGGTCATCGACGCCGACACCATCGCCCACGAATCGGGCCTCGGCAACCGCATCAACACCGTCATGCAGCCCTGCTTCTTCGAGCTCTCCGGCGCGCTGCCGGCCGGCGAGGCCACAGCGCTCATCAAGAAGTCGGTCGAAAAGGCCTACGGACGCCGCGGGCCGGCCATCGTCGAGCGTAACTACGCCGCCATCGACCGCTCGCTCGCCGAGCTCGTGCGCGTCACCGTACCCGACCAGGTCACGAGCGACTGGCAGGTCCAGACCACCGTGCCCGACGACGCCCCGCGGTTCGTCAAAGACGTCACCGGCCCGCTCATGGCCGGCGAAGGCGACCTGCTGCCCGTCAGCGCGCTGCCGGCCGACGGCACGTTCCCGACCGGCACCACCAAGTACGAAAAGCGGGCCATCGCCCGCCAGATCCCCATCTGGGACCCCGAGGTCTGCATCCAGTGCGGCAAGTGCGCGATCGTCTGCCCGCACGCCACCATCCGCATGAAGGTCTACCCGCCGCAGGCCCTCGCCGGCGCCCCCAGCGGCTTTCGCAGCATCGCCTACAAGTCCAAGGCGCTGCTCGACCACAACATCACCATCCAGGTGGCTCCCGACGACTGCACCGGCTGCGGCGTCTGCGTCGAGGTCTGCCCGGCCAAGGCCAAGACCGAGGTGCGCCATAAGGCCATCAACATGGCCTCCGCCGAGGAGCACCGCGACGACGAACGGCGCGCCTGGGACTTCTTCGGCGCCATCGCGCCGCTCGCCCGCGACCTGCTGCCCCACGACACGGTGAAGGGCTCGCAGGTGCTCGAGCCGCTCTTCGAGTTCTCCGGCGCCTGCGCCGGCTGCGGCGAGACGCCCTACCTCAAGCTCCTCACGCAGCTCTTCGGCGACCGCATCGTCATCGCCAACGCCACCGGCTGCTCGTCGATCTACGGCGGCAACCTGCCCACGACTCCTTATACGGTCAACAGCGAAGGCCGCGGCCCCGCCTGGAGCAACTCGCTCTTCGAAGACGCCGCCGAGTTCGGCCTGGGCATGAGGCTCGGCTATGAAGCCGAGCTGACAACGGCCACCATGCTGCTCGAAAAGCTCGCGCCGCGGCTGTCTGGCACCCTGGCCCGCGAGATCCTCGACGCGGTGCAGGACACCGAGCCGCAGATCGCCGAGCAGCGTACGCGGGTCGCCGCCCTGGTGAGCGCCCTGCAGGCGCTCGAACCGCTCGACTCCGACGTCGAGTACCTGCTGGCCCTGTCGGGCAGCCTGGTGCGCAAGGGCGTCTGGATCGTCGGCGGCGACGGCTGGGCCTACGACATCGGCTTCGGCGGGCTCGATCACGTGCTCTCTTCGGGCCGCAACGTCAACGTGCTCTGCCTCGACACCGAGGTCTACTCGAACACCGGCGGCCAGGCCTCAAAGTCGACCTCCCGCGGCGCGGTCGCCAAGTTCGCCTCGCGCGGCAAGGGCATGGCCAAGAAAGACCTCGGCGCGATCGCCCGCTCCTACGGCGACGTCTACGTGGCGCAGATCGCTCTGGGCGCCAACGACGCCCAGTCCATCAGGGCCTTGCTCGAAGCCGAAGCCTGGCCGGGCCCGTCGCTCGTGATCGCCTACAGCACGTGCATCTCGCACGGCATCGACATGACCAAGTCGATGGCCCATCAAAAAGAGGCGGTGCGCAGCGGCTACTGGAACCTCTACCGCTACCAGCCCACCAAGAGCGCCACGGGCCAGCCCTTCAACCTCGACTCCAAGGAGCCGTCGCTGCCGGTGCGCGAGTTCGTCATGAGCGAGGCTCGCTACGCCATTCTCAGCCGCACCGACCCGGCCCGCGCCGAGCTCCTCATGGAACTCGCCCAGGCCGACATCGACGAGCGCTGGCGGTACTACCGGCAGCTGGCCGCCATCGAGCGCAGCGTCGCCGTCGAAGCCGGAAACGGGTCCGACGTCGACGACCAGATCGCCGACAAGGAGGACCAGTCATGAGCCGCTTGGCTACCATGTATCTCGGACTTGAGCTGCGTTCGCCGCTCGTGGCCTCCTCCAGCCCGCTGACGGGCAAGCTCGCCACGGCGCGCCGCCTCGAAGCGGCCGGCGCCTCGGCCATCGTGCTGCCGTCGCTCTTCGAAGAGGAGATCAACCAGGAAGACTCCGACCTGGTCTCCGCCCTCGAGCAGGGCTCCGAGGGCTTCGCCGAGGCGCTCAACTACTTCCCCGACGTCGGCAACTACCCGAACACCGCCGAGGACTACCTCACCTACGTGCGCTCGGCCAAAAAGAGCCTCGCCGTGCCCGTCATCGCCAGCCTGAACGCCTCGTCGAGCGGCGGCTGGATCCGCTACGCCAAGCTCATCGAAGAGGCCGGCGCCGACGCCCTCGAGCTCAACCTCTACTGGCTGGCGGCCGACCCCAAACGGTCGGCGGCCGACATCGAGACCGGCCAGCTCGAGATCGTCGCTCGCGTGGCCGAGAGCCTCTCCATTCCGCTGTCGGTCAAGCTGGCGCCCTATTACTCGTCGCTTGCCAACTTCGCCGGCAAGGTCGCTGCGTCGGGCGTCGCCGGTCTCGTGCTGTTCAACCGCTTCTACCAGCCCGACCTCGACCCCGATTCGCGCGACGTCCTGCCCACGATCTCGCTGAGCGAGCCGTGGGAGCTGCGCCTGCCGCTGCGCTGGGCCGCCATCCTGCGCGCCCAGCTCGACCGCGGCACCTCGCTGGCCATCACCAGTGGCGTGCACAGCGGCGCCGACGCGGCCAAGGCGCTGCTCGTGGGCGCCGACGTCGCCATGATGGCCTCGGCCGTGCTGCACCGCGGCCCCGAGCACGTCGCCTCTGTCGAGCGCGACCTGCTCGCCTGGATGGACGCCAACGACTACGACTCGGTGTCCGAGCTGCGCGGCAGCGTGAGCTACGCGGCCAGCGACGACCCCGCCGCGTTCGAGCGGGCCAACTACCTGCGCACGCTGCACTCCTGGACGACGCCGGCGGCCATGACGTCGGGTCCTCCCTCGGCGGGCTGATCGCCTAAGCGACCGCGCCGCGCGGCGCCGATGCTCCAGTGTCGGCGGCGGCGCGCCGGGCCAGGGCGAAGGCGCGCGAGACCACCGCGAGGGCGGCGGGGCGCTCACACGACGTGTGAGCGCCCCGCCGCCCTCTTCTGTGCCCGGCCGTGCCCCGATGGTCGCCGGCCGGCTCAGGCGGGGTCGGGTCGGCGCCGGCGGCCGACTCAGGCGCCGCCGGCCGACCCGTGAGCTCCTCCTCGGGGCCGCCATAAAAGTCCTGCAAAATAATGGTTTATAGAATCGCATGAAGGCGCAACCTCCGTGGCATTTGCAAACACCGATGTCACGTGAGGATGACATGGCAACTCCAAACCCAGTTGCGCCCCTGGAGCGCAACGCGATCGGTCTGCTGGACACCACGTTCCAGTCCATGACGTCGATGGCTCCCGGCGCCGCGATAGCGGCGTCGATCCCTCTCGGCGCGGCCTTTGCCGCCGGCGCGTTGCCGCTCTCGGTCGCGATCGCCTTCATCGGCATCCTGTTCACCGCCTGGAGCATCGGTCAGCTCGCCAAGCACGTGCCCGCGGCAGGCTCGGTGGCCACGTACAGCGCCGCCGGTCTCGCTCCCTGGGTCGGCTTCATGGTGGGCTGGGGTTACACCGCGCTCCAGATCCTGGTCATGCCGCTCGTCATGCTGCAGCTCGGCTACACGGTGGCCGGCGAGTGGCACGCCGAGCAGTCTTCGTTCCCGACGAGCCTTTGGTGGGTCTTCACGACCGCCGGCATCGTGCTCGTCTGCTACCTGGTGTATCGCGGTGTGCGCACCTCGACCCGGGTAGGCGTGTGGCTTGGCGGCGTCGAGATCGTCATCTTCCTCGGGCTTGCCATCGCTCTCGTCGTCAAGGCCGGCAGCGCCAACACCCTGTCGGTCTTCACCACCCACTACGCGAACGCCAAGGGCTATACAGGCATGACCGGTGTGGTCGCGGGGGCCGTAGGCGCGCTGCTGGCTTTCGCCGGCTTCGAGTCGGCGGCGGCGCTGGCGGAAGAGGCTAAGCAGCCGCGGCGCAACGTGCCGCGCGCGGTGATGCTCGCCACCGTCCTCATCGGCGCCCTGTTCCTGTTCACGACCTACGCGGCCACCGTGGCCTACGGTCCGTCGCACGCCGCCGGCTTCGCCGCGTCGGCGAACGGCGTGCCGTGGGAGGGCCTGGCGCGCACCATCGCCAACGTGCTCTGGGTGTTCGTGCTGTTCGCGATCATCAACTCCACGCTGGCCTGCGCCAACGCCAACACCAACGTGTTCACGCGCACGGCGTACTCGCTGGGCCGTATCGGGGTGTTCCCGCGGCAGTTCGCCGACCTGCACCCGCGCTTTCGCTCGCCTCGAGTGGGCGTGGTGGTCGAACTGCTCATCGGCCTGGCCGTGGCGCTCGCCCTGGGCTTTCACTACACGCCGGAGGTTGCCTTCGGCGTGGTCGGCACGGCGATCGTCGTGGTGATCGTGCCGGTCTACATCATCGCCAACATCGCCTGCATCGGGTACTACGCGCGGCATCGGCGCGAAGGGCGCAGCTGGGTGTCGCACGCCATCGTGCCCGTGATCGGCGCGCTGCTGCTGCTGCCCGGCTTCATGAGCGCCGCCGGCATCACCGGCGTGCCCGGGCTGTCGTTCATCTCGGCCCTCACGCCGCCGTACTCCTACGCGCCGTACGCGATGGCGGGCTGGATCGCGGTGGGCGTCGTCGTGCTGCTCGTGCTGCGGGTGCGCAACCCCGCCGCGATCGGCCGCGTGGCGCACATCCATCTCGAAGACGAGAACCTGCCGCCCATGGTCAAAGGGGCGCCGGAGGCAGCCGAAGGCGAGGGCGAAGCGGCGTAGGGGCAAGGTCGCGGGCAGCCCACGCTCTCGCAGGCAAAAGCGGCGGGCCGCTCACTTTGGTGAGCGGCCCGCCGCGTTACGTTCTGTATACACCAGCCTGCGCGTCGGACGGCGCGGCGGCTTGGCCCGTCGGAGGGCCCTAGACTCGCGGAGCGCGCGCCCAGCGGCTGCGACGGGCGTCTTCGAGGACCTTCATGTAACTGCCGAGGGGGTCGTGGTCTTCGAGCGGCGCCGAGTGCATCATGTCGGGCCGGGGAGAACTGCCCCGGGTGCGGCGGCTTAGGGTCTCGCTGACGAACTGCAACAGTCTGCTCATGATGGTCGCGGTCTCCTTGCTCCCGGCCTTCTCGGTCCGGTGCGTCTCGGTGCCTTGGTAAAGCTCTTCTGACTCATTGTATCGGCAGTCTCTCCAGAAATCAGGACCTTTTGGCTCGTCCTTCTGCGCCAAGCGCCGCGCGCCGTTTGGACAGGGCGGACGAATCGGCGTGGCGCACGCCGTTTGGACGGGCGGACGAATCGGCGTCGCGCACACCGGCCGGCCACAGCCGCACGTCGCGTGCCACGACCCCGAGTCAGGCTCGTCTGCGGCGACCACGCGCGACGGCCCTCGCCGCGAACGGGGGCCGAGGCGGGGAACGGCGCTACGCTGGCGAAATAGACCTATCGATACTGTCAGAGCCGGTTCGAAAGCGAGGTCACCATGGTCACGCGCATCGTGAGGCCCGTCCTGCTGGTCGCGGCGTGCCTGGCGCTGCTGATGGCCGCTGCGGCGTGCGGCTCGACGTCGCCGAGCTCAGGGGCGAGCACGGCGCCGAGCCCGCCGCCCACAGCGAGCGCTCCCGCCACACCCAGCCCTGCGGCGTCGCCGACGGCGCCGCCCCTGGCCGCGGCGCCGGCGGGCTTCAAGGCGGCCTCGGTCACCTTTGTCTCGACGAGCGAGGCCTTTGTGCTGGGCACAGCGCACGGCGCCGGCACCGTCATGCTGCGCACGAACGACCGCGGTCAAAGCTGGGTCAGGCTGGCCGCGCCGAGCGCACCCCTGGGGCGTGCTCTCGGCAGCGGCACGCACGCGGTCTGGGGGGTGCGCTTCGCCACGCCGTCGCACGGCTTCGTGTTCGGCCACGGGCTCTGGGAGACGACCGACGGCGGAGGGCACTGGGCTCTCGACGCGTCGCCGACCGGCACGATCCTCTCGCTGGCGGCGATCGACGGTCAGGTGCTCGCTCTCGTGCAGGGCGCCACCTCGAGCGCTCCCGCCACGCTGCTGCGCCGGGCGCTCGCCGGCGGCTCGTGGACGGCGGTGACCACGGTGCACACCGCCGACCTGAGCGACTCCAACGACCTGATCGCCACCCAGGCGGGCACGGCCGCCGTGCTCGACGCCACGAGCGTCGTCGTGACCACCAACGGCGGGCTCACCATCATGCGGCGCGCGACGCCCGCGCTGCCGGCCGACTTCTCGCCGGCGTCGCTGACCACGACCGGCGGCCACGGCCTGGCGTTGCTGACCGTGGGGCAGGGGTTCACGGGCCACACCATCAAGCGCGTCTACGTGAGCAGTGACGGCGGCGCCGCCTGGCAAAAGGCGGGCGCGCCGAGCACCGAGGGTGACGGCGGCGCGCTGGCTGCCGGCAGCGCGAGCGACCTGCTGCTCGCCACGGCGAGCGCCGCGAGCTGGATAGACCGCTCGACTGACGCAGGCGCCACCTGGGCGACGCGCCTCACCTACGGCGACGGCGGCCTGGGCTGGGCCGACCTGGGGTTCACCAGCGTCACGAACGCGGTGGTCGTGCACGGTCCCGCCGACACGCCCGGCGGCGGCGACGGCCGTCCGGGCCAGCTGCTGCTGAGCTCCGACGGCGGTGCGACCTGGCGGGCGGTGACCTTCTAAGCCCGGTCAGGCCGCGATGCCCTCGCGCTCGCGCTCCGGCTGCGCGCTGCGCCCCACCGGCAGCGTCTCCAGCACCCGCTGCTTCAGCACCCGCCGCGCCCGCCAGTAGATGTCGCGCCGGTCGCGCATGAGGACCGCCCAGCGTTCCCGGGCGTACAGGGCGCGGTCGAAGCGCGACCGGTAGACGGCCAGCCGGTAGGCGGTGACCGGCGAGGCGCCCAGGTCACGCTTGTAGCCGGCGGTGCCCCACTGCAGGTGCAGCCGCGCGCAGCCGCGCTCTATGGCCTCGACGATCAGGAACGAGGTCATGAGCACGCCCATGCGCAGCTTGAGGTAGGCGGGGTCGCAGGCGGCCGTGTGCGCCCAGCAGTCGCGCCCCACGAGCAAGAAGAGGTTGGCGGCCACGCACTCGTCGCCGATGCACCCAGTCAGCGCACCGCCGTGGGCCTGCAGGAGGCGCCAGAGCCGGTAGGGTGCGGCGGACTGGCCTTCGTATATCCAGGGTTCGCCCTTCTCGCGCATGCGCTGCCGGTTCCAGGCGAACACCTGCTTGACCAGCTCCAGGGTGAGCTCGTCGCCGTGCGCCACGCGCAGCGTGAAATCGGGATGCACGCGCAGCAGGCGGTTGCGGCAGCGCCGCAGGTTGGCGCGTGTCGACGCTCCCAGGCGGCTCTCCCACTGGGCCTGGCTCGTCGGCAGCTCGACCACCTGGTCGTCGGAATGGTAGAGGGTGCGCGTGGGCAGGCCCAGTAGCGCCGGCGCGAACTTGCTCTCGACCCTGATGCGTCTGGTCTCGGGGCGCGCGCGGAAGATGGCGGCGGCCACGCGCGTCACGTCGGCCGGTTCGATGTCGATCACCTTGTTCAGCACGTCGACGGTCGCGCCCCGGGCGGTGAAGACGATCACGTGCCGCGGCGCGTTCAGCTCGCAGGCGTAGAGGCGCGGTGGGCGGTCGTAGATGGCGAAGTACTCGGCGACGCTGAAGGCGCTGTCGTAGAGGTCGGGCAGCTCGTCCAGGAGCTCCCGGGGTGCACCGTCCAGGTGTACGACGGCGTCCAGATCGGCGAAGGTCGCCCGGTGCGGGTCGTTCATACGGCCCTCCTCCACGTGGGGCGATCCGCACAGCCTGGCGCGCGGGCCGCCGCTGTCCCTCTTTTTCTGTCGGTGCGAGCGCCGCCGGGCGCTCCCGGGACCTTCTACCCGTCCGGCGGCGCTCAGTCGTCGTTGCCGCCGCCGGCCGGGGTGACGACCGTCGCCTTCGCGCCGCTCGCCAGGGCGGCGTTTGTGCCGCCGGTCTTGGCGACCTTGTCGAGCGCGGCCTGTAGCGACCTGGCGTAGGCCTGGCTGGTGTAGGTGGCTCCGGAGATCGCGTGGATCGGTCCGCCGTTGCTCGCCACGGTCTGCGCGATGAGCTGCGGCACGACGCTGCCGGTGATCTGCGACGACTGCGGCCCGTGCACGTTCAGGCGAGCCAGCCCGACACTCGTGATCTTGCCGTTCAAGGCGCTGACACGTACCTGGATGTCGCCGAGGCCGCCGCCCAGCGACTGGTCGGTGCCGAGCGCGCTCGTGCCGGCGCCGACGCCGGCCGTCGCGCCCACCTTCAGTCCGGCGGGCAGGGTGGCGGCGTTGCTGCCGGTCGGGCGATAGCCCAGCACCGCGCCGAGGCTGACGGCGGTGGCGACGATCGTCACCGCCGGGATCATTGCCGACTTCCTCATGGTCCTCATGCTCCGTCCCTCCCGACCAGCCGGGGCGCTCGCGCCTGCGGCTTCGACCGTTCACAGTGCTGCGGTCTAGATGGCCGGCGAAGATGAAGAACGCATGAGGCCGTACGGACGGCGGCCTCCTCGAGAAACCGCGAGTCCGCGCCTGTCAGGCGGCGGGGCCGTTGGCCAGGGTGACGGTGACGTCGTGGCCGTGACCGGCCGGGTCGAGCCAGTGCAGGCGGACGGTGTCGCCGGGATGGTGGGCCGACAGCAGGCCGGTGAGCGCCGCCGCCGAAGTGACGGCGCGGCCGTCGACCGCGGTGATCACGTCGCCGGCCGTCAGTCCCGCGTGGGCTGCCGGGTAGCCGGCGAGCACGCCGGCCACGGTCGCCCCGGCGTGCGAGACGCCGAGGCCGCCGGCGCTCGCCTGCGACGGCGGTACGACCTCGACGCCGAGGAACCCCGTCGCCCCGATGTGCACGGTGGCCGAGGTCGTACCCTGCGCGATCTGGCGCGCGATCGACAGGGCGCCGGCGATCGGGATCGCGTAGCCCTGGACCGACGCTCGCCGCGAGAAGCCGGTCGAGGCCGCGGCGTTCATGCCGACCACCTGTCCGGCGGCGTCGACCAGCGGGCCGCCCGAGTCGCCGGGGCGGATGGCGGCGTCGGTCTCGATCAGGTCGCGGAGCCGCTGGGCGTTGCCGCCGCCGGCATCGCTCGCGGTGATCGTCTGGCCGAGCGCGGTGACCACGCCGCTCGCGACCTGCGGCGGGCCGCCGAGGCCGCCGGCGTTGCCGAGCGCCGTCACGTGGGCGCCGCGCGTCACCTTGCTCGAGTCGCCCAGGGCGACGGTGTGCAGGCCGGCAGCGTTGCGCAGTGCGATCAGGGCGACGTCGTGCGTGCGGTCGTAGCCGAGCACGGTGGCGGCGTAGGTCTTGCCGTTGCCGATGTCCCTGACGCTGATGTGCGTCGCGCCGCGGATGACGTGGTTGTTGGTGAGGACCACGCCCGAGGAGGTGAGCACCATGCCGGTGGCGGCTCCCTCGGCGCCCTGGGCGCCGTCGATCACGTTGATGTCGACCAGGCCGGAATCGACTTTGGCGGCCACGGCGGCCGCGCTCAGCGGCGCCGCCGCCGCCGGAGGAGAGGCCACCGGAAAGCTCGTCGCGCTGGGCGGTGCGCTGGGGGCCGCGCCAGATGCCCGCGTGCCCGGAAGCCGGCCCACGCCGAGCGCGGCGAGCAGCACCGACGCCAGCACGACGACCCGACCAGCGTGCCGATCGGCGCCCGTGTCGCGTTCGGGGCGGCGTCGCGCCGGGTTTGGCATGCCGCGCCTCCGCGCGACGGGCGCCGCGCGCACGTGTTCGGGGGCGGGAGATCTCCGTCATGTCGTCGCTGCCCTCGCCGTCGCTGCTGCCTTCGGCCCCGGCGCGCCCCGCGGCGTGCGCTCGGCCTCTCGAGTCATGCTGCCCGTGGGCCGCCGAAACAGCCCCACTGCAAGCGTTCATTCCCGCAAGCGGGGCGAGCCAGCGCCGCGGCGCGCGACGATCGCGTGGGGGAGGGGTGGGTCGTGGGCGGCGGCCGGCGGGCCGCCGCTTACCGCGCGCCTGTCTGGGTCGCCGGCCTGCCCGACGGGCTGGGCGCGGCGGTCGCCTGCGCGGCGGGGCCGCGCGTGAGCGACGCGAGGGCGCCCGACGAGCGCCAGGCCGGCGCCGGTGAGCATGGCGTACTTGTAGCCGGTCGCGTAGTCGGCGGCGGCGTGGGCGGCGGCCATGCCGTGACCGCCGGTGTAAAGGATACGGCTGCCGGCGCGACCGAGCTGGCTGGCGGCGATGCCGCCCAGCAGCGCCACGCTCAGCGCCATGCCGGTCACGCGCATGGTGCCGGAGAAGGCGCTGGCCAGGCTAAGCTGGGGCCGGCGCGCGCTGCCCATGATGGCGCTCGTGTTGGGCGCGCTGAAGGCGGCCAGGCCCAGGCCCACCAGCGCCAGGGCGCCCATGACGTGGGCGATGCTGACGGTCTCGGGCATGAAGGCGAGCAGCACCATGCCGACGGCGGTGAGCACCATGCCCAGCGTGCTGAGCACGCGCGAGCCGACGCGGTCGCTCAGGCGCCCGGCGAACGGGCTGAGGATGGCCTGCACCGCGGGCTGGGCGAGCATGATCCAGCCGGTCAGGCCGGCCGACTCGTGCTTGACCACCTCGAGGAAGATGGCCGTCAGGATGCTGATCGCGTAGAGCGCCATGTAGTTGAGCAGCGCCGCCGTGTTGGCCGCCGCGAACAGGCGGTTGTGGAGCAGCAGGTCCATGTCGAGCAGCGGGTCGCGCACGCGGGTCTCGGTGGTCACGAAGCCGACGAAGGCGAGCGCCGACACGACGAGCAGGCCGATGGTGCGCGGCGACGCCCAGCCCCACTCCGAGGCAAACGTGAGGGGCACCAGGAGGCAGGTGAGGGCCACCGCCTGCAGCCCCGAGCCGAGCAAGTCGTGGCGCGGCGCCGCGGCGTCGGCGTGCTCGTGGCGCGGCATCAGCAGCCAGCCCCAGACGAACACCGCGAGGCCGATCGGCAGGTTGACGAAGAAGATCCACTTCCAGCCCAGATGGTCGACGATCTGGCCGCCGAGCACGGGACCGACGCTCAACCCGACGTAGACGGCCATCACGTTGATGCCGAGCGCGCGGCCGCGGTCCTGGGGCGGGAACACCGAGGTCACGATCGCCGCCGACGTGGCCGACAGCAGGGCCGCGCCGCCGCCCTGGATGACGCGGCTGGTGATGAGCCAGGGGCCGTTCATGCTCAGGCCGGCCAGCAGCGAGCCCACCGTGAAGATGGCGATGCCGGCGAGGTAGAAGTGCACGCGGCCGTGGTGGTCGGCGAGGCGGCCGAGGGGAATGAGGAGCACCGCCATGGACAGCAGGTACGAGGCCTGCACCCAGATACTGGCGCTGAAGCTCAGGTGCAGCGCCGGTCCTATCTTGGCGAGCGCCACGGCCACGATGCTGCCGTCGAGCGGCGCCATGAAGGCGCCCACGCTGGTGAGCGCAAGGAGCTCCCAACGACGGTCGTGGAGTTGGTCGACGGTGATGCGGCGCAGCGTGGGCATTGCTGAATACTTTACCGCGCGACGGCGGCTCTGGATAGACGGGCCGGCGTCGCCGGGCCGTCGCGCCTTAGAACAGGGCGTGTCCGACGAGCACGCCGACGATCACGAGGGGCGTGGAGATGGCCACCACCAGGCGCAGCATGGCGGCGTCGAGGTCGAAGACGCGCGCCAGGATGATGGAGTTGAAGGCCACCGGCGTGGCCGCCAGCAGCAGGCAGACCCCCGGCATGTGCACGCCCGCCAGGTGCGCCAGGGCGAGCAGCAGCAGCGGCGCCACGGCGCAGCGCAGCGCCAGAGTGGCGACCGCCGCCGGCAGGTCGGCCAGGCGGTGCGCCAGGGGTTCGAGCGGTGTGGCCAGACCGAGCTGGAAGAAGCCGAACATGCCGGTCGCCAGGCCCGCCGGCGGGCCGAGCGGGGCGACCACGTGACGCAGGTCGACGCCGCTGAAGTGCAGGCCGAGCGCCACAGCCCCCGAGGCGACGAGCGGGTTGACCACCCAGCCGCGCATCAGCGCCCACATGCCCGGTCCGGACTGGGCCAGCGAAGCCGGCCCCGCGTAATGGCGGGCCACGGCGCGCGACACGGCGAGCGCCGGTATCAGGAACTGGAACTCCGAGTACAGTACGGCGAGCGCCAGGCCGGTCGGTCCGAACACCGCGATCGCCAGCGGGTAGCCCACGTAACCGGTATTGCCCAGGGCGCTGCCCAGGGCGACGGCGCCGCGCTCGCGGCCCTCGCGGCCGGTGAGCCCGCCGCAGCCGATCCCCAGCCCGAGGACGAGCCACGAGCTCGTCACCACGACGGCGCCGATCACCAGCAGCCGGGTGTCGAAGTGCACCGTGGTGTAGGCGAAGAAGACGAGCACCGGCTCGGTCACCCAGAACATCACGGCGAACAGGACGTGCGACAGCCGGCCGGGGTCGCGCAGCCGCCGTTGCAGATACAGGCCGAGCGCCAGACAGGCGGTCCAGCCGATGACGGTGGGGATCAGTGGCACAAGCTACAGGGAGTCGATGTGGCGGCGCGGCGGCCGAGGAGAGCCACAAGCCTACCAGAGACGGTGCGGCGGGCGACCCGGGCCTGACTGCGCCGTCTACTGCACGGTGAGGGCGTTCGAGCCCACGCTCGCCTGCGCGTTGCCGGCGGCGTCGACCGCGTAGATCACGATGCGATACTTCCCGGCCGCCAGGTGACAGACGAACCTGGCCTTGAGCCGCGTGTTCACCGGCACCGCGCTCGCGGTGAGCTTGCGTACGAGGTGACCGGCGCTGTTCAGCACGCGGATGGTCGCGTTGGCGGTCGGCGAGCCGGGCTGCGCGTCGCGGATGCGATAGAGCAGTGTGGCGGTGTGGCCGCTCGTCACCGTGGCCGCCGCGGCGACCGGCTGCGGGCGGCGGGTGTCGATGCGCACCGTGACGGTCTGCGACGGCGCCACGTTGCCGGCCTTGTCGAGGGCGCGGAAGGCCACCGAGTGCGCGCCGTCGCCGCTGTGGTCGGCGGGGGC
Source organism: uncultured Actinomycetes bacterium (assembly GCA_963755025.1). Classification (GTDB taxonomy): domain Bacteria; phylum Actinomycetota; class Thermoleophilia; order UBA2241; family UBA2241; genus Bog-752. The sequence goes on from CAVWIH010000017.1 coordinate 31,111, forward strand.
CGGCAGGGTGAGCGCGGCGGCCTTGGTCCAGGCGCCGCCGTCGAGTGCGTACTCGATGCAGGCCACTCCGCTGCCGCCTTTGTCGAGCGCGGCGAAGGTCAGCGTCTGGGCCTTGTCGTGCCAGGCGGCGTCGGCGCCGGCCACCGTGGTGGTCGCCGGGGTGGTGTCGATCTTAACGGTGCACGTGCGTGTCTTCTCGAGGTTGCCGGCGTCGTCGATCGACCGATAGGAGACCACGTGGACGCCGTCGCCGCTGTGGTCGGCGGGAGCGGGGAAGGCGAGGCTGGCGGCCTTCGTCCAGGCGCCGGCGCCGACCTTGTACTGCGTGGCGGCCACGCCCGTGCCGCCGGCGTTGTCGACGGCCTTGAAGGTGAGGCTCACGGCTTTGGCGTGCCACGCCGTGTCGGCGCCCGTGACCGTCGTCACCGGGGCCGTCGCGTCGACCGCCAGCGGGTCGCCGAAATACTGGTCGTAGAGCTCCCAGAACAGCTTGTTGCCGCCGCCGGCCAGGCCGATCCAGGGCGTGTAGGTGTAGAGCGCGTAGCTTGCCTGGTCGACCGGCTTGACGGTGCCGTCGCCGCAGGCCTTGGCGAGGCCGGCGTGCCAGGCCTGGCCGTCGTCGTGCAGCGACTGGGCGCCGCACCAGATCTGGTTGCCGAAGCCCTCGTAGACGGTGGCGCGCGAGCCCGAGTCGGGACAGCCGCAGCCCATCGCCCAGGCGAGCGCGCTGGCGCTCGGTTTGGTCGCGCTCAGCAGGCCCTGTTCCTTTTGCAGGGTGGCGAGGATGACCTTGGGGCTGACGCCCCAGGCGTGCGCCGCCTGCACCACGATGGCCGCGGCGCTGCGCTTGACGCCGAGGTGGTCGGCCGCCTGGTAGGTGGCGAGCACGCCCGTCTGAGCGGCCAGGAACTTCTGCACGGCCGCCTGGTCGAGCGAGTCGACCGCCCCGAAGTTGACGTCGGTGATGAGGTCGTCGGCCGTGAACGCGGCGCCGCCCAGGGCGCCCCACGAGACCGCCGCGCGTTGCGCGGCGGGGCTGAACGAGGGATCGCGCGGCGCCGCGGCGGCGGCCGGTCCGGCGCTCAGCGAGAGGCCGACGGTCAGCAGTGCCGCGGCGCACAGGGCGATACCGGCGGCGCGCGGGCGGGTCGTTGCCTGACTGGTTCTGGCGTGCGAAAGTTCCGGGTTCGTGAGCGCTCCTCTGCCGTGGCCGACTGTGGGGTCATCGGCAGGGAGGGCGGCTCGGTTGAGCGACTCGCGCTCGGGCGCCGCTCGCCTAGGAAGAGCCGCCCGAGATGAAGTGCAGCTCGATGCCCTTGACGACGGCCTCGGAGCGGCTGCGCACGCCGAGCTTGCGGTAGATCGACGAGACGTGGTTCTGCACCGTCTTGGTCGACAGGAACAGGTGCGACGCGATCTGCGCGGCGGTCATGGGCGTGGCCAGCAGCCGCAGCACCTGCAGCTCGCGCTCGGACAGGTCGAGGCGCCGCCGTTCGTACTCGCCGGGCGCGTAGTCGAGGCCGGTGACGCCCCCGGCGAGGCCCTCGGTGACCGAACCGCCGAAGGCGCTGCCGCCGCCGGCGACGAGGTGGATGGCACCGATCAGCTGGGCCGGGTCGGCGTCTTTGGCGATGTAGCCGCGCGCCCCCGCGGTGATCGAGCTGAACAGCGCGTCGCGGTCGTCGCGGCCGCTCACGATGATGACCTTGACGTCGTCGCCGCGCTCCTTGAGGCGGGCCGTGGTGGCGAGGCCGTCGAGCCGTCCGGGCATGAAGATGTCGAGCAGCAGCACGGCGCCCGGGTTGTCGCGCACGGCGTCGAGGGCTTCGTCGCCGGTCGACGCTTGGGCGACCACCTCGAGCCCCTCGGCCTCGAGGAGCTGCGCCAGACCGGCGCGCCACAGGGCGTGATCGTCGGCGATGACGACGCGGATGGTCATGAGCGTCGCTCCGCGACCAGGGCCAGGGCATCGAGAAGATCGTCCATCACGAACGGCTTCGCCATGAACCAGGCGTTCTCCTTGCCGCCGGCGGCAAGCGCCGCCGCCGCGGTCTCGTCGCTGCTGACCACGAGGGCCGGCATCCCGGGCAGGCGACCGACCGCTTCGACCCCGTCGAGGCCGGGCAGGTGGTAGTCGAAGACGGCGCAGTCGAAGTGACGGGCGGCGGCGAGCGCCAGACCGTCTTCGGCGCTGCCGGCGCTCTCGACCGCACAGCCGGTGTCGCGCAGCGCGCCGACCACGGCGCTCGCCAGGTGCTCGTCGTCGTCGACGACGAGCACCTGGCGAGCCGCCAGGCGCACGCGGTCGGCGATCGGTAGGCGTACGGTGAAGACGGCTCCGCCGCCCTCGCGGTCGGCCGCCGAAAGGTCGCCGCCCGCGCCCAGGGTGAGGCGGCGCACGAGCCAGAGCCCCAGTCCGGTGCCCTGCGCCTTGGTCGAGAAGAACGGGGCGAAGACGTCGCCCTCGGGCAGCCCGGGGCCACGGTCGGCCACCGACACGAGGGCGCAGCCGTCGGCGATGGCGAGCGTGACCTCGACGGGGCCGCCGTCGCCGTCGGCGTCGATCGCGTTGCCGACGAGGTTGCCGACGATCGACGACAGCTCGGCGTGTCCGACGGCCACGCGGGCGTCGCCCGCGGCGCTGACCAGCAGCTCGGTGTCGGGTGCGCGCAGGCGCTGCTCGCCGACGATGTCCTGGATGGCCGCGGCCAGCGAGGTAAGCCGCAAGCCGGCGCCGTCGCGCGCCGCGCCGGCCATCGAGTGCAGGATGGTCGACAGGCGCGACTGGCAATCGGCGAGCTCGGCGGCGATGACGTCGAGGTTGGTGAGCGCGGGGCCGTCGGTCGGCAGCTGGCGACGCAGCAGGCCGACGTAGAGCCCTATGGTGGCCAGCGGCGACTTGAGCTCGTGGGCCATGGCGCTGGCCAGCCGGCCGGCGTCGGAGACCTGGCGCTCGGCGTGGGCGCGGCGCTCGCGGTCGAGGGTCGCAGTGAGGTCGGTGAAGATCATGGCGACGACGGCCGGGTCGCCCAGCACGTGAAGGCCGTAGCCGAGCATGCGCCGGCCGCCGGCGGTCTCGACCTCGAGCTGGACGCGCGATCTGCTGTGGCCGCCGGCGAGGCCGGCAACCAGGGCGCGCGCGATGGCGCCGATGGGCTCGGCGCCCTCGGCGAGGCTCGCGCAGGTGCGACCCAGCACGCCCTCGGCGGGCACGCCCAGGATCTCCTGCGCGGCGTGGTTGTAGAGCGAGACGATGCCGGCATCGTCGACGGCGATCGCGCCCGTGGCCATCTGCTCGAGGACGATGTTCGCGAGTGCCAAGAGAAGTACCCCCTACGTCGGACCGGCGCGGCTGTCGCCCGAGTCTTCAATCGGCAGGTTCGGCCGGGTCCTGCAGAGGTTCGAGTGTAGCGCACACCGGCGGCCGGTTGCGCGTGCGGCCGGCGCACTCGCGCGACCGCCCACCGTCGCCTCGCCGGGCTCGCGCGGCCGCCTCACGTCGCGCTCGCGCGACCGCTTACCGCCGCGCTCGCGCTTGTCGGCCGCTACCTGACGGTGAGGGTGTTCGAGGCGACGCTCGACTGCACGTTGCCGGCCGCGTCGGTGGCGTAGATGGAGAAGCGGTAGTGTCCCGCGGCCAGGTGGCAGGCGAAGCGCGCCACGAGCGGGGTGTTGAGGGCGGCGCCGTGACGCGTCAGCGTGGCCACCAGGCGGCCGTTGGGCGCCTTGACCTTGATGGTCACGTCGGCGGTCGTCGGGACGGCGCGCGACTCGCTCACCGAGTAGGCGAGGGCCGCGGTGCGCCCGTGCGTGGCGGTCGCGCCGCGCACGGCGAGGGGGGTGGGTGCGCAGGTGTCGATGTCGACGGTGCAGACCTGGGGGGTCTCGACGTTGCCCGCGCCGTCGACCGAGCGGTAGAGCACGGCGTGCGAGCCGTCGCCTGAGTGGTCGGCCGGCGCCGCCACCGTGAGGCTCGTGCCGGTCGTCCAGGGGCCGCCGTCGATCTTGTATTCGGTGCGGGCCACGCCGCTGCCGCCCGGGCCGTCGGTGGCCGACAGGGTCACGGTGACCGGCTTGTTGTGCCAGAGGTCGTCGGCGCCCGTGGCGGTGGTCGTGGGGGCCGTGACGTCGCCCGTGGTCTGGCTCACCGCGAAGCTCGTGCCGTCGCTCGACAGCGACGAGGCCGCGGCCAGGGTGGCGCCGTCGTGGGCGACCATGGCGATCTGGTTGCGGGCGAAGGCGGTGAGGGGGCGGCCGTCGATCGCGCAGCCGGTGTAGTCCACGGCGCCGAAGTCGGCGAGCGGCAACAGACCGCCGACCGAGGCGTCGGTGGGTGCTTCGGCCACGATCTCGGCCGACGCGGGGGCTGCGGTCGGTCCGTACTGCATGGTGCTGAAGGAGCGCTGCGTGGTACGGTCGGCGACCGCAAGGGTGAAGCGGCCGTCGCCGTCGGTGGTGACGGTCGCGGTCATCAGGTCGCCGGCGTTCACCGTGAGGCTCGCGATGGGCACCTCGGCGGCCGGATACATCTCATACCAGGCGTAGTAGGCGACGTGGCCGTCGCGCACCGCGGCGGCGATGCCGGTCTGTTCCGCCGTCGCGCTGCCGTCACCGTCGAGGCCGACCCAGAAGCTGGCATACGAAAGGGACGTGCTCGGCGCGGCGATCGCCGGGGTGATCCAGGTGGCGGTGACGGTGGTGGGGCCGCCGGTGGTGATGTCGTAGCCGGCCCAGTTCAGCGAGGAGACGCTGGTCGTCTGGCCCGCGCCCTGCGAGCTTGTGCGCGCGCCCGCGCGCTCGACGCGAAGGAGCGGGGCGTCGGCGGTGACCGCGGCGCGGGGAGTCGAGGGGTCCGCCGCGCCGGCGCGTGTCATCGTCGAGCGAGTGAGGGGGCAGCCCGCTGCGATGCGCGCGCCGGCGAAGGCCGGCAGACTTGCGGAGAAAAGAAGGAGGGCGCATACGAGTGATCCCATGATGCAGACCAGGCGAGCCATCCGCTGGTTCTGTTCCTGTGGACTCAAGGTCTCCCCCGACGCCGCACCGATAAGGTCACTCCTCCTACGCAGAAGGGGTTCGGGCGGCGGGGCTCCCGGTGGTGATAGGCACGACTCCCGGTTCGGACAGGGCAGGAGCGGCGGGGGCGAGCCCGAAACCAACGCGAGAGCGGCGTCTGCGGTGCCGCTGCCCTCGGCGTGCCCGCGGTTTTGAGCGTGGCCGGGCGGCTCACCAGGCGACGGGCGGTCCTTACACCTTGCTTAGTACGCCCGAGTATCTAAACGTACGCTCTATGAGTAAACGGATGTCCCATGAGCTCGCGAGAGCCCGTCGCCGATAGGTACAGCAGGACGGATTATCGGGTGGCAGGCGCCTGCCACCCGATAGTCCTGCACTACGTCGGAGGTAGAGATGACACAAGCCCAGAAACTGACGAGACGCGTGACTCTCCCGATCGTCGCGGCAGTGGTGGTGGCTGTGTTTGCCGTTTGCGCGAGCGTCGCGCTCGCGGCTACTCCGGGATCGGTCACCATCAGTTCGACGACACACCCCTCGCAGTCGGCCTGGTACCCCTCGGCGAACCCTGCGTTCACCTGGACGCCGGCGACCGAGAGCGGCGGCACTATCGCCGGCTACTCGTTCGTGCTCGATCAGAGCTCCGGCACCATCCCGGTGGCGTCGACCGGCACCGCCTCTCTGTCGTACCTGCCGAAGGTCGACTACACCATCGGCTCGACCCCGGCCGAGGACAGCGTCGCCGACCTGAACGGCGACGGCAAGCCCGACCTCGTCGTCGAGAACTCGGCGTCCAACACCGTCAGCGTGCTGCTCGGTAACGGCGACGGCACCTTCAAGGCGGCCGTCAACTACGCCACCGGCGCCGACCCCTGGTCGCTCGCCATCGGCGACGTCAACGGCGACGGCAAGCTCGACCTCGTCATCTGCGACGAGTCGGCGAACACGATCAGCGTGCTGCTCGGTAACGGCGACGGCACCTTCCAGGCGCACGTCGACTACACGACCGGCGCGGGCACCTCGCCCGAGAGCATGCGCCTCGGCGACTTCAACGGCGACGGCAAGCTCGACGTGGTCACCGCCAACGCCGGCACCAGCAACCTGAGCGTGCTGCTCAACCAGGGCAACGGCACCTTCGGCGCGCCGACGACGTTCGGCACCGACTCGCACCCCACATCGATCGCCGTCGGCGACCTGAACGGCGACGGCAAGCAGGACGTGGTCACGGCCAACATCGACACCAGCAGCGTCAGCGTGCTGATGGGCAACGGCAACGGCACCTTCCAGACCGCGGTCAGCTACCCCTGCGGCTCGACTCCCGAGACCGTCGTGCTGGCCGACCTGAACGGCGACGGCCATCCCGACATCGCCACGGCGAACTACGTCAGCACCGCAAGCGTGCTGCTGAACAAGGGCAACGGCACCTTCGCCGCCCACGTCGACTACGCGACCGGTTCGGGCCCCTACTCGCTCGCGGCGGCCGACATGAACCACGACGGCGCGATCGACCTGGTGACCGTGAACCACGCCGCCAACAGCGTCAGCGTGCTGTACGGCAACGGCGACGGCACCCTGCAGCCCAAGGTCGACCTGGCGGTCGGCAACGGCCCCTTCTGGGTGGCGCTCGGCGACTTCAACCACGACGGCTACGGCGACATCGCCGTCAGCAACTACGGCAGCGGCACCGTCAGCGTGCTGCTGGGCAGCGCCTACTTCTCGACCAAGACGGCCGCCAAGTTCACAGGCCAGGCCGAAGGCACCTGGTACCTGCACGTGCGCGCCGTCGATACGCTCGGCGTGGGCGGCCCGACCGCCACCTACACCGTGCACATCGACGCCACGCCGCCGGTCACCACCGCCTCGGGGCTGGTCGCCGGCGCCGGCACCAGCTGGACGAACGCCCCGTCGGTGACCCTCAGCGCTACCGACGCGCTGTCCGGCGTCGCGACCACCTACTACACCGTCGACGGCGGCGCGCCTCAGGCCTACACGGCCTCCCCGATCACCGACTTGACCGCCGGCAGCCACGCGATCAGCTACTGGTCGGTCGACAACGCCGGCAACACCGAGACGGCTCACAGCGGCTACGTCAACGTCGACCTCACGGCGCCCGTCACCACGGCGAGCGGCCTGTCGACCAGCGCCACCACCGGCTGGAACAAGACGGCCGCGACGTTCACCCTGGCGGCGACCGACGCCCTGTCCGGCGTCGCGACGACCTACTACACCGTCGACGGTGGCCAGCGTCAGACCTACACCACTCCCGTCACCATCTCGACGGCCGGCAGCCACGCGATCAGCTACTGGTCGGTCGACAACGCCGGCAACGCCGAGACGGCGCACAACGCGTTCGTCAACGTCGACCTCGCGGCGCCCGCCACCACGGCGACCGGCCTCGCGACCAGCTCCACGACGGGTTGGACCAACGGGAGCAAGACGGTCACCCTGGGGGCGACCGACGCGCTCTCCGGCGTCGCCACCACCTACTACACCGTCGACGGCGGCGCGCCGCAGACCTACACGGCCGCCTTCGCCATCGCGACGGCCGGCAGCCATCCGGTCACCTACTGGTCGGTCGATAACGCCGGCAACGTCGAGGCGGCCCACAACGGCTTCGTGAACATCGACCTCGTCAAGCCCGTCACGGTCGCGACCGGCCTGGCCGGCACGACGACGTCGGGGTGGCACACCTCGGCCACGAGCTTCACCCTCGCGGCGACCGACGCCGGCAACTCCGGCCTGGCCACCACGAACTACACCATCGACGGCGGGGCGAGCGCGCAGTACTCGGGCACGCCCGTACCGGTCAGCGGCGACGCGAGCCACATGGTCACCTATTGGTCGACCGACGTCGCCGGGAACGTCGAAGACGCCCACACCGGCTACATCAACATCGACACCAAGGCGCCGACCACCACCGCCGCCACCGACCCGAGCGGCTGGACCAACGGCCCGGTCAAGGTCACCCTGACCGCCGGCGACACCGGCTCCGGTGTCGGCACGACCTGGTACCAGGTCGGTAGCGGTGACCCCAAGATCTACAGCGGCGCCATCACTGCCAGCGACGCCACTCAGATCAGCTACTGGTCGACCGATGTCGCCGGCAACGTGGAGAGCCATCACGCCCTCACGCCGCAGATCGACACGATCGCGCCGGTCACGACGGCCGCGACCGACCCGAGCCGCTGGACCAACGGCTCAGTCCAGGTGACCCTCACCGCTGCCGACACGGGTGGCTCGGGCATCGATACGACCTGGTACAAGGTCGGCGACGGCGATGCCCAGGTCTACACCGACCCCTTCACCGTCTCCGACGCCACCCAGATCACCTACTGGTCGACCGACAAGGCCGGCAACGAAGAGGCGCACAACACGCTGACCCCGCAGATCGACACGACCGCGCCGGTCACGACGGCCGCGACCGACCCGAGCGGTTGGACGAACGGCAAGGTCGACGTGACTCTCACTGCCACCGACGCCGGCGGCTCGGGCGTCGCGACCACGTACTACCGGATCGGCGACGGCGATGCCCAGGCCTACACCGGCCCCATCACCGCCAGCGACGCCACCCCGATCACCTACTGGTCGACCGACAAGGCCGGCAACGAAGAGGCGCACAACACGCTGACCCCGCAGATCGACACGATCGCGCCGGTCACGACGGCCACGACCGACCCGAGCGGCTGGACCAACGGCTCGGTCCAGGTGACCCTCACCGCTGCCGACACGGGCGGCTCCGGTCTCGACACCACCTGGTACAAGATCGGCGACGGCGATGCCCAGGCCTACGGCGGGCCCTTCACCGTCTCCGACGCCACCCAGATCACCTACTGGTCGACCGACACAGCCGGCAATGAAGAGGCGCACAACACGCTGACGCCGCAGATCGACACCACCGCGCCGGTGACCACCGCCGCCACCGACCCGAGCGGTTGGACGAACGGCAAGGTCGACGTGACACTCACGGCCACCGACGCTGGCGGTTCGGGCGTCGACACCACCTGGTACAAGGTCGGCGACGGCGATGCCCAGGCCTACAGCGGCCCCTTCACCGTCTCCGACGCCACCCCGATCACCTACTGGTCGACCGACAAGGCCGGCAACGAAGAGGCTCACAACACGCTGACCCCGCAGATCGACACGCTCGCGCCGGTCACGACGGCCGCGACCGACCCGAGCGGCTGGACCAACGGCTCAGTCCAGGTGACCCTCACCGCCTCAGACAAGGGCGGCTCGGGCGTCGCGACCACGTACTATCGGATTGGCGACGGCGATGCTCAGACCTACAGCGGGCCCATCACCGCCACCGACGCCACCCCGATCACCTACTGGTCGACCGACAAGGCCGGTAACGAAGAGGCGCCCAACACGCTGACCCCGCAGATCGACACCACTCCGCCGGTCACGACCACGGCCGACCTCGCCGTCGGACCCGACGACGACTGGCAGGCCAGCACGGCGAGCGACCCTGCGACAGTCACCCTCGCCGCGACCGACGACCAGTCCGGCGTCGCCACGACCACGTACCAGATCGACGACCAGGCGCCCCAGACCTACGACGGGCCCATCGCCATCACCGGCGAAGGCTCACACAAGGTCACCTTCTACTCGACCGACGCGGTCGGCAACCAGGAGGCGCCGCAGAGCGGCTACGTCAACATCGATTCCCTGGCCCCGACGAGCAGCGCTGACGGCCTGCAGGTCGACGGCGCGACGGGCTGGCAACAGGACGCCCAGAGCGTCACCCTGACGGCCTCAGACGCCGGCTCGGGCATGACGGGCGGCCAGTCGGGCATCTTCTACTCGCTCGACGGTCTCACCTACTCGGCCTACACCGGTCCCTTCACCGTCACGACCGAGGGCTCGAACCAGGTCTGGTACTACGCGGTCGACGCCGCGGGCAACCTGGAGACCGCTCACTCCGGCTTCGTCAACATCGACACGACCCCGCCGGTCACGACCGCCACAGGCCTCGTCGCCGTGAGCGACGGCGGCTACATCCACGGCTCCCAGCAGGTCACGCTGACGGCGGTCGACTCGGGCTCGGGCATGACCGGCGGCAAGGCGGCGACCTGGTACACCGATACCGTCGGCGACACCACGCCGACCCCCAAGCCTTACACCGGGACCCCCTTCACGGTCTCGGGCGTGGGTACGCACACGATCACCTATTACTCGGTCGACGCCCTGGGCAACGCCGAGACCGTGCAGACCGGCTACGTCAACATCCTGCCCGACCAGGCGCTCGTGACGCTGGCGAGCGGACTTGCCGACAACGACCATTCCGGGTGGCTGACCACCGGCTCGGCCGACGTCAGCCTCTCCACGAGCGGCGGCGGCGGCACGATCACCACCCAATACCGCGTCGACGACGGCCCGCAGTGGCTCGCCTACACGGGCCCCTTCAGCGTCGCCGGTGACGGCTCGCACCGCGTCGACTATCGCTCGAGCGACAACGTCGGCGACGGCTGGAGCCAGAGCACCGGCTACGTGAACATCGACACCGTCGGTCCCGCGACCGTCGTCACCGCACCCACCACGCCGCAGCGCGCCACCGTCACCGTCCGCTTCAGCGGCACCGACAGCCTGTCGGGCTACTCGACGACCTTCTCCAAGGTCGACGGCGGCAAATGGAGCGCCGGCCCCACGGCGGTCGTCACGGCGCTCGCCAGCCACAAGGCCGACGGCGTGCACACGATCAGCTACTACTCGATGGACGTCGCCGGCAACGCCGGTCCCACCGGGCAGGTCAAGGTGACGATCGACACGCGGCGCCCCGCCCTCACCCTGCGCGGCGCGACGAAGGTCACCGTGCGCAAGGGCCGCTTCCTGGCGCTGCGCTACCGCTCTGTCGATGCGGGCGGGGCCTGCAAGCTGGTCCTCACCTTCTCGCGCAAGGTGCCCGGTAAGGCGGTCAAGACTAGCTTCACGATCTCCGCCAGGCGCGTCAGCTCGTGGCAGTCGTCGAAGCTGCGGCTGAAGCTGGCCAAGGGGGCCTATGCCGTGAAGCTGCAGTTGCGCGACCTCGCCGGCAACCTGTCGGCGGTCAAGACCATGCGCGTCACGGTGAAGTAGCCGGCTACGACGACGCCGGCGGCGTGCGCTGCCGGTCCGTACTTCAAGAGGGCACCCGAAGACACAGGGCCCGGCCGCCTCGGCGGTCGGGCCCTGTGTACGTGGGGAGCGGCCGTTCTGGCGATCAGGCCCTTACAGGCGGGAGCGGCGGACGGGGCGCGCAAGGCGCGCCCCGCCGGCCGCGCACAAGAGACGCCTGCCGCCGGCCGCCTCAGGCGCGGGCCGCGCCGAAGCGCCTGGCGCGCCGCACGAGGGTGCGTACGCCCATAGCGATCGCCAGGCGGCGGGCCTCGCTTTTGGCGGCATTGCGGCCGCAGAGCGCCACCCAGGTGAGGTGGGCGGTGCGCGTGTCGTGGGTGCCGCCGCGCGTCGCTGTGACGGTGGGGGAGAGGGCCACCAGGCCGGGCAGGGCGGTCGGCGCGATCGTGCAGAGGCGGGCCACCTGCTTGCGCCACTCTGACAACAGTCGCTCGGCGACTCGGTCGGAGGTCGCCTCATCGTCGCAGATGGTCTGTAGCGCGGAGGCGAGCGCGCGGGCCCCCTCGATACAAGGCCCGTGCAGGCTGCCCGTCTCGGGCGGTATGCCGCACAGACAGGCGGCGGCATCCCAGGAGACGGGCGCGCCGATCGCGAACGACAGCGCCGTCTGCGCTGTCTCGATGGTAGCGCGACGATCTTGTCGGGTGCGGGTGGCCGTCAGCCCGCTGGGGTTCTGGCGATAGGCAATCAGCGTTTCGGGGAGCGAGGCAACCTCGCTTTGCCGCAACATGGCGGCCCAGAGCGCGTAGTCCTGCGAGTTGCGAAAGTGTTCGGGGTAGCCGCCGGCGGCGAGGGCCGCGTTGCGGCGCATCATGACCGAGGAATGGGCGATCGAGTTGCCGGTCAGCAGGCGGTAGCGGATCAGCGCGGCATTGCAAGGCGAGTGGACGGTCCCCAGCACCGTGCCCGACGGGTCGATGCGGTCGAAGGCGGAGCCGAGCAGGGAGCAGTCGGGGTGGTCGCTGAGGTAGGCGACCTGTCGTTCCAGACGCTCGGGATAGGCGATGTCGTCGGCGTCGAGGATGGCGACGAGGTCGGACCTGGCGGAGCTCATGCCCAGGTTGCGAGCGGCCGCCGCGCCGCCGTTCTGAGGCACGCTGATGAGGCGCACCCGGGGGTCGGTGAACGAGCGCACGACGTCGGCGGTGCGGTCGGTCGAGCCATCGTCGACGACCACGAGCTCGAGGTCGGAAAGGGTCTGGGCGAGCACGCTGCGGATCGAGTCCCCGATGTAGTCGGCGACGTTGTGGGCCGCCATCACTACGCTTACCTGCGGTTCGCTCACGGTCGGTCCTAACTGTAGATCTGGTAGTCGAACAGCTTGCGATAGGCGCCCTCGGCCTCGAGCAGCTCGTCGTGGGTGCCGCGCTCCTCGATGACGCCGTGGTCGAGCACGACGATCTGGTCGGAGTGCTGCACGGTCGACAGGCGGTGGGCGATGACGATCAAGGTCTTGCGGTGGCGCACGCCGTCGAGCGCCTGCTGGATGTACTGCTCCGACTCGGAGTCGAGGGCGCTGGTGGGCTCGTCGAGGATGAGGATCTCGGGGTCCTGCAGGAACACGCGGGCCAGCGCCAGGCGCTGGCGCTCGCCGCCCGAGAGCCGCACGCCGCGGTCGCCGACGCTGGTCTCGAGGCCGTTGGGCAGCTTGCCGACGAAGTTGGCGCAGAAGCTGGACTCGAGGGCCTCGGCGATCTCGGCGGCGCTGGGCTCGCGTTCGAGCCCGTAGACCAGGTTGTTGTAGATGGTGTCGTTGAACAGCAGGGCGTCCTGGGTCATGAAGCCGATGGAGCGGCGCAGGCTGCGCAGCTCGAAGTCCTGCACGGGGCGGCCGTCGAACAGCACGCGGCCTTCGTTGGCGTCGCGCAGGCGCGGGATGAGGTCGACCAGGGTCGACTTGCCCGAGCCCGACTTGCCCACGATGGCCGTCTGCGAGCGGCAGGGGATCGTGAGGTCGACGCCCCGCAGGACGAGCTCCCCGGTCTCGTCGCCGTAGGCGAAGCTCACGTCGTCGAAGCGGATGCCGTCGCGCAGGCCGGCAAAGGCGGCGTCGCCGCCCACGATGTGCCGCGAGGCGCTGGCGCGGTTGAAGGTGTCGCGTACCAGGTGGAGGCTGTCGATCGTGGCCATTAGCGACTGGCGGCCGTTGTTGAAGCCCTTCACGTTGTTGTTGAGCTGCAGCAAGATGAAGAGGAAGAGGCCGATGGTGGCGAGGCTGGCGTGGAAGAACTGCACGCCCACGAAGATGACGGCGAAGAGCATGAGCATCTGCAGGGGGTCGATCGTCACCTCGACGATGCCGCTCAGGATCGAGATGCGCCGCTGCGCGTCGCCGAAGCGCGTCACGACCGCGGTGACGTTCTCGGTCTCGCGGTCCTCCTGGCCGAGCATCTTGATGAGCCGCAGGGCGGTGATGCGCTCGGAGATCACCGAGTAGGTCTCGTTGTTGAGCTGGGCGGTCACGCGCCCCAGCGCTCGCGAGCGCTTGATGGCGCGGTTGACCAGGAGCGAGATCAGCGCCAGGGCGACCACCGTGATCACGGCGAGCTTGACCTGCAGTACGAGCAGGACGAGGACGTACATCGCGATCAGCAGGCCGACCGAGATCTGCTGCATGAACTGGGTGATGGCGCCGCCGCCGCGCTGCACCTGGGCGGTGAGCGTGCTGACCAGGTTGCTGTTGCCCTCGCCCACGACGAAGGCCAGGTCGCCGTGGATGATCGCGGCGAAACCCCGGGAGCGCAGGCGCACCATCGCCCGTTGCTGCACGCGCGACACGTAGGTCGTGTTGGTGAGATAGACAAACTCGCGCAGCAGGATGGGCACGAAGGCCAGCACCAGCAGGGAGAGCAGGGTGACCGGCAGGCCGAGGAAGTGCAGCACGTGGTAGAGCAGGTCGCTGAAGACGCCGCCGCCCTTGGCCTTGCCGTACTCGATGTACTGCAGCACGGGCGAGAGCATGCCGGCAGCCAGGGCCTGCAGCACGGCCAGCATGACGGAGAGCACCACCAGGATGCCGACTTCCGAGGGGCGCACGGAGAGGATCTGGAACAGCTCCCGCCCGGCCAGCAGCCAGCGGTTCTTTCGGTGTTCGGTCACCGCACTCCTCGGCCGCTTCGCCCTCGGCTTGCAGCAGACTCTGACAGGAGCGTCGTCGGCTGTCCCAGCATTTCGGGCGACGATCGACGCGCTCTCTCTACGGGCCGCTCGGACATCGCGGTCGGCATCGACGAACCGTCGTGCGCCACCCGATCCGGTCTGCCGGTCAGCCTCGACCAGACCGCGCCGGGCGACTCGAGCAGGCGCTGACTACCGGGAAGGACGTTCCAAGCGGCCAGTAGTCTAGCACGCGACACCCGGAGATGCGGCCCTCGGTCAGCTCCTCGTGCGATGCCTGATGAGACCGTCCACCATGTCGCGCAACCCGGGAGCCACGGCATCGTAACTGTACTTCTCGATGCATCGCCGCCGTGCCCGCCGCCCCAGGTCGGCGGCGCGGGTCGGGTCGTCGAGCAGCCCGGCCATGGTGGCCGCCAGCGACCTGACGTCACCAGGCCTGACGATCTCGCCGCAGTCCCGAAGGATCTCGGGCAGGTCGGAGACGCCCGAGGCGACGATGGGCTTGGCCATCGCCATGGCATCGAATAGCTTGGCCGGCACCTGACCGCGCGCTGCCGGTATGTCGGCCTGGAAGAGCACCACGAGGTCGGCCGCGGCCTGGAACCTGGGGACTGCGGAGAACGGCTGTGGGCCGACCGTCCTCACGAACTGCTTGTCGGGTAGCCGGCTCGCCTGGAGCTCCGTCGCGCCCACCACCAGCAAGGTGACATCGTCACGCTTCAGTCCCTCGATGGCCTCGGTCAGTTGCGCGATGCCCTTGTGTTTCATCGGTGTCCCCAGGAAGAGGACGACCTTGCGTCCGGCCAGCCCGAGGTCGGACTTGATCTGCTCTGAGTCGAACTTGCTCGGGTCGAAGCGCGCCGTGTCGCGAGCATGCGGGATCAGCGTGCCGCCAAAGAGCCCCTGCAGAAAGAGGCTCGCGACGCTGACGCCGTCGGCCGTCGACGCCAGCCGTTCGAGCGCCCACGTATAGGCGATGTTGTTGGCGTCGGTGAGGCGGGCGGCGCTCTTCAGCTTTCGGCGGAGCGTGCCGTAGTAGAAGAGGGCAAAGCCCCATTCCCAGTCGTCGACGTCGAGGACCAGCGGCTTGTGGCTGGCGAGCCTCGCGAGCAGGGGCACGCCGAAGCTCGTCACCCTTGGCTTGACCGCGTACACGGCTTGCGCCCGGGAGTTCAGGATGTACCGAAAGCAATCGATCGAACTGAGGATCGTGCACTTGACCGATGCATCGTCGGCCAGGGGCTCCCAGACCACGCCGCGTGAAGCCGGGCCGACGATCTCTACGTCGTAGTAGCGGCTCAGCATCTGCGCCAGGACGTGCGCTCTCGCGTAGCTGTTGTTCGAAACATCTTGCGAGACCAGGATGATGCTCGCCTGCCCCATGGCTATCGCCTCCGGTATGCGCCGCCCACGCGTGGCGACTTGGATCAGCCGATCTTCATCTGCGCGAAGGCGTCGCTGAATCGCTTTTGCCACGTGTGATCGCGCAGTGCGCGCTGCCGCCCTGCTAGCCGGACGGCTTCGCACTCTTCGCTGTGGCTCAGGTAGTGTCGCGTCTTGGCCACGAGGTCGTCGGCGGTCTTGAAGCAAGCGATCTCTACCCCCGGCACAAAGAACTCCTCGATCTCCTCGAGGTACTCGAGCAGATAGAAGCCGCCGGACATGGGCACCTCGAAATCTCGCAGTCGCACCTGCCGGATCGGCTCGGCCGAGCGACCGGTGTCGCCGACCGAGGAGAACCCGAGGCTGATCCGGGAGCGGCTAAAGGTGGCGATCATCTGCTCATCCGACAGCAGCCCGCCGCACACGCCTTGGGGAAAACGCGGGTCGCTTCGCGGGTGAGGCTGAGCGGCTTGAGATGCGCGGCCCTTGAGGAGGTTCCTGGCGTGCCGCAGGTGCGCCACGGCGCCTTGTGGAGGGGAGAACCTCAGCCACCCGGGCCCCCAGACGCGCACGTCGATGCCGGACTCCAGCAGCGCGCTGATGTAGTCGGGGCGGTCGCCGTAGGCCGCCCCGACGAAGGTCACGTCGAGGTCGTGGGGAAGGTTGGAGTGGCGATAGAAGTCGGGGTTGGCCGCCTCCTGGCAGTAGATCGGGCGGGCGCCGATCGCGCGATAGTCCGCCAGGCGGACCTTCTCGGGCACGAGGCAGTAGCTGTAAGCGGGGGCGATCTCGCGCACGAGGTCGAACTGATAGGAGGCGTTGCAGTACCAGTTGACCGTCGTGATGCCCATGCTGTTGATAGCGCGGATCGTCTCGGGCGTGACGAAGGACGAGTAGAAGTAACTGAAGAAGACGTCGATCGGCTGACTTTCGTGCGCCGCCCGGATCTGAGCCAGCAGGGCGGATTCGAGCTGCGTGCGGTGCGCGGCTACCCAGGCCGCGTTCTCAGCACGTGCGACGTTGGCGTGCAGGTAATGAGGGGCGAGGTCGTAGTCGAGTTCGACGACCTGGTGCTCGAGGCCGACGAGAGCCATGAACAGGTTGGACCGCCAGACCTGCGATTGGGGGAGAGCCCTGTTGGGGCGGCTGCCGGCGGCGTAAAAGATGCGCATCAGAACGACCTCGGACGATCGATTGTGGCGGATGAAACCGCTGCGCCCCCGTTCGGGGCCAGCAGAAGGCTTGCACGACTTGGTCGCGCCCGCAAGTGTATGGAGGCGGCCGCGAGAGGCGACATGAGCGCGCCTTCCGACGCCCTACGCGTAGATCTGGTAGTCGAACAGCTTGCGATAGGCGCCCTCGGCCTCGAGCAGCTCGTCGTGGGTGCCGCGCTCCTCGATGACGCCGTGGTCGAGCACGACGATCTGGTCGGAGTGCTGCACGGTCGACAGGCGGTGGGCGATGACGATCAAGGTCTTGCGGTGGCGCACGCCGTCGAGCGCCTGCTGGATGTACTGCTCCGACTCGGAGTCGAGGGCGCTGGTGGGCTCGTCGAGGATGAGGATCTCGGGGTCCTGCAGGAACACGCGGGCCAGCGCCAGGCGCTGGCGCTCGCCGCCCGAGAGCCGCACGCCGCGGTCGCCGACGCTGGTCTCGAGGCCGTTGGGCAGCTTGCCGACGAAGTTGGCGCAGAAGCTGGACTCGAGGGCCTCGGCGATCTCGGCGGCGCTGGGCTCGCGTTCGAGCCCGTAGACCAGGTTGTTGTAGATGGTGTCGTTGAACAGCAGGGCGTCCTGGGTCATGAAGCCGATGGAGCGGCGCAGGCTGCGCAGCTCGAAGTCCTGCACGGGGCGGCCGTCGAACAGCACGCGGCCTTCGTTGGCGTCGCGCAGGCGCGGGATGAGGTCGACCAGGGTCGACTTGCCCGAGCCCGACTTGCCCACGATGGCCGTCTGCGAGCGGCAGGGGATCGTGAGGTCGACGCCCCGCAGGACGAGCTCCCCGGTCTCGTCGCCGTAGGCGAAGCTCACGTCGTCGAAGCGGATGCCGTCGCGCAGGCCGGCAAAGGCGGCGTCGCCGCCCACGATGTGCCGCGAGGCGCTGGCGCGGTTGAAGGTGTCGCGTACCAGGTGGAGGCTGTCGATCGTGGCCATTAGCGACTGGCGGCCGTTGTTGAAGCCCTTCACGTTGTTGTTGAGCTGCAGCAAGATGAAGAGGAAGAGGCCGATGGTGGCGAGGCTGGCGTGGAAGAACTGCACGCCCACGAAGATGACGGCGAAGAGCATGAGCATCTGCAGGGGGTCGATCGTCACCTCGACGATGCCGCTCAGGATCGAGATGCGCCGCTGCGCGTCGCCGAAGCGCGTCACGACCGCGGTGACGTTCTCGGTCTCGCGGTCCTCCTGGCCGAGCATCTTGATGAGCCGCAGGGCGGTGATGCGCTCGGAGATCACCGAGTAGGTCTCGTTGTTGAGCTGGGCGGTCACGCGCCCCAGCGCTCGCGAGCGCTTGATGGCGCGGTTGACCAGGAGCGAGATCAGCGCCAGGGCGACCACCGTGATCACGGCGAGCTTGACCTGCAGTACGAGCAGGACGAGGACGTACATCGCGATCAGCAGGCCGACCGAGATCTGCTGCATGAACTGGGTGATGGCGCCGCCGCCGCGCTGCACCTGGGCGGTGAGCGTGCTGACCAGGTTGCTGTTGCCCTCGCCCACGACGAAGGCCAGGTCGCCGTGGATGATCGCGGCGAAACCCCGGGAGCGCAGGCGCACCATCGCCCGTTGCTGCACGCGCGACACGTAGGTCGTGTTGGTGAGATAGACGAACTCGCGCAGCAGGATGGGCACGAAGGCCAGCACCAGCAGGGAGAGCAGGGTGACCGGCAGGCCGAGGAAGTGCAGCACGTGGTAGAGCAGGTCGCTGAAGACGCCGCCGCCCTTGGCCTTGCCGTACTCGATGTACTGCAGCACGGGCGAGAGCATGCCGGCAGCCAGGGCCTGCAGCACGGCCAGCATGACGGAGAGCACCACCAGGATGCCGACTTCCGAGGGGCGCACGGAGAGGATCTGGAACAGCTCCCGCCCGGCCAGCAGCCAGCGGTTCTTTCGGTGTTCGGTCACCGCACTCCTCGGCCGGGAACGGCAAAACGACAGTGGGCGCTCTGTGCAAGCGCCGCGGGTGGTCGCCGCGCGACAAATTCGCGCCGACGCGTACTTAGTGTAGACAATCGCGGGTAGCGCGCTCAACTTGGGCGACCGCCGTCGCCGCCGCTGGTGCGACTGTGTGCCTAGTTTTGATGACGCAGGGAATCCCTTCTTGCGATGGCTGCCGCGCTGCGAGAGAGTTCGCTCGTGGACCGCTCGCGCGACGGCGGCCTAGCGGGAAGTGAGACCGGTCACGCGGATCGCCGTTCTTTACGACGCCAGTGACGTCAGGTCGCTGTACCCGAAAACGAGCAGACGACAGGACGCGAGATGAGCGAGACGACGGCACCAACGCAGCTGGCCCGCAACCAGGTCGGACTCATGGCGGCGCTCTTCCAGTCGATCACGTCGATGGCCCCCGGCGCGGCCATCGCCGCCTCGATCCCGCTGGGAGCGGCCTTCGCCGGCGGCGCCTTGCCGCTCTCGGTCCTCATCGCCTTCGTGGGCATCCTCTTCACCGCGGCCAGCATAGGCCAGCTCGCCAAGCACATCCCGGCGGCGGGCTCGGTGGCCACCTACAGCGCGGTCGGCCTGAGCCCCTCGATCGGCTTTCTGGTGGGCTGGGCCTACGCCGCCGTCGAGGTCCTGATCGTGCCGCTCGTCATGCTGCAGCTCGGCTACACGGTGGCCGGCGAATGGCACTCCGAGAGCGCCGGGTTCCCGCTCGGCGCCTGGTGGGTCTTCATGCTGCTCGGCACGTTCCTCGTCTGCGGCCTGGTCTACCGCGGCGTGCACACCTCGACCAGCACCGGCGTGTGGCTGGGTCTGGTCGAGATCCTCGTGTTCCTCACGCTGGCCATCGTGCTGGTCGTCAAGGCCGGCGACCACAACACGCTGGCGGTCTTCGGCACGAAGTACGCCAACGCCAAGGGCTTCGTCGGCTTTTCGGGGGTGACCGCGGGGGCGGTCGGCGCACTGCTCGCCTTCTCGGGCTTCGAGGCCGCGGCGCCGCTCGCCGAAGAGACCAGGAACCCGCGGCGCAACGTGCCGCTGGCGGTCGTGCTGGCCACCGTGGCGATCGGCGCGCTCTACATCTTCACCACCTACGCCGCCGACGTCTCGTTCGGGCCGCGCATCTTCAGCGGCTTTGCGAGCTCGGCCAACGGCGTGCCCTGGGACGGCCTCGCGCGCAGCGTCTCGGGCGTGTTCTGGCTGCTCGTGCTGATCGCCATCATCAACTCCACGCTGGCCAACGCCAACTCGGGCACCAACGTGTTCACGCGCACGGCCTACGCCTTCGGTCGCGTCGGCGCGTTCCCGCGGGCCTGCGCCGACCTGCACCCCAGGTTCAAGTCGCCGCGGGTCGGCATTCTGATCGAACTGGTGCTGAGCTGCGCCCTCGGCCTGGGACTGGGCTTCAGGTACACGCCGCAGACCGCCTTCGGCATCATCGGCACCGGCCTGGTCGTCCTCGTCGTGCCGGTCTACATGATCGCCAACCTGGCTTGCATCGGGCTCTTCGCCAGGCACCGCAAAGAGGAACAGCACATCGTCTACCACATCGTGGTGCCGATCATCGGCTTCCTCTTCCTGCTGCCCGGCTTCATGAGCGCCGCCGGCATCACCGGCGTGCCCGGCCTGTCGTTCATCGTGGCCCTGTCGTCGCCGTACTCCTACGCGGCGTACGCCATGGCCGCCTGGGTGGTCATCGGCATCGTCGTGCTGCTCGTGCTGCGCAGCCGCAACCCGCGTGCCGTGGCGGCCGTCGCTCAGATCCACTACGAAGACGACGCCGTGCCCGCCGTCGCGGCGCCCGGGAGCGACGCCTGATGGCCGCCCCGACCGTCACCAAGGACAGGAGCGTCTTCGCCATGTCGCAGGCGGCCGCGCCGGTCGCGCGCGTGGCCGCGGGCGACACCATCCGCCTCGAGACGGCCGACTGCTTCTCGGACCAGGTGGCCGGGCCCGCCGACGTGGGGCGCGGCATCGACTGGGCCACCGTCAACCCGGCGACCGGCCCAGTCTACGTCGAGGGCGCCGAGCCCGGCGACGTGCTCGCCGTGCGCATCGAGCGTCTCGAGATCTCCGATCACGGCGTCATGTGCACGGGCGGCGGCTGGGGCGTGCTGGGCGACCGCATCGACGAGCTCGACTGGCGGTTCCTCGCCATCGCCGGCGGCCGCGCACAGTGGCCGGGCGGACCGAGCTTTCCCACCCGCCCCATGATCGGCGTCATCGGCGTGGCGCCGGCCGGCGCCGACGTGCCCTGCGGCACGCCCGGCCCGCACGGCGGCAACATGGACACCCGTCTGATCGGCGAGGGCGCCACCATCTACCTGCCGGTGCAGGTGCCCGGCGCCCTGCTCGCCGCCGGCGACCTGCACGCCGCCATGGGCGACGGCGAGATCGCGGTCACCGGGGTCGAGGTGGCCGGCGCGGTCACGCTGCAGCTCGGCGTGCGCCGCGACCTCAAGCTCACCGACCCGCTGCTCGAGAACGCTGAGATGGTGGCGACCATCGCCTCGGCCTCCACCTTAGACGAAGCGGCGACCATGGCCACGACCGCCATGGCCGATCTGCTGCACGGGCGCCTGGGCATGGGGCTGGCCGACGCCGTCATGCTCATGAGCGCCGTCGGCGAGGTGCGCGTCTCGCAGATGGTCGACCCGCTGCGCACGGTGCGCTTCGAGATGCCCAAGGCGGCCTACGAGCCCGCCTTCGGCCCCTTGCTCTAGGCGCGGCAGGCCGGGACGCGCGCCCGGCGGGCTTGCGTCCGCCGGGCGCGACGCTCACCGCTCGCGACGCCCCGCCTCCCGCGACGCTCACCGTGCGCAACGCTCACCGTGCGCGACGCCCACCCGCGTCGCTCGCGTTGCACTCCGCAGCGCCCCGTCGTGGCGCCGCACGCACGCGCGGCGGCGCCCTGTTGTCTCGCTTGGCAACACAGGCAGTCGGGGTACACTGACTAGTGGGCGCAGGGAGGGCGGCGCAGCGGCGCTGCCCGAACGGGGACCTCGACGTCCGACACCGCCGACCAGACAGGGGCCGCACCCTTGGGCCAAGCGAGCGGCGGGGGAGCAGTTGCTCCCACAGGCGCACACTTCTGCACAGGCCGCGGCGCGGTGAGCGCCGGCGACAAGTCGCCGCCCCGTCCAACATCACGCCTGCATTCGTACCGAAAAAAGGCGTTCTGCGCGGTTGCAGCGCCACCCTCGGTCCACTAGGCTTGTTGGCGTCCGAGCGAAGCTCAGGGTGCGCACACAATCCACCATGGGCCCACAATCGTCATCTAGGGAGAGACATGAAGGAACGGAATCTTCTGGAGGATCTGGTCGCGGTCAGTCCCGGCATGGAGATCTGGTGGGATTCTTCGCCGGTCATCTTCGCGAACTGGCAAAAGAAGATGCTCGCCAAGGCCGAGCCCGGCGATCAGGAGAACCTGAAGGCGCAGTTTAAGCGCATGTACAACCTTGACGACCCGATGAGCCAGCTCTTCCGCGGCGTCACCACCAACCCGCCGCTGTCGCTGGCCGCGTTCAAAGACGACCCGCCGTACTGGCAGAAGGTCGCCGACGGCATCCTCGCCGCGCACGACGATCTCGACACCGAGACCCTGTTCTGGCTGCTCTACAAAGAGGTCGTCAAACAGGGTTCCGACATGTTCCTGCCGCTCTTCGAGGCGTCGGGCCACAAAGAGGGCTTCCTCTCCGGCCAGGTCGACCCGCGTAGCGCGTTCGACGGCGAGGCAATGCTCGCCCAGGCGCTCGAGATCTACAAGATCAACCCGAACGTCATGGTCAAGGTCCCCGGCACGGCCGAGGGCTACGAAGTGATCGAAGAGCTCACCGCGCGCGGCATCGCCACCAACAACACCATGACCTTCGTGCTTTCGCAGCTCATGGACTGCGCCAAGTCGGTGCAGCGCGGCGTCGAGAAGGCCAAGGCCAACGGCGTCGACCTGTCGAACTGGCGCTCGGTCATCACCCACATGGAAGCCCGCTACGGCGACCTCGGCGGCCTGCGCGAATTCGGCAAAGAGGCCGGCGTCGAGCTCACCGAAGGCGACGTGCGCATGGCCGAACTGGCCATCTTCAAGAAGGCCTGCCGCATCATCAAAGAGCGCAACTATCCGAGCAAGATGCTCTCCTGCTCGCTGCGTGTCGGCCCCACGGTCGACGGCGAGCTGCGCCTCTGGCACCTCGAGGAGAAGGCCGGCGCCGACGTGGTCGTCACCTGCCCGCCGTCGTTCATCGACGAGTGCATCAACTTCCCGGGCGCCGAGAACATCAAGTTCAAGCCCAACCAGATCGAAGTCGATCCGCCCAAGGACGTCATGGACAAGCTCATGCGGATCCCCTACTTCGTGCGCGCTTACGACGAGAACGGCTACACCCGCGAGGAGTACGCGACGCATCCGGCCCTCGTAAAGACCCACGCCGCCTTCTCGAAGGCTACCCAAGAGATGGTCGACTTTGCGGGCAACTGCCTCGAAGGCAGCTGCGCACCTACGCCCGCTTCCTGACGATCCCCGGTTGACGAAAGGACGAATGAGCATGACGGAGAAAACGGCGAACGTGACTGATCTGTTCGTACCGTGGCTCGAGACTGCGCCCGAGTACAACACCAGCATCCTCGACAAGGCCTGGGCGCAGCCCGACTACGGCCGCATGATGCTGAACGAGAACCCTGTGCCGCCGTCGGACAAGGTGGTCAACGCCGTCACCGAGATCGTCAAGAAGGGTAACCGCTACCCCGACAGCATGCTGCGCCTGCGCACCAAGCTCGGCGCCCTCCACGGTGTCGGCCCCGAGAACATCGCGCTGGCCAACGGCTCGTCCGAGACCATCGACGCCATGATGCGCATCTTCTTGCAGCCCGGCGACGAGTTCCTGCTGTCGAACCCGACGTTCGAGATGTTCCTCTCGCGCGCCGGCTTGTGCGGCGCCAAGAACGTGCAGATCGACCTGCAGAAGGACGGCCTGCAGTACGACGTCGACGCCATGCTTGCGGCGGTCAACGAAAAGACCAAGCTCATCCTCATCATCAACCCGAACAACCCGACGGGCATCTTCATCGACGACGCCGACCTCATCAAGTTCTGCGAGCTCGGCATTCCGCTCTGCGTCGACGAGGCCTACCTCGACTACCATCCGCAGGTCGCCTCGAAGGTCGACCTCATCAAGACGTATCCGCACGTCTTCCTGTCGCACACCTTCTCCAAGGCCTTCGGCCTGGCCGGCATCCGCTTCGGCTACATGGTCGGCGTCCCCGAGGTCGTGCAGGCCTTCACCAAGATGTACCTGCCCTGGAACATGAGCCTCATGGCCATGGCCGCCGCCGAGGCCATCCTCGACAACCCCGAGGAGATCGCCGGCAAGGTCAAGTACAACAACGACTGGATGGACAAGTTCACCGCCGAGCTCAAGGCTCTCGGCCTGAACCCGTATCCGGCCCACGGCAACTACATGCTGATCGACGCCTCGGTTTCCGGTAAGACCACCGGCGAGATCGTCAAGGCCGCCTACGACTCCGACAAGCTCTTCCTCAAGACCATCAAGCCGATCCACGGCAAAGACGGCTACTTCCGCGTCACGCCCGGCACGGTCGAAGAGTGCGAGCGTTTCATGAACTTCATCAGGAGCTACTTCGCCAAGTAGTGAGGCACCCGGACGCAACTGTCCCGC
This sequence comes from uncultured Actinomycetes bacterium, assembly GCA_963755025.1. GTDB lineage: Bacteria > Actinomycetota > Thermoleophilia > UBA2241 > UBA2241 > Bog-752. The sequence continues at coordinate 55,568 of CAVWIH010000017.1, forward strand.
CCGTCAGCATGGTCTGCCCTCCCCCGCACGCGGGGGAGGGCAGGATTCGGGCGTTCGCAGCACCCACGCCGCCGACCGGTCCGCGCGGTGAGGCGCTTCTCAAAGCTTTTGTGACCGGACCGCCAGGGACGCACGCCGCCAGTCGACGTTCGCCCCTTCTTTTTGTTGTCGAGCCGACCACTGCAAGAACGAAAGGACGCCGATGAGCCCTGTGGCGAGCGCATTGACCCTCGAGGAGCGGTGCATCGACACCATCCGCTTTCTCGCCGTCGACGGTGTAGAGAAGGCCAAGTCCGGACACCCGGGCATGCCGATGGGCGCCGCGCCCATGGCTCACACGCTGTTCACCCGACACCTGCGGTTCGATTCGGCCGACCCGAGCTGGCCCGACCGTGACCGCTTCGTGCTGTCGGCCGGCCACGCCAGCATGCTGCTCTACTCGCTGCTGCACCTGACCGGCTACGACCTGAGCCTCGACGACCTGCGCGCCTTCCGCCAGTGGGGCAGCAAGACCCCGGGCCACCCCGAGTACCATCACACCCCGGGCGTCGAGACGACCACCGGTCCCCTCGGGCAGGGCTTCGCCAACGCCGTCGGCATGGCCGTCGCCGAGCGCTTCCTGGCCGCCACCTTCGACGGCGACGTGGTCGACCACTACACCTACGCGCTCGCCGGCGACGGCTGCATGATGGAGGGCATCACCAGCGAGGCCGCCTCGCTCGCCGGCCATCAGAAGCTCGGCAAGCTCATCGTGCTCTACGACGACAACCACATCACGATCGACGGCTCCACCGACCTGGCCTTCACCGAAGACGTCTGCGCCCGTTATGCCGCCTACGGCTGGCAGGTGCAGCGCGTGACCGACGGCAACGACGTCGCAGCCATCGATGCCGCCATCGTCGCCGCCAAGGCCGACACCGAGCACCCGTCGCTGATCGCCGTGCGCACGCACATCGGCTGCGGCTCGCCCAACAAGCAGGACAAGGCCGCCGCCCACGGCGCCCCGCTGGGCGCCGACGAAGTCAAGCTCACCAAAGAAGCCTGCATGTGGCCGCTCGACCCGACCTTCTTCGTGGCCGACGACGTCAGGGCGTTCTACGCCGCGGCCGCCAAGCGCGGCGCCGCCGCGCACGCCGCCTGGAGCGAGCGTCACGCCGCCTGGGCCGCCGCCGACACCGCCCGCGCGACCGCCTGGAACGACGCCTGGGCCAACAAGCTGCCCGCCGGCTGGGACGCCGATCTGCCGGTGTTCGCGCCCGACGAGCCCGCCGTCGCCACGCGCGTGGCGTCCGGCAAGGTCATCAACGCGGTGGCCCCCCACGTGCCCAACTTCATCGGCGGTTCGGCCGACCTCGCGCCCTCGAACAACACGCTCATGAAGGGCGAGGCCGACGTGCAGGCGGCGACCCCCGCGGGGCGTAACTTCCACTTCGGCGTGCGCGAGCTCGCCATGGCCGCCATCGCCAACGGCATGGCCGCCCACGGCGCGGCGCGTCCGTACGTGGCGACCTTCTTCGTGTTCGTCGACTACATGCGTCCCGCCATGCGCCTGTCGGCCCTCATGGGCCTGCCGGTCACCTACGTCCTCACGCACGACAGCGTGGGCGTCGGCGAAGACGGCCCGACCCATCAGCCGATCGAGCACCTCGCCATGCTGCGCGCCACGCCGAACTTCATCGACCTGCGCCCGGCCGACGCCAACGAGACCGTCGAGGCCTGGAAGATCGCTCTTGAGTCGACCGACGCCCCTGTCGGCCTCATGCTCACCCGGCAGAACCTGCCGACCATCGACCGCAGCGTCTACAGTGCGGCCGACGGCGTCGCCCGCGGCGCCTACGTGCTCGCCGACTCAGCCGGCGACGGCGCGCCCGACGTGATCCTCATGGCGAGCGGCAGCGAAGTGCAGCTCGTCCTCGCTGCCTACGAGCGCCTCGCCGCCGAAGGCGTGCGCTCGCGCGTCGTCAACATGGCGTCGTTCCGCCTGTTCGAGCGCCAGGACGCGGCTTATCGCGAGAGCGTGCTGCCGGCCGCCTGTCGCTGCCGCCTGGCCGTCGAAGCGGCCACCAGCTTCGGTTGGGACCGCTGGGTCGGCACCGACGGCGAGATCATCGCCATCGACCGCTTCGGCACGTCGGCTCCGGCGCCGACCATCTTCGAGCAGTTCGGCTTCACCGTCGACAACGTCTACGACAAGGCCAGCGCCCTCGTCGCAAGCGCGGCCGCGCCGGTCGCCTGACGCACACACGCGCGGCGGTCGCGCCGGCCTCGTCCGAGGCCGGCGCGACCGCCTTCTTCGTTGTCTGGTCCGGCGTGGGGAGGAGGCGGCACATCGCACCGACACTGCAGGCCATCGCCTTCGACCTCGACGGCACCCTGGCCAACACCTTGGCGCTGAACATCGCGGCCTTTCAGCACGCCCTCCTCGGGGCCACCGGCCGGCGCTTCAGCGCCCAGGAGGTCTGCGACCTGTGCGGGGCCGGCCAGGAGGGCGTCGTCAGGAGCGTCGTGACCGACCGCTGGCGCGAGTGCCTGGCCGACTTTCACGAGTACTTCGAAGCCCACTACGACGAGCAGGCGGCGCCCTACGACGGCGTCGCCGAGCTGCTCGCCTGCGTCGAGCAGCGCGGCCTCGCCGCGGCCATCGTGACCGGCGCCGGACGGCGCTGCGTCGACCTCACCCTCGGCAAGCTCGGCCTGACCGGCCGGTTCCCGCACGTCGAGACGGGCTCGCCCGACGGTCCGCGCAAGGCGGAGCAGCTCGCCGGCCTCATCGCAGAGTGGGGTGTGGCGGCCTCGCGGGTGGCCTACGTGGGCGACTTCGCCTCCGACATGACGGCGGCGCGCGCCGCCGGCGCCCTGCCGCTGGGCGCGGCGTGGGACGGCGACGCCGATGCGTCCGCGCTGCGCGCGGCCGGCGCGCAGGCCGTCTTTGCGACGGTCGCGGAGCTGCGCGACTGGCTGTCGTCGCGCTCGTAGGTCCGCCGCGCTTCCAGGGGCGCCACTGCGCCCTCGCCGCGGCCTTTGGTGGGTGACGCCGGCCGTATGCGGGTACTGTCGTGTCCGTGAGTGACGCCGAGACACCCAGGACGAGCGACCTCCCCGAAACGTTGCACGACGAGGTGGTCAGTCTCGTCGCGCAGGGCCGCGAGCAGGACTACCTCGAGAGCACGCAGGTCGCCGCCGTGGTGCGCGATGCGCACCTCAGCCGCTCCGAGGCCGAAGACCTGCTCGTCATGCTCGCCGACCTCGGCATCGACGTCATCGAGGCGCCGGGCACGGCCAGCTCGGCGGGCGACCCGGGCGCCACCGTGGCGGCCGCCGCCGACCTCGACCTGAGCACCCCGGACAACTCGAGCGACCCGGTGCGCTCCTACCTGTCGCAGATCGGCCGCGTCGCGCTGCTGACGGCCCCGCAAGAGGTCGCCCTGGCCAAGCGTATCGAGGCGCGCGACATGCTCGCCAAGCGCGCCATGATCGAGGCCAACCTGCGCCTCGTGGTGAGCATCGCCAAGCGCTACGACGGCCGCGGCTTGCCGCTGCTCGACCTCATCCAGGAGGGCAACCTCGGCCTCATCCGCGCCGTCGAGAAGTTCGACTACCGCCGCGGCTTCAAGTTCTCGACCCTGGCGCACTGGTGGATCCGCCAGGCCATCACCCGGGCGCTCTCCGACAAGGGGCGCACCATCCGGCTGCCGGTCCACGTGGTCGAGGCGCAGAACAAGCTGGTCGGGGTGCAGCGCCGCCTCGAGCAGCGCAGCGGCCGCGAGCCCACGCCCGAGGAGATCGCCGCCGAGATGGGCGTGCCGGCCGAGAAGGTGCGCGAGATCATCCGCACGAGCCGCGTGCCGGTGAGCCTCGAGGCGCCGAGCGGCGAGGGCGAGGACTCGCTCCTCGGCGACCTGATCGAAGACCAGGCGGCGATCGAACCGCTGGCCGCGGCCAGCGAGGTCGAACGGCACTCGCAGATCGAACGGCTGCTCGACTCGCTGACCGAGCGCGAGCGCAAGGTGGTCGAGCTGCGCTTCGGCATAGGCGACGGCCACCCGCGCACCCTCGAAGAGGTGGGCCGCGAGTTCGGGCTGTCGCGCGAACGCGTGCGCCAGATCGAGGGCAAGACGCTCAACAAGCTGCGCAGCTTTCGCGACACCGAGCACCTGCGCGACGTGACCGACTAGCCATGGGCCGGCGCAAGGACACCGTCGTCGTGAACGAGGAGCTGCTCGAGCAGTTGCGCGACGTCTACCGCGAGCTCGGCCCCGGGTTCCCGACCGCCGCCACGCGCCTGTTCAGCACCGAAGGGTCCGCCGACGGGGGCGATTGGGCGCTCAGCGTCAACGGCCACCTCTCGCGGCTCCTGAACGCGCATGAGCTGGCGAGCACCGACCTGTTCGTGCTGCCGTCGAGCTGGGAGGTCATGCGGGCCGAGGTGCGCAGCATCAAGGCGAGGCGCGACGTGGTCACCGTGACCGGGTTCATCTACTGCCGGCCGCGGGGCACCTGGGAGCACCTGCGGCTGCCCTTGCTGCACGTCTGGACGATCTGCGTCGACAGGGCGCTGCGCTTTGAGAGCCTGCTCGACGGCCTCGAGCTCAGGCGCGCCGACGGGCTCACCCGCTGCGCCGCCTGAACGTGGGGAATCCTCGCAGCCTGCTGGGCGCGACCACGGCCGGGCGGCCACCCGGCGCTCCTACCAGTCCTTGCGGAGCCCTCCGTCGCGGGCGAGCTTCTCGCGGCAGATCTGCTCGATGGCGCGGCGCACGGTGCGCGCCATGAGCCAGCCCACGACGGTTGCCGAGCCGGCGTAGCTCTGGGGCTCGCCGCGGCCCGTGCAGGCGACGACGACGGCGTCGGTCGAGGTGCCGCTCGCCGGCGCGCCCTCCGGGGAGAGCACCTGCCACGCGCCGAGCGCCAGCGTCTTGGCCTCGGTGGCGGTGATGACCGCGTTGACCAGGGCCGCCGGCGTGAGGTGTGCGTCGACCACCACGATCGTATTGATGGTGCCCGTCGCGTACGCCGACGGCGGGCTGACGCCGGCGCAGGCGCGGTTGCTGAGTCCCATCGAGACGACGGCCGCCACCGTCGTGCCGTCGCGCGACTCGGCGGCGAGGCGGGCGTACTGGGTCTTGGCCGCGGTCATGAGACCGACGAACGGCTCGTCGATCCCCAGGCTCGCGGCGAAGGCGGCGAGGTCGGCCGCGGGCGACGAGTCGGGGGAGACGTCGTCGACGTGCATGTTGACGATCTCGCGGGCCGAGCCGAAGCCGCCGGCCACGAGCGCCGAGCTGAGCAGCGTCAGCGGCCGGGCGCTCGTCACCCGCACGACGGTCGCGTCGATGGCGACGGCGACGCCGGCGATCGTGGTATCGAGAGGGGTCATGCGGCGGCCTGGGTCAGCTCTCAGCGTGGAGCCACTCGGCCACTCCTTCTGAGCGGACGGTCGCGTAGATGGCTTCGGAGTACTTACCACTGCTCAGCGGCAGGCGCCACGGATCTGCCTGGGGGTTGAGCTCGTTGTCCGCTACGGCGGCGATCTGTCGTTCGGCATCGGGGTGATGCCAGAAGAGGTGCTCGCGGGCGTTGATCTTGACGGCCGCCTGCCGCTCCCAGCCCTTGCCGTCTTCCTGCGAGAAGACGGTGTAGTAGCACGTGCCACGACCGGCTACGGGGTCGCTGAAGTGCGTGACGTCGCCCTCGACGACCAGCGTCTGAGACCCGTCGCGCGTATCGGCGCTGTCGGCGAACCGCTCACCCGACCGCAGGACCCGCCACTGCAGTCTCTCGCAGTTGCGCACCTCCCACCAGCCCTTCACCTCATCGCCGCTGTGGGCGCAATGGAAGTGGGCCATGTGTGGGCCCTCGCCGCCGCCGAAAAGCCGCATGTCATCTCCCAAGGTCGTGTGCTGATGGTGAGAGCCGCCGGTCGTTCCGATCATAGTCGGTGGGCATGCTGAAGACGAACCGCCGCGCTCCTCTGGGCGACGACGCTCCGCCGCCGGCTCCCGTCCTTTCCGCAGGTTGACGGTCCCGGGGGCCTGCGCTAGCGTCGCGCCCGTCGTCTGACGCGACGGCCAGACCCCGGCGTCGCACCGGCAACCCCCGACCGAGGCCGCTCCTTCATGAGATCACCCCTGGCGCTCCAGTGACCGTCTCTCCGGGCGCGGTCGCCCTGACCGTGCTGCTGGCCGGCCTGCTCGACGTGAGCTGCGGTGAGCCCTCCAACGCCGTCCACCCGGTGGCCTGGCTGGGCAGCCTGATCGCGCTGCTCGACCGCCACGCGCCCCGCGAGCGGCCGCGCGCCGAGCTCGCCTATGGCGCCGGCATCGTGCTGGTCGCCTGTGCCGCGACTGCCGCCGTCGGGCTCGCGCTGTGCCTGGCGGTGGTGCGCCTGCCCTGGTGGCTCGCCGTGCCCATCGCGGCGGTCGCCCTGAAGGTGAGCTTCTCGCTGCGCGGCCTGGTCGGCGCCGGGCGCTACGTGCAGCGCAACCTGGGCGACGACACCGCCGCCGCCCGCGAGGGGTTGCGGGCGCTGGTCAGCCGCGACCGCGAGCTGAGCCCGCCCGAGGTCGCCTCGGCGGCCATCGAGTCGCTCGCCGAGAACCTGTCCGACAGCGTCGTCGCGCCGCTGTTCTGGTTCGCCCTGCTGGGGCTGCCCGGAGCGTTCGTCTACCGGGCCATCAACACCATGGACGCGATGATCGGGTACCACGGCCGCTACGAGTACCTCGGCAAACCGGCGGCGCGGTTCGACGACCTCGTCAACCTCGTGCCGGCGCGCCTCACCGGCCTGCTGCTCGTGGCCCTCGCCGGCCTGCACGGTCGCGGGGCCGCGGCCTGGAGCGCGCTGCGCCGGCAGCATCGCCTGTCGTCGAGTCCCAACAAGCTCTGGACGATCGCCCCCATGGCCGCCGCCCTGGGCGTGCGGCTGGCCAAGGCCGGCGAGTATGCCGTCGGCGTCGACGAGACCGCGCCCACCGCCACCAGCATCGGCCGGGCGGCGGCGATCGTCTGGCAGGCCGGCGCGCTCACCCTGCTGGCCGCCGCGGGCCTGGCCGCCCTGGTCGCGGCCCTCTGGCGCTGAGCTGCCAAAAAGGCCAAACCGGCGGCGCGCGAATAGCCTGCGACAGGCGTGGCGGCGGTTGCAGTCTCGCGAGAGACTTGGCACACTCCTTTATGAGGCAGGCGTGCGTCCTGCGACCGCGCAACCCCCCGTCACGAGGTCAACATGTTCGAAGTCGTCAGCAACGAGGAGATCGCCCCCAAGCTCCATCGCATGGACATCCTCGCGCCGCGCGTGGCGCGTGCCCGCAAGCCCGGCCAGTTCGTCATCGTGCGCGTCGGCAAGGGCGCCGAGCGCATCCCGCTGACGATCGCCGACGACGACCCCGCGGCCGGCACCATCACCCTCATCATCCAGGCCGTGGGGCGCTCCACGCAGGAGATCGTCGCCACCCCGGTCGGCGGCGCCCTGCGCGACGTGGCCGGCCCCCTTGGGCAGCCCACCCACATCGACAACTTCGGCCACGTGGTCTGCGTGGGCGGCGGGGTGGGCACCGCCGTGCTGTTCCCGCTGGCCAAGGCTCTGGCCGCCGCCGGCAACCGGCTGACCACCATCATCGGGGGGCGCAGCGAGAAGTTCGTGGTGTTGCGCGACGAGCTCGGCGCCTTCTCCGACGAGCTGCTGTGCACCACCGAAGACGGCTCGCTGGGCGAGACCGGCTTCGTCACCGCGCCCCTCAAGCGTCTGCTCGAAGCCGGCGACGGCGCCCGCCCGCAGGCGGTCTACGCCATCGGTCCGGTACCCATGATGAAGGCCGTCTCCGAGCTCACCCGCGCCTACGGCGTCAAGACCATCGTCTCGCTGAACCCGCTCATGGTCGACGGCACCGGCATGTGCGGCGGCTGTCGGGTGACGGTGGGCGGCGAGATCAAGTTCGCCTGCGTCGACGGCCCCGAGTTCGACGGCCACCTGGTCGACTTCGCCGAGCTCGCCGGCCGCCAGGCCGCCTACCACGAGCTCGACGAGCACGGCTGCCGCATCGTCGACGCCGAGGGCAATGTCGTCACCAGCGCCGCCGCGGCCAAGGCCGCCCGCAGCCGCCGCCTCGGCCGCCGCGCCCGCCGCCTCCGCGTCCGCCGCCGCCGCAGCCGCCGCGCCCGCCGCCCCGGTCCTCACGCCCGCCCCCGCCGCCGCCTTCGCGGTGGCCGCCGCCGCCGACGCCCCGGCTCCCGCGCTCACCGCCAAGGAGCGCATGGCTATCGGGCGCGTCGCCATGGTCGAGCAGGACGCCGAGCAGCGCAGCCACAACTTCTCCGAGGTCAACCTCGGCCTGCCGGCCGACCTCGCCGTGCTCGAGGCGCAGCGCTGCATCCAGTGCAAGAACCGCCCCTGCATGAGCGGCTGCCCGGTCGAGGTGCGCATCCCCGAGTTCCTCGAGCGCCTGGCCGCCGCCGACTTCGCCGGCGCCGCCGAGATCCTGCTCGCCGACAACGCCCTGCCGGCCACCACCGGGCGCGTCTGCCCCCAGGAGGTGCAGTGCGAGGGCGTCTGCGTGCGCGGCAAGAAGGGCGAGCCGGTCGCCATCGGCTGGCTCGAGCGCTTCGTGGCCGACTGGGCCGCCGGCAACCTCGAGTTCGCCGCGCCGCAGGTCACGCCGAGCGGCCATAAGGTGGCCGTGGTGGGCGCCGGCCCCGGCGGCCTCACGGTGGCCGGCGAGCTGGCCCGCATGGGTCACGCCGTGCACATCTTCGAGGCTCTCCACGACACCGGCGGCGTGCTGCGCTACGGCATCCCCGAGTTCCGCCTGCCCAAGGCCATCGTCGACAAAGAGGTCGACAACCTGCGCCGCCTGGGCGTCGAGGTCGAGTGCGACGTGATCATCGGCCGCACGCTCACCGTGCAGGAGCTCATGGCCGACTTCGACGCCGTCTTCGTGGCCAACGGCGCCGGCCTGCCCATGTTCCTGAACATCCCCGGCGAGAACCTGAAGGGCGTGTACTCGGCCAACGAGTACCTGACGCGCGTCAACCTGATGGGCGCCTACATGAACTACGACGGCGTCACGCCCATCGCGCGCGGCAAGCGCGTGCTGGTCTTCGGCGGCGGCAACGTCGCCATGGACGCGGTGCGCACCGCCCGGCGCCTGGGCGCCGATCAGGCGATCTGCGCCTACCGCCGCACGCGCGCCGAGATGCCGGCCCGCATCGAGGAGATCGTGCACGCCGAGCAGGAGGGCATCGACTTCCAGTTCCTCATGGCGCCGCTCGAGATCCTGTCCGACGCCCAGGGCTGGGTGCGCGCCGTGCGCATGCAGCGCATGGAGCTCGGCGAGCCCGACGACTCCGGCCGCCGCCGCCCGGTGCCCATCGCCGGCAGCGAGTTCGAGGTCGAGTGCGACGTCGCCGTGGTGGCCCTGGGCACGCTCTCCAACCCGCTGCTCACCAACGCCACGCCGGCCATCGCGCTCAACAAGTGGGGCAACATCGTCACCGACGACACGCACGCCACGTCCATGCCGGGCGTCTTCGCCGGCGGCGATATCGTGCGCGGCGGCGCCACGGTCATCCTGGCGATGGGCGACGGCAAGGCGGCGGCGCGCTCGATCGACACGTTTCTCAAGGGCTAGCTCGTCGCAGTCCGCGCACTGAAGCGCCGCGACGCGCCGGCCACCGCTTTGGCGGTGGCCGGCGCGTCGCGAGCCTCAAGTGGGGAGCTTTCAGGCGATTGTGAGCCCGTTTAGAGCGCGCTCACCCCACCCGGTGGTTTGTCAGGGCGTGCGGGCCTGTGATAGGGTGCCGGCTCACCGAACGACGCGACCGGTCAGGGCCGCGTTCCTACTGTCGGTCCGCGGACCGGGGGGTCATCCGGTGGTCGTGAGCACACGTTTCAGGGTCGTCTTCGTCTTTTCGCTCCTGTCGACCCTTCTCCTTCTCGTCGTGCCGTCGGCCGCTCAGGCAAGCGCCCTGAGCGCCGAACAGGCACAGGCGCGCCAAGCCGCCGCGCAGGTCGCTGCGCTCGACCGCCGCCTCGACCAGACGGTGGGCGCCTACGCCGCCGCCGCCGCGCACCTGCAGACGCTGCAGGCGCAGGCCCAGGCCAACCGCGCCGCGCTGCGCCTCGACCAGTATCAGCTGGGCGTCGCCCGGCAGCAGCTCGCCGACCATCTCGTGCTCGCCTACAAAGACGGCGACGCCGGGCTGCTGAACGTCGTGCTACAAACGGCCACCTTCGACCAGTTGCTCACCAAGCTCGACTACGTGCAGCACCTCACCGGCAGCGACGCCGGGCTGGTGCAGGCCATCGAGCTGCGCCACCGCCAGGTGGTGGCCGAGCGCGCCGGGCTGCAAACGGCGCTGGCGTCGGCCCAGCAGACCGCCGCCCAGCTCGCCACGCAGCGCAGCCGACTCTACGCTCAGCTCGGCCAGCGGCGGGCGTTGCTGCACGGGCTGAACGCCACGGTCGCCGTGCTCGTCACCAAGACCAAGGCCGTCACCCCGGTCGCGAGCGCCGCCAAGACGGCGGGCACGCCGCCGTCGACCGCCGGCGACGGCGCCGGCCCCTGGTGGACGCTGATCAAGTCGGCGGCCGCCTCCAACGGTATCTGGGCCGAGGGCCTCTACCGCCTCATGATGGCCGAGTCGGGCGGCGTGACGACGGCCTCCAACGGGGTCGACATGGGCCTCTTCCAGTACTCGTCGGCCACCTGGAGTGGTTCGTGGAACCCCTGGCATGCCGCCGGCATCTACGACGGCGCCGCCCAGATCAAAGCCACCGCCCTCGCCATCCACCTGGGCGACGGCCCCTCGTGGTGGCCCACCACCTACGCCTGGGCCTTCTCCCGCCAGTAGCCCGCCGCCTTCGCCGCCCGTCCGCGGCTCGTCGCTCACTCGCCGCCTACGCCGCCCGTCCGCGGCTCGTCGCTCACTCGCCGCCGCCTGCTGCGTTCGCGGCCCCTCACACCGCCGTCGTCCCTCGCCGGGAGCCTCCGCTCGCCTGAGCCGGCCCCGCGCCGCACCGGCACAGCAGTTTCGACATCGGTCCGCCCGGACACTGAAAGACGAAAACCAGCAGCGGCGATCGCGTGAGCCGGCGGCAGAACAGGCGGGCCTTGGCGGGCCACGAGACGCGACCACGGCGCGCGACAAGGAGGCACGATGAGCCTTCAGTCCCGAGACAGGACCAAGACCTTCGAGCAGACCTGCATCGACACCATCCGTTTTCTGGCGGTCGACGCTGTGCAGAAGGCCAACTCCGGCCACCCCGGCATGCCGATGGGCTTCGCCCCCGTGGCGCACGTGCTGTGGACCCGCCACCTCAAGTACGACGCGGCGCACCCCGAGTGGCCCGACCGCGACCGCTTCATCCTGTCGGCCGGCCACGGCAGCATGCTCCTTTACAGCATGCTCTACCTCACCGGCTACGGCCTGACGATCGACGACCTCAAGCGCTTCCGCCAGCTCGGCAGCCGCACGCCGGGGCACCCCGAGTACCGCGACGCCCCCGGGATCGAGACCACGACCGGGCCGCTCGGGCAGGGCTTCGGCAACGCCGTGGGCATGGCCGTGGCCGAGGCGTTCCTCGGCGGCACCTTCAACGACTCGGCCACGACGGTCGTCGACCACTACACCTACGCGATCGCCAGCGACGGCGACCTCATGGAGGGCGTCGCCTCGGAGGCGGCGTCGCTGGCCGGTCACCTTGGGCTGGGCAAGCTCATCGTGCTCTACGACGACAACCTGATCTCGCTCGACGGTCCCACCGAGATGGCCTTCACCGAGGACCGCATGGCGCGCTTCGCCGCCTACGACTGGCACACCCAGACCGTGTCCGACGCCAACGACCTCGACGCCCTCGACGCCGCCATCGCGGCCGCCAAGGCCGAGACCGGGCGGCCCTCGATCATCGCCGTGCGCTCGCACATCGGCTACGGCTCGCCGCACCTGCAGGACACCTCGAAGGCCCACGGCGCGGCGCTCGGCGTCGACGAGGTGAAGGCCACCAAAGCGAACCTCGACTGGCCACTCGAACCCGACTTCTACGTGCCCGACGACGTGCTCGCCTTCTATCGCGAGGCCGGCGTGCGCGGCGGCGCCGCGCGGCGCGCCTGGGACGAGCGCGTCGCGGCGTGGCGCGCGGCCGCGCCCGACGCCGCCGAGCGCTGGGATCGCGCCTGGCGGCGCGAGCCCGCCCCCGGCTGGGAGGCCGCCTTGCCCGCCTATGGCCTCGGCGACCCCGCCGTGGCCACGAGGGTCGTCTCGGGCGCCGTGATCAACGCCGTGGCGCCGTTCCTGCCCACCCTGATCGGCGGCTCGGCCGACCTCGCCACGTCGAACAACACGGCCATCAAAGGCGCCGAGGTGTTCGGCAAGGGGTCGCACGCGGGGCGCAACATCTGGTTCGGCGTGCGCGAGCACGCCATGGCCGCGGCCTCGAACGGCTTGGCCCTGCACGGCGGCGTCATTCCCTACGCGGCCACCTTCTTTGTGTTCACCGACTACCAGCGTCCCGCGCTGCGCCTCGGCGCGCTCATGGGAGCGCCGGTGAAGTACGTCTTCACTCACGACAGCATCGGCCTTGGCGAAGACGGCCCCACGCATCAGCCGGTCGAGCACCTCGCCATCCTGCGGGCGACGCCCAACTTCACGGTGGTGCGGCCCGCCGACGCCACCGAGACCGTCGAAGCCTGGAAGTTCGCCCTGGCGGCGAACGGCGGGCCGGTCGGGCTTGTGCTCACGCGCCAGAAGCTGCCCGTCATCGACCGTACGCGCTACGCGCCCGCCGCGGGCCTCGCCCGCGGCGCGTACGTGCTGGCCGACGCGGGCGGCGCGGCGGCGGCGGGCGGCGCGGCGACGGGCGGCGGCGCGGCGACGGAGCCCGAGATCATCCTGATCGCCACCGGCAGCGAGGTGCACCTCGCCCTCGAGGCCCACGAGCGCCTGGTGGCCGAGGGCGTGCGCTCGCGAGTGGTGAGCATGCCCTGCCGCGACGTGTTCTTCGCCCAGGAGCCGGCGTACCGCGACGCCGTGCTGCCGCCTCAGGTCGGGGCGCGCCTGTCGATCGAGGCGGCCGTCACCTTCGGCTGGCGCGACGTGGTCGGCGACCACGGGCAGTCGATCGGGCTCGACCGGTTCGGCGCCTCGGCGCCGGCCGAGGACCTCTTCGAGACCTTCGGCTTCACCGCCGACAACGTCTACCTGCGCGCCAAGGCCCTGCTCGACGGGTGATGGACGACCGCCGGCGCAGGCTCGGCGCGCCCACCGGCCGTGCGTGTAGCTCGCCCTGAAGGGGGGATAGTAAGGGCAGTACGGCCAGGGAGTGGACATGGCACACGACAACAGCAAACTTGCGGCGCTCTTAGACTTAGGACAGAGCGTCTGGCTCGACTTCATCAGCCGCGACCTCCTGCGGTCGGGCCGTCTCGACGAGCTCGTCTCGCAAGGCGTCGGCGGCATGACCACCAACCCCACCATCTTCGACAAGGCGATCGGCAAGGGCGACAGCTACGACCAGCAGATCGAGGACGCGGTGGCGCACGGCCGGCCCACGGCCGAGATCGCCGACGCGCTCATCGTGGCCGACGTGCAGACGGCCTGCGACCTCATGCGTCCCGTCTACGAGCACACCGGTCACCTCGACGGCTACGTCTCGATCGAAGTGTCGCCGGCGCTCGCCTACGACACGCGCAAGACGGTGAACGAGGCGCATCGGCTGCACGGCGCCGTCGACCGGCCCAATCTCATGGTGAAGATCCCGGGCACACGACAGGGCCTGGCGGCCATCCGCCAGACGATCGCCGACGGCCTCGACGTCAACGTCACGCTCCTGTTCGCGCTCGAGGTCTACGAAGGCGTGATCGACGCGTATCTCGGCGGGCTCGAGGACCGCGTCGCGCGCGGCGAGCCGATCGACGAGGTGCGCTCGGTGGCGAGCTTCTTCGTGTCGCGCGTCGACGTGAAGGCCGACCAGCAGATCGACGAGAAGCTCGCCGACCAGGCCGACCGCATCGTCGGCGCCCGCCTTGCGGGCCTCAAGGGCACGCTCGCCGTGGCCAACGCCAAGCTCGCCTACCGGCGTTTTCTCGAGATATCCTCGACGGAGCGCTGGCACAGGCTGGCCGAGCGCGGCGCCCAGGCCCAGCGTCTGCTGTGGGCCAGCACCGGCGCCAAGAACCCGGACTACGACGACCTGCTCTACGTCGACAACCTGATCGGACCGCAGACGGTCAACACCATGCCCGAAGACACGTTGCAGGCGTTCCTCGACCACGGCGTCGTGCGCCGCACCGTCGACCAGGGTTTCGAAGAGGCGCGCGACCGGCTCGAGCAGGCGGCGGCCTTGGGGATCGACATAGAGGCCATCACCGAGGCGCTGCAGACCGAGGGCGTGGCGCTCTTTCGCGACTCGTTCAAGGCGCTCCTCACGAGCGTCGACCGTAAGCGTCGTCACCTGCTCACCGGCAAAGAGGGGAGATTGAGTGCCTAACGACCCCGTGCTCGAGGCGATCAACCAGCGGCTCCAGGCGTTCGACGACGAGCGCTTCAGTGCGCGCCTCTTCGCGCACGACGCCACGCTCTGGAAAGACGATCCGCGGCACCGCGAGATCATCGGCAACGCGCTCGGCTGGCTGAGCGTCGCCGACGACATGCTGAGCAAGGCACCCGACCTGAGCGGCTTCGCCGCTCAGGTCGCATCTGAGGGCTACACCGACGCCGTGCTGCTGGGCATGGGCGGCTCGAGCCTGGCGCCCGAGGTGCTGAGCCGCACCTTCGCGCCCGCCGAGGGGGCGCTCCACCTGCGCATCTGCGACTCCACCGACCCCGCCGCGGTGCGCGCCATCGAGGCCGCCCTCGACCTCGAGCGCACCCTGTTCATCGTGTCGAGCAAGTCGGGGGGCACCACCGAGACGGCCTCGTTCCACGCCTACTTCTACGACCGCGTGCGCGAACGGCTCGGCGACGTCCAGGCGGGACGCCACTTCATCGCCATCACCGACCCCGACACCTCGCTGCACCACGAGGCGCTGGCCCAGGACTTTCGCGCCGTCTTTCTGAACCCGCCCGACATCGGGGGGCGCTACTCGGCGCTGTCGTACTTCGGCCTCGTGCCGGCGGCCCTCACGGGGCTCGACGTGGGCCGCCTGCTCGAACGCGCCTCGCACGTGTCGGCCGTCTGCCGCGACGGCGTGCCGGCCCGCGAGCACCCCGCCTTCAAGGTGGGCGTCGCCCTCGGCGAGTTCGCCCGCGCCGGCCGTGACAAGGTGACCTTCCTGCTGTCGCCCTCGATCGCCTCGCTGGGCGCCTGGCTCGAGCAGTTGCTCGCCGAGAGCACCGGCAAAGAGGGCACAGGTCTCGTGCCCATCGACGGCGAACCTCCGGGCCCGCCGAGCGTCTACGGCGACGACCGTGTCTTCGTCTACCTGAACGTCGAAGGCGAGGCCGACGACCGTGCGGTGGGTGCGCTGCAGACGCTCGCCGAGGCCGGCCAGCCCACCATGACGCTGACGCTGCCCGACGTGTGGGACGTCGCCGCCGAGTTCGTGCGCTGGGAGATCGCCGTCGCCGCCGCCGGCGCCGTGCTGGGCATCGACCCCTTCGACCAGCCCAACGTGCAGGAGAGCAAAGACAACACGCGCCGCCTGCTCGGCGAGCTCGCCGCCGCCGGGCGGCTGCCCGACGTGCCGGCCGCGCCCGACGGCCGCCGCACGATGGTGACGGTCGACGACCCGGGCCTGTCGGGCGCGTTGCGCGAGCTGCTGACCACGGTGCGGCCGGGCGACTACGTCGCGCTGCAGGCCTACCTGCCGCCGGCCGAGCCTCATCAGCGCATCCTGCAGGGGGTCCGAGTGCTGCTGCGCGATCGGCTGCGCGTGGCCACCACCCTGGGCTACGGGCCGCGCTTCCTGCACTCGACCGGGCAGCTCCACAAGGGCGGCAAGCCGAGCGGCGTGTTCCTGCAGCTCACCTGCTCGCAACAGCAGGACCTGGCGATCCCCGGACAGCCCTACACGTTCGGGCAGCTCAAGCAGGCCCAGGCGCGCGGCGACCTCGAAGCCCTCACGTCGCGTGGGCTGCGCGTGCTGTCGGTCGACCTGGGGCGCGACCCGCTGCCCGGCCTCACCACCTTCGGCGGCGTCGTCGCCGAGTTGCTGCGGAGCTGATCACACAAGGAGAACGGCGACGGCGGACCGGAGTGCCCGCAGCCGCTCACGGCCCGAACGCTTGAACACAAACGAAGGAGACAGGCACATGGAACTGGCGATGGTCGGTCTGGGACGCATGGGCGGCAACATGGCCCGGCGGCTGCTGCGCGGGGGCCATCGGGTCGTCGTGTGGAACCGCACGTACGCAAAGGCCCAGGAGCTCGAAAGCGAGGGCGCCGAGGCGGTCGAGCGGCTCGAGGACGTGCCCGGCAAGCTGAGCGAGCCGCGCGCCATCTGGTTCATGCTGCCCTATGGGGCGCCGACCGACGAGGCCATCGACACGCTCGTCCCCCTGCTCGCCAAGAACGACATCGTGATCGACGGCGGCAACTCGCCCTTCCAGCACGACGTCGAGCGCGGCGCCCGCCTCGAGAAGCTCGGCCTGCGCTACCTCGACGCCGGCACGAGCGGCGGCGTCTGGGGTCTCGACGTGGGCTACTGCCTCATGGTGGGCGGCGACCGCAGCGCCTTCGAGCAGATCGAGCCCGCCCTGGCCACGCTGGCGCCCCCCGGCCACGGCTACGGCTACATGGGCGGCCACGGCGCCGGCCACTTCGTGAAGATGGTCCACAACGGCATCGAATACGGCATGATGCAGGCCTACGGCGAGGGGTTCGAGCTGCTCAAGGAGAGCGGCTACGACCTCGACCTCGGGGCCATCGCCGACCTCTGGAACCAGGGCAGCGTGGTGCGCTCGTGGCTGCTCGAGCTGGCCGTCGACGCCTTCGCCAAAGACCCGGGGCTCGAACAGATCACGGGCTACGTCGACGACACCGGCGAGGGCCGCTGGACCGTGCAGCAGGCCATCGAGCGCGGCGTGCCCATGCCCGTCATCGCCGAGTCGCTGTTCGCGCGCTTCCGCTCGCGGCAGACCGACTCGTTTTCGGGCAAGGTGCTGGCCGCGTTGCGCAACGAGTTCGGCGGTCACGCGGTGAAGTTCAAGTGACGGCGCCGCGCCGCATGCGTCCGGACGGCCGACCGTGAGCGACCTCAACTACGACGAGAAGGGCACGAGCCTGCGCGAGGCGCCCAGCTCGTCTCCGGTCGAATCGCCCCTCGACATAGGCCACCGGCCGGAGCCCTGCACCGTGGTGCTCTTCGGGGTGACCGGCGATCTCGCCAGCCGCAAGCTGCTCCCGGCGCTCTACGACCTCGCCTGCCACGACGTCCTGCCGCGCGGCTTCTCGATCGTCGGCTACGGCCGCAAGCCCATGACCGACGGCGAGATGCGACAGCTGTCGAGCGGGGCCATCGACAGCTTCTTCGGCGAGGGCACTGCCGAGACGCGCACCTGCAACGACGTGCTGCGCGACGTGCACTACGTGCAGGGCGAGTTCCACGACCCCGAGGGCTACCAGCGCCTGGCCGAGGCGCTCACCAGGCTCGACGAGAAGAACCACACCGGCAACCGCATCTTCTACCTGGCCACGCCGCCGAGCCTGTTCCCGGTGATCATCGAGCGCCTCGGCGCGGCCGGGCTCAACAGGGGCGGCGTGCCCGGGGCGCGGGCAAACGACGGCGGCGATCCCGGCTGGGTGCGCTGCGTGATCGAAAAGCCGTTCGGCAGCGACCTGCAGAGCGCCCTGTCGTTGAACGCCGTGGTGCGCTCCGTGTTCGACGAACGGCAGGTCTACCGCATCGACCACTACCTGGCCAAAGAGACCGTGCAGAACATCCTGGTCTTTCGCTTTGCCAACGGCATCTTCGAGCCCATCTGGAACCGCCGCTACATCGACCACGTGCAGATCACCGCGGCCGAGACCCTGGGCGTGGAGCACCGCGGCGCCTACTACGAAGAGGCCGGCGCGCTGCGCGACATGATCCAGAACCACCTGCTGCAGCTCGTCACCATGACGGCCATGGAGCCGCCGGTCGCCTTCGACGCCGACGCCGTGCGCGACGAGAAGGCCAAGGTGCTGCACGCCGTGCGGCCCATCCCCGTGGAGCGCGTCGACCAGTTCGCGGTGCGCGGCCAGTACGTGCAGGGCAGCGTCGACGGCGCCCGGCGTGCCGGCTATCGGCAAGAGGAGCGCGTGGCGCCCGACTCCACGACCGAGACCTTCGCCGCGGTCAAGTTCCTGATCGACAACTGGCGCTGGCAGGGCGTGCCCTTCTACGTGCGCACCGGCAAGCGGCTGCCGCACCACGTCACCGAGATCGCCATCCAGTTCAAGCGCCCGCCGTACCTGCTGTTCCGCGAGGTCGACATTCCCGGCGGACGTGTGCCGCCCAACGACCTCATCATGCGCATCCAGCCCGAAGAGGGCCTGGCCCTGAACATCGAGGCCAAGGTCCCCGGCCCCGAGATCCGCCTGCAGCCGGTGGCCATGAACTTCAGCTACGGCTCCGGGCTCGAGGAGCTGCCCTTCAGCGCCTACGAGACGCTGCTGCTCGACTGCATGGTGGGCGACCAGACGCTGTTCAACCGCGACGACCAGGTCGAAGAGGCCTGGCGGGTGGTCGACCCCATCCTCGACGCCTGGCACAACGCGCCCGACCAGAGCGTGATGATCTACGAGGCGGGCACCTGGGGCCCCGAGGCCGCCGACACCCTGGTGGCCAACGACGGCCACGTCTGGCGGCGCCCGTGAGCGCCGCCTCGACACTCGAAAGGCGGTCCTGATGGCCCGAGCTGCGATAGAAGTGCTGCCCGACACAGACGCGGTCGCACGGCGCGGCGCCGACCTGTTCGCCCTGGCCGCCCAGGAGGCGGCCGCGGCGCGCCCGGCGTTCACCGCGGCGCTCAGCGGCGGCGACGCGCCGCGCCCGATGTTCGCCATGCTCGCCCGCCAGCAGTTCGCGCAAAAGATCCCCTGGCGGCGCGTGCACCTCTACTGGGGCGACGAGCGCTGCGTGCCGCCCGACGACGAGGCCAGCAACTACGGCATGGCCTACCAGGCCTTCATCCGTCACGTGCCGATCCCCGACGACAACGTGCACCGCATGCACGGCGAGGACGAGCCCGACGAGGCGGCGAGGGCCTACGAGCGGCTGCTCTCGCAGCCGCCCGCCCTCGCCGCCTCGTCGAAGGCCGACCTGCCGGTCCTCGACTTCGTGCTGCTTGGCCTGGGCCCCGACGGCCACACCGCCTCGCTGTTCCCGCACTCGCCGGGCCTCGGCGTCGAAGACCGGCTGGTCGTCGTGAACGAGGGTGAGGGCACGGGGAAGAGGCTGACCGTGACCTACCCGGTGATCAACGCCGCGCGCCGCGTGCTGTTCGTCGTCACCGGCGCCGCCAAGGCGGGCATGATCGCCGAGGTGCTCGAGGGCCTGCGCGTCCCCGACGCCGTTCCCGCCCAGGCCGTCGCCCCGGTGCACGGCTCGGTCACGTGGCTGCTCGACAGGGCCGCCGCCGCCGAGCTGAGCGAACAGCAGGTGGCTGAGGGGCGCTGAGGCGGGGTATCCTTGCCGTGCAAGCCAGGTGGCCGCGGTCGGTCCGCGTCGCGTCGCTTTTCGTAAGCGCGCGAGGCGATCGGTCGAGGAAAGTCCGGACACCGCAGAGCAGGGCGCTGGATAACGTCCAGGCGGCGCAAGCCGACGGACAGCGCAACAGAAAGCAGACCGCCAACGGCCCCTTCGGGGGTGCGGGCAAGGGTGAAACGGTGAGGTAAGAGCTCACCAGCGGTCCTGGTGACAGGCCGGCTCGGCAAGCCCCGCCCGGTGCAAGACCAAATAGGGAAGCGTTCGAGGGCTGCTCGTCCGAAGCTTCCGGGTTGGTCGCAACGAGCCTCACGGCGACGTGGGGCCCAGATGGATGGCCACTCAACGACAGAATCCGGCTTATCGGCTTGCCGACGAAAGCCCCGCCGCTCAGCTGACGGCGGGGCTTTCTCGTTGCCGACTTCGTTCGATTTGTGCCGTCGGCACGCGCGACGTATCCTTGGCGACAGGTAACCGACCCCCAAGGAGGCGACGTGGCCCGCCCACTGACCCCCGACGAACTGACCCGCTACCCGTGGGCCACGCAGATCAGCGACTACGTCCCCG
The DNA here is from genome assembly GCA_963755025.1 of uncultured Actinomycetes bacterium. Taxonomy (GTDB): domain Bacteria; phylum Actinomycetota; class Thermoleophilia; order UBA2241; family UBA2241; genus Bog-752. The sequence continues at coordinate 75,751 of CAVWIH010000017.1, forward strand.
TGGGGCGGCTGCGCGCGATCGGTGTGCTCGTCGGCATCGCCGGCTTCATCGTGCTGCTCCTCGGTGCGCTCGTGTCGGTGGCCGCGGCGCAGAACGTGCACCATGCGGTGGCCATGAACCACCTGGCCACCAAGCTCGGTGTCTACCTCGGCCTGGCTCTCACCATCGTGGCCGCGGTGATCGGCGTCGTCACCCTCGTGCAGGGGCTCCTCAAGCGTGGCTCGCTGACGCTCGTGGTCTGGTCGGTCATCGCCATCGCGCCGGCCGTCCTCATGTTCCTGGTGATCCGCCCCATGATCCACTAGGCGCGCCACGAAGTCACGCCCGCCTGAGCGGCGATGACGAAGTCGATCGACGGACTAGGCGCGGCACGAAGTCACGCCCGCCTGAGCGGCGATGACGAAGTCGATCGACGGACTAGGCGCGCCACGAAGTCACGCCAGCCTGGCGGCGTGACGAGTCGACGACCGCGCGCTCACCCTCCGTCCCCGCCGCCTGCTAGCCTAGGCGCACGCCCATGACGCAGGCCACCGACACTCGCAACCCGACTCTCTTTCTCGGCGACCGTGCGCGGCTCGAGACGGCGCTGGCCGCCTGGATCGCGGCGGTCAAACGCGACGACCCCCTCCGCGAGGTCGTCGTGGCGACCGGCTCCAACCTCGCGTGCGGTCACCTCTCGCGCGCCGTCGCGCGCGAGCTCGGCGCCCACGCCGCCGTGCGCTTCGTCTCCATCCACGCTTTAGCGCCCACGCTTGCCGCCGACTCTCTCGAGCGCGACGGCGCGCGGCTGCTCTCGCCCCTGCTGCGCGAGCGGCTGGTGGCGGCGCTGGTCGCGCGCCGCGCCGGCGAGACCTGGTATTTCGCCCCGGTCGCGCGCACACCCGGCCTGTCGCGCGCCCTGCTGCGCACCATCGACGACCTGCGTCACGCCGGCGTGCCGGCCGACGCGCTGGCGGCGCTCAAGTCGCGCAAGGGCGCCGACCTCAAGGCGTTCTACGGCGACTACGTCGCCGCCCTGCAGCGCCGCGGGCTGGTCGACGACGCCGGTCTCTACGAGCTCGCCGCCCGGGCCGCGGCGCGCGGCGCGGCGCCGGTCGGCTCCGGCGTGGCCGTCGCCCTGTTCGGCCTCTACGACCTGCCGGCCATGCAGGCGGGGCTCGTCACTGCCCTCGCCACACACCGTACCTTCGCCGCGTTCCTGCCCTGGGCCGACGGCATCCGCCCCTACGCCGCGCCCGCTCGAGCCTTCCTCGAAGGCCTGGGGCTCGAGCCGCACGAGCTCGCTTCAAGCGACGAGGTCGGGGAGCGCGACGAGGCCGGGGCGTGTGCCGAGGCCGGAGCGCGTGCCGAGCCCGCCCAGTCGGGGGCTCGCGAACCTCGCCGCGAACCCCCCTTGCCGACCGCGCCCGTCGGCGCCCAGCTCTCGCTCGACGTCGTACCGACCAGCGTGGGCGACGTGTCGCCGGAGCCCGCCGCGGCCGTGCCGGTCGTGAGTGTGGCAGCCGTCGCTACGCCCCTGAGCGGCACGGTGGCCGCCGGCTGTCGGCTGCGCATCGTGTCGGTCGCCGACGACGTGGCCCAGCGCCGCGCCGTCGTCGCCACGCTGCTCGACGCCGCCGCGAACGGCATCGCCTTCTACGAGATGGCCGTCGTGGCCGCCGACCGGCAGGGTCGCGACCGGCTCGCCGGCGCGGCGCGCGCCCAGGGCATTGCGGTGGCGGCGCGTACGGCCGCCGACGACGTCGCGGCACGCACCTGCCGCCTGCTGCTCGACTGCGTCCTGCCGGCCGCCGGGCGACCACTGCGGCGCGACGCCGTGATCGACCTTGCCGCCACCGCGCCGCGGCTGTCGCTCGCGGTCGACGCCGCCGGCCTTGCTCTCTGGGACGACCTCTCGCGGCGCGCCCGTATCGTCGCCGACGACGAATGGTTCGACCGTCTGGGGCGCCTCGAGTACTCGCTCGGCGAGCGCCGCCGACGCGAGGCCGAGGTGGCGCAGGGCGTCGTGGCGCCCGACCAGGCGGCTGCGCCCTCGGCTGGGCCCGACCAGGCGGCGGCCGCCGCCTCACTGCGCGAGTTCGCCGGCCGCCTGCGCGGCCTGCGGCGCCGCCTGATGGGCGCCAGCAGCTGGCGCCAGGCGACGCATTTCTTCACCGAGGCCGCTCGCGAGCTCTGCGGTGTGCCGCCCGACGATCCGGTGTTGGCGGCTCTGGCCGAGCTTGCCGACGTCGGTCTGGTCGACGACATCGGCCCGCGCGGTGCGTTTGCCGCCGTGGCGCGGCGCGCGCTGTCACTGGTCGAGACGCCCACGACGGCCCGCGTAGGTCGCGATGGCGTGGCGATCCTCTCGCCGCAGCAGCTGCGCGGCCTGTCGTTTCGCCTGCTCGTGTTCTGCGACTTGGCTGAAGGCGGGTTCCCGCCGCGCCCGACGCCCGACCCGGTGCTGCTCGACGGCGAGCGCCAGGCCGTTGCCGCTGCCTGCGGCGCCCGGCTGCCCGACAGCGCCGAGCTGCCCGCCGAGCACGACGCCCTCTTCGCCCTGGCCCTCGGGGCGGCCACCGAGCGGCTCGAACTGCTCTACCCGCGCCTCGACTCCTCGACCGGGCGCCCGCGCCTGCCGTCGCGGGCGCTGCTCGGCCTCGCCCGCGAGCTCGCCGGCGGCCCGGTGCGCTTTGAGCAGCTCGACACTCCAGGCGAGCTCGGCGGCGTCGTGCATCGGGTGGGCGCCGGGCTGGGCGAGCCCATCGACCTGCGCGACTTCGACCTCGAGCGACTCACCACCGCGACCGTGCCGCGGGCAAAGCCGCCGTGGCTTGCCGCCTACGCCGCCGCAGTGCTGGGAGTGGGGCGGACCGAGCGCGGCGCGGCGGCGGCCGGCGGCCGCCGCCGCGCCGCGCTCGGTCCCTACGACGGCATGCTGTCGGCCGCCAATGCCGCTCGGGCGGCGGCCGCCGTGTTCGGGGCGCCGCTCTCGCCGAGCGCGCTACAGTCGTACCTGTCCTGTCCCTTCGCCTTCTACCTGCGCTACGTGCTCGGCTTGCAGGTGCCCGACGACCCCGACGAGACGCTCTCGATCGAGCCGGTCGACCTGGGCAGCCTGGCGCACGAGATCCTGCAGGGGTCCTACGCGGCCGCCGTGCAGGGCGGCGACGTGAGCGCCGAGCGCGTTCTGGCCGAGCTCGATCAGGTCGCTGCCGCCGCCTTCGCGCGCGCCGAGGCGCGCGGCCTCACCGGCTTTCCCCTCGCCTGGCGCGTGCTGTCCGACGAGCTGCTCGTCGACCTGCGCCACGTCGTGGCCGCCGACCCCTGCTGGGTCGACGGCCCGCCGCCGGCGCGCTTCGAGTGGTCGTTCGGCGCCGCCACGGGCGCCGCTGCCGTCACGGGCGCCGCTGCCGCTACGGGCGCCGCTGCCGCTACGGGCGCCGCGCCCGAGCTGCTGGTCGGCGACCGCCTGGTGCGCTTTCGCGGGCGTATCGACCGCATCGATGCGAGCCCCGACGGGCGCCGCGTGCGCCTTGTCGACTACAAGACGGGGAGGGGCGCGACCGAGGTCGAGCGGGTGCGCGACGGTCACGACGTGCAACTTCCGGTCTACGTGCTGGCGCTGCTCGCCGCCGGCGAGCAGGTCCCCGACAGCCTTGTCGCCGAGTATCGCATGGTGCGCCGCAACTCCGGTTTTCGCAGCGTCCCGCTCGATGCCGCCGCCGACGAGGTGCGCGCTACGCTGGCCGCCACGCTGGCCGTCGCGGTGAGCGGCATCGAGGCCGGCGTGTTCCCGCGCTGGCCGCAACGTGCCTGCGACTACTGCGACGCCTCGGCGAGCTGCGGCGCCGACCCCATCGCCTTTCGCCGCAAGCGCGTCGACCCCCGCCTGCGCGACCTGCTCGACTTCAAAGAGCCGGTCGCCGCCGACCCCGGTGGCGAGCCGTGACCCAGACCCGCGACGGCATCGACACGTCGCCGGTCGCCGCCGGCGCCGCCTTCAGGCCGGTCGACCACGACGTACGGCAGCGCGCCACGACCGACCTCGACACGACCTTCTTAGTCGAAGCCGGCGCCGGCACCGGCAAGACCAGCGTGCTGGTCGACCGCTACCTCGCCTGCCTGTCGGGCCCCGACGCGCCGCCCATCTCGTCGGTGGTCGCCATCACCTTCACCGAGAAGGCCGCCGGCGAGCTGCGCCAGCGCATCCGCGGCGCCCTCGAGGCGCGGCTCGCGGGGCCCGACGCGGTGAGCGCGGCCCGTGCTGCGCCCGAGCGCGAGCGCCTCGCCGCCGCGCTCGACGGTCTCGACGACGCCCCTATCTCCACCATCCACGCCTTTGCCGCCCGCCTGCTGCGCGAACGACCCGTCGAAGCGGGCGTCGACCCCGCCTTCACGCAACTCGACCCGGTCGGTTCCGAGCTGTTGCGCGAGCGCCTGTGGCGCGACTGGCTGTCGGCCCTGCTCGACGACGATCGCGCGGGCGCCCGCGCCGCGGGCCACGACGCCGATGGCGCCGGGGGCGACGTCTCTGGCGCCCTCGACGGCGAGGCCGCTGCCCGCCACGATGCCGCGGCCCGCCACGAAGCCGCGATCCGCCGCGATGCTGCGGCCCTCTCCGACTCCGGCGGCGCGGCCGACCCCGACAGGCCGGGCGCCGGCGTGGCCGCCCTGCTGGCCGAGATCCTGCGCGCCGGCGTTAGCATCGAGCAGGTCGCCGGCCTCGCCCGGTTGCGCTTCGCCGAGCGCTACGCCGTCGACGACGCGGCCCCGCCCGCGGCGCCCGAGCTCGGCGTGGCCATCGCGACGCTCAAGGTCGCGGCGGCCGCGGTCGCCGACGCTACCCGCGAATGCGCCGACGACGCCGACCGGCTCAAGAGCGGCAGCCTCGGTCTGGCCGGCGCGGTCGCGGCGCTGCCCGGCAGCGACGACCTGCACCGACTCGGCCGCGCGCTCACCGCCCTCGCCGCCCGCGCCGGCTCGTTCGCCGCTCGCAACGCCGGCAAGGCGGCCAACTGGCCGGGCGGCAAAGACGCCATGCTGGCGACCCGCGACGCCCTGCGCGACGACTTGCGGGCCGCGGCCGACGACTACGGCGCGTACGTCGTCGGTCTTGCCCTGGCGGTGGCCGCCGACTTCTCGCGCTACGCCTCGCAGGCGCAACGCAACGCCGGCGCGCTCGACTTCGACGACCTGCTCGGGCGCGCTCGCGACCTGCTGTCGGGTGTGCGCGAGCCCGACAAGGCCAGGGTCGTCGCGACCCGCCGTCACTTTCAGCGCCGCTACCGCTACCTGCTGCTCGACGAGTTCCAGGATACCGATCCGCTGCAAGCCGAGATCGCCTTTCTGCTCGCCGAGCGCGAGGCCACCGCGAAGAGCTGGGGCGAGGTCGAGCTGCAACCCGGCAAGCTGTTCCTGGTGGGCGACCCCAAACAGTCGATCTACCGCTTTCGACGGGCCGATATCGCCATGTACCACGAGGTCGGCGAGCTGCTCAGGCGCCAGGGCGGCGAGGTCCTCACCCTGCGCCAGAACTTCCGCACGGTGGCCTCGGTCGTCGGCTGGGTCAACGGCGCGTTCGACGAGCTCATCGGCCCCGACGAGCTGCCGGGCCTGCAGCCGGCCTACTCGGCGCTCACGCCCGCGCGGGCCGACGGCGAGCCCGGCCGCAACGTGGTCGTGGTCGCGGCGCCGGAGGGCGCGCCCGGCGCCGGCGCCGAGGCGCGCGCGCCGATCCTGGCCGACCTTTGTCGCCGCGAGGCCGACCTCATCGCCGCCCTGCTCACCGACCGCGAGCGCCTGGGCTGGCGCGTGCACGCGGGCAAAGGTCCGCACGACGGCTGGCGCACCGCGCAGCCGGGCGACGTCGCCATCCTGCTGCCCACCTTCACCTTCGTCGGCTTCTACGAACAGGCGCTGCGCGAGGCCGGTCTGCCGTACCGGGTCGACGGCGGCCGCACCTTCTTCAACCGGCGCGAGGTGCTCGACACGCTGGCGGTGCTCCAGGCGCTCGACACGGCCGCCGACCCCGTCGCCGTCTACTCGGCCCTGCACGGGCAGCTCTTCGCGTTCTCCGACGACGACCTCTACGAGTACCACGCCGCCGGCGGCGAGTTCGACTACCTGGGCGCCGCGGCGCCGGCCGGATTCCCCGACATCGCCGCGGCGCTCGCCGATCTGCGCGCGCTCCACGAGCGGCGCAACCTGCGGCCGCCCGCCGAGACGCTCGACGACCTGGTGCGCCGCACCGGCCTGCTCGAGAGCCTCGCCCTGTGGGCCGACGATCCCGACCAGGCCATCGGCAACATCGCCGAGCTCGTGTCGCTCGCCGACGAGTTCGCGCAGAGCGCCGAGGCCACGTTCCACGCCTTCGTGGCCAAGACGGCGCATGACGTGTCGGCCGCCGACACCGCCGAGTCGCCGGTCGGCGAACCCGGCGCCTTCGTGCGCCTCATGACCGTCCACAAGGCCAAGGGTCTCGAGTTCCCCATCGTCGTGCTGGCCGGCGCCATGCGCGCCGCCCGATCCGCGAGTCGCGACCCGCTCGTCGATCGCGGCGCCCGGCGGCTCGACTGCGCGCTCACCTGCCCCTCGCCCGATCCCGGCAAGCCGGGCGCCACCGTGCGCCTGCAGACGGCCGGCTACGAACCGCGCTTCGCCCTCGAAAAGCAGGCCCTCGAACACGAACGCGTGCGGCTTCTCTACGTGGCGCTCACCAGGGCCGCCGACCTGCTCGTGCTGCCGGTCGTCACCGCCGATCCGGGCGCCGGCTCCTTGCAGTCGCTCTGGCAGGCGACGTTGCCCGAGGGCGTCTTGGCGGCGGCGGTCGCGAGCCCGAGCGCGCCCGACGACCTCCCCGGCGATGCGTCCATGGGTCTGTCCGACGAGCCGCCCGGCGACGAGTCCGGCGCCGCGGACGGCCACGCCTTCCTGCGCGTCGAGAGGTGGCAGCCGCACGAAGCGGCCGAGCTGCCGGCGCCGCCGCGCCCGCCCGACGCCGACCCGTTGCCCCTGCGCGAGGCGTGGCGCGAGGAGCGCCGTGCGCTCCTCGCGCGGGCCTCGCGCGCCGCGCCGATCTTCGCGCCGAGCTCCCTCGAACGCCTCGAAGCGCCCGACTGGGGCGACGGCGTCGGCCTCGCACCGACGGTCGCCTTGGCGCCGGCGGCCGGCCTCGCGGCGCCGCCCGCCGATCTCGCGGCCCAGGCCACCGGCCCCGCGCCGACGAGCGCTCACCTTGCGGCAGCAGCCGGCGCCGCGCCGGGCGCGGCGGGTCCCGGCTCAGGCCGCGCCCACGCGCTGGCCCTGGGCACGGCCGTCCACTTCGTGCTCGAACGCGTCGACCTCGACGACGACGCCGGGCTCGACGGGCTCGCCGCACAGGCCGCCGCTCAGGCGCACCTGTCCGACGACGCCGGCCGTGTCGCGACCCTGGCGCGCGCCTGTTGGCGGGCGGCGCCGCTGCGCGGCGCCGCCCGCAGCGCCCACCACCGCGAGCTGGCCGTCTGCGCCCGCCACGGCGACTGGCTGATCGAGGGCGCCATCGACCTCATCTACCGCGACGACGAGCTCGGCGGCTGGGTCGTCGTCGACTACAAGACCGACGCCCGCCCGCGCCCCGAAGCGGTGGGCGCCCAGTACGGCGGACAGGCGGGCGCCTATGCCCTGGCCTTCGAGGCCGCCGGCGGCGGGCCGGTGGTCGCCGTGCGCGTGCTGCTGGCGGCGCTGCCCGACGCGGCCGGCGCGGCGACGGTGGTCGACCTGCCCGTCGACCAGGCCCTGCGCGACCTCGTCGAGTCGCGTCTGCGCGAGGGCGCCGCCGTAACGTCGTAGTCGTGCGCCGGCGCCCGGGGCGGTGGGGCAGAGGCCGCCGCGCGATCCGCCAACGCGCCCCCCGCCTCAACGTGCGCCCCGCCGACGTGCGCCCCGCCAGCGTGCGCCCCGCCAGCGTGCGCCCGCCAACGTGAGCCCGCCAACGTGAGCCCGCCAACGTGAGCCCGGGCAAACGGTGCCCTCCTTGATGCCCGCCCGCCCCCGATGTAGCTTGGGCGGGGCTGGAATCTGGCCACTACAGGGGGGGTCACCATGCGCAGGTCATTGCGACTGATCGCCATGTCGCTCGTGCTCGGCGCGGCTCTTGCCGTGCTGCTGGTCACGAGCGCCGCAGCCGCTCCCGAGGGCAGTGCCAAGGTGAGCGGCAGCGTGCCGCCCTGGGCCAAGGCGGCGGCGCTGACGGCGCCCGCCGACGGGTCTGCCGCGGTGGGCTTTCACGTCTACCTGGGCTGGCGCCACGGCGCCGACGTCACCGCGCTCGCCAAGGCGGTCTCCGACCCCTCGAGCGCGCGCTACGGCCGTTACCTGAGCCCGGCGCAGTTCCGCGCGCGCTTCGCGCCCAGTCGGGCCGACGTCGCCGCCGTCGTGCGCTGGCTCAAGAGCCAGGGATTCACGATCGCCGGCATCCCGGCGAACCGTCTTTACGTAGCCGCCACGGGCACCGTCGCGCAGGCCGAGATCGCCTTCCGCGTGCAGTTGAACGAGTACAGCGTCCAGGGCCTCACGCTGCGCGCGCCCGCGTCGGCCGTGAGCATCCCGGCGTCGCTCTCCGGCGTGGTCACCGCCGTGGTCGGTCTCGATCAGGGCGGCGAGCTCACCCACCCGCTGAGCAGCAGGATCATCGCGCCGCCACCGGCCGGCTTTCGCAACGGCCAGCCGTGGTCGCTGTTCTGGGGCCAGACGATCGCCACGACCCTGCCCAAGGCCTACGGCAGCGCCCAGCCTTACGCGGTGCGCGGCTACACCCCGGCTCAGCTGCGCGGCGCCTACGGCGTGGCCAGGGCCATCAAGCGCGGCAACGACGGCAGCGGGGTGACCGTGGCGATCATCGACGCCTATGCCGCGCCGACCATCGTCTACGACGTGAATCGCTACTCCAAAGACAACGGCATCCCGACCTTCACCAGGGGACAGTTCACGCAGGTCTGGGCGCCCGGCCTGGTCGCCGAGCCCGCCCAGGGCGACGAGCAGGACTGGTACGGCGAGGAGACCCTCGACGTCGAGGCCGTGCACAGCATGGCGCCCGGCGCCCGCATCGTCTACGTGGGCGCCCTGACGAGCTCCGACACCGACATGGACGCCGCCCTGAACTGGGTCGTCGACCGTCGCGCCGCGCGCATCGTCAGCAACTCGTACGGCGACGCCGGCGAAGGAGTGCCGGCCGACCTCGTCAAGGCCGAGAGCGCGATCTTCGTGCAGGCCGCGGTCGAGGGCATCGGCCTCTACTTCTCGTCGGGCGACGACGGCGACGAGGTCGCCAACCTCGGTGAGCGCACGGTCGACTGGCCCACCTCGAGCCCCTGGATCACCGACGTCGGCGGCACCTCGCTGGGCGTGAACGCCCGGAACGGCTACGCTCTTCGAGACCGGCTGGGGCACCACCAAGAGCGTGCTCACCGACAACGTCTGGACGCCCACGCCGCCCGGCGACTATCTCTACGGCAGCGGCGGCGGCACCAGCAAGCTCTTCGTCGAGCCCTGGTATCAGTTCGGCATCGTGCCCAAGGCCATCAGCCACTACTTCTCGGTCGTTCCCGGGCGCGCCGTGCCCGACGTCGCCATGGACGGCGACCCCACGACCGGCATGCTCGTCGGCGAGACGCAGACCTGGTCAGACGGCAGCGTCTCCTACGACACCTATCGCATCGGCGGCACCAGCGTGTCGTGTCCGCTGTTCGCCGGCGTCATGGCGCTCGCCGACCAGCGGGCGGGCCACGCGCACGGCTTCGCCAACCCGGCGCTCTACGCGGCGCTGCGCCGGGGCGCCTACCGCGACGTCGTCGACCCGCCCGGCATCATGGCGGCGGTGCGCAGCGACTTCGCCAACGGCGAAGACGCGACCGACGGCATCATCTACTCGCTGCGCACGTTCAACCAGACCGGCACGCTGCACACCCTGCCCGGCTACGACGACGTGACCGGCATGGGCAGCCCCAACGGCGAGGCTTTCCTGAACGCGCTCAGTCGCTTCGGGTCGGGGCACAGGCACTAGGTCCACACGGCGCGGTCCAGGCCGCGCCGAGCCAAGCCGCGCGAGCGGCGCCGACGAGCTCCAAGGCGGCAGCCGGCGAGCTCGAGCGGTCGCTACGCGGCTTGAACGACAGCGACCGGGCAGGGCTGGAGACGAGCGTCCCCAGCCTTGCCCGACGCCGCGCCTGGTTCCGGCGACCGATCGCACAAAGGAGGGCCCGATGAGCACAGAAGAGCCCATCCTGCTGACCGGCGCCACCGGCTACATCGGTGGCCGCCTGGCGCCGCTGCTGGTGGCGGCCGGCCACCCCGTGCGCTGCCTGGTGCGCGACGCCGCCCGGCTGCGCGACCGGTCGTGGGCGGCCCAGGTCGAGATCGTCGAGGGCGACCTCTTCGCGCCGGCCACGCTGCCGGCCGCCCTGCAGGGCGTGGCGACCGCCTACTACCTGGTGCACGCCATGGCCGCCGGGGCCGGCTTTCGTGCGCGCGACCTGCAGGCCGCACGCGCCTTCGGCCGCGCCGCGGCCGACGCCGGGGTGGCCCGCATCGTCTACCTAGGCGGCCTCGGCGACCCGCGCGGCGGCGGCCTCTCCGAGCACCTGCGATCACGCCACGAGGTGGGCGGCGAGCTCGCCGCCTCGGGCGTGCCGGTCACCGAGTTCCGCGCGGCCGTCGTGGTCGGCGCGGGCAGCCTGGGGTTCGAGATGATCCGCTACCTCACCGAGCGGCTGCCGGTCATGGTCTGCCCGCGCTGGGTCTACACGCGGGTGCAGCCCATCGCGGTCGACGACGCGCTCGCCTACCTCGTGGGCGCGCTCGACCTGCCTCCGGGCGCCGGCGTGATCGAGATCGGCGGCGCCGACGTGCTCACCTACGGCGGCATGATGACGGGCTACGCCGCGGTGCGCGGCCTGCGCCGCCGCCTCGTGGCGGTGCCGGTGCTCACGCCGGTCCTGAGCTCTTACTGGGTGCACTTCGTCACGCCCATCCCCAGCGACATCGCGCGGCCCCTGATCGAGGGCCTGCGCAGCGAGGTCGTGGTGCGCGACGACACGGCCGCCAGCCTGTTCCCCGACATCCACCCGGTCGACTACGACACGGCCGTGCGGCGCGCCCTGCGCAACTTCGACGAAGGCCGCGTCGAGACAATCTGGAGCGACTCGCTGGCCAGCAGCCAGGCCGGCGAGAGGCCGGTCGTGCTGACCACCGCCGCCGGCTTTCTGATCGAGCGTCGCGACCTCGATGTGCGGGCGTCCGACGAGCGCGTCTTCGCCGCCGTCTGCGGCATCGGCGGCGGCCGCGGGTATCCGTTCTGGAACTGGTCGTGGCGGCTGCGCGGCGGGCTCGACCGCCTGGTGGGCGGGGTGGGCCTGCGCCGCGGGCGGCGCGACCCCGACAAGCTGCGCGTCGGCGACGTGCTCGACTTCTGGCGCGTCGAAGCGCTCGTTCCCAACCGCCTGCTGCGGCTGCGCGCCGAGATGCGCGTGGCGGGCGGCGCCTGGCTGCAGTTCGAGTGCGAGCCGCGCGAGGGCGGCGTCACCAGACTCGCGCAGACCGCCTACTTCGCGCCGCACGGCCTCGCCGGGCTGCTCTACTGGTACGGGCTGTACCCCATCCACAAGGTGGTCTTCTCGGGCACCATCCGCGCCCTCGCGCAGGCCGCCGAGGCGGCGCCGCCTGTGGTCGGGCGATGACGGTGCGGGCCGACCTGCCGGCGTGCCGCTTCTCGGTGTGGCTGGCCGGCATGCGCGCGGCGCTGCTCGAGGGCCGCGGGGTCGACGTGCCCTGTGGCGAGTGCACGGCCTGCTGCACGTCGTCGTACTTCGTGCACATCGAGTCCGGCGAGACCCAGACGCTCGCTCGTATAGCTCCCGAGCTCGTCTTCGCCGTACCCGGCGCTCCCGGCCGCCGGCTGCTCGGCTACGACCGGCGGGGCCGGTGCCCCATGCTGAGCGCGGCCGAGACCTGCTCGATCTACGCCGATCGTCCCCTGACCTGCCGCGTCTACGACTGCCGCGTGTTCGCCGCGGCCGGCGTCTCGGCCGACCGCGAGGCGATCGCGCGGCGCGCGCAGCGCTGGAGGTTCGCGTGCCCCACCGCCGCCGACCGCGACCAGATGGCGGCGGTCCGGGCCGCCGCCGGGTTCCTCGCGGAGCACGCCGAGTGCTTTCCCGGCGGCGCCGTGCCCGACGATCCGGCGCAACTGGCCCTTCTCGCGATCAAGACTTACCCCGTCTTTCTCGCGGGCGGCGAGGGTTCGACTCTGCCGCTCGACGTCGCGGCCCGGCCTGCCGTCGCGGCGGCCGTGGTCGCCGCCAACGAGGCCTTCGGGGCACGACGCGGTGGGGGCGCCGCCCGCAGCGGTTGACGCGCCGCCCCGCGCCCCCGTAGAGTCGCCCTCACGACCACTCACCCCCGGAAGACCTCGGAGGCGGCGACGAAACCAGACTTCACAGAGTTGACGCCCGTCCAGGTCGACCAGCCTCCTCCCGCCTGAGCGCCTTGTGGCGCGGCTACGCCGCGCCGCCCCCGCAAGGCCGATAGACGCGGACGCCGCCCACTGCGGCACCACCACTGCAGCGCTACCATCAGTCGCGCGACCGTGCCTCGAGGCACTTCTGTCAACGTGGCGTCCGCGCACGTATACTTGCATCAATTCTATTCAGGCACGGCATCCCTGGGAGGGACCATGATCAAGGTAGTCGAATGGGGCACCGGCGAGATGGGGCAGGGGCTCCTCAAGTTCATCCTCGACCGGCCCAAGGACATCGAGCTCACCGGCTGCATCGTCACGAACCCCGCCAAAGAGGGCAAGACCGTCGGCGAGCTGCTCGACCGCCCCTGCGACGTCAAGATGACCACCGACTTCGAGAAGGTGCTCGCCACCAAGCCCGACGTCGTCTGCATCAACACCCAGTCCAACTTGAACGAGGTCGAGCCGCAGATCGTGCCGGCCGCCAAGTCGGGCGCCGACGTCATCTGCATCGCCGAGAAGCTCGCCTACCCGTGGGCCAGCGACCCGGAGCGCGCCGACCTGTTCGACCGCGTCGCCAAAGAGAACAACGTCTCCATTTTGGGCACCGGCATCAACCCCGGCTTCATGCTCGACGCCCTCATCGTCATGTGGAGCTCGATCTGCATGCGCGTCGACAGCATCGAGGCCTCGCGCGTGAACGACCTCTCGCCGTTCGGTCCCACCGTCATGACCGGCCAGGGCGTGGGCACCACGGTCGAGCAGTTCGAGAAGGGCGTCGCCGACGGCAGCATCGTGGGCCACATCGGGTTCCCTGAGTCGATCGAGCTCATCGCCAAGGCCCTCGGCTGGAAGATCGACGAGATCGTCGAGACCCGCGAGCCCATCGTCACCAAGGTCGAGCGCTCCACGCCGCACGTCAAGGTGCCGGCGGGCTGGGTCGCCGGCTGCAAGCAGGTCGGCAAGGGCTACAGCGACGGTGAGCTCAAGATCCACCTGATCCACCCCCAGCAGATCCACCCCGAGCTGGCCGACCAGGGCACCGGCGACTACATCAAGATCATCGGCGACCCCATGGTGAACATGGCCAACACCCCCGAGATCCCGGGCGGCAAGGGCACCTACGCGAGCACCGGCAACTACATCCCGCTCATGAAGGCCGCCCCGGCCGGCATGCTGACCGTCGTCGACATGCCGCTGCCGCGGTTCCTGGGCCCCACCAAGTAGACCGACTCCTACATCAGGAGCGAAAGAAGGACCGCATGACTGAGACACAGCAGGCCCACGCGGGCGACTGGGTCGAGGTCGAGTGCGTGCTGCTCGAGCCCGCCGACAGGTCGACGAACCTGCCGCCGGAGACCGCCGAGAAGCCCCTCAAGATGTGGGTCAAAGGGTTCGCCGAGGGCCAAGCGGCCCTCGGCGGACCCGTCACGGTCGAGACCATGACGGGCCGCAAGGTCGCGGGCACGCTGTCGGCGATCAACCCCGGGTACTTCCACACCTTCGGCGAGCCGATTCCCGAGCTCGCGCACATCGGCAAAGACCTGCGCGCCCGGCTCGCGGCCTATCGCGCCGCCCAAAGCGGGGGTGCCTGATGGCCAGCAAGTTCGACGCCATCATGGCCCGTCGCGGCGAGATCATGCGCCGCGCGCTGGGCATGGACTACAGCGAGTTCGAGCTGTCGCCGATCGCCTTCGACTACGAACGCATGATGGGCGACCACGGCTACAGCCTCGACGACATCGTCGCCATCCAGACCAAGGCCGGCGTGGGCCACACGCCGCTGCTCGAGCTGCACAACCTGACCGACCTCGTGCGTTCCGTGAGCCGCGGCCGGGCAAGGGCGCGCGCCTGTTCGTCAAAGACGAGGCCGCCAACCTGGCCGGCGCCTTCAAGGACCGCCGCGCCTCGGTCTCCATCCACGTCGCTCGAGAGAAGGGCTACGAGGGCGTCATCGCCGCGACCTCGGGCAACTACGGCGCCGCGGTCGGCCAGCCAGGCGGCCCGCGCCAGCCTGCGCTGCATCATCGTCCAGGAGGCATACGACAGCCGCAAGATCGGCCAGCCCGAGATCGTCGAGAAGGCCCGCATCTGCGAGGCCTACGGCGCCGAGGTCGTGCAGCTCACGGTCGGTCCCGAGCTCTTCTTCGCACTTGGTCGAGCTGCTCGACCAGACCGGCTACTTCGCCGCCTCGCTGTACAGCTCGTTCGGCGTCTCGGGCATCGAGACCCTCGGCCTCGAGGTCGCCGAGGAGATGCGCGCCCTGACCGGCGCCGCCCCGACCGCCTGCGTCGTCACTCACGCCGGCGGCGGCAACACCACCGGCACCGCCCGCGGCCTGCAGCCGCGCCGGCGCCGCCGACACGCAGATCGTGGCCGCCTCGGTCGACCTGTCGGGCCTGCACATGGCCTCCGACGTCGACTTCAACCGCAAGAGCTTCACCACCGGCCACACCGGCTTCGGCGTGCCCTTCGCCACCTGGCCCGACCGCGCCGACGTGCCGCGCAACGCGGCCCGGCCGCTGCGCTACATCGACCGTTACCTCACGGTCACCCAGGGCGAGGTCTTCTACATGACCGAGGCTCTGGTCAAGCTCGAGGGCCTCGAGCGCGGCCCGGCCGGCAACACGGCCATGACGGCCGCCGTCTCGCTGGCCCGCGAACTGCCGCGCGAGGCCACCGTCGTGGTGCAGGAGACCGAGTACACGGGCGCCGGCAAGCACCACTGGGCGCAGCTCAACTTCGCCCGCCAGATGGGCGTCGAGGTGCGCTCCGGCGACCCGCGCGACAACAAGCCGGGCACGGTGATCGTCGTGCCCGAACGCCTCGAGCAGATCCAGGCCGTCGACTTCGACGTCGCCCACATGCGCTCAAGCTACGTGCGCAACGCGGTGCAGGCGGCGCCCGAGGGCTACACGCCGACCGCCGCCGACATCGCCTTCCTGGCCGCCGACTCAGGCTCGAGCGCGGCCGACGTCGAAGCGATGCTCGCCGACCTCGCCGCCAAGGAGGCCTGAGCGCCATGCGCGAAGACACCTACCTGCAGGACCGCGGACACCTCGCGGGACTCACCGACGAACAACTCGAAGCGCGCTTCTGGGCGCTCGCCGAGGGCGCCGTGGCGCCGCTCGTCGAGCTCGCCCGCACGCACACCTCGCCCTCTATCGAGCGCAGCGTGCTCATGCGCATGGGCATCGACTCGCGCACCTGCATGGCCGTCGTCGCGGAGTGCGAGAAGCGCGCCCTGCTCGGTCACGGCGCCGGTCAGATCGTGCTGCACTGCGCCACCGCCCAGAACGTGTCGGTGGTCGAAGCGGCCGGGCTGCTCGCCGCCGGCGAAGCCTGGGACACGGTCGAACAGAAGTGGGGGGCGCCCCATGCCTGACGCGCCCCTCAAGCCCAACGAGAAGCTCGACGTGAAGGCGCTGCTCGAGGGCATCGCCGACTACCGCCCGCGGCGCAAGGGCTGGCACTGGCGCGAGCCGGTGGCCGACCAGAAGCTCGGGCCTTTCATGTACAAGGAGACCTCGAAGGGCCTCGCCCACAGCGTGCCGCTGCCGGCCGCCCACTACTTCGGCGACATCGACCCGCAGCCCGACTGCGTGGTCACCACCGAGATCGCCAGCGGGCGCTTCGAAGACGACATCCGCCGCATGCGCATGGCGGCCTGGCACGGCGCCGACCACATGATGGTCATCCGCACCGCCGGGCAGAGCCACATGGACGGTCTGCTCGAGGGCACACCTGAGGGCATCGGCGGCATCGCCGTGACCCGCAAGCAGGTGCGCGCCACGCGGCGCGCCATCGACCTGATCGAAGACGAGGTCGGCCGGCCCATCAACTTCCACTCCTACGTGAGCGGCGTGGCCGGCCCCGAGATGGCCGTCATGTTCGCCGAAGAGGGCGTCAACGGCGCTCACCAGGACCCGCAGTACAACGTCCTCTACCGCAACATCAACATGTACCGCAGCTTCGTCGACGCCGCCGTGGCCAAGCACGTCATGGCCAGCGTGCGCATGGCCCAGATCGACGGCGCCCACAACGCCAACGCCACGGCCCGCGAGGCCTGGAAGGTCATGCCGGAGCTGCTCGTGCAGCACGCCATCAACTGCGCCTACTCCGAGGCGGCCGGCATGCCCAAGGCCGACATCTGCCTGTCGACCGTGCCGCCCGACTCGCCGCCGGCGCCCTGCATGCGCATGGACCTGCCCTACGCCGTCGCCCTGCGCGACCTCTTCGGGCAGTACAAGATGCGCGCCCAGCAGAACACGCGCTACATGGAGTCGTGCGGCCGCGAGGCCACCGTCAGCCATGTCATGAACCTCATGATCAGCCGCCTGACGAGCGCCGACATCCAGAGCACGATCACCCCCGACGAGGGCCGCAACGTGCCCTGGCACTACAACAACGTGCACGCCGTGAACACCGCCCGCCAGTCGCTCGTGGGCATGGACGGCCTGCGCGAGTTCGTGAAGCTCGACCTCGACAACCCCGAGTTCCAGAGCGGCGTGCGCGAGTTGAAGGAGCGCGCCGTGCTGTTCCTCGAGGCCATGGAGCGCGACGGCGGCTACTTCGCCGCGGTCGAGCAGGGTTACTTCGTCGACTCCGGTGAGTACCCCGAGACCAACGACGACGGCATCGTGCGCTTCGCCGACGGCGGTGTGGCGGCCGGCACCATCGTCGAGCGGGCCGACGACTACCTGGCGCCGGTCTGCCACCACTTCGGCGACAACCACCTGCCCGACGGGCTCGCCAAGCCGTGCGACCCGATCGGCGGCTGCACGCTGTGCGACGCCGAGAAGGTGCCCTTCACCGACGAGCTCGACCCCGAAGACAACGTCAACGTGCGCCTCGAGCGCACCGCCGCGCTGCGCGACAAGGGCCTGATCACGCCCGAGGTCGAGTGGGCCGGCGACGGCATCGTCGTGGTCACGCTCTTCCTGCCGGCCTCGGAGCGGGTGGCCGAGTTCGCCGCCCTCGAGCTCGCCAAGGCGATGAACCTGCACGACCCCGAGGTCATCCACAAGCAGGTCATGCACCCCGCCGAAGGCACGCTGGTCGAGGTCAAAGGGCGCCTCGAGGTGACCATCGACCCGGCCACCCTCGTCATTCCCCCGCCGCCCGACATACTCTCGGCCGACGAGGTGCGCGCCTTCGTGAAGGAGCGCGGCCTCAAGGTCGTCGGCGCCACGGTCGGCGAAGACGAGCACTCGGTGGGCATGCGCGAGATCATCGACATCAAGCACGGCGGCCTCGAGGGCTTCGGCGTGGCCTGCGAGTACCTGGGCACCTCGGTGCCGGTCGAGAAGGTGCTCGACGCCGCCATCGAGCACGCCGCCGACGCGGTGCTGATCTCGACGATCATCACCCACGGCGACATGCACCGCCAGAACATGGAGAAGCTCGCCGACCTGGCCGTCGAGAAGGGCGTGCGCGACAAGCTGCTGCTCATCGCCGGCGGCACCCAGGTGACCGCCGAACAGGCCCGCAGCTGGGGCATGGACACCGGCTTCGGGCGCGGCACGAAGGGCATCGACGTGGCCTCGTTCATGGTCAAGGCTCTGCGCGAGCGCAGCAAGTAGACTGACGCATCATGAGCCCCTGCACACGCACAGAGACGCACGCACACCCGCGCACCGACACGCGCTCGGGCGCAGCGGCGGTCGCGTGACCGTCGCGGGCAGCGCGGGGCGGGGGCGGGCGGCGCCGCAGGCGCCGCCCGCCCCATCGACGCCCTGGTCGCCGAGATCGGTTCGACCACCACCGTGGTCTCGGCGTTCGACGGCCTCGGCGGTTACCCCGACACGCGAACCGCGGTTGCTCGGCCAGGGCGTGGCGGCGACCTCGGTGGCCGACGGCGACGTCACGATCGGCGTCGGCGCGGCCCGGGCGGCCCTCGAAGAGCAGATCGGGCCGCTCACGCCGCGCCTCACGCTGGCCACCAGCTCGGCCGCCGGCGGCCTGCGCATGACCGTCCACGGCCTCACCCAGCGCATGACCGCCATGGCGGCCCGCGAAGCGGCTCTGGGGGCGGGCGCCGTCGTGACCTACCAGACGGCCGGCCTGCTGCGCGACCACGACCTGCGCAAGATCGCCGAAGCGCGCCCCAGCCTCGTGCTGCTGGCCGGCGGGGTAGAGGGCGGCGACTACGAGACCATCCTCGCCAACGCGCGGCGGCTCTGCGAGCTCGAGCTGCGCCCGATCGTGGTGTACGGCGGCAACTCGGAGGTCGCCGACGACGCCCGCGCGCTGCTCGAGCACGCCGGCTTTCGCGTGCGCGTCACCGCCAACGTCTATCCGGCCGTCGACGAGCTCGACATCGTGCCGGCGCGAGCCGTCATTCACGACGCCTTCGAAGAGCACATCACCCACGCGCCCGGCATGGAGCGCATCGGCGAGGTGGTGAACGGCCACATCCTGCCCACGCCGGGCGCCGTGCTGCTGGCCGCCGAGCGCCTCGCCGACGACCTCGGCGACCTGGTCGTGGTCGACGTCGGCGGGGCTACGACCGACGTGCACTCGATCACCGACGGCAGCCCCGAGCTCAGCGCCATCCAGACCGAGCCGCAGGCCCACAGCCGGCGCACGGTCGAAGGCGACCTGGGCACCTTCGTGAGCGCGGCCCACGTGGCCGCCATGATGCCGGCCGCCGAGCGCCCCGCGGCGCTGCCGCCGGCGCTGCCCGCGACGCCGGCCGAGATCGCGGCGGCGAGCGCCCTGGCCGCGTTCTGCGCCGTGACCGCGGTGCAGCGCCACGCCGGGCGGCTCGCCCACCTCTACACGCCGACCGGGCGCCAGACCGTCGCCCGCGGCCGCGACCTCACCGCCTGCCGCCTGCTGATCGGCACCGGCGGCGCGCTCACCCGCCTGCCCGGCGGCGAGGCCATGCTGCAGGCCACGCGCGGCGCCGGCGGCGAGCGGCTGCTGCCGCCGGCCGAGGCGCGCTGCCTGCTCGACAGCGACTACATCGTGGCCGACGCCGGCGCCCTGCTGGCTCACTTCGACGGCGCCGCCGTGGTCGCGCTCATCAGGTCGAGCCTGGCGTTCTAGAGGTCTCAGCGGGGAAGGGCGTGACCGAGGCGAGCGCTCCCGGAGCCCTTCCGGCGAGCGTGATGATAGACTCCGCCGACGGGCGACGACGAGGGGGAACGTGCCTATCTGCGAGGTCTGTGGCGCCGCGGTCGCGGCCGACGAGCGCTGCCCGTCGTGTGGCGCCGGCGGCGCGCCGGCGGCCCCCGACCGGGCCATGGTCGCGCCCGGCCAGACCACGGCAGCGCCCGGCCCGACCACGGCAGCGCCCGCCTGGCCGCCCGCGCCGGCTTGGCCGCCGCTCGCGCCGGCCTGGCCGCCGCCCCCGCTACCATCCTTCGTGGCCCAGGTAACGGCTCCGGTCCCGGCTCCGGGCGCGGCTTGGGGAGCGGCTTGGGGAGCGCCATCCTGCGTCCTTCTGGCCGTGCGCGCCCTCGTGACGAAGCGCCGCCTGCCCGCCCGCCTCGTGGCCTCATGCGGCCTTGCGGCGATCGTCGTGTTCGTCGTCGAGTTCGTGCGCTGGGCGGTGCCGGGCAGCCTTGTCCTGGTGCTGTTCGTCAGCATCGCCGGCGCCGGCCTGCTCGTGGCCGGGGCGCTCAGGCTGGCGCGGCGCTGACGGCGCTGCGAGCGACAGACGCCATGAGGGCGACCACCGCGGCCTCGTCGACGCGCCGCGGGGTGACGGGCGAGGCGCGCCGCGGGGCGAGGGGCGAGGCGCGCCGCGGGGCGACAGTCCGGCGCAGGGTGACGGTCGGGGCCCGGCGGGGCATCCACAGTCGTACATGACCAAGGTCTCCTCACATCCTGCTCTCGAGCCGTTCACCCCGCGGGTGCGCGCGTGGTTCGAGCGCGCCTTCGCCGCGCCCACGCCGGCCCAAGTGCAGGCCTGGCCGGCCATCGCCAGCGGGCGCCACGCCCTGATCTCGGCTCCGACCGGCTCGGGCAAGACGCTGGCCGCCTTTCTGTGGGCCCTCGACCAGTTCGTGGCCCGACCGACGCCGCGCGCCGACCGCCGCGAGTCGGTCGCCGACGGCCGCGAGTCGGTCGCCGACGCTCGCGAGTCGGTCGCCGACGCTCGCGAGCCGGTCGCCGCCGGCCGCGCGTCGGTCGCCGCCGGCCGGGCGTCGGCCGCCGCCGCCGGCGCGCCGCGGCCTACCGGCCGCGCACCGGGCGCCGCCAAGCACGGGCCGCGCCTGGTCTATATCTCGCCGCTCAAGGCGCTGGGCTACGACGTGGAGCGCAACCTGCAGGCGCCGCTGCGCGGCATCGGCGCCGACGTGCGCGTCGGGGTGCGCACCGGCGACACGCCGCAGAGCGAGCGCCGCGACATGTTGCGCGACCCGCCCGACGTGCTCATCACCACCCCCGAGTCGCTCTACCTCATGCTCACCGGCAGGGCCCAGGCGCTGTTCGCCGACACCGAGTGGGTCATCGTCGACGAGATCCACGCCCTGGCGCAGACCAAGCGGGGCGCGCACCTGGCGGTCACGCTTGAACGCCTGGTCGAGCAGGCCGGTCGCGACGTGCAGCGCATCGGCCTCTCGGCCACGCAGCGCCCGCTCGACGAGGTCGCCCGCTTTCTGGTGGGCCCGTCGCGGCGAGTGCGCCGTCGTCGACGCCGGCGTGAGCAAGCCGCTCGACCTGCGCATCCACGTGCCGGTCGAGTCGATGGTCGAGCCCGACGTGCCGATCGAGCTCGACAGCGTGCCGGGCGGCGAGGCCACGCGCCGCTCGATCTGGCCGGCGATCTACCCCGAGTTGCTCAAGCTCGTGCGCGAGCACCGCTCGACCCTCATCTTCGTCAACAACCGGCGCGCCGCCGAGCGCATCGCCCTGCGCCTGAACGACCTCGCGGCGCGCGACGACGCGCAGCGCGGCGAGGCCGTCGGGCGCGGGGAAGAGGGCGGCGGGCTCGCGGGCGGCGAGCTCGCAGCCGGTGCCACCGACCCGCGCCGCAGCCCCGCGCGCGAGATCGCCCGTGCCCACCACGGCTCGCTGGCGCGCGAGGAGCGCCTCGTCATCGAGGACCAGCTCAAGGCCGGCGAGCTGCCCTGCCTGGTGGCGACCTCGTCGCTCGAGCTCGGCATCGACATGGGGGCCATCGACCTCGTCGTGCAGGTCGAGTCGCCCAAGTCGGTGACCCGCGGGCTGCAGCGCATCGGCCGCGCCGGCCACGGCGTCGGCGAGGTCTCGCACGGGCGCATCTTCCCCAAGTTCCGCGCCGACCTGCTCGAGTGCGCCGTGGTCGCCCACCGCATGCGCGAGGGGCTGATCGAGCAGACGGTCGTGCCGCGCAACCCGCTCGACGTGCTCGCCCAGCAGGTGGTGGCCATCGCCGCCGCGGCAGGCGACGAGGGCGTGGCCGTCGACGCCCTGCACGAGCTCTTCCGGCGCACCTGGACCTACGCCGACCTCGAGCGCCGCCAGCTCGAGAACGTGCTCGACATGCTCGACGGGCGCTACCCCTCGCAGGAGTTCGGCGAGCTGCGCGCGCGCATCGTGTGGGACCGGCTCGAGGGCACGATCCGGGCGCGCAGCGGCGCCCGCGCCCTGGCGGTGGCCAACGCCGGCACGATCCCCGACCGCGGCCTCTTCAGCGTGAACCTGCCCGACGGCCGCCGCGTGGGCGAGCTCGACGAGGAGATGGTCTACGAGGCCCGCGCCGGGCAGACGTTCCTGCTGGGCGCCACCTCGTGGCGCATCGAGGAGATCACCCGCGACCGCGTGGTGGTCAGCCCCGCGCCGGGCGTGCCCGGCGCCGTGCCGTTCTGGAAGGGCGACTCGGTGGGCCGGCCGCGCGAGCTCGGCGCGGCGATCGGCGCCTTCGCGCGCTGGGCCGTCGAGCAGGAGCCCGAGACGCTGCAGCGCGACTACGATCTGGACGAGCGTGCGGCGCGCAACCTGGTCGCCTTTCTGCGCGAGCAGCAGGAGGCGACACGCGTGGTGCCCTCAGACCGCACCATCGTGGTCGAGCGCTTTCGCGACGAGATCGGCGACTGGCGGCTCTGCGTGCTCACGCCCTTCGGTGGCCGCGTGCACGCCGCCTGGGCGCTGGCGCTCACGGCCCGCATCCGCGACCGCTTCGGCCTGGACGCCGACGCGATCTGGTCGGACGACGGGATCATCGTCCACCTGCCCGACGCCGACGAGGCGCCCGGCGCCGAGCTCGTGCTGGTGGAACCCGACGAGGTCGAAGACCTGGTGGTCGCCGAGCTCGGCGCCAGCGCCCTGTTCGGCGCGCGCTTTCGCGAGAACGCGGCCCGCGCGCTGCTGATCCCGCGCGCCTACCCCGGGCGGCGCACGCCGCTCTGGCAGCAGCGCCTGAAGGCGCAGTCGCTGCTCGAGGTGGCGCGCCGCTACCCGCAGTTCCCGATCATCCTCGAGACCTACCGCGAGTGCCTGCGCGACGTGCTCGACCTGCCCGGCCTCGTCGAGGTGCTGCGCGGGCTGCACACGCCGCGAGCTCTCCCTGGTCGAGGTGGAGACGGCGACCGCGTCGCCGTTCGCTTCGTCGCTGCTGTTCGACTACGTCGCCACCTACATGTACGAGGGCGACACGCCGAGCGCCGAGCGCCGCGCCGTGGCCCTCTCCCTCGACCGCGATCTGCTGCGCGAGCTGCTCGGCCAGGAGGAGCTGCGCGAGCTGATCGACCCCGACGCCCTCGAGGCGGTCGAGGACGACCTGCAGCGCCGGTCCGCGCAGCTCCAGGCGCGCGACCCCGACCGCCTGCACGACGTGCTGCGCCAGGTCGGCGACCTGACGGCCGCCGAGGCGGCGCAGCGCGTGGCCGCGGGCGCCGACGCCGACGCCTGGCTCGTCCAGCTCGAAGCGCAGCGGCGCGCCCTGGCCGTGCGGGTCGGCGGCGAAGAGCGCTGGATCGCCGCCGAAGAGGCCGGCCTGTACCGCGACGCGCTGGGCGTCGTGCCGCCCGGCGGACTGCCCGAGGCGTTCCTCGAGGACGTGTCCGACGCCCTGCTCGAGCTGCTGCGCCGCTACGCGCGCACCCACGGACCGTTCGAGAGCGTCGACGTGCGGCGCCGCTTCGGCGTCGACTCGGGCGCCGCCCTCGAGGCGCTCGAGCAGCGCGGCGAGCTCGTGCGCGGCGAACTGCGCCCCCTGGGCACGCAGAGAGAGTGGTGCGACCCCGAGGTGCTGCGCCGCGTGCGCCGCGCGTCGCTGGCCGTGCTGCGCCGCGAGATCGCGCCGGTCGGCCGCGAGTCGCTGGCGCGCTTTGCTCCCGCTTGGCAGGGCATCGACCGCCGTCGGGCGTCCGGCGCCGGCGTCGAGCGCCTGCGCGACGTGCTGGCGCCCTTGCAGGGCCTGGCGCTGGCGCCCGAGCTCTGGGAGCACGACGTGCTGCCGCGGCGCCTGGGCGCCTACTCGCCGGCCTGGCTCGACGAGCTCTGCGCGACCGGCGAGCTCGTCTGGGTGGGGGCCGGCGCCACCGGCCGGCGCACGGGCCGCGTCGCCCTGTACTTTCGCGACGACGCGCCGCTGCTCGGCCCGCCGCCGCTGCGCGGCGAGCGCGTCGCGGCGCCCGACGGTCCCGTGCAGGAGCTCGTGCGCGCTCGCCTGCGGGCCGGCGCCTGCTTCTTCACCGACCTGCTGCTCGAGCACCCCGACCTGGGCGCCGAGGAGCTGCGCGACGCCCTCTGGGACCTGGTCTGGGCCGGCGAGGCGACCAACGACGCCTTCGCCGCGCTGCGCTCGCGCCGGGTCGCCGTGTCGCGGCCCGGCGTCGCGGCGCTCGCCGGCGGCCGCCCCGGCGCGCCCGCGCTCGCCGGCCGCCGGCTCGACGCGGCGGTCCCCGGCGCGCGCCGGCTCGACGCGGCCGTGCTGGGCGGCGGCCACCGGCTCGGTTCGGGCCGCTTTCACCGCCGCCCGCGGCGCGCGCCCCAGGTGCAGGGGCGCTGGTCGCTGACCGCGGCGGTGTTCGCCCCGGTCGCCGACCCAGTCGCGCGCAACCGGGCCTGGGCCGAGCTGCTGCTCGAGCGCCACGGCCTGGTGACCCGCGAGCTCGTGCGCGCCGAGGGCATCGCCGGCGGCTTTGCCGCCCTCTATCCGGCCTTCACGGCGCTCGAGACGATCGGCGCGGCGCGGCGCGGCTACTTCATCGAGGGCCTCGGCGGCGCCCAGTTCGCCCTGCCCGGAGCGGTCGAGCGCCTGCGCGCGCCCGAGTCCGACGAGGCGCGCGCCGTCGTGCTGGCCACTGCCGACCCCGCCCAGCTCTACGGCGCGGCGCTGGCGTGGCCGGAGACGGGGGAGAGCAGCGCCCACGGTCCGGCGCGGCGGCCCGGCGCCTACGTCGTGCTCGTCGGCGGCCTGCCGATCGTCTCGGTCGAGGCCGGGGGCCACTCGCTGCGGGTCCACGACGATCGCGACCCGGCCGCGGTCGCTCACGCCCTCGCCGCCCTGGCGGCGGCGGTGCGCGAGGGGCAGGTCAGGCGCCTGGCCATCGAGAAGATCGACGGTGAGCCGGCCATCGCCTCGCCGCGCCGGGGCGCGCTGCTCGACCTGGGCTTCCGGCCGGGCCCGCGCCGCCTCACCCTCAACCGCGGCGATGCCTGAGGACAGCGGCATCCGCTGCGCGGCCCTGCGGCTGGATGGCGATGCCTGAGGGCGACACCATCCACTACGCGGCCCGGCAGGTGGGCGGTGCGCTCACCGGCCACGTGCCCGACCGCATCGTCACGCCGCACCCGCGCTTTGCCCGCGACCGCTGGCCCGAGCGCCTTGCCGGCCGTCCGGTCGAGGCGGTCGAGGCGCGCGGCAAGCACCTCCTGCTGCATTTCGGCGGCGGCCTCGCCGTTCACTCCCACCTGCGCATGACCGGCGCCTGGCGGGTGCTACCCCGCGGCGAGCGCTGGCCGCGCTCGGCGCACGCCGCCTGGCTGGTGATCGGTCGCGGCGACGACGACGTCGTGCAGTTCAACGGACCTGTGCTCGAGCTGCTCACCGAAGCCCGGCTGCGTTCCGACCCGCGCCTGCGCGGCCTGGGCCCCGACCTCGTGGCGGCGGCGCCCTTCGACGAGGCGCGCTTTCTGCGGCGCCTGCGCGAGGACGACCCCACGCGCCCCCTGGGCGACGCCCTGCTCGACCAGCACACGGTGGCCGGCATCGGCAACTTCTGGAAGTCCGAGGGCTGCTGGGCGGCCGGCGTCGACCCGTGGCGGCCGCTCGCCGCCGTGAGCGACGCCGAGGCGCTGGCCGTCGTGCGCGCCCTGCGGCCGCTCATGCAGCGCTCGGCCGCCGACGGCCGGCAGGACCGCTTTCGCACGATCTACGAGCGCGCCGGCCGGCCCTGTCCGCGCTGCGGGGCGGGCAGCCGCATCCGCCTGCGGGGCCAGGGCGACGACAACCGCACCACGTACTGGTGCCCCTCCTGTCAGGCGTGAGCCGCGCGGGCGGTGCGGGGGGCGCCGGCGGCGAGCGGCGCGCGGCGAACGCCGGCGGCTGCAGAGCGACGGCGCCCGGCTTGCGCTTTCGGCGTCATCCGTCATAAGCTTGTGTATCAAGAATATGCAGGAGGGCCATGACCGCTCGCGCGACGCTCACCATCGACCTCGACAAGATCGCCGACAACGCTCGCCGGGTCGCGGCCGCGCTCGGTGACCTGTACGTGGTCGGCGTGACCAAGGTCACCTGCGGCGACCCCGAGGTCGGCCGCGCGCTGCTGGCCGGCGGGGCGCGGGCGCTCGGCGAGTCGCGCCTCGAGAACGCGGCGCGGCTGCGCGACGCCGGCATCGAGGCGCCCATCTGGCTGCTGCGCTCGCCGCCGCCGGCGCTCGCCGCCGACACGGTGCGCCTGACCGACGTCTCGCTCGAGAGCGAGCTCGAGACCGTGCACGCCCTCGATGCCGCGGCGGCGCGCGCCGGCAGGCGTCACGGCGTGATCGCCATGGTCGACCTGGGCGATCTGCGCGAGGGCATGCTGCCGGCCGACCTGCCCGCCTTCGTCGACTCAGTCGAGCGCCTCGAGCACGTCGAGCTCGACGGCATCGGTGTGAACCTCACCTGCTACGGCGCCGTGTGTCCGACGCCCGTCAACCTGGGCGAGCTGGCGGCGCTCGCCGCTCAGACCGAACGGCGCCTGGGGCGCCGCCTGGCCTTCGTGTCAGGCGGCAACTCGGGCAGCATCGCCCTGACGGTGGCGGGCGACATGCCCGCGGCCATCAACAGCCTGCGCATAGGCGAGACCATCCTGCTGGGCGTCGACACCCTCACCCGCGAGCCCACTCTCGGCCTGCACACCGACGCCTTCGTCGTCGCGGCGCCGGTGATCGAGTGCAAGGTCAAGCCCAGCATGCCCGTCGGCGAGACCGCCCAGGACGCCTTCGGCAACCGCCCCACCTTCGTCGACCGCGGCGAGCGGCGGCGCGCCATCTGCGCCCTGGGCCGCCAGGACGCGCCCGCCGAAGGGCTCGTGCCGTGCGACCCGCGCGTCGAGGTGCTGGGCGCCTCGAGCGACCACCTCATCCTCGACGTCGAGGCGGTCGAACCGCCGCCGCGCCTGGGAGAGACCTTCAGCTTCGTACCCGGCTACGGCGCGACGTTGCAGTTGAGCACGTCGCCGTACGTCGACACCGCGTTTGTCCACTCCGCCGGCCTGACGCCCAAGATCGTGGCGCGGAGTACCCCCATCACTTAGCGAGGAGTGAGCATGGCAGACAGAACCAGGGTCCTGATCATGGGAGCCGCGGGCCGCGACTTCCACAACTTCAACACCTACTTCCGCGACAACGAGCACTACGAAGTGGTGGCCTTCACCGCCACGCAGATCCCCTACATCAACGACCGCAAGTACCCGGCCGAGCTCGCCGGCAAGCTCTACCCGAACGGCATCCCGATCCACGACGAGTCCGAGCTCGCCGAGCTCGTCAAGAAGCACCGTCCCGAGCAGGTCGTCTTTGCCTACTCCGACGTGCCCTACGAGTACCTCATGCACCGTTCGGCGCTGGTCAACGCCCTGGGCTGCGACTTCCGCCTGATGGGTCCCGACCACACGATGGTGAGGTCGACCAAGCCGGTCATCGCCGTGTGCGCCGTACGCACCGGCGCCGGCAAGAGCCAGACCACCCGCAAGATCCAGACCATGCTGCGCGAGGCCGGCAAGAAGGTCGTCTCGATCCGCCACCCCATGCCCTACGGCGACCTCGTCAAGCAGCGCGTGCAGCGCTTCGCCACGGTCGAAGACCTCGCCAAGCACGAGTGCACGATCGAAGAGATGGAAGAGTACGAGCCGCACGTCGTGGCCGGCAACGTCATCTACGCCGGCGTCGACTACGAAGCGATCGTGCGCGAGGCCGAAAAAGAGGCCGACATCATCCTCTGGGACGGCGGCAACAACGACTACAGCTTCTACAAGGCCGACCTCTACATCACCGTCGCCGACCCGCATCGCCCGGGCAACGGCCTCGTCTACTACCCCGGCGAGGTCAACATGCGCCTGGCCGACGTCGTCGTCATGAACAAGATCGACTCGGCCGACAGGGCCGGCATCGAAGCCGAGCTCGCCGCCGTGCGTTCGGTCAACCCCAACGTGCAGATCATCATGGGCGCCTCGCCGGTCACTGTCGACAAGCCCGAGCTGATCCGCGGCAAGCGCGTCCTCGTGGTCGAAGACGGCCCCACGCTCACCCACGGCGAGATGAAGTACGGCGCCGGCATGGTGGCCGCCCGTCAGCTCGGCGCGGCCGAGTTCATCGACCCGCGGCCGTTCGCCACGGGCGAGATCAAGGCGACCTTCGAGAAGTACCCCAACATCGGCACGCTGCTGCCCGCCATGGGCTACTCCGCGCAGCAGCTGAACGACCTCGAGACGACCATCAACGCTTCGGGCGCCGACGTGGTCGTGATCGGCACGCCGATGGACCTGCGCCGTATCGTCAACATCAAACTGCCAGCCGTGCAGGTGGGCTACGACCTGCAGGAGATCGGTCATCCGACCCTCGAAGACGTCCTGCGCGAGCGCAAGTTCATCTGACGCTCACCCGAACCATCTGCTACCATCTCGTGTCAGTCGACGGGGGGCGGGCCGCCAAAGGCGGCCCGCCCCCCGTTCCACGAACAGCTCTCGGACACCTATAAACGAAGGAGGCCGCATGACCGCGTTGCAGGACCGCATCACCAGGCTGGGCCTCACCGGCCGTGACTTCCTCACCGTGCACGACTACGCGCCCGACGAGGTCGGCGCGCTGCTCGACCTGGCGGTCGAGCTCAAGGCCGCCCAGAAGGCGGGCGTGGCGCACGCCGTGCTGGCGGGCAAGGCCGTCGGCATGATCTTCACCAAGACCTCGACGCGCACGCGCATCTCGTTCGAGGTGGGCATCGCCCAGCTCGGCGCCCAGCCGCTCTACCTGAACGCCAACGACATCCAGCTGCGCATCGGCGAGACCATGAAGGACACCGGCAATGTGCTCTCGCGCTACCTCGACGGCATCATGATCCGCACCTACGCCCAGGCCGACGTGGTCGACCTGGCGGCCAGCGCCACGGTGCCCATCATCAACGGCCTGACCGACGACCATCATCCCTGCCAGGCGATGGCCGACGCGCTCACCGTCAGGGAGCACTGCGGCGGGCTCGAGGGCCGCAAGCTGGTCTACTCGGGCGACGGCAACAACGTGGCCCACTCGCTGGCCGAGGTCGGCGCCAAGACCGGCATGCACGTGGTCATCTGCACGCCCGACGACTTTCGCCCCGACGCCGACGTCATCGCCCGCGCCCGCGCCGACGCCAGCGAGACCGGCGCCACGATCGAGCTCACGAGCGACCTACACGCCGCCGTCAAGGGCGCCGACGTGATCTACACCGACACCTTCACCAGCATGGGCCAGGAGTCCGAGCACGACGTGCGCCTCGCCGCCCTGCGCGACTACCAGGTCAACGACGAGCTGCTGGCGCTGGCCGGCCCCCAGGTGCACGTCATGCACTGCCTGCCGGCGCACTGGGGCGAGGAGATCACCGAGGCGGCGCTCTACAGCCCGCAGTCGGTCGTCTTCGACCAGGCCGAGAACCGCCTGCACGCCCAGAAGGCCGTCATGGCGGCGCTGATCGGCTGAGGGGTCGCCGCCGCGCCGGCGGCGCTGAGCTCCTGGGGCGCTGGGCTCCTAGCGCCACGCCGTGAACCAGGCGAGGCGGGCGTAGTAGGCGAACGACCACGACTGCGACACGACGAAGGGCAGCCAGGCCAGGGCCAGCCCGACGACGGCGCCGACGTAGGTCCAGGCGACGATCGCACCGGCGCCGCCCCGGGTACCTGAGCCGGCAGTCGAGCCGGCGCTTGCCGCGGGGGTCGTGAGCGCGCCGGGGCGGGCGCCCGCGAGCCCGCCGCCCGTTCGCGCCGCCCGGTCGCGCGCCCAGACCACGACCGCGAAGGCCGCGAGGGCGGCGAGGGCCGCCAGCCGCACCGCGGGCGTGCCGCCCGCCGCCGCGCCCACGGTGGCGGCGCCGACGGCCACGCAGAGCGTCGCCCAGCGGCGGCCCAGCGGCCGCGGCCCGGCCAGGCGCGCCAGCGCCACGGCCACGAGGATGGCCAGGAACGGGATGGCCGGCGTGAGGTAGTAGATGTACGACTGGCGGCTCGTGGCCAGCCAGGGCAGGTAGAGCACGGCGACCAGCGCGGGCGCCGCCGCCAGGTTCGGGTCGCGGCGCCGCACCGCCACCCAGGCGAGCCAGACGAAGGCGGCGATCGCGCCCCAGAACAGCAGCGGGTTGCCGATGGCGATCAGCCCCAGCACGCCGTGCGGCGAAAGCTGCCAGCGGTACCAGATCGGCGTGGCGTCGAAGATCCAGGTGAGCGGTCGCGAAGACATGCTCGAGGTGCCCGACACGTTCCAGTTGAAGCTCGCCATGTAGCCCTGCAGGTGCAGCCACTGGCGCACCGTGTGGCCGCTGGCGAAGTAGTCGGCGTAGCTCGCCACGTAGACCAGCAGGGGCGCCACGACGAGCCAGACGGCGGCGCGGGCAAGCGTGGCGCCACGAACCGCGCCGGCCGCGCGGCCGGCGCCCGCGGCGGCGCGTGTGGGGCGATCGTCGGCCCCCGCGCCGGCCGCGCGGCCGGCGCGCCGCGCACGCACCCGGTCGAACGCCACGATGGCCACGGCGCCCAGCAGGGCGAGGGCTCCCGACCACTTGCTGGCGAGCGCCAGGCCCCCGGTGAGTCCGCAGAGCGCGAGCCAGCGCGTCGCCCTGCCGGACTGCACGTAGCGCAGGGCGCAGTAGATGCAGACGGCCGACCAGAGCGCGACGAAGGGGTCGAGCACGCCGATGCGCGACTCGGTGATGAGCATGGTGTCCGAGGCGGCCAGCACCAGGGCGGCGAGCGCCCAGGGCGGAGACAGGCGCAGGCGGCGAGCCAGCGGGTAGACGAGCGCGATCAGCAGGGTGCCGGCGAGGGCCGACGGCACGCGCCAGCCCCAGGGATCGTCGCCCAGCAACGCGATGCCGGCGGCGATCGAGAGGGTGCCCAGCGGCGGGTGGGCCAGCGAGAGGCTGTCGCCGGGCTTCCACGGCGACGGCGCCCGCGGTCCGATGTCGCCGTGCACGACGGCGCGCGCGTCGTGCACGTAGTAGTGCTCGTCGAAGACGAGCGTGGGGAAGGCGTCGAGCGAGACCACCCGGGCCGCCGCCGACAGCGCCACGACGAGCAGCACGAGCACGAGGACCACCCTCGGTGCGGTGCTGCGGCGAGCCGGGGCCGCGACGGTCATCAGATCCAGTTGCGGAACCACATGAGGTGGTAGAAGTGCGTGGTCGAGATGCTCAGGTCGATGAGGATCGGCAGGAAGGCCAGGCAGACGCCGGTGACCGCTCCGGCGTAGATCCAGGTGAAGTAGGGCCACAGGCCGCGGGCGCGGGGCCACACGATGAGCAGCACCACGGCGAACAGCACGACGGCGAGCGCCACGACGAGCACGGCCCAGGCGAACGCCGGCGAGACCAGCGACGGGTCGCGCCAGAACAGCCAGGCGGCCGCCTGGCCGATCTGGTACCACAGCAGGGCGGTGACCGCGGCGGCGGCGGCGTAGCAGCCCGCCGCCCACTGCCAGCCCGGCAGGCGGGCGCGCGAGAGCTCGCGCAGCGCCATGGCGACCGCCAGGGCCATGAACGGCGCCACCGGCGTCATGTAGTACATGAACGAGGTGCGCGAGGCTGAGAACCACGGCAGGTAGAGCAGGGCGACGATCAGCGGCAGCAGCGCGAGCTCGCGGTCGCGCCGCACGATCGCCAGCACCACGAGGGCGACGAGCGCCGGCACCGAGGCCCACCAGAGCAGCGGGTTGCCGATCGAGATGATGCCGTGCACGGCGCCGTGCACCTGCTCGTAGTAGTACCAGACCGGCCGGTAGTCGAAGATCCAGGTGTAGGACTTTGAGGCGTAGGTGTGGGTGGCGTGCAGGTTCTCGTTGAACCACCACATCTCGTGCTGCAGGGCCCACCACTGCGACAGGGTGTGGTGGCCCTTGGTGAAGTAGTCGGCGTAGCTCGCCACGTAGAGCGCGACGGGCAGCACGACGAGCGCCAGCGCGGGCGCCACGGCGTCGCGCAGGGCGTGCCACGCCAGGGCGCCCGGCGGCTCCTGCCACGAGCGGCCGCCGGTAGAGCAGGATGATGGCCAGGGCCGCCACGCAGGCGAAGCCGCCCGACCACTTGGTGCCCAGGGCGAGCCCGCCGGCGACCCCGCACAGCAGGAGCCAGCGCAGACGGTGGCCGCTCTGCACGTAGCGCAGGGCGAGGTAGATGCAGAGCACCGACCAGACGGCGATGAAGATGTCGAGAGTGGCGATGCGCGACTGCACGATGCCCAGAAAGTCGGAGGCCGCCAGCACCAGACCGAGCAGCGCCCAGACGGGCGCCAGGCCCAGCCGGCGGCCGATCGGATAGATCAGGGCGAGCAACCCCACGCCGGCGATCGCCGACATGATGCGCCAGCCGAACGAGGTGTCGCCGAAGCCCGCTTCGCCGACGGCGATGGCGTACTTGCCGTACTCGGGGTGGGGCCAGGAGATCTCTTTGCCGGGCTCCCACGGGTAATACGTCGTGGGGCCGAGATAGCCGTGCAGGATGGTGTGCGCGTCGCGCGCGTAGTAGGTCTCGTCGAAGACGAGGGTGTTGGGCCGCTGCAGCTCGTAGAGACGCACGGTGGCCGAGGCGATGAGCACGAGGAGCACGAGCGTGATGACGACGCTGGGCGCGCGCTCGAAGCGGCGCGGGGCCGCGCCGTCGTGCGTGCGGTCGGGGTGGTCGTGGGGCGGGGCAGGCGCCTCGCTGGACTTCGCGGTCTGTGCCATCCGAGCCATTATAGACAGATGGCCTACTCCGTGACGGGCGCCGCGTCGGGGAGCGGCGCGGGATCGCGCATGGTCACGGCGACCAGCCAGGCGAGGCCGATGGCGATGAGCACGTCGCCGAGGCTGAAGACGTTGGCCAGGGGCAGCCAGTGCGGCACGCCCACCACGTCGCCCAGGAACCAGAGGTGGGTGTGCGCGCCGTCGAGCACCGAGTTGTTGTGGGGGTGCGCCGACACCGGCAGGCCGGCCGTGCGCATGGCCGCGGCTCGCGCCGGCATGTAGCCGCGATTGACGACGATGGTGACCGCGTTCAGCAGCACGCCGAGCCCGAACAGCATGACCGGCGGGCGCGGCAGGTTGACCGCGACGAAGACGAGCAGGAAGCCGTACGAGGCGATGTGCATGACGACCGGCGAGCCGCCCGGCAGCGGACCGGCGAGCGGTGAGAAGGCGACGATCTGCAGCCCCAGGGCGATCACCACCAGCCAGGGCAGGCGCAGCGCGAGGCGCTCGAGGTTGGCGAGGTTGCCGCCCAGCAGCAGGCCGCCCACGAGCCCGCCGACGACGGCGGCGACGAGCACTAGCACGGCGTCTTGGCGACGACGGTGGGAAGGACGACCAGGTGGCGCTGCGCGTCGCCGCGATAGACGCCGACGAACGTGTCGACGAGATCGGGGTCGAACTGCCGGCCGGCGCCGCGGCGCAGCTCGGTGAGGGCGATCTCGGGCGACAGCGCCGCGCGGTACGGGCGGTCGGAGGTCATGGCGTCGTAGGCGTCGGCCACGGTGATGATGCGCGCGCCGAGCGGGATGTGGGTGCCGGCCAGGCCGTCGGGGTAGCCGCGGCCGTCCCAGCGTTCGTGGTGGTGGCGTATGTAGTCGCGTCCCTTGCGATACATGCTGAACTGACCGGCGAGCTCGCTGCCGTCGGCGGGGTGGGCGATGATCGCCTTACGTTCGTCGTCGGTCAGCGACGCCTGCTTGTAGAGGATGCGGTTGTCGGTGGCGATCTTGCCGAGGTCGTGCACGCGCGCCGCCGAGATCACCAGGTCGATCTCTTTGCGCGGCAGGTCGAGCGCCCGGGCGATCTCGCCAGCGTACTCGGCGACGCGCCGCGAGTGCTGGAAGGTGTACTCGTCGCGCTTGTCGACGGTGTCGGCCAGCAGCACCAGGGCGTTGTCGGTCTCGGTCTGCAGGTTCGCGTAGAGCTTGAAGCCGTTGTAGATGACGAGGATGAGGAACGGAAAGTAGAGGATGTTCCAGCGGCTGTCCTGATAGGCGAAGGCCAGCAGCGCGCCGAGCGGCGCCATGGAGACGTAGAGCACGCCCATCTCGCGGAACGAGGCCGTCCATTCGTGAAAGAACGAGCGGCCTGAGAGGCTGATGACGACGGTGACCAGGGTGTCGTTGACCAGCAGAAAGACGACCGCCGCGACCAGGATGGCGAGGGCGTCGCGGCTTAAGTCGACGGGCCCCGGCACGGCGAGCAGCCGGTAGACGAGCGCCGCGAAGCCGGCCGACAGGGTGAGCTGGCCGGCGTTGAAGACGACGCGCGTCCAGTGGCGGTGCGAGATGATGAGGTCGCTGATGACCACGCCGCCGATGGCGATGATGCCGGCGAAGGCCGGGCCGTAAAGGATGGCGGCGGCAAAGCCGACCGTGAGCGACAGCGACATGCTGCCTTCGAGGCTCGACGCCACCGCCCAGCGTTCGCTCGTGACCGCCGCGGCCAGGAAGATGATGAGGTCGATCCAGTGGTCGGGCGGGAAGGTGCCGGCGGTCGCGGCCACGAGCACCGCGGCCGAGACGGCCACGATGCAGATGTATGTTGCCACCGCTGGCGACACGCGCGGTGCGGCTACAGGAACCCCGGGAGTGGGCTGGTCGGTCACTGCTCTTCAGTGCTGCTTTGCGCTGCTCGAGGTGCGGTCGTTGGGCAGTCGCCGGGCGGTCAGTCCCACTTCCACCAGGCGCCGCTGGCAACGGCCAGCGCGACGACCAGGGCAAGCGCTATGACGACACGGTTGTAGAGCAACGATCTCATGATCCCTCTCTTTTGCGTGAACGGGCGTGCGCGTGCGGCCGAGCTGCTAGCTCCACTTCTTGGCGGCTCCGCTGGCCACGGCGATGCACACGATCAAGGCGATCATGGCGAGCTTTGGGTACTTACCGGTCAAGTGCTGCATGTCGGTGTCCTTTCTGGGTGATCCCCACCAGATCGACCCCGCTGTTCGGCTGGCGCGACAGGCGTTCGCCGAATGCGTCTGGTCCCAGTGTAGGTGGGTATCGGCAGCGCGGCCACCTGACTTTAGCCGCAAACCGCCGCAAACGGGGCGCCGTCGGCGCGGCGCAGAACGGCGCCGGCCGCACCGGCCGCGCCGCGTGTGATATCACTTCCTTGGCTCACAAAGCGGGCCGCCGGGCGCGCCGCACTCGCGTACGCCCAGGCGATCTGGGTCTGGAAGCGACCTCAGGCGACAAGTCCGCGGGCGCTCGTCGCCGCCGCGGCGAAGAGGGGGGAATACCCGATGACCGACCCACAGCGCGAAGTGCTCGCCACGGTGAAAGACAAGGTGGCCAATCCGGCGCCGTTGGGGCTCATGGCGTTCGGCATCACCACCGTGCTGCTCAACCTGAGCAACGCCGGCCTGTTCGGCATGAACACCATGATCCTCGCCATGGCCGTGTTCTACGGCGGCCTCGCCCAGGTCGTCGTGGCCCTGCAGGAGTACAAGAAGAACAACGTCTTCGGGGCCACGGCTTTTGCCTCGTACGGCCTGTTCTGGCTGTCGTTCGTGGGCATGCTCGTGTTCCCCAGGTGGATGGGCATCGCGCCGCCGACCACGACGGCCGTCGGCTGGTACCTGCTCGCCTGGGGTGTGTTCACCGGCCTCATGTTCGTGGCGACGCTGCGCATCACCGTGTCGCTGCAGGTGGTCTTCGGCAGTCTCACGGTCCTCTTCGTGCTGCTCGCCCTCTCGGCCTGGACGGGCAACGCCACGCTCGGCAAGGTCGCCGGGTGGGAGGGCGTGTTCGTGGGCCTGTCGGCCGTCTACGGCGCCGTCGCGCAGATCTGGAACGAGGTCTACGGCCGCGTCGTGCTGCCGCTCGGGCCCGTGTCCGTGTCGCACCGCGTCAAAGTCATGCCGTCGACCAGCGGTCGCTAGCGCTCCCTGGCACAAACCGTTCGAGCCGTCCTTTACGAACGAGTCTCGCCGGAGCGGCTTGCGCTCGCCCGCGGGCCGGGTGCGCGGGGCGCCCGTTCCCGGTCGCAGGTATATCCTTACGCACAGGATGGAACGAGGGCGCGCGCGGTCGCGCGCGCCCCTGGTCACGAGCTGTTTCCGAACGACTGGAGGTCGCCATGAGCGCCGTCGGATCTGACCGCGTCGTGCGTGCGCCGCGAGGCACGCAGTTGAGCTGCAAGAGCTGGCAGCAAGAAGGCGCGATGCGCATGCTGATGAACAACCTCGACCCCGAGGTCGCCGAGCGTCCCCAGGACCTCGTCGTCTACGGCGGGGCCGGCAAGGCGGCGCGCACGTGGGAGGCCTTCGATGCCATCGTCGCCACCCTCAAACGCCTCGAGAACGACGAGACCCTGCTCGTGCAGTCGGGCAAGCCGGTCGGCGTGTTCCAGACCCACGAGTGGGCGCCGCGCGTGCTCATCGCCAACGCCAACCTGGTGGGCGACTGGGACAACTGGGACGAGTTCCGCCGCCTGGACGCGCTGGGCCTCACGATGTACGGCCAGATGACGGCCGGCTCGTGGATCTACATCGGCACGCAGGGCATCCTGCAGGGCACCTATCAGACCTTCGCTTCGGCGGCCGAGATCCACTACGGCGCGGGGGCCGACCTTTCGGGTCGGCTCGTGCTCACCGCCGGCCTCGGCGGCATGGGCGGCGCGCAACCGCTGGCGGTGACCATGGCGGGCGGCGTGGCGCTGTGCGTCGAGGTCGACCCCGTGCGCATCAAGCGCCGCCTCGAGACCGGCTACGTCGACTGCTCGACCGAGTCGCTCGACGAGGCCTTGCGCTGGGCCGCGGCCGCCACCAACGGTCGCAAGCCGCTCTCGATCGGCCTGCTGGGCAACGCCGCCGACGTCTACCCCGAGCTCGTGCGGCGCGGCGTCGTGCCCGACCTGGTCACCGACCAGACCTCGGCTCACGACACCCTGAACGGCTACGTGCCCAACGGCATGACCCTGGGCGAGGCGCTCGAGCTGCGCCGCGCCGATCCCGCCGAGTACACGCGGCGCGCGGTCGCCTCGATCGTCGTGCACGTCGAGGCCATGGTCGCCCTGCAGAAGGCGGGCGCCAACGTCTTCGACTACGGCAACAACATCCGCGGCGAGGCCAAGGCCGCCGGCTACGCCGACGCCTTCTCCTTCCAGGGCTTCGTGCCGCTCTACATCAGGCCGCTGTTCTGCCGCGGCAACGGGCCCTTCCGCTGGGCGGCGCTGTCGGGCGACCCCACCGACATCGCGCGCACCGACCGCGCCGTGCTCGAGACCTTCCCCGACAACGAGATGGTCACCCGCTGGATCCGCATGGCCGCCGAGAAGGTCCACTTCCAGGGCCTGCCCTGCCGTATCTGCTGGCTCGAGTACGGCGAGCGCGCCAAGATGGGCGAGGTCTTCAACCGCCTCGTCGCCGACGGCGAGGTCAAAGCGCCCATCGTGATCGGCCGCGACCACCTCGACTCGGGCTCTGTCGCCTCGCCGTACCGCGAGACCGAGGCCATGCGCGACGGCTCCGACGCGATCGCCGACTGGCCCATCCTGAACGCCCTGCTGAACACCGCGGCCGGCGCCTCGTGGGTGAGCTTCCACAACGGCGGCGGCGTGGGCATAGGCAAGTCGATGCACGCCGGCATGGTCGTGGTGGCCGACGGCTCCGACATGATGGCCGAGCGCGTGCACCGCGTGCTCACCACCGACCCCGGCACGGGCGTCATGCGCCACGTCGACGCCGGTTACCCCGAAGCCATCGCCGCCGCCGCCGAGCTCGGCGTCGACGTGCCCATGGCGGGACAGTGAGCGAGGGTACGGCCGCCCAGGGCTTCGAGCCGGGGCGCGGCGGGCCGTCGGGCGACTCGCGGGTGCAGGCCGACTTCGTCGTGCGCCGCGTGGGCGAGCTCGTGACGCTCGCCCCGGCGGCCGTGACGGCCGCCGGGGCCGACCCCGTGGCCGACGACGACGGCCTCGGCGTGCTGTGCGACGGCGCCCTCGCGGCGCGCGACGGGCGCATCGTCTGGGTGGGCCGCGAGGCGCAGCTCGGCGCGGCCGTCGAGCTGCTCGACGGCGGCGCCGAGCTCGACGCCGCCGGCGCCTGCGTGCTGCCCGGCTTCGTCGACGCCCATACTCACGCCGTGTTCGCCGGCTCGCGCGCCAACGAGTACGCGGCTCGCCTGGGCGGCGTGAGCTACGCCACCATCCTGACCTCGGGCGGCGGCATCAACGCGACCGTCGCGGCGACGCGCGCGGCGAGCCTCGACGAGCTCGCCGCGACCACCCGCGAGCGCCTCGACTCGTTCCTCGCCCACGGCACCACCAGCCTCGAGGTCAAGAGCGGCTACGGGCTCTCCACCGAGCAAGAGGCGAAGATGCTGGCGGCGGCGGCGGCGGGTCATCCGACCCGCCGCCGCCTCACCCTGCTCGGGGCGCACTTCACGCCGGCCGAGCTCGGCGGCCGCGACGACGAGTTCATCGACCTCGTCTGCGACGAGATGCTGCCGGCGCTGCGCGGCCGCGCCGACTTCGTCGACGTCTTCTGCGACGAGGGCGCCTTCACCGTGCCCCAGTCGCGGCGCGTGCTGAAGGCGGGGAAGAGCTTGGGATTCGGCCTCAAGATCCACGCCGACGAGCTCGCCCGCTCGGGCGGCGGCCTGCTGGCCGCCGAGCTCGGCTGCGTCTCGGCCGACCACCTCGTGCACGCCACCTTCGAAGAGATCGCCGCGCTGCGCGCCGCCGGCGTCGTGGCCGTCGTGCTGCCCGGCACCAGCTTCACGCTTCATCAGGCCTACGCGCCCGCGCGCGAGATGCTCGCCGGCGGGCTCGAGGTGGCCCTGGCCACCGACTTCAACCCCGGCACCTGCTACTGCGAGAACATGCAGCAGATCGATCGCCCTGGCCTGCCAGGAGATGCGCTTGACGCCGGCCCAGGCGCTGCGCGCCGCCACGCTGGGCGGCGCCGCGGCGCATCGGCCTGCGCGACGAGGTCGGCAGCCTCGAGGTGGGCAAGTCGTGCGACCTGCTCGTGCTCGACGCCGACAGCCGCCACGAGCTGCCCTATCACTTTGGCGTGAACCTGGCGGCCGTGGTCGTCGCCGCCGGCTGCGCCGTGGCGCGCCGCGGCGTGCCCTGCTACTCCGACAAGGAGCCGTCGTGACGCTCGTCGAGTGTGTCCCCAATTTCTCCGAGGGCCGCCGGCCCGAGGTCGTCGCCGAGATCGCCGGCGTGATCGCCGCCACGCCGGGGGTCACGCTGCTCGACACGCAGAGCGACGCGCACCACAACCGCTGCGTGATCACCTTCGTGGGCGAGGCCGCGGCGGCGCAGGAGGGCGCCTTTCGCGCCATCGCCGCCGCCGCCCGCCTCATCGACCTCACCCGCCACGAGGGCGCCCACCCGCGCTTCGGCGCCACCGACGTGGTGCCGTTCGTGCCGGTGCGCGCCGACGACATGGCGGCCTGCGTCGAAGCGGCCCACAGGCTCGGCGCCCGGGTCGGCGCCGAGCTCGCCATCCCCGTCTACTTCTACGAAGACGCCGCGCGCCGCCCCGAGCGGCGCAACCTGGCCGACGTGCGTCGCGGCGAGTTCGAGGGCCTGCGCGAGGCCGATCGCCGCGACCCGTCGCGCGCCCCCGACGAAGGGCCCGCCGCGGTGCATCCGCAAGCCGGCGCCGTGGCCATCGGCGCACGGCCCGCGTTGATCGCCTACAACGTCAACCTGGACTCGACCGACCTCGAGCTGGCGCGGCGCATCGCCCGCGAGATCCGCGAGCGCGACGGCGGGCTGCCCTGCGTCAAGGCGATGGGCCTCGCCCTCGACGACGGCGTGCAGGTCTCGATGAACCTCACCGACTACCGCCGCACGTCGGTGCTCACCGCCTTCGAGGCGGTGCGCAGCCGCGCCGCCGCCGCGGGGGCCACGGTGCGCGAGAGCGAGGTCGTGGGGCTGCTGCCCGAGGACGCTCTGACCGCCCTCGCCCGCGAGGTGCTGGCCGCGCCGCAGCTCACCCGCGCCCAGGTGCTCGACGCCCGCATCCTCGACAACCTCCTCTCGCAGGAGACTGGCGCGACGAAGTCGCGCACGGCTGAGCGTCGACGGCGGGCCGCCCGGCGGCCTCAGTCACCGTGCGAACGCCGCCGGGGTCGTCGGTCCGCGCAGCGGCCCGGCGACCCCGTGCGACCGGCGGGCGCGCGCCCATCCTGTGCGTGACGTTTTTCCGTCCGACCCCCTCTGTAGCATGCCACTTGACACGAACATGTGTTCAGACCTAGAGTCCGTACGAACACACGTTCGAGACAAGGGAGAGGGCGTGACTGGTCTCACCGCACGACAGGAACAGGTGCTTCGCTTCATCCGCGAGTTCACGCACGCCAACGGCTATCCGCCCACGGTGCGCGAGATCGGCGGCGAGCTCGAGCTGTCGTCGCCTTCCACGGTCCATGTGCATCTCGGCAACCTCGAACGGCTCGGCTTCATCCGCCGCGACCCCAGCAAGCCGCGGGCGCTCGAGCTGGTCGACGGGCCGCGGCCCTTGCGGCCCCTGCCGCTGGTCGGCCAGGTCGCCGCCGGCGTGCCCATCCTCGCCGAGCAGAACGTCGAGGATTACATCGAAGTCCCCGCCCTGCTGCGTCGCAGCGACGACGACTTCCTGCTGCGCGTCGAAGGCGACTCCATGATCGACGCGGGCATCCACAACGACGACCTCATCGTGGTCCATCGCCAGGCGACCGCCGACAACGGCGACATCGTGGTGGCGCTGGTCGGCGACGAAGCCACCACCAAGCGCTTCTACCGCGAGCAGGGCCGCATCCGCCTGCAGCCCGCCAACGACCTCTACGAACCCATCATCCTGACCGACGTCGATCTCGTCGGCCGGGTCGTGGGGGTGCTGCGCAGGCTATGAGCCTCGTCGCCGTAGCCACACCCGTCCGCACGCTCGCCGACACGGTCGACGAACTCGTCGTGCTGGTCCGCAATCAGGCGGGCGGCTCGTGTGTGTGGTGCGGCTCGCGCGACCTCTGGGTCAACGCCCCCGGCGGCCCTGCCGCCGCCGGCGAGTGCCTCGTCGTCACGTGCCGCGACTGCGGCGCCGAACTCGCCACCGAACAAGTTTCACACCGGGGGGCCGATGGTCATGACCGACGCACCGAGCCGCATAGGTCGGGCCCTCGGCCCCTCGAACGGCGCCGTCGCTCCCGCCCGGGAGCCGGCGGCCCAGGCGCGCAGACGGTACCCCCCCGAACGGCGGCGGCACGCGGCCGCGCGTCGCCGCCGTCTGCGCGGCCTCAGCCGGCTGGCGCTGCTCGTCCTCGTCGTGGTGGCCGTCGTCGTGGCCTCGGTCTGGGTGGGCACGCGCATCGCCAACGCCTCCAGCAACCCGGCCGCCTTCACCGAGCACACCTACGTGGTGCGCGCCGGCGACACGCTCTGGAGCGTCGTCGGCAGGGCGTACCCGGGCAACCACGACCCTCGCGAGCTCGTCTTCCGCGTCGAACGCCGCAACCACCTGGCCTCCGCCGACATCCGCCCGGGGCAGGTGCTCACGCTGCCCATCGTCGCGGAGTAGGCCCGGGGCACGGGGTCCGTGTCGCGCCAGAAGGGCGCGGCGTCGCAAAGGGTCACCCGGCCGGCTCGCACACCGTTCGCCTCGCCGCTCCGGCCGCGCCGCCCTTCCTGTCAGAGCCAGTGGCGGCGCTTGAACGACGCGTACAGGGCAACGGCGCTGGCCAGCATCAGGCCCAGGGCGTAGGGGTAGCCAAAGTGCCAGTTGCAGCTCCGGCATGCGCACAAAGTTCATGCCGTAAATGCTGGCGATCACCGTGGGCAGGGCAATGATGGCCGCCCAGGCGCTCACCTTCAGCACTACCTCGTTCATCGAGTTCGAGACCACCGACAGGTGCGCCTCGAGCGCCGCCGAGATCAGGTCGTGCGCCGTGTCCAGGTCTTCGGCTATGCGCACCACGTGGTCGTAGAGGTCGCGCACGTAGTCGTCGAGCTCGGCGGCCAGCACGGCTTCGTCGCGGCGCATGAGCACGTTCAGCACCTCGCGCAGCGGAGCCACCGCGCGCCGAAACAAAATGACGTCGCATCGCGCCTCAAAGGCTTCTTCGAGTCCGGTGCCGGTCGAGGCCTGCGGGCCGTACACCAGTCGCTCTTCGAGCGTCTCTACCCGGTCCTGCAGCTCGTCGACCGCCACAAAGTAGCCGTCGACCACGTGGTCGAGCAAGGCGTAGCCAAAGAAGCCGCCCGCGTAGTGAATGAGCTCCTGCTGGGCGTGGTCGAGGCGGTTGCGCAGCTC
>CAVWIH010000018.1:0-48813 GCA_963755025.1 uncultured Actinomycetes bacterium
GTCTCGACGGCATCGGGGGTCTTGCGGTAGGCGGAGTGCAACGCGTCTTCGAGCGCGCTCAGCAGCGTCTCGGCGCTGATGCCCTTCTCCTTTTCGATCTGTCGTAGAGCTTCGATGATTTCTCTACTCACTGGTGCCCTCCGTTGTCGTCGAATTCGAAGGTCTTCGCGTGGGCCTTCGCAATCGTTTGGAACGGGATATCGACCGCCGCGCCCTCATCGAGCGTCAGCGTGACGACGGTAGGACCGGCTTGCGTGAGCCGGCCCCTGAAGACCGCTCGCCCTGCGAGGCGGGGTTCGGTCTTCACATACACTCTCGCGCCCCTGGCGCGCTCGAAGTGAGCGGGCGTGCGCAGCGGTCGGTCGAGACCAGGCGACGAGACATCGAGCGCATAGCGGCTACGCAGATCGTCGAGGGCATGCGCCACGGCCTCGCACAAGGCAAGGTCGACGCCCTGGGGATGATCGACATAGACCGTAGACGCGCACCGCGGCCACCCTGTACGTCGACGTCGACGACCTCGAGCTCGGGGAACTGCCCCGCGAGGGTCGTCTCGATCTCGGTCACTAGCTCACGGTCGCGCTCACTCATCTCCACAAAACAAAAGTGGGCGATCGCGCCCCACTTCTCGAAAGCCTTCGCCTCCTGATTGTCCGTGTTTGTCCGCGTAAGTATATACCACCGGCCTCGAAGACTAATCAAAGCCCGGGCTTTGGGTCCGTCCCTGCCCTCAATAGCTCGGACGATACTGCCGATACCTAGGCCGGGCACGTGTGGCGAGAACCATCGACTTCCAAAAGAGGGCTTCCGGCATGGGAGAGTACACCACTTCGTCTGTCGCGAGTGCGGGTATACGGCCGACAACGTCCAATGGGGTGTCAGCGCCAACGATCCGCGCAAGCGGTTCATGCCGGCCGTCTGCGTGAACTGCAAGGAGATCACCTCGGTCGACCTCACCGGCGCCGACATCATGGTCGACGAGTTCCACTGCTCGACGTGCGACAGCCAGCTGTTCTTTCTGGAGAAGGCGCAGTCGTACACCTGCCCCAAGTGCAAGGCCAAGGACATGCAGCTCATTCAGGGCGGCGAGTACTGGTAAGACCCCCGCGGCGCGCCTGCGCCCGGCCGACGCCCCGCGGCGGTCTCCCCCACCTACTTCACGATGACCACCGGGCTGCCGGTCGGCACCAGGGCGCTGACCTTGAGCACGTCGGCGTTGTGCATGCGCACGCACCCGTGGCTCACGGCCTTGCCGATGAGGGCGTCTTCGTTGGTGCCGTGAATGGCGACGGGCCCGCCCTGTGGCCAGTCCGGCAGGCGCGGCTGGAACGCGCTGATCCCCAGGGCAAGGACGCCGTACGGCCCCCCCGGCGTCGCGGGCCGCAGCTTCTGATTGACGTAGTAGATGCCCGTCGGGGTCGGGAGCTGCGCGGTGCCCACGGCGACCGGATAGCTGCCCGCGAGCGCGCCGTTCTTGTAGACGATCAGGCGGCGCTCCCCGAGGCGGATGACGATCTTGGCGGTCGTCGTGTAGATGGCGACGCCGCCCTCTTTGATCCAGCCGTGACTCTCGTGGGTGGTTCGGCAGCCAGACGTCGTACCAGGTGGTGGCGCCGACCTGGCGCACGCCGCGCACCAGGAACACCGTCGGGTAGCCGTTCACATTGAGGCGCGCGAAGCGCTGGCGCACGGTGGCGCTCGTGCTGGGCGCGCTGTAGGCGACGACCGCGCCGACGGCCTTGGCGACCTGCCAGCGCGGCGTGGGCGCGGGGGTCGTCGTCGCCGCGCTCGCGACGGTCGGCGTGGCCGACGAGCCGGCGCCGGCTGACCCGTGCCGCCGTCGCCGGTACGGCCGTGTACGACGGCGTAGCCGGCGCCGGCCAGCACGACGAGCGCCACGACCACGGCCGCCGCCTTCACCCAGGCGCGCTTCATGGCCGCGCCTCGTGCGTGGTTTGCGCGCTCCTGCCTTCAGGCTCCATGCCGGCCAGCATAGCATCCTCCCCGCGCGGGCAAGCTCTCCTGTGCGTGGGTGCCGGCGGCGCCGCCGCCCCCGACACTCATCGTCCTGACGTACAATGACGATACTGCGCAGGGATAAAACACCAAAGGAGCAGACGCTGTGATTGCACTCATCGTGGTGATCGTCATCGTAGTGGTGGTGGCCCTCCTGCTGTGG
Source organism: uncultured Actinomycetes bacterium (assembly GCA_963755025.1). GTDB lineage: Bacteria > Actinomycetota > Thermoleophilia > UBA2241 > UBA2241 > Bog-752. The sequence goes on from CAVWIH010000018.1 coordinate 2,180, forward strand.
TCGACCTTCAACGGCATCGTGCGTCGCCGCAACCAGGTCGACAACGCCTGGAGCCAGATCGACGTGCAGCTCAAGCGGCGGCACGACCTGATCCCCAACCTGGTCTCGTCGGTCAAGGGCTACATGCAGTTCGAGCAGGACACGCTGACCAAGGTCACCAACGCGCGCGCCGCCGCCGTCGCCGCCGGCGCCCAGGGTCCCGCCGCCCAGGCCGCGGCCGAGAACACCCTCACCCAGTCGCTGCGCTCGCTGTTCGCCGTGGTCGAGAACTACCCCGATCTCAAAGCCAACCAGAACGTGATGTCGCTGCAAGAGGAGCTCACCACGACCGAGAACAAGATCTCGTTCGCGCGCCAGTTCTACAACGACAGCGTCATGGCCTATAACACCAAGATCCAGCAGTTCCCGAGCAACACCATCGCCGGCATGTTCAACTTCGCGCCGCGTCAGTTCTTCGAGGGCGACGCCGCCGACCACGAGGTGCCGCAGGTCGACCTGGGCATGGCCCCGCAGGTCCAGATGCAGGCGCCCGCCGCACCCGCACAGGCCCAGCAGCCCCCGACGCCGCCGGCGCAGCCGCCCGCTCCGCCCCAGCAGCCGGCGCAGTAAGCGAAGGACCAGGCCCCGATGTACGACCAGATCGCCCGTAACAAGCGCGACTCGGTACTGCTCGTCGCGATCATCATCGCCGTGCTGCTCACACTCGGATTCGCCATCGGATTCGCCTATTGGGGCTCCTCCACCGCGGGCATCGGCCTGCTCGGCGTGTTCGGCATCGTGGCCATCGTGTGGAGCCTGATCGGCTACTACGGGGGCGCCGGCATCGTGCTGGCCGCGAGCCACGCGCAACGCGTGACTCGCGACCAGGCGCCGGTCCTGTGGAACGTCGTCGAGGAGATGTCGATCGCGGGCGGCATCCCCATGCCGGCCGTGTACGTCATCAACGACCCCGCACCCAACGCCTTCGCCACCGGCCGCGACCCGCAGCACGCCGCGGTGGCGGTCACCGCCGGCCTGTTGCAGATGATGAGCCGCGACGAGCTCCAGGGCGTGATCGCCCACGAGATGTCGCACGTGCGCAACTTCGACATCCGCTTCGCCACCCTGGTCGGCGTGCTGGTCGGCATGATCGCGCTGGTCTCCGACTTCTTCCTGCGCTCCACGCTCTTCGGGTTCGGCGGGCGGCGCAGCAGCAACAACAACAACGGCGGCCTCGGGGTGGTCATCTTTCTGATTGCCATTCTGCTCGCCATCCTGGCGCCGTTCTTCGCCCTCATGGTGCAGATGGCGATCTCGCGCCACCGCGAGTACCTGGCCGACGCCTCGGGGGTCGAGCTCACCCGCAACCCGCTCGGCCTGGCTCACGCCCTGCAGAAGATCGCCGGCGACCCGCACTCGCTGCGGGTGGCGACCAGGGCGACCGCGCACCTGTACATCGCCAACCCCCTCAGGGGCAAGAAGACAAAAGAGTCGGCGGGCCTCTTTGACACCCACCCGCCCATCCAGAAGCGCATCGACATCCTCCTCGCGATGGCGCACGCCGGCCCCGACGCCCTGCCGACGCCGCAGGACGCGGCCGCCTCGCAGCCCACGACGCCGGGAGCGCCGAGCTCGCTCTAGCGTCGCCGGTCGACCGCGCCTCGTGCTCGTGCCGACGACTCCCCGTCGCCCGCCCGCCGTGCCCCGCGATGCGTTACGGGGACCACCCGGCCCGCCGCTTCTGAGCGACCGCAGCGCTGGGACGAGGTCCCGTGGGCTGAGCGCAGGTAGGCGCTGCGACCAGGGCGCGCCCCGCCGCTCAGCTCGCCTCGAGGCAGTCGTCGAGGGCGCGGCGGTAGTCGGGGTTGTCGGGGGCCATGGCCAGAGCCAGGCGCGCCGCCCGGCGGGCGCCGCGCACGTCGCCCAGGCGCAGCAGGCAGCGCGCCAGCGCGAAGTGCGCGTAGTCGCTTGCGGGGGCGCGGCGCAGGAGCTCTTCGAACTCGGCAGCCGCGCTGTCGAAGCGGCCGAGCGCGTAGTACGCCCGGCCCAGCGCCTCGCGCACCGAGTTCTTGTCGGGCGCCGCCAGCAGCGCCTGCTCGAGGTACATGGCGGCCTGCGCGGGGCGGCGCTCGGCCAGGAACCGGCCTCCGGTCTGAAAGAGCCCGTAGGCGCGTTCGCCTTCGGCGGTCTCGGCCGTCGCGGCGCGCTCGTCCCAAGGCGCCCCCTCGTTCACTGGCCGGCGAGCCCCAGCTCGGCGGCCACCGTCTGCATGGCGGCCAGCGCGATCGCCAGGAACTCGTCGAGCTCGAGACCGAGCTCGGCGCAGCGCTGTATGGAAGCGCGGTCGACGCCGCGGGCGAAGGCGCCCTCGCGCATGCGCTTGCGCACCGACGAGAGCTTGACGAGCGGCAGCGAGCGGTCGGGCCGCACCAGAGTGGCCGCAGTGATGAGGCCGGTCGTCTGGTCGGCGGCGATCAGGGCGACGTCGATGGGCCGCTCGGCCACGACGCCGGTCGCCGGGTTGTGCGCCGCGACCGCGTGCACGAGCTCGTCGGGCAGGCCGAGCTCGGTGAGCCGCTCGGCCGCCCGCGCGCCGTGCCGTGCGTCGTCGCCGGCGGTCTCTTCGGCGTCGAGGTCGTGCGCCAGGCCGGCGAGGCCCCAGACGTCGGCGTCGTGGTCGAGGCGCACCGCCAGGCCGCGCATGACGGCCTCGCAGGCGAGCATGTGGCGGCGCAGGTTGAGATTGGCGACGGAGGCGTCGATCAGCCTCAGGACCTCGTCGCGGGAGAGCGGGGTGACGGTCATCGGCTAGCCTCCTTGTGGGGCCGGCGCGGGCGCGACGAGAGCGGCTTGGCCCGAGGGCGCGGTCGCGCCGGTGGGCGCTGCCGCCGGCTTCATCCGCCGGTGAGAACGGCCTCGACCTGGTCGAGGATGGCGCGCGCGCAGGCCGCCTTGCTGGTGCGCGGCACGTGGACCTCGCGCTCGGCGGTCAGTATGGTGATCTCGTTTTCGTCGGAACCTATGCCTATGCCGGCCATGAGGATGTCGTTGAAGACCAGCAGGTCGACGCCCTTGGCGGCCTTCTTGGCGCGCGCCCTGTCGATGCGCGGACCGGCCTCGGCGGCAAATCCGACGCGCACCATGCCGGCGCGCCTGGTGGTCGCCAGGATGTCGACGGTCGGCACGAGGCGCAGCGCGAGCTCGGGTGCGTCGGCCCGCGAGAGCTTGCCGTCGCTGACCGTCTCGGGGCGGTAGTCGGCGACCGCCGCCGCCATGACCAGGACGGCCGCGTCGGCGCACTCGGCCGTGACGGCGCCGGCCATGTCGGCCGCACTCTCGACGGCGACGCAGGCGTAGGGCGTGTCGGGGCTCGGCTGCGTGGTCACCAGCACGACGTCGGCGCCGCGCAGGTAGGCTTCGTCGGCCACGGCCCGCCCCATCTTGCCGCTGGAGCGGTTGCCGATGTAGCGCACCGCGTCGATGGCTTCGCGCGTGCCGCCCGAGGTCACCACGACTTTACGCCCGGCCAGGGGGCCCGCCGCGAGTCCGGCGAAGGCGCGGCGCACCGCCGCCATGAGCGCCTCGGGGCTGGCCATGCGGCCGGCGCCCTCTTCGCCGCAGGCGAGGTCGCCGACCCCCGTGGGCAGCACGTCGACGCCGCGCTCGGCGAGGGTCTGCAGGTTGGCCTGGGTTGCCTGATGTTCGTACATCGCCCAGTTGGCCGTGGGCGCGACGATCACCGGGCCGCGAAACGCCAGGTAGATGGCCGAGAGCAGGTTGTCGGCGAGGCCGGTGGCGAGCTTGGCCACGGTGTTGGCCGTGGCCGGCGCGACCACCATGACGTCGGCCCGCCGCGCGGCTTCGATGTGCTCGAACCAGCCCCCCGTGGGCTGCCACGAACTGTCGTCGTCGAGCACGCCGGCGCGCGCCACGGCGGCGAAGGTGAGGGGCATGACGAAGCGTTTGGCGGCCTCGGTGACGACCACCGTGGGGCTGAAGCCCTCTTTGCTCAAGAGGCGCACGAACTCGACGGCCTTGTAGATGGCGATGCCGCCGCTCACGCCCACCAGGACGTGGCGCTGCGGCAGATGGACTTCGACGTCGGTCATGGGCGCGCCCGGGAAGCGGTCGTTCTAGACCTTGCTCGTGAAGTGGATCTTGCCTTCGGCAATCTCTTCGAAGGCGATGGTGAGGAGGTTCTTGCTGCGCGAGGTGACGAGCGGCGGCGGGAACTCGTCGAACATGCCCTCGCCGAGCGAGTTGTAGTAGTTGTTGATCTGCCGCGCGCGCTTGGCGGCGATGACGGTGAGCGAATACCGCGAGTTGCCGGCCTGGGCCAGGAGCTCGTCGATGCGGGGACGGTCCACTAGTCTCCTTTTACGTCGCTTTACGGTAAGTCGCCGACAGCGCGGGCGCCGATGATGGCGGCGACCTCGGCGGCCGCCTGCTGGGCGTCGGCATTGACGACGACGTCGTCGAACTCGTGTTCGGCGGCGATCTCTGCCTTGGCGATCTCGAGCCGCCGCGCGATCGCCGCTTCGGAGTCGGTCGCCCGCCCGTGCAGGCGACGGGCCAGTTCGCCGACCGACGGCGGCGCCACGAAGATCAGCCGGGCCTGCGGGATCGCCGTTCTGATGGCCCGCGCGCCCTGCAACTCGATCTCGAGGATGACATCATAGCCCGCCGCGAGCTTGGCTTCTATGTCGCTGCGCAGCGTGCCGTACAGGTTGCCCCCGTAGTCTACCCATTCGAGGAACTTCCCGGCGGCCACCGCCTCGCGAAACTGGGGCCGTGTGAGAAAGCGATAGTGGTCGCCGTCGCGCTCGCCGGGGCGCGGCGCGCGCGTGGTCGCCGAGACCGAGGTGACGACGTTGGGCAGGGCTGCCCGCACGAGGGCGATGACGGTCCCCTTCCCGGCGCCCGACGGCCCCGAGACGACGAAGACCGAGGGAATGCTCTAGCTCCCGAAAAAGCCGAGCAGCTCGGAGCGCTGGCGGTCGGAGAGACCGCCGACGGTCTTGCTGGGGCTCACCCGGCACTGCTCCATGATGCGCGCCGACTTGACGCGGCCGCACTTGGGCGCCGCCATGAGGACGTCGATCACTTTGGCCGTGAGCAGGAACTCGGGCGGTTTGCTGAGCACCGAGCTGATGGTGACCGCGCCGCGCTTGAGATCGACCTTGAGCGCGGCGCGCTTGCTGCGCACCAGGTTGGCGCGCTGCAGTGCGTCCATGCGCTGGTCGAGGGAGCGCTCGGGGGCGATGTTCAGCTGTTTGGCGGGAGTCTGCATCGGCGGTGCCAAGTATAAGGAACGGCCGCTGCCTGTTCAAGCGCGCAGGGTCGCCGGAAATGACGACACTTGCGGCGCAATCGCCCCGACCGGCCGAGAGCCCGGCCGGCGCGGCCCGAGCGACGCCGCGCAGCCGCGGCGCGTCCTACAGGTCGGCCAGGGCCCGGCCGCGCAGCGCGGCGAGGTCGGCGATGCCGCGCTCGCGCAGTTCGAGGGCCAGCTCGGCCACGATGCGCCGGGCCGCCTCGGGACCGGTGAAGTTCGCCGCTCCGACGGCCACCGCGGTGGCGCCGCAGGCCACGAACTCGAGCACGTCGCGGCCGCTCGCGATGCCGCCCATGCCGACGATCGGCACTGAGAGCGCCGCGGCGACCTCGAAGACCATGCGCAGGGCGATCGGCTTGATGGCCGGCCCGCTCAAGCCGCCGGTGCGGTTGCCCAGGAACGGCTTGAGACTCTGCGGGTCGAGCACCAGCGCGCGCACCGTGTTGACGAGCGAGACGGCGTCGGCGCCCGCCTCGGCGGCGGCCCGCGCCACGGCGACGACGTCGGTCACGTTGGGGGTGAGCTTGACGATCACGAGGCGCGTGGTGAGCCGCCGGGCGGCGGTCGTGAGCCGAGCGGTCTCGGCCGACTCGGTGCCGATCGCGAGTCCCCCCCTCCCCACGTTCGGGCACGAGACGTTCAGCTCGTAGCCGACGACGCGGGCGGCACCCGCGCCGCCCGCGGCGAGGCGCTCCTCGACGCGGCGCAGCACCTCGAGGTAGTCCTGCGGCCGGCTGCCGCCGATGTTGACCACGACCGGCACGGGCACGTCGGCCAGCAGCTCGAAGTCGGCAAGCCAGGCGTCGATGCCCGGGTTCTGCAGGCCGACGGCGTTGATCATGCCGGCCGCCGTCTCGGTGAGCCGCGGCGGCGCGTTGCCGGCGCGCGGCTCGAGCGTCACCGTCTTCGGCACGTAGGCGGAGAACGGGAAGGGCGTGACGACTTCGGGGCCGTAGCGGCGCGCCGTCTCGAGCGCGTCGAAGGTGCCCGAGGCGTTCAGCACCGGGTGCGCCAGGCGCACGCCGGCCAGCGTGACGGCGAGGTCGGGGGCGGACGCGGCGTCGTCGAGCCGGGGCGCGCCCCCGGGGCTGGGCACGGCGTCGGGACGGCTCATCGCGACTCCTGCGGTCGCGGCTCGCCGGGCCCTGCCGGGTCGAGGCGCAGCAGCTCGAAGGGGAACACGGGGCCCTCGACGCAGACGCGCAGGTAGCCCTGGGTGGTGGGCACGACGCAGCCGTGGCAGGCGCCGGTGCCGCAGGCCATGTGCGCCTCGAGCGAGGCGTAGCCCGCAAGGCCGGCTCGCGCGACCCAGGCCTGGATCGCGGCGAGCATCGGGGCCGGGCCGCAGGCGAGCACGCTCGCCTGCGGCCCGGCCCCGGACTCGCGCGCCGCGTCGAGGGCGCTGCCGCGCCGGCCCACGCTGCCGTCGTCGGTGGCCACCCAGAGGTCGTCGATGGCGAAGGCGCCGACAAGCCGGGCCTGGGCGCGGTCGCGAAAGCCGAAGGTGGCCGTGACCGCCGCGCCGCGGGCGCGCAGCGCGTCGGCCACGAACTGCAGCGGGGCGACGCCGATGCCGCCGCCCACGAGCAGCGCGGCGCGCAGGCCGTCGAGCGGAAAGCCGTTGCCCAGTGGGCCGGCCAGCTCGAGCGAGTCGGCGACGCCCGACTCGGCCAGCTCGCGCGAGCCCTCGCCGCGCGGCTCGATGAGCAGGCGCACGCGGTCGCCGTCGACCGAGTGCAGCGACAGCGGCCGCCGCAGGCGAAAGCCCGTCCCCGGCGGGGCGACCATGACGAACTGCCCGGGCCGCGCGACGGCCGCGATGGCCGGCGCCAGCACGGTGAGCAGGCTGTAGGGACCGAACGAGCGGCGCTCGACCACGCGGTAGCGTCCGCTCGTCGCCGTCGCGCAACCCTGCTCGACTGGTGCGTTCGTCGCCGCGTCGGCCATCGCCTCTCCCCTCTCGCCGTTCCTAGTCCTGCTCGCCGTCGTGCAGGTCCTGCAGGCAGTGGACCGTCACGCGCGGCCGCCGCGCGGCCTCCATGGCGGAGACCGCCGCCGACGCGCCGGCCAGCGTGGTGATGCAGGGCACGCCCTTCTCGAGGGCCGCCCGACGGATCTCGTAGCCGTCGCTGCGCGAGCCCCGCGCCCGTAGGGCGTGTTGACCACGAAGTCGACGCGGCCCTCTTCGATCAGGTCGACGATGTGCGGCGTGCCCTCGGTGACCTTGTTGACCTCGATCGTGGGCACGCCGAGGCTCTGCAGGGCGCGCGCCGTGCCCTTGGTGGCGAGCAGGGTGAAGCCCAGGCCGTGCAGGTGCTGGCCCAGGATGGTGGCCGCCGACTTGTCGGTGTCGCAGACCGAGATGAAGATGGTGCCCTCGGAGGGTAGCGGCGCGCCGGCCGCGACCTGCGCCTTGGCGAAGGCCTGCGGGAAGGTGTCGGCCACGGCCATGACCTCGCCGGTGGCCTTCATCTCGGGCCCCAGCCGGTAGTCGGCCCCCGGAAAGCGGTTGAAGGGCATGACGGCCTCTTTGACGCTCACGTGGCGCGGCACCCGGCGATGCGGCGGGTCGAGCTCGGCGAGCGTCGCCCCGAGGATGATGCGGGTGGCGAGCTTGGCGAGCTGCACGCCGGTGGCCTTGCTCACGAAGGGCACCGTGCGCGAGGCCCGCGGGTTGACCTCGAGCACGTAGAGCTCGTAGTTGCGGTAGGCGTACTGCACGTTCATGAGGCCCTTCACGCCGAGCGCCCGGGCGAGCGCCCGGGTCTGGCGGCGCACCTGCTCGAGCGTGCCCTCGCCGAGCGAGATCGAGGGCAGCACGCACGACGAGTCGCCGGAGTGCACGCCGGCCTCTTCGACGTGCTGCATGATGCCGCCGATGTAGACCTCGTCGCCGTCGGACAGGGCGTCGACGTCGACCTCGATCGCGTCTTCTAAGAACTTGTCGATGAGGATCGGGTGGTCGGAGCTCGCGTGCACCGCCGTGTCGACGTAGCGCGAGAGCTCGGCGCTCGAGTAGACGATCTCCATGGCGCGCCCGCCGAGCACGTACGAGGGCCGCACGAGGCACGGGTAGCCGATGCGCTCGCCGATGGCGAGGGCCTCGTCGCGGGCGCGCGCCACGCCGTAGGTCGGGCAGCTGATGCCGAGCTCGTCGAGCAGCTCGCCAAAGCGGCCGCGGTCTTCGGCTAAGTCGATCGCGTCCTGGCTGGTGCCCAGGATGGGGATGCCGGCCGCCTCGAGCTCGCGCGCGATGCGCAGCGGCGTCTGGCCGCCGAACTGCACGATCACGCCCTCGGGCCGCTCGTTGGCGCAGATGTTGGCCACGTCCTCGAAGGTCAGCGGCTCGAAGTAGAGGCGGTCGGAGATGTCGTAGTCGGTCGAGACGGTCTCGGGGTTGCAGTTCACCATGATGGCGTCGTACCCGTTGGCGCGCACTGTCATGGCGGCGTGCACGCAGCAGTAGTCGAACTCGATGCCCTGGCCTATGCGGTTGGGGCCGCTGCCCAGAATGACGATGCGCTCGCGCTCGCCGGGCAGCGCCTCGTTCTCGTCTTCGTAGGTCGAGTAGAAATAGGGCGTCTCGGCCTCGAACTCGGCGGCGCAGGTGTCGACCGCCTTGTAGACCGGCACGATGCCGTGCTCGAGCCGCGCGGCGCGCACCTCGCGCTCGCCGGCGCCGCAGAGCTCGGCCAGGCGCCGGTCGGAGAAGCCGTAGCGCTTGAAGCGCCGCAGGGGACCGGCGGTGAGCGTGTCGGCGCCGCTGCGCGCCTCGGCTTCGAGCCCGACGATGTCGCCGAGCTCGGCCAGGAAGAAGCGCGGCACCGAGGTGAGGGTGTGGAGCTCCTCGAGCGTGAAGCCCTGCCGGAAGGCGTGCAGGATGAGCTCGTAGCGCTCGCAGGTGGGCACGGAGAGCGCCTCGATCAGCGCCTTGCGCTCGAGCGGCAGCACGGGCGCCGAGTCGAGCTCGCGCGAGCGCAGCGCCTTGAGGAAGGCCTCTTTGAAGGTGCGCCCGATGGCCATTGCCTCGCCCACGCTCTTCATGTGCGTGGTGAGCTCGGTGTCGGCCATGGGGAACTTCTCGAAGGCCCAGCGCGGCATCTTGACGACGATGTAGTCGAGGGTGGGCTCAAAGCTCGCCGGCGTCTTGCGGGTGATGTCGTTGGGGATCTCGTCGAGGGTGTAGCCCACGGCCAGCTTGGCGGCGATCTTGGCGATCGGAAAGCCGGTCGCCTTGGAGGCGAGCGCCGAGCTGCGCGAGACCCGCGGGTTCATCTCGATGACCACGAACTCGCCGGAGTCGGGGTTCACCGCGAACTGCACGTTGGAGCCGCCGGTGTCGACGCCGATCTTGCGGATGATCGCCTTGGCGGCGTCGCGCAACTCCTGGTACTGGCCGTCGGTCAGGGTGAGCGCCGGCGCCACCGTGACGCTGTCGCCGGTGTGCACGCCCATGGGGTCGACGTTCTCGATGGAGCAGATGATCACTACGTTGTCGGCGCGGTCGCGCATGACCTCGAGCTCGAACTCGTGCCAGCCGGCCACCGACTCTTCGAGCATGACCTGGTGGATCGGGCTCAGCCGCAGGCCGTTCTCTGAGATGCGCCGCAAGCCTTCGCGGTCGTGGGCGATGCCGCCGCCGGCGCCGCCCATGGTGAAGGCGGGACGCACCACGAGCGGCAGGCCGAGGTCGCTCGCGGCGCGCTCGACGTCGGCCGGGCTGGTGGCGATGACGCTGCGCGGCACGCGCAGGCCGATCTCCTCCATGGCGGTGCGAAACTCGGAGCGGTCCTCGGCGCGACGGATGGCGTCGGCGTCGGCGCCGATCATCTCGACCTCCCAGAGGTCGAGGATGCCGCTCTCCTTGAGCTCGATCGCCAGGTTGAGGGCGGTCTGGCCGCCGAGGGTCGGCAGCAGGGCGTCGGGGCGCTCGATCTCGATGATGCGGGTGAGCGTGGGCAGATCGAGGGGCTCGATGTAGGTGCGTGTGGCGAAATCGGGGTCGGTCATGATGGTGGCCGGGTTCGAGTTGACCAGCACCACCTCGTAGCCCTCTTCGGCGAGCACCTTGCAGGCCTGCGTGCCCGAGTAGTCGAACTCGCAGGCCTGGCCGATGACGATCGGCCCTGAGCCGATGATGAGGATCTTGTGGAGGTCGTCGCGACGCGGCACGGCTAGCCCACCTTCGCGGCGACGGTCGCGCGTTGCGCGGCGAAGCGCCGCATGTCGGCGACGAAGCGCTCGAAGAGGTACAGCGAGTCGTGCGGCCCGGGCGTCGATTCGGGGTGGTACTGCACCGAGAAGGCGAACTGGGCGGGCGCCGCCAGACCCTCGACGGTGCCGTCGTTCGAAATTGACGTGAGTCACCTGCGCCGCGCCGGCGCCCGCCGCGGCGCCGGCCGGCGCCGCGGCGGCCTCGCGCACCGCGAAGCCGTGGTTCTGCGTGGTGATCTCGATCCGCCCGGTGGTCAGGTCTTTCACGGGGTGGTTGGCCCCGCGGTGGCCGAACTTGAGCTTGTAGGTGCTGAAGCCGAGGGCCAGGGCGAGGAGTTGATGTCCCAGGCAGATGCCGAACACCGGGGTCTTGCCGAGCAGCTTCTGTACCGTCTTGACGGCGTAGCTGACCGCCGCCGGGTCGCCGGGGCCGTTCGACAGGAAGACGCCGTCGGGCTCGAGCTTGAGCACGTCGCGAGCCGACGTGCCGGCCGGCACCACCGTGACGCGGCAGCCCGCCGCCGCCAGGCGGCCGACGATCGAGCGCTTGATGCCGTAGTCGAAGGCCACCACGTGCAACTCCTCGCCGCCGTCGGCCGGGGCGGCGCTCGCCGCGGCCTCGGCGGGCGCCGCGCCGGTCACCACCGAGGCCAGGTCGAGGCCCGACATGCGCGGCAGCTTCTGGGCGCGCCGGCGCAGCGAGGCCACGTCGAGGTCGTCGGTCGAGACCACCGCGCGCAGGGCGCCCTGGCTGCGGATGTGCCTGGTCAGGGCGCGGGTGTCGATGCCGCTCACGGCGAGCACCTCGTGAGCGCTCAGCCAGTCGAGCCAGCTCGTCGTGGAGGCGCGGTTGAACGAGTAGTTCACGAGCTCGCGAGCGATGATCGCCCGGGCGTGGGCCTTGTCGGATTCGTCGCGCGAGGGGTCGGCCCCGTAGTCGCCGTTCAGCGGGAACGTGTAGGTGATGATCTGCCCGCAGTACGAGGGGTCGGTGGCGATCTCCTGGTAGCCGGTCATCGAGGTGTTGAAGACGATCTCGCCGCCTACGGTGCCGGCGCCGGCCACGGCTTCGCCGTGGTAGGCGGCGCCGTCTTCGAGGACGAGCAGCGCGGGGCTAGGCACGGTCGTCGAGGGCGATGCGTCCCGCGGCGATCGTGAGGACCGCGCGGCCCTGCAGCGTCTGGCCCAGCCAGGCCGAGTTGGTCGACTTGGAGTGCAGCCCGGCGGCCTCGACCAGCCAGGGCGTGTCGACGTCGATCAGGCAGAGGTCGGCCTGCGCTCCGACGGCGAGGGTCGGCGCCGGCAACCCGGCGATCAGGGCCGGCGCCTGGCTCATGCGCGTCACCAGGACGTCGAGCGGCAACTCGCCGCTGCGCACCAGGCCGCTGTAGAGCGCGGCGAAGGCGGTCTCGAGGCCGGTCGTGCCGAAGGGCGCGGCCTCGAACGGCACCTCCTTCTCCTGCTGGGCGTGCGGCGCATGGTCGGTGGCGACGCAGTCGACGAGGCCGCTGCGTAGCGCCTCGACGAGCGCCCGGCGGTCGGCGTCGGCGCGCAGCGGCGGGTTCATCTTGAGGTTCGAGTCGAGGCTCGTGACGCAGTCGTCGGTGAGCGTGAGGTGGTGCGGGGTGGCCTCGGCGGTCACCGGCAGGCCGAGGTCGCGGGCCCGCGCCAGGTGCTCGAGGGCGAGCTCCGTGCTCAGGTGGCAGAGGTGCAGGCGGCCCTGTTCGTAGCGCGCCACTTCGAGGGCACGGGCCACGTCGGCGCTCTCGGCGATCGCCGGGATGCCGCCCAGGCCGAGCTTGGCCGAGACCGCGCCCTCGTGCATGACCCCCGAGCCCTGCAGCGACTCGTCCTGGGCGTGCACCGCGACGAAGCGGTCGGTCACCTTGGCGTACTGCAACGCGCGGCGCAGCAACTGGGCGTCTTTCACGGGCACGCCGTCGTCGCTGAAGCCCACGGCGCCGACGCCGGCGAGCTCGTGCATCTCGGTCAGCCGCTTGCCGGCCAGGCCGACGCTCATGGCGGCGAAGAAGCCGGTGGGCACGCTCGCTTCGGCGCTCGCCTGGCGGGCGAGGCCCTCGAGCACGGCCGCCGAGTCGACCACGGGGTCGGTGTTGGCCATGCCGAAGACGGCGACGTAGCCGCCGGCCGCGGCCGCCGCCGAGGCCGTGACCAGGTCTTCTTCGTCTTCGCGGCCCGGCGTGCGCAGGTGGGTGTGCAGGTCGACGAAGCCGGGCAGCAGCAGCTTGCCCTCGCCGTCGACGACACGCACGCGGGCGGGCGCCGCGAGGCCCTCGCCGACGGCCGCGATGCGCCCCTTGCGCACCAGCACGTCGATCACCTGGTCGAGGCCGGCCAGCGGATCGACGGCGCGGGCGCCGCGCACGAGGACCTCGGCGCCGGGGCCTGCTTTGCTCCACGTGCGCACCGTCATGCCGCGCCCCTTTCGTCGGTCGTGCGTTCGTCGTAGCCAGCGATAGTGCGGTAGAGGATGGCCATGCGCACGGCGAGGCCGCTCTCGACCTGCTCCAGGATGAGCGTGTCGGGGTGGTCGGCGATCGCCGGGCTGATCTCGACGCCGCGGTTGATGGGCCCGGGGTGCATGACCTTCTGGCCCGGGCGCAGCCGCTCGAGGGTCATGCCGTAGAGCGACGAGTACTCGCGCAGCGAGGGGATGAAGTTGGCGCCCTCGGCCATGCGTTCCATCTGCATGCGCAGCAGGTAGACGACGTCGGCCTCGGCCATGCGGTCGAGCGAGTACTCGACCTTCACGCCCAGGCTCTCGATGTCGCGCGGCATGAGCGCCGGCGGGCCGGCGACCGTGACCTCCATACCCAGCAGCTGAAAGCCGGCGATGTCGCTGCGCGCCACGCGGCTGTGCAGGACGTCGCCGACGATCCAGACCTTCATACCGTCGAGATCGCGGCCCAGCGCCTGGCGCATGGTGAACAGGTCGAGCAGGCACTGCGAGGGGTGCTGGAACTTGCCGTCGCCGGCGTTCACCACGCTGGCCTGCGTGTAGCGGCTGGCCAGGCGGCAGGCGCCGATCTGCGGGTGGCGCATGACGATGATGTCGGGCTGGTAGGCCGAGAGCGTGAGGATGGTGTCCTTGAGCGACTCGCCCTTGTCGACCGCGGAGCCCGAGGCGCGCACGTTCATGGTGTCGGCCGACAGGCGCTTAGCGGCCAGCTCGAAGCTCGTCAGCGTGCGCGTCGAGGACTCGTAGAACATGTTGATGATGGTGCGCCCGCGCAGGGTCGGCACCTTCTTGATATCGCGTTGCAGCACGGGCAGGAAGCTTTCGGCCGTCTCGAGGATGAGCTCGGCGTCGGCGCGCGTGAGGTCGTCGATCGAGAGCAGGTCTCGCTTGGCCATCTCAGACCTCCTGGGCCGGGCTGACGAGCACGACCTCGTCTCTGCCGTCGGACTCGGAGAGCAGCACCTCGATGCGCTCGCGCCGGGCGGTGGGCAGGTTCTTGCCGATGTAGTCCGGCCTGATGGGCAGCTCGCGGTGGCCGCGGTCGACGAGCACGGCGAGCTGCACGCGCGCCGGCCGGCCGTAGTCGAAGAGGGCGTCGATGGCCGCCCTGATCGTGCGGCCCGTGTAGAGGACGTCGTCGACCAGCACGATCGTGGCGCCGTCGACCGCGAAGTCGAGGTCGGTGCTCTTGACGATCGGGTTGGGCGTGGCCGGCACGACGCCGTAGGCGCCGCGGGCGGCGACGTCGTCGCGGTAGAAGGAGATGTCGAGGTCGCCGCTCGGGATCTCGCGCCCCGCGATGTCGCCCAGGATGGCGTGCAGGCGGCGCGCCAGGAAGGCGCCCCTGGTGTGGATGCCGACGATCGCCAGGCGCTCGTCGCCCGCGTTCTTCTCGAGGATCTCGTGGGCCATGCGGGTGACGGTGCGGCCCAGCTGGTCGCCCGTCATCACGACCCTGTCGCCGGCGTCAGGCATAAAAAAACACCGCCTCATGGTGGGCGGCGTCGCGGTCTGCATGGTGCGTCATCGGGCACCCCTTTCCGGTCTCACAGGACCTGGACTTAAAGGTTTTCTCGACTGTAGCCCGCGCGGGTCGGGCGGTCAAGAGCGTGCGGGCCCTTTCGCCGCTACGCGTCGGCGAGCCCCGCGAGGAACGCGGCGAGGTCGGCGGGCAGGGGCGCGTCGAAGACGAGCGGCGCGCCGGTGAGCGGGTGGGCGAACTCGAGGTGCGCGGCGTGCAGGAACTGACGGGCGAGCCCGGCGGGACGACGTTCGCGCCCGCCGTAGGTGACGTCGCCGGCCACCGGGTACCCCAGGGCGGCGAAGTGCACCCTGATCTGGTGGGTGCGGCCGGTCTCGAGGCGCACGTCGAGCAGGGTGTAGCCGGCGAGGCGGCGCCGCACCGTGAAGTGCGTGACCGCGCGCCGCGGCTGCGTGGTATGGATCGACATGCGCTTGCGGTCGCGCACGTGGCGCCCGAGGGGGGCGTCGATCGTGCCGCTGTCCTGGGGCAGGGCGCCCACCAGCAGGGCCACGTAGCGCCGGGCGATCTCGCGGCGCGCCATCTGTTCGACGAGGCGGCGGTGCGCCGCGACCGTGCGCGCCACGATGAGCAGCCCCGAGGTGTCGCGGTCGAGGCGGTGCACCACCCCGGGGCGCGACTCGTGCCCGCCGGCGATGCCGTGGGGCAGCAGTCCCTGGACCAGCGTGCCGTGCTCGTTGCCCGGCGCCGGGTGCACGACCACGCCGGCCGGCTTGTCGACGACCAGCAGCGCTTCGTCTTCGTAGACCAGCGTGTACGGCACATCTTCGGCGACGAGGGTGGCCGCCGGCTCGGGCGGCAGCTCGTAGGCGAGCGTCTCGCCCCCGCGCAGCACGCGCCCCTTGCCGGCCGGCGCGCCGTCGACCGTGACGGCGCCCGCTTCGATCAGGTGCTGGGCGGCCGCCCGGCTCACGCCCAGACGGCGCCCCAGCGCGGTGTCGAGCCGCACGCCGGCCTCGGCGGCGCCCGCGACGAACTCGCTCACGGGCGCTCAGGCCCCGTCGCCGGAGCGCCCCTCGGGGGCGGGCCGCAGGACGGCGACGGCGATCAGCACGGCGCCCACGGCGATGGCGACGTCGCCCACGTTGAAGGTAGGCCACGGGCCTACGCCCACATAGTCGAGCACGTAGCCGAAGCGCAGCCGGTCGATGAGGTTGCCGAGGGCGCCGCCGAGCACGAGCGCCAGCGGCAACGCAAAGCGCGCCGGCGCCTTGAAGAGAGCCACCGCCAGGGCCACGCAGACCACGGCGATCAGCACCCGTAGCCACGCCCCGCTGCCCGAGAAGCGGCTGAACGAGATGCCGGTGTTCTGCGCCACGCGGATGGCGAGCTCGCGGCCGAGCGTCCAGGGCAGGTGGGCGGATTCGTGGCGCACCGCCCAGCCGGCGAGCTGGTCGAGGGCGGCGACGCCCACGGCCAGCGCCGCCGCCTTGAGGCGCACGTCGCTCACGGCCGCACGCTGCGGCCGGCCGGCACGGTCACTGCTGGGGCGAGCCGCACTCCGCGGACGCGGTCGCGCGGCGGCCGGGGCTCACCACTTGAAGGCGTTGTCGTCGACCTCGCTGTCGACGTCGGCCAGCAGGTCGTCGGGATCGCCCAGGAACGGCGCCCGGGGATCGCTGCCGGACCGTTCGGTCGCCGCCTGGGCCGGCGCCGGCGCGGTTTCGGGGCGCGGTGCGACAGGCGGTGCGGCGCGGGTGCTGTCGGTCGCTTCGGGCGTGTCAGCCGTCTCGGGCGTGTCAGCCGTCTCGGGCGTGTCGGTCGCAGGCGCGGCGGGCCGTGCTGCGGCCGGCGCGGCGGCGGCAGGCGGCTCGTCGACCGGCGCGGCGGGCGGCGTGGAGGCGGAGGTCTGGTCGGCCGGGTGCGCCTCGTCGTCGCGGGCGGGCGGCGCCTCGGCCGGACGCTGGGCTGCGGGGGCCGGCGCCTGGGCGGGCGCCGCGGCCGATGGCGCGACCGGGGCCGCGGGCGGCGTCACGGCGGCCGGCGCGGGCGCTGTCGGCGGCGCCTCGCGCGGCGCTTCGGGCTGCGCCGCAGGGGCGCTTGCGTGACTGGCCGCGTCGCTTGCCATGGCGTTTCTGATCTGCTCGGCCTGGCCGGCGAACTGGGCGGCTTTACGCGTGTCGTCTTCGGACTCGGTGAGCTGCTTGGTGTAGCCCTCGAGCAGCGAGCGGAACTTGAAGCGGAAGTCCTGCTCGGAGCTCTTGAGCACGACGATCTGCTTTTCGACCGCCTGCTTGTCGCCGTAGGACTGGTTGACCATCTGCCGCGCCTTGAGCTCGGCCTCGCTCAGCATGAGCTGGGCCTCTTTTTGGGCGTTGGCCTTGAGCTCCTCGGCGCTGCGCTGGGCGGCGACCAGGGTGTTCTGCAGGGTCTCTTCGAGGTTGCGGTACTGGTCGAGCTTCTCCTGCAGGGCCTCGCCGCGCTCGGTGAGCTCGATGTTCTCTTTGAAGAGCCGCTCGAACTCGTCGGCGACCTCGTCGAGGAACTCGTCGACCTCGCCGTCGACATATCCGCGCATGCCGCGTTTGAACTCTTTGTGGCGAATGTCTAGCGGGGTCAGCTTCATCGGGCCTCCAGTCTTCGCGCGGTCTAGAGCCGAACGACGATACGTTGGACGATCAACAGGACCACGAGCCCGACCAGCGGGCTGAGATCGAGGGCGGAGTTGCCGAGCCGCACCGTCGGGATGAACCGCCGGAAGAAGCGCAGGTAGGGCTCGGTCACGTCGTAGAGCACAGTGTACAGCCTGTAGAGGAGTGAGCCTGAACGCAGCGGCACCCAGCTCAGCAGGACGCGCGCGAAGATGGCGAACGTGTAGAGAGTGAGCGCGTAGGCGACGATGGCGACGATCAGGTTCACGACGCGCCCCGGGCACGGTCGACCGCGGCGGCCACCGCCGCGGCCAGGGCCGCGCGCAGTCCGCTCGCCTCGAGCACGTCGACCCCGGCGGCCGTCATGCCGCCCGGCGTCGCGATGGCGCGGCGCACGCCGACGGGATCGCCCTCGCGCACTACGAGCTCGGCCGACCCGGCGACCGCCGCGCCGGCAAGTTCGCGGGCCATGGTCTCGCTCAACCCCGCCGTCACCCCCGCCCCGGCCAGGGCTTCGATGAACAGAGCCGTGAAGCCGGGGCCGCACCCGGCGACCGCGGTCGCCGGATCGAACTGGTCCTCAGACAGCTCTACCACCGTTCCGCTCAAGCCGAACAAGGCGCCCACCTGAGCTGCCTGCGGGGCGCTGAGCGTGCCTGGCACGAGCAGAAAGACGCCGCGCCCTATGGCGGCCGCCACGTTGGGCATGACGCGCGCCACGTGCGCCGCCGGCGGCAGGCCGGCGAGCAGGTCGTCGAGCGGCACCGCGGCGGCCAGCGACACGAGCGGCCGCCCGTCGAGCAGCGGCGCCACGGCGGCCAGAGCGGCGCCGACGTCGGTCGGCCGCATGGCGAAGACCACGAGGTCGCTCGCGGCGACGAGCTCGGCGGGCGTGGAGAACGCGATGGCGTCGTAGTCAGCGGCAAAGGCCGCCGCCTGGCCCGGCAGAGGGTCGTAAGCGCCGAGCGCCGGCCGCAAGGCGGGCTCGAGCAGGGGCTGACGCCAACCCTCAGCGAGGGCCCGGGCGATGTGCCCGGCGCCGAGGAATCCCGTACGTACGGTCAAAACTGGTTGAAGAACCCTTTCTCAATGAGGCGGGCGCGTTCTTCGGCCGACACTTCGACGTTGCGCGGCGTGAGCAGGAAGACCTTGTCGGCCACCCGCTGCATGCCTCCGTCGAGGGCGTACGTGAGGCCGCTGGCGAAGTCGATGAGGCGCTTCGAGAGATCGGTGTCGGAGCTCTGCAGGTTGACGATCACGGGGATGTCGACCTTGAACTTGTCGGCGATCTGCTGGGCGTCGTTGAAGTTCTTGGGGATGACGAGGTGCACCTCGACGCGCTGCGGCCGGGCCGGCTCGATGGGCCGCACCACCGCGGCGCGCGGGGCGCGCGCCGGCGGCTCGTCGGCGAAGATGTCGTCGTAGTCGCCCTGCCGGGCGCGCGCGCCGCGGCTCAGCTTGCGCACGTTGGGGCGTTCCTGGTAGGAGCGCTCGAGCTCTTCGGGCGGGGCGAGCGTCTCTTCGTCGTCGTACTCCTCGTCTTCGGAGATGCCGAAGTAGATCATCACCTTGTGCCAGCTATCGCCTAGGCCCATCGTCCCTCCCGGTCCGCATCAGAAGAGCACGCTTCCGACGCGGACGATCGTCGCACCCTCTCGCACCGCTACCTGGTAATCGACACTCGTGCCCATCGACAACTGCGCGAAAGTATATCTTCCGGCCCAGCGACTCGAAAGGTCGGCGGCGAGCTGTCTGGCCTGCGCGAAGTACGGCGCCGTCTGCTGAGGGTCGGCAAGCAGCGGCGGCATGCACATGAGTCCGGTGAAGGACACCTTGTCGCACGCCGCTGCTTCGTCGAGGAAGCGATCGACCTGATCGACCCCGACACCCGCCTTCGATCCTTCGGCGGCGATGTTCACTTCGAGCAGCACGTCTACTGGATTCGCGGCGCGGCCCTGAAGTTCCTCTACGACACTCTTCGTCGAGACTGAATGGATGAGCCGCACCAGGGGCAGGACGAGCTTCACCTTGCGGCTCTGCAGGTTGCCGATGAAGTCGAAGACGAAGTCGCCGGCGTAAAGCTCGTGCTTGGCGGCCAGGTCCTGGGCGCGATTCTCGCCCACCAGCACGACGCCGGCGTCGCGTAGCACGCCCATGTCTTCGGGGGCGACGTATTTGGTGGCCACGACGATCTCGACCTCGCCGGCCGCGCGGCCCGCCCGGCGGGCGGCCTCGTCGACGCGCTCGCGCACCTCGGCGAAACGCCCGCGTACGTGGTCGGCCGTGCCTGTGAACTGCTTCACGCGCTTCCTCCTGTGATCCAGGCGATGGCCGCCTGGCGGCCGGTGCTGCCGTGCTCGCGGCGATGCGAGAAGAACTCGTGGTCGTGACAGGTGCACAGGCCGCTCGTCACCACGTCGGCGGCGGCGAAGCCGCTCGCCGCGAGCTGGCGGCGGGCCGCCTCCCACAGGTCGACGCGCCCCTCCCGCCAGGTGCCGGCGAAGGCGGCTTCGAAAGCCTCGCCCACGTCGGGCGAGACGGCGAAGCAGCAGGGCCCGATGCTCGGACCGATGACCGCGGCGGCCGGTCGGCCGCCCGCGGCGGCCACGGCGCGCGCCGCCTGGGCGACGATGCCGGCCAGCATGCCGCGCCAGCCGGCGTGTACGAGGGCCACGGCCCGCGCGGGCCGGCCGGCGACGAGCAGCACGGGCACGCAGTCGGCGAAGCTGACGAACAGCGGCAGCCCCGGCTCGCGAGTGAGCAGGCCGTCGGTCCGGGCGATCACGCCGGCGCCGCCGAGAGCGCCGTGGCCGCGCTCCCCGCTCCCCACCTCGGCCACGGTGGTGCCGTGGATCTGTCCGGGCACGACGAGGTCGTGGGCGGACACGCCGACGGCGGCGGCGAAGGCGGACCGGTTGTGCCGCACCGCCTCGGCGTCGTCACCGGTGGCAAGGCCGAGGTTCAGCGAGTCGTAGGGCGGCGCGGAGACGCCGCCGAGACGGGTCGAGAAGGCCGCTCGCCAGCCCTCGCCGCGCGCCTCGTACCAGACCGGCCCGCCGTCGTCGCGACGCCGCAGCGGCCCGGCCGCGCCGGCACTCACTTCTGGTGTGATCGCGGCCGTCACGAGGCCCGCGCCGTCGTCGAGTGGTCGAGCAGGCTGCGCGCCGCGGCGAGCTCGTCGCGGCGGCCCGAGACGAGGCCGTCGAGCTTCATGCGCAGCAGGGCGCGCAGCACCGTGCCGAGGTCGGCCGACTCGCGGTAGCCGAGCGCGAGCAGGTCGCGGCCGCTCACGGCCAGGCGCACGCGGCGCGTCTCGGCGAGGTAGCGCTCGAGGCGCGCCTCGGCGGGCCCGCCGGCGGCGATCGCCATGGCGGCGAGCAACGCCTCGAGGGGCTCGCCGTGGGCGATCTCGTACAGGTCTGCTTCAGACAGCGGGCGCTCGAGCCGGCGCGCGAGGCGGGCGCCGACCAGCCAGGCCCGCACCAGCACACGGGCGTCGCCGCGGCGAAAGCGCATGCGCGCCACCCACTCCTCGAGCTCTTCGGGGGTCAGGTCGCGCAGCGCCATCACCAGGCGCGCGCGCCAGGCCGGCACCTCGCGCTGAAGGTCGCAGCGGCGGCGCAGGGCGTCGACCGTGGCGATCAGGGCGGCGCTCTCGTCGTCCAAGGCGAAGCGCGGGTGCAGGACGTGCTGCAGGCCGAGCTCTTTGAGGCGCTGCAGCGTGCAGGAGATGCGCGGCTCGTCGAGCAGCGCCACGAGCTCGTCGCGCAGGCGCGCCGATGAGAGGTCGCCGATCAGGTCCATCTCGTTGCAGGCGCGCGCCAGGGCGAGCGTGTGGCGGTCCATGCGAAAGCCGTAGCGGTCTTCGTAGCGCACCGCGCGGAAGATGCGCGTGGGGTCTTCGATGAAGCTCAGGTTGTGCAGCACCCTGATGCGCTTGCGGCGCAGGTCGTCGAGGCCGCCGAAGAAATCGAGCAGCGCGCCGAAGTCGCGCGGGTTCAGCGACACGGCCATGGCGTTGATCGTGAAGTCGCGCCGCGAGAGGTCGCCGCGGATGGTGGCGTGCTCGACCTTGGGCAGGGCCGCCGGATAGTCGTAGAACTCAGTGCGGGTCGAGGCCACGTCGACGCGCAGCGCCGGCGTGGCGCCGCCGGCGCCCTGCTCGACGACGACGACCGCCGTCTGGAACTTGTCGTGAGCGCGCACGCGGCCGCCGAGACGCGCCGCCAGCGCCCGCGCGAACTCGATGCCGTCGCCCTCGACGGCGATGTCGATGTCGGCCACGCGCTGGTCGAGCAGCAGGTCGCGCACCGCCCCGCCGACCAGGTAGGCGCCGCGGTAGTCGGTGGCCACCGCCTGGATCTCGGCGAACAGGTCGTCGAGGCCGAGGCGGCCGAGCTCGCCGGCCAGCGACACGCCGGCCGGTCCGCCGGCGGCCTCGCCGCCGGCGTGCAGGGCGCGCAACACGTCGCTGCGCGTCACCACGCCGACCACGTCGCTCGTGCGCACCGGCTCGCCCCCCGCCGCGCGCACGACGAGGACACGGCCCACGGGGTCGCGCGCCAGCAGGTTGGTGAGCTCGTCGGCGGCGGTGTCGGCGGCGACCACGGTCGTCGCGGTCGTCATGACCGCCTTGACCGGAGCGTGCCCCAGCTTGTGGCGCACGGCCCTGTCCAGGTCGCGGCGCGAGACAGAGCCCACCAGCGTCTCGCCGTCGGCCACCGACAGGCCGCCGTAGCCGTAGCGCTCGCAGGTGATGCGCGCGGCGTCGACCGTGGTCTGCGCCGTCACCCAGCGCACCGGCTCCGACATGAGGCCGGCCGCCGTGGGCACCGCCGCCCGCGAGCGCTTGAGGGCGGCCACCACGCGCCGCCGCGCGGTCGCGAGCGACACGTCTTTGACGATGGCCGAGGCGGCGGCGGCGTGGCCGCCGCCGCCCACCGCCTTGAGCACCTCGGCGACGTCGAGCGCCGCCACCCTGCTGCGCGCCGTCACAAAGACGCGCCGCTCCATCTCGACGAGCAGCACGAGGGCGTCGCAGTTGGCCACGTCCATCGCCTTGTGCACGACGAGGCTGACGCCCTCGACGTACGCCTCGCCGGAGACCGCGGCGACGAGCACGTTGAGCCCCCCGGCCGCGACCGGGCGGGCGCGTTCGAGGACGCGCAGCAGCAGCTCGCGCTGCGGAGCGCTCAACGGGTTGTGCAGAAAGCGCTCGATGACCTGCTGATTGGCGCCCTGGCGCATGCAGAAGGCCAGCGCCTCGACGTCGCGCACCGTGGTCGTGGGAAAGGTGAGCGAGCCGGTGTCTTCGTGGATGCCCAGCGCGAACACGGTGGATTCGAGCGGCGTCACGGCGATCTCGCGCTCGGCGATGATGCGCAGCATGAGCGTGACCAGCGAGCCGTCGTCGGAGACCACCACGTTCGCGGGGTCGATGAACGGCGGCAGCGCGCCGGTGGGACGGTGGTGGTCGAACACCAGGATCTCGACGTCGCCGCGCGTGGTGAGCGGGCCGAGCTCGCCCAGCCGGTTGGCGTGCAGCGTCTCGACCAAGATGAGGCGCCTGACGGCCGCCAGGTCGACGGCGGCGGCCTCGACCAGGGGGATCTCGTCGGCGAACAGCGTGCGGAACTCGCGCACGTTGCGGTTGAGCGCGCCGCTCAGCACCATGCGCGCCTCGGGGTAGAGCTTGTGAGCCGCGATCATGGCGGCGAAGCCGTCGAAGTCGGTGTTGGAATGCGTGGCGATGAGTTCGGTGTCGCTCATATCAGGCTCACCATACCCTGCCCCTCACGGCTTGAGCAGCCGCCCCGCGCCTCGGGGGAGCCGTGACGACCACGCTCACGCCTTGAGCAGCCACGAGAGCTCGTCGCCGAAGGCGGCGCGCACGGAGGCGGCCAGGGGCGCGTCGGGCGGCGCGTCGAGCGCCGGGTCGGCGGCCAGGATGGCGCGCGCCAGGCGCCGGGCGCGCACCACGGCGTCGCGGTCGCGGGTGAGTTTGGCGAGCTTCAAGTCGGGCAGTCCCGACTGGCGCGTGCCGAAGAGCTGGCCCTCGCCGCGGATCTCGAGGTCGCGGTCGGCCAGGACGAACCCGTCGGAGGTCGCGCACAGCGCCTTGAGGCGGGCGTCGGAGCGTTCGCCCGGCACCCGTTCGCGGCGCGGGCTCGTGAACAGCAGGCAGTAGGAGCGCGCGGTGCCGCGCCCCACGCGGCCGCGCAGCTGGTGGAGCTGCGCCAGGCCGAACCGCTCGGCGCCCTCGATCAGCATGACCGTCGCGTTGGGCACATCGATGCCCACCTCGATGATGCTGGTGGCGACCAGCACGTCGACGGCGCCCGACTTGAAGGCACCCATGGCGGCGTCGCGCTCGGCGCTCTTCATCTGGCCGTGCAGCACGGCCACGGCGTAGGCGCGAAACTCGCCGGCGGCCAGGCGTTCGGCCTCGGCCACCGCGGCGGCCGACTGCAGCGCCTCGGACTCGTCGATCAGCGGGCAGACGACGTAGGCCTGGCGGCCTTTGGCCAGCTCCTTGCGCACGAGGTCGTAGCCGGCCGCTCGGCGGCCCTCGGACACGAGGCGCGTGACGATCGGCCGCCGGCCCGCCGGCGAGCCGGCGATCACGGTGACGTCGAGGTCGCCGTAGAACGTCAGCGCCAGCGTGCGCGGGATCGGCGTGGCCGTCATGTACAGCGCGTGCGGCGTGCGCCCGCCGACGGCCGCCCGCCGCCCCATCTCGTCGCGCTGCACGACGCCGAAGCGGTGCTGCTCGTCGACGACCACCACGGCGAGGTCGGCGAAGGCCACGTCGCCCTGGATCAGGGCGTGCGTGCCGGCCACGATGGTGGCCTCGCCCGAGGCGATGCGCGCCAGGGCGCCGCGGCGCTCGGCGGCGGTCAGGCGGCTGGTCAGCAGCTCGCAGGGCACAAGCGGGCCGAGCAGCGCCCGCATGGTCTCGAGGTGCTGCTCGGCGAGCGTCTCGGTGGGCGCCATGAAGGCCCCCTGGTGGCCCTTCTCGACGGCGCGCAGCAGGGTGTGCACGGCGACCACCGTCTTGCCCGAGCCCACGTCGCCCTGCAGCAGCCGGCGCATGGGGGTGGAACGCTCGAGGTCGGCGTCGATCTCGGCGATGGCGTTCACCTGGTGGGCCGTCAGCACGAAGGGCAGGCCGGACAGGAACGCCGACGACGTCTCGCCGGCCGCCCCGAGCGCCGGCGCGCTGCTGGCGCGCTGCTCGGCGTCTTTGTGGAGCAGCAGGCCCAACTGCATGAGGAGCAGCTCTTCGAGCACGAGACGCGCGCGCGCCGCGGCCGCCTCGGGGTGCGAGCGCGGCGCGTGGATGGCCAGCACGGCGTCGGCCTTGGTGGGCAGGCCCTCGGCGGCGCGCAGCGCGCCCGACAGGGGGTCGGGCACGCTGCGCGCGGTGCGCCGGACCTCGTGCACGAGGTCGCGCAGCACGCGCGTGGAGATGCTCTCGCTCGCCGGGTAGACGGGCACGATGCCCTCGGTGTGCACGGTCTCGCCCTCGCCCGCCAGGATCTCATGGGCCTTGACCACGAACGAGGCGCCGCCACCCGAGAGGCGCACGCCGCCGCGCAGGCTGAGCACCATGCCCGGCTCGAGCACCTTGGCCAGCCAGGGCTGGTTGAACCAGACGCCGATCATGATGCCCGACTGGTCACGCAGCACGGCCTTGAGCAGGGTGACGCGGCGCCGGTGGCCGTGGTCGAGCGTGACGCGCTCGACCGTCGCCCTCACCGTGGCCTCCTCGCCCACCTTGAGATCGGCGATCGCCTTGCGGTCGGTGAAGTCTTCGTAGCGGCGCGGGTAGTGCGTGAGCAGGTCGCCCACGGTCTCAAGGCCAAAGCCGGCCAGGCGCCTGGCCAGGGCCGGTCGCACGCCGGGAAGGTCGGAGAGCGGCCGGGCGAGTCCGGAGGCGTCGGGGGCGAGTCGGGGGGGCTGCGGCCGCTGGTCGTACAGGCCGCCGCCAAAGCGCACGAGGGGTGGGCCCTCGCTCACTCCACGATCATCGCGAAGGCAAACACGCCGGGTCCGCCGTGGGTGCCGACGATGGCGCCGACGCGGCCGTGGAACAGGACCTCGGCCTTAGGGCGCACCGCGAGCAGCGCCGCCTCGAGGGCCGGCAGCTTGTCGTCGGCGTCGGCGCTCCAGGTGATGAGCTTGACGGCGTCGTCGGGCGCGCTGCGCTCGCCGAGCATGGTGCTCATGGCCTCGAGCGCGCGACGCTCGCCGCGCACCTTGGCGTAGGCCACGAGCTCGCCGTCGTCGATGGCGATCAGCGGCCTGATGCCGAACACGTCGCCCACCATCGACTGCGCCTTGCCTATGCGGCCGCCGCGCCGCAGGTACTCGAGTGTGGGCACCTGGAAGAGCATGTGGTTGTTGTGCAGGAAGTAGGCGATGTAGTCGTGCGCCTCGTCTGCGGTGATGCCGTCGGCCAGGCGCGCGCGCAGCCGGTCGACCAGCAGGCAGATGGTCGCCGACACGGTGCGCGTGTCGAAGACCTCGACGCCCGTGAACGGCTGCGCCGCCGTGAGCGAGGCCTGGTAGGTGCCGCTCATGGTGCTCGACAGGTGGAACGCCAGCACGTGCTCGTACTCGGCGGTGAGCGTGCGATAGACCGCGGTGAACTCGCCGACCGTGGGCTGCGAGGTCGTGGGCAGCACCGGCGACGACGCCAGGCGGGCGAAGAACTCGGCGGGCGTAAGGTCGACCCCGTCGCGGAAGGTCTCGTCGCCGAAATGGACTTTGAGCGGCACCATGGCGAGACCGGGACGGTCGAAATAGCCGGGCGGCGGGTCGCACGTGGAGTCGCAGACGATCGCCGTGTTGTCGAGCGTCAGGCGGGTCATCACTCGGCGCCGATCAGGATGGGGTAGAGCGGCTGGCCGCCCTCTTGAAAGAGGAACTCGACCAGGGGGCAGTCGCTGGCGCAGGCCTCGGCGGCGGTGCGTTCGAGGTCGGCGACGGTGACGCCGCAGCCGTTCAGGGCGGTGAGGATGGTGATGAGCTCGGCGCCGGCCGTGCCGAGCTTGCGCACGACGTCGCCGAAGACCAGCACGAGGTCGTCGCCGCTGGCCGCGAGGTGACCGTCGACCAGGCCGATGACCTCGCCCTGGCGCACCGGCGTGCCGTCGATCTCGGAGTCGCGCACGGCGTGGGTGATCTCGGCGCTGTGCACGCGGGCGAGCACCTCGTCCATGGCGGCGGCGTTGGCGGCCGCCCCGGAGTCGGTGTCGAAGGCGACCATGGCCGACAGGCCGGCCGGCAGCGAGGTCGACGCCACGACCGCCACCTTGCGGTCGCACATGGTCGCGGCCTGCTCGGCGGTGAGCACGACGTTGCCGTTGTTGGGCAGCACGACGACCTCGGCGGCGTTGAGGCTCTCGACGGCGGCGACGAGCTCGGCGGTGCTCGGGTTCATGGACTGGCCCCCGTCGATCACGGCCTCGCAGCCGAGCTCGCGAAAGAGCGTCTTGTTGCCCTCGCCAGCGGCGACGGCCACGCAGGCCACCCGCTGATCGAGGCGCAGGCGGCGCTGGCGGGCGCGCGTCTGCTCGCGCATGTCGGCGACCTCGATGTCGTCGATCGTGCCGTGCGCCGAGGCGTAGCTGAGCACGGCGCCCGGGTGGTCGGTGTGCACGTGGACCTTGAGCATGCCCTCGCCGCCCACGACGAGCGCGCAGTCGCCTTGCGTGCCGACGAAGCGCTCGAGGTCGTCGTGGTCGAGGTCGTCGCCGAGCAGCAGGAAGCTCGTGCAGTAGCGGTAGCGCGACTCTTCGACATCGTCGTCGGGGATGCCGGCGACGTGCCGCGAGGCGCGTCCGCGGCGGCGGTCGCTGCCGTCGGCGGTGACCGCCGCCGCGGGCGCGCTGCCGGTCTCGGCGCGCAGAAAGCCGGCCACCGCGCCGCGCAGCAGCACGAGCAGGCCGTAGCCGCCGGCGTCGACCACGCCCGCGCGGCGCAGCGCCTCGAGCTGGTCGATGGTGCGCTCGACGGCCTCGGCGCCGGCCGTGCTCACCCGGGTCAGCAGGGCGGGCAGCGAGATGGTCTCGGGGGTCGCCGCGGCGGCGTCGGACATGGCCCTGATGACCGAGAGCATGGTGCCCTCGACGGGCTGGCGCACCGCGCGGTAGGCGGCGTCGGAGGCGGCGCGCAGGGCATCGCGCACGGCGGCGGAGTCGAAGGCGCGCGCCGCGGCGATCGACTCGCAGGCGCCGCGCACGATCTGCGAGAGGATCACGCCGGAGTTGCCGCGGGCGCCCATGAGCGAGCCGCGGATGACGACCGCCATGAGCGCCGGCGAGGTCGTCGACGGCGACGCCCTCGACCTCGTCGATCACGGCCTGCATGGTGAGGAACAGGTTGGTGCCGGTGTCGCCGTCGGGCACCGGGTAGACGTTCAGGTCGTTGATGTAGTCACGTTCGAGCCCCAGGGCGTTCGACGCCCCGGCGAGCACCTCGAGAACGTGCCCACGGGCGCTCATCGGCGCACGTCGTCGACGCGCACGTGCACCTCGCCGACCGTCACGCCGGCGATGCGCTCGACCTCGAACCGCACCTGCTCTTCGAGCGTGCGGGTGACTTCGGCCAGGTTGAGTCCGCGCTCGATCACCACGTGCAGGCTGATATCGGCGTGCGATTCGTGGGCGTCGACGTCGACCCCGCTGGTGAGCTCGTCGCGGAACAGGCGAGCGAGCGGCGTGAGCCGCGAGCGGCGCAGGTCGACCACGCCGTAGGTGAGCAGGGCGGCGCGGCCGGCGAGCTTGGCGATGACGCCGTCGGCGACGGTGACGTCGCCGCGCGAGAGCGCCGGGGAGATTGGCTTTGAGATCGGGTTGAGCCACGTTCGCCCGTGCGGCCGCTTCAGTCGACCGGCGGTCGCGCGCTCGAGCCGGTTGAGCTCGGCGACGACAGCCTCGGGATCGACGGCGTGCATGATGGCCCCGCTCTCGATACTCTCGAGTTGCGCGCCGATGCACAGGCTGCATCCCATACCCCAGCGCGCGAACACGTCGCGTGCTCCGGGGTGCGATTCGAGCGCCTCGAGAATGGACATTTGTTTGGTGAACTGACTCATGGGTCACAGATACGACAAGGGCCGCGGTTGCGTCTCGCGGCCGCGTGTAGCATAATTCCGGCCCGTCACCTTTCGCAAGCGAGGATCCCGCATGTCACGAATCTGCGTGAGCTGTGGCAAGAAGCCCGCAGTGGGCAACAACCGCAGCCACTCCAACAGAGCTACCAAACGGCGTTTCGAGCCAAACCTGCAGCACGTTCACATCATGCTCGACGGCCGCTGCCAGGCCGCCTACGTGTGCGCCCGCTGCCTCAAGTCCGGACGCGTGGCCAAGGCCCTCTAGCGACCCCGGCCCGCGCCCCTCGCGGGTGCGCCTTACGGCAGCACCCGCAGCAGGTTGGCCATCTCCAGGGCGGTCGTCGCCGCCGCCCAGCCTTTGTTGCCGGCCTTCGTGCCGGCACGTTCGACGGCCTGCTCCACGCTGTCTGTGGTGAGCACCCCGAACACGACCGGTACGCCGGTCTCGAGGCCCACGTTGGCGATCCCCTTGGCGACCTCTGCAGCCACGTAGTCGAAGTGCGGCGTGCCGCCGCGGATCACCGCTCCCAGGCAGATGACGGCGTCGTAGCGGGCGCTGGCGGCGAGCTTCTGGGCGATCAGCGGCATCTCGAAGGCGCCCGGCACCCAGGCGATGTCGATGTCGTCGTCGGCCGTCTCGTGACGGCGCAGGTTGTCGAGCGCCCCGCTCAGCAGGTGGGTCGAGATGAACTCGTTGAAGCGCCCCACGACGAGCGCGAACTTGAGTCCTTTGCCCGTCAGCTTTCCCTCGTAGGTCGTGTTCACGGTCAAGAAGCTCCTTTCGGTGTGGGCCGGCGCCGGCCCAGGGTCTGGTGGCCGGATGCGCTGCTAGCCCTCGTCGCCTTCGACCGGCAGGAGCTGTTCGTGCTCCAGCAGGTGGCCCATCTTGTCGCGCTTGGTGCGCAGGTACGTGACGCTGTGCTCGTGGGGCGCGCACCTCGATCGGCACGCGCTCGGTGATGGTGAGGCCGTAGCCCTCGAGGGCGACCAGCTTCTTGGGGTTGTTGGTCATCGTGCGGATGCTCGACAGGCCGAGGTCGACCAGGATCTGGGCGCCGATGCCGTAGTCGCGCAGGTCGGCCGGAAAGCCGAGCTCGAGGTTGGCCTCGACGGTGTCGCGGCCCTTCTCCTGCAGGGCGTAGGCGCGCAGCTTGTTGAGCAGGCCGATGCCGCGGCCCTCCTGGCGCATGTAGAGCACCACGCCGCAGGCCCTCCGCTTCGACGCGCCGCATGGCGAGCGCGAGCTGATCGCCGCAGTCGCAGCGCAGCGAGCCGAAGACGTCGCCGGTGAGGCACTCGGAGTGCACCCGCACGAGCACGTCGCGTCTTGCCGGCGACGTTGCCCTTGACCAGGGCGACGTGGTGCGAGCTGTCGACCAGCGACTCGTAGCCGATCGCCCGGAACTCGCCGTAGCGCGTGGGCATCTGCACGACGGCCACCCGGCGCACGAGCTTCTCGGTGCGCCGCCGGTGGCGGATGAGGTCGGCCACGGTGATCATCTTGATGCCGTGCCGCCGGCAGTAGCCGACCAGGTCGGGCACTCTCGCCATGGTGCCGTCGTCGTTCATGACCTCGCAGATCACGGCCGCCGGCTGCAGGCCGGCGAGGCGCGCGAGGTCGACGCCGGCCTCGGTCTGGCCGGCGCGCTCGAGCACGCCGCCCGACGCCGCGATGAGCGGGAAGATGTGGCCGGGCTGCACGATGTCGTGGGGCCCGCACTCGGGGTCGACGGCCACCTGGATGGTGCGCGCGCGATCGGCCGCCGAGATGCCGGTGGTCACCCCGTGGCGCGCCTCGATCGACTGCGTGAAGGCGGTCTGAAAGCGCGCCGAGTTCTGGGCCACCATGGGCCCCAGGTTGAGCTCTTCGCAGCGCTTCGCGGTGAGCGTGAGGCAGATCAGGCCGCGGCCGTGGGTCGCCATGAAGTTGATCGACTCGGGCGTGACGAACTGGGCCGCCATGGTGAGGTCGCCTTCGTTCTCGCGGCCCTCGTCGTCGCAGACCACGACCATGCGGCCGGCGCGGATGTCGGCCAGGGCTTCGTCGATCGTGGCGAAGTCGGCCGGGTCGCGCCCCTCGTCGGCCGTCGAGCCCGAGCTCGCGGTCGCGAAGGGCGCGTCGTGGCCGTCGGTCGTGGGCGTGTCGGTGCTGCTCATAGGTACCCCGCTTCTGACAGTTTCTCGAAGGTGAGACCCTGGGTGGACCCGGATCGCGAAAGGTAGGCGCGCACGTACTTGCCGATGAGATCGGCCTCGAGGTTGACCTCGTCACCCACGGCCAGGTCGCGCAGCGTGGTGGCCGCGACGGTGTGAGGGATCAAGGAGATGCGCAGGCCGGCGTCGGTCGAGATCGACGATCGTGAGGCTCACGCCGTCGACGGCCACCGAGCCCTGCGGCACGCTCACGTCGACGACCGCGGCCGGCGCCGCCAGCGTGACCACCGACGCGTTCTGTTCGCGCGCCACCCTGACGACCGTGCCGACGCCGTCGACGTGGCCCTGCACCAGGTGCCCGCCGAGGCGCGACTGCAGCGTGAGGGCGCGCTCGAGGTTGAGCCCGTCGCCGGGCCGCTTGCTCCCCAGCGTGGTGCGCCGCACCGTCTCGGGCATGGCGTCGGCCCAGAACCGGTCGCCCGCCAGGCGGGTCACGGTGAGGCACGGCCCGCTGGTGGCGATCGAGTCGCCCACGCGCGTGCCGGCGAGCACCGCGCGCGCCTCGATCTCGAGCACCGCGCTCGCCTCGCGCACGATCAGGCCGCGCAGGCGCCCGACCTCTTCGACGATGCCGGTGAACATGACTTACCCCTCCCTCTCAGTGCGTGCCTCGGCCGAGCCCGGCTCGGCGGCGCGATCGGCCGGCGCCGCGGCGCCCGATTCGTCGGTGGAGCCCGTCAGGTCCGCGACGGCGGTGCTGCGCTTGACCACGCGCCCCTCACAGACCATGTCGGGCCCCGACGCGGTCCAGACGACGTCGCTCAGGGCGAAACCCTCGGCGACGGCCTCGGGCGCCGGCGTGGCGACCAGGTCGGGCGCGCCGCGACCCACGAGCAGCGGTGCGACGAAGATCGCGACCCGGTCGATGAAGCCCGTCGTCGAGGAGCGCCCCGGCCAGCGTGGGCCCGCCTTCGAGGAGGATCTCGACGAGGCCGCGAGCGGCGAGCGCCTCGAGGCCGGTCGCGCAGGTCGACGGCCCGCACGATCTCGACGCCGCGCTCGCCGAGCGTGCGCGCCGTGTCGGGCGCGATGGCGCGGGTGAGGAGGATGGTGGGCACCTCGTGCGCCGTGGCGACGAGCCGCGAGTCGAGCGGCAGGTCGCCGCCGCGGCTGACGACGACGCGTACAGGGTCGGGACCCTCGGCGTCGCGCACCGTGAGGAGTGGGTCGTCGCGGCGCGCCGTACCGGCCCCGACCATGACGGCGTCGGCCGCGGCGCGCATGGCGTGCACCAGGCGGCGGCTGGCCGGCGAGGAGATCCAGCGGGCGTCGCCGCCGGCCGCGGCGACCTTGCCGTCGAGCGAGACGGCCGCCTTGAAGGTGATGAACGGCAGGCCTTCGCGGATGAAGCGCGCGAACGGTTCGTTCAACTGCTCGCAGAGCGCGTGCAGCGGTCCCGTCGTCGATCACGACCTCGATGCCGGCGGCGCGCAGGACGGCGATGCCGCGCCCGTCGACGGCCGGGTTGGGGTCGGAGGCGCCGACCACCACGCGGGCGACGCCGGCGGCGACGATCTTCTCGGTGCAGGGGCCGGTGCGGCCGTAGCGGCAGCACGGCTCGAGGGTCACGTAGAGGGTGGCGCCCCGCGCCCGTTCGCCGGCCTGCTCGAGGGCGACGGCCTCGGCGTGCGGCGTGCCCGGTCCGCGGTGGTAGCCCTCGCCCACGCGCTCGCCGGCGGCCACGACGACCGCCCCGACGCGGGGGTTGGGGTGCGCCCGCCGCCGGCCCAGGCGGGCGAGCTGCAGAGCGCGTTCGAGCTGTTCGGCGTCAGTCATACAAAAACCCCGGCGCACACAGGCTCCAGGGCTCTTGCGACTACACGAGCGCAGTCTTCTTTCATCCGGACTCTGACCGTCGGCCCAGGAATCTCACCTGATCGGCCCCACCACGTGGGGTTCGCGGGCTTTCACCGCCGGTGGGGAATCTCACCCCGCCCTGAAGACGTTTTACTGCCCGTCAGTATAGCGCAACGCCGGACGCGCCGCGAGGCGCCGCCGTCAAGCCCCGCACGACGCGGCTTGGTCGCCGGCCCGGCTGCGACGCGGCTCGGGGTACGTGCGGCGCGGCCCAGGCTGCGATGCGGCTCGCCGATGGCGACGCGGCTCGCCGATGGGCCGGCCCTCAGGCGGCGGTGACGGCCGCCTGCAGCGCGCGGAAGGCGGCGCTCGGGTCGGGCGCCCCGTAGACGCTGTTGCCGGCGACCAGCCAGTTGGCGCCGCAGCGCACGAGCTCGGCGGCGTTGTCGAGCGACACGCCGCCGTCGACCTCGATGGCCACCGCGGCCGGCAGGAAGGCGCGGGCGCGGCGCAGCTTGTCGAGGGCGCCGCTGATGAAGCGCTGCCCGCCGAAGCCGGGGTTGACCGACATGATGAGCACGAGGTCGACCAGGTCGCGCACCTCGGAGAGGGTCTCGACAGGCGTCGCGGGATTGAGCGCGACGCCCGCCGCCGCGCCGGCCTCGCGGATCTGGGCGAGGGTGCGGTGCAGGTGGACGCAGGCCTCCTGATGGACGGTGATGGCGTCGGCGCCGGCCGCCGCGAAGGCGTCGACGTAGCGCTCGGGGTGCTCGATCATGAGGTGCACGTCGAGCGCGGCGCCGCGCTCGTGGGCCGCGGGCGCGATGGCCTTCACGACCGGCGCCCCGATCGTGATGTTGGGCACGAAATGGCCGTCCATGACGTCGACGTGGATGAGCCGCGCCCCCGCGTCGATCACGGTGGCGATGTCGGCCGCGAGACGGCCGAAGTCGGCCGACAGGATCGACGGCGTCACCAGGCGCTGCTCGAGTACGTCGTTCATGGTCTCTCCCCTGCGTCGCTGTGATGGCTCCAGTGCATGCTAATCCACTCGTCGCAGGCGTGCGACGAAGAACCCGGTGGTCTGGTCGCGCGACGGCAGGGTCTGCACGAAGGCGCCGTTGCCGGCGTGGCGCAGGTCGGGGTAGCCGGCTCCCAGGTCGTCGAGCTCCCAGGCGAGCGGCCGCCCCGGCACGACGTCTTCCCCACCGCGTGAGACGAAGCGCTCGACGACCACGAGGGTCTCGGCGCGCGCGATGGTGCAGACCGAGTAGGTCAGGGACCCGCCCGGCGCGACCAGCGCGGCGGCGGCGCCGAGCAGGCTCTGCTGCAGCTCCGCCAGGCGCGCCACGTCGCCGGCGCGACGGCGCCAGCGCAGGTCGGGCCGTGAGGCCAGCGTGCCCAGACCGGAGCAGGGAGCGTCGAGCAGCACGAGGTCGTAGCGACCCTGCTGCTCGGGGTCGGCGGCCATCGTCAACACGTCGCGCTCGGCGACCTCGACCTCGTCGGGCGCCCAGCCGGGCGAGGTTGGCGCGCAGCGCCGTGACCCTGTGGGGCTCGTCGTCGACGGCCAGCACCCGCCAGCCGGGCAGCAGCGCGGCGAGCTGCGACGTCTTGCCGCCGGGCGCCGCGCACAGGTCGGCGGCGCGGCCGCCGGCCGCGTCGCCGGCGCCGGCCGCCGCGACGGCGGCCGCGAGCTGCGAGCCGCGCGACTGCGGCGTGACGAGGCCGTCGCGAAAGGCGGCGCTCGACTCGAGCGCGGCGCCGTCGAGCAGCAGGGCGTCGGGTGTGGCGCGCGCGACCTCGGGCGACGAGCCGGTGACCGGCCGCGCGGCGATGCCGTCGGCGGCCAGAGCGTCGCTGGCCTCGGCGACCGTCGCTCGCAGGCGATTCACGCGCACGCAGCGTTCGGCCGGCAGGTTGTCGGCGGTCATGAGCTCGGCGGCCGCCTTGGCGCCGAGCTCGTGCGCCCAGAGGGCGACGAGCCAGTCGGGGTGCGAGTAGCGCAGCGCCAGCGCCTCGGTCGAGTCGGCGGCCGACAGGCGGGCGAGCTCGGCGCGACCATCGGCCGCCACGCGGCGCAACACGGCGTTCACGAACGAGCCGGTGCGCTGGCCGTGGCGCTTGGCGAGCTCGACCGCGTCGTTCACGGCGGCGTGGGCCGGCACGCGGTCGAGGTAGAGCAGCTGGAAGGCGCCCAGGCGCAGCGCCTGGCGCACGTCGGGGCGCAGTCGCGCCGACGAGGCGCTCGAGAAGGCGGCGATCACGCGATCGAGCGAGTTGCGCCGTTTGATGGTGCCCATCACGAGCTCGTAGGCCAGGCCGCGGTCGCGCCCTTCGAGGGCGCCGAACTCGGTGGCCGCGGCGGCGGCGAGCTCGAAGGGGGCGTGGCTGGCGGCCTCGCGTACGAGCACGTTGAAGGCGGCGCTGCGCGCCGGTGCGACCGCTGCGCCGGTCACGCGAGCTCTAGCCCTGCGCCAGGCGCCGGCCGGCGCCGCGCAGGTAGTCGTGAGCGCTCATGCGCTTCCGGCCGGCCTCTTGCAGCTCGAGGATCTCGAGGTGGCCGCGGCCGGTGGGCACGATCAGCCGGTCGAGCGCGCGACCGCCGTCGGGCAGGGCGGCGAGCGGCGTGGCCTTCCAGAGCAGCACGCGCCGGCCGCCGAGCTCGGTGTGCGCGCCCACGTCGGGAGAGAGCGCCCGCACCTGGTCGGCGATCTCAGCGGCCGGCCGGCGCCAGTCGACCGCGCGGTCGGCCTCGGTGATCTTGGCGGCGTAGTCGGCATCGCCCCGCTGGGGCGTGTACGCGAGACTGCCGTCGGCCATGGCGGCGAGCGTGGCGAGCAGGCTGTCGGCCGCGGGACCGGCGAGCAGCTCGTAGGCGGCGCCCGCGTCGGCGTCGGGCGGCACGGTCACCTCGCGCTCGTCGGCGATCGGCCCTTCGTCGATGCCGGGCGCCATGGCGATGGTGGACACCCCGAGACGGGTCTCGCCCGCCATGAGGGCGCGCACCACCGGCGCCGCGCCGCGCCAGTGCGGCACGAGCGACGGGTGGACGACCAGCGAGGGCAGGGCCGTGAACAGTTCGGGCGGCACGATGCGCCCGTAGGCGCAGGCCACCAGCACGTCGGGGGTGAAGGCGAGCAGGTCGGCGCGGGCCTCGGGAGCGCGCAGGTCGTCGGGCTGCACCACGGGCACGCCGAGCTCGAGGGCAGCCTCTTTGAGCACGGAGGGCTGCGGCGCGCCGTGGCGGCCGCGCGGGCGGTCGGGCGTGGTCAGGCAGACGACGATCTCGTGGGGCGAGGCGACGACCTTGGAGAGGACGAGCACCGCGAAGCGTGCCGTACCGGCCCAGGCGATCCTCAAGGCCTACAGGCCCGAGCCGGACGAAACGGGAGAGACGGCGATCTGGCGCTCGCGGAACTCGCGCAGGGCGCGGGCGCGCTCGTCGCGCGTGGCGCGCTCGAGGATGAGGATGCCGTCGAGGTGATCGGTCTCGTGCTGGATGACGCGCGCCTCGAGGCCTTCGGCCTCGAATTCGAGGCGCCGTCCGCGCACGTCGCGAGCCCGCACGTGGACGGCGACCGCGCGCTCGACGTCGAGGTTCATGCCGGGCAGGCTCAGGCAGCCCTCTTCGGCGACCTCGGTCTCGCGCGAGGCCGCGACGATCCTGGGGTTCACCAGCGTCACCGGCTCGTCGTCGACTTCGTAGACCAGCACGCGCTGGACAACACCGAGCTGCGTGGCCGCGAGGCCCACCCCGGGCGCGTCGCGCATGACGGCGATCATGCGCCGCGACAGCGCGGCGAGCTCATCGTCGAACTTGTCGACCGGCCGCGCCTGTTCGCGCAACACGGGGTCGCCGAGCGTACGGATCTGGCGGCGCGCGGCGGCCTGGCGCTCGGGCGGCACCTCGGCCCGCTCGCGACGCCCCTTGGCGGGACCGCGTTCTGTGCGTTCGGTCTGACTCATGACGGTATTGTACCCCGCCTCATAACCATTGTGGCTCGACGTCGACGACGAGGCGCGCGCCGCGCCGCGCGAAGCGCGCGCCGTAGCGCGCGAGCAGCTGGCGCATGACCGGCAGGGTCTCCTCGACGGCGGCGCTCTTGACCACCAGCCGAGCCACGTAGCGGGCCCGTTCGCGCGACAGCGGCCCCGGCCCGATGACAAGCTCGTCGTGGCGCAGGGCGGCGCGCAGGCGGGTGGCCACGAAGGCCGCGCCGGCGGTCGCCTTGTCGGCCGCGGTCGACGACACCTCGACGGCCAGCAGCGTGCTCGACGGCGGGTAGCCGAGCGCCTCGCGGCGGGCGACCTCGTCGTCGTAGAAGCGCTCGTGCTCGCCCGAGGCCGCCAGGGCGATGGGCCGCGCCTGGGGGTCGAGGGTCTGCACCAGCACCCGCCCCGGGTGCTCGCCGCGGCCGCTGCGGCCACCGACCTGCACGAGCATGGCGAAGGTGCGCTCTTCGGCGCGAAAGTCGGGAAAGCGCAGCGTGAGGTCGGCGTTGACGACCCCCACCAGGGTGACGTCGGGAAAGTGGTGGCCCTTGGCGATCATCTGCGTGCCGACCAGCACCTTGCTGCCCGGCGCGGCGAAGCGCTCGAGCACGTCGGAGAGGCGCGCGAACGAACCGGCCACGTCGGAGTCGAGGCGCAGCAGCTCGATGCCGGGCAGCAGGCCGGCGACCTCGCGCTCGAGGGCCTCGGTGCCGTAGCCGTAGCGCGCCAGCTCCATGCTCTGGCAGGCCGGACACACGCCCGGGGCCGGCTCGTGGTAGTCGCAGATGCGGCAGCGCAGCCGGTCGCCGCGGGCGAAGTACGCGAGGGCGACGTCGCAGTGCGGGCAGACCCACGTGTGGCCGCAATGGCTGCAGGCGAGCAGGCTGGCGTAGCCGCGGCGGTTGAGGAAGAGGATGACCTTGTCGCCGGCCTCGACCGCCTGCGTCATGGCGCGCGACAGCGGCGCCGACAGCAGCCCGGGCGTGTCGCGGATGTCGACGATCTCGAGGCGCGGCGGCACCGAGCCGTCGACCCGCCGGGTGAGGTCGGCGTGGCGCACCGTGCGGGCGAAGGCCTCTATGCTCGGCGTCGCCGAGCCCAGCACCAGGGCGGCTCCGGTGCGCGCCGCGCGCCAGGCCGCCACCGTGCGCGCGTCGTAGCGTGGGTCGTTGTCCTGTTTGTACGAGGCGTCGTGCTCTTCGTCGACGACGATCAGGCCCAGGTCGCGCAGCGGGGCGAACACCGCCGAGCGGGCGCCCAGCGCAAGGCGCGCGCGCCCGCTCGCCGTCTCGCGCCAGGCGGCCAGGCGCTCGCCCTGCGAGAGGCCGGAGTGGAAGACGGCGATGCGTTCGCCCGGAAAGCGCGCCGTGAGGCGGGCGATCGTCTGCCCGGTCAGGCCGATCTCGGGCACCAGCATGAGGACGCCGTGCCCCGAGCGCAGCACGGCTTCGGCGGCGCGCAGGTAGACCTCGGTCTTGCCGCTGCCCGTCACGCCGTGCAGCAGGACGGGTTCGCCGCGGCCGCCGGCGGCGAGGACCTGGGCGAGCGCCGCTTCTTGCTCGGGGAGCAGCGTGGGCGCCGCCTCGGCGGCGCCCGGGCGGCGCTGCTCGTCGCCGGCCACGCGCAGCACGTCGTCGGCGAGCAGCCGCTCGAGGCCGCGCGTGCTCACGCCGGCGTGCTCGCGCAGCGCGGCCTCGTCGACGCTGCGGCGGCGCTGCACGTACTCGAGCGCCGCGCGCTGGCGCGCCCCGAGCCGGCCCGGCTGCCCCTCCCCCACCTTCAGCAGACGCGGCGCGGTGCGCGCGCCGGCGACGTGCAGCGAGTAGCTCGCGGCAAGCCAGCCACGGCGGCGCAGGCGCGGCGCGGCGGCGTCGGCCGAGGCGCCGCCGACGTAGCGTGCGAGGGCTTCGGCGCCGCGCTCGCCGGCCGCCAGCGCGGCCAGACCGGCGGCAGTCGGCACGAGCTGACGGCGCAGGTTGAGGGCGCCGGCCGGCGGCAGCACGAGGGCCAGGGCGGCGCCCAGCGTGGTGAGGTAGTGGTCGCACACCCGGACGGCCGTGTCGAGCAGCTCCTCGGGCACGGCGGGCAGGTCGATCGCCGAGAGCACCGGCAGGTGGCGCCCGGTGTGGGCGGAGGTCGCGGAGAGGCCCAGCACTACCCCCAGGACCGTCTGCGCGCCCAGGCGCACCGCCACGACCGAGCCGCGCCGCACGACGGCGGCGAGGTCGTCGGGCACGAGGTAGTCGAACGGCTCCTCGAGCGCCCGGGCGGTCAGCAACGGAAAGACAGCGGCATACATGCGGTCACCTGCCCCCAGTCTGCTCGCCGGCGGGGACGGAGAAGGGCGCGAGACGGCGACGAGGCTGACGCCATGAGTGCGAGGAGAGCTCAGCACGGCGACGCAGCCTGGACCCTGAAGGCGAGCGTGGGCGGCCCAACGAAAGACCGACCCGGCGGCGAAGCGCAGGCGAGCCGCCGGGTCGGTCCATGAGCGGGCGTCAGCCTAGCCGACGACCGGCTCGGCTTCGAGCTTGAGGCCGGCCGCGGCGCGCAGCGCCGCGGCCTTGTCGGTGCGCTCCCACGTGAAGTCGTGGTCGGTGCGCCCGAAGTGGCCGTAGGTCGCCGTCTTGCGGTAGATCGGGCGGCGCAGGTCGAGGTCGCGGATGATGGCGGCGGGGCGCAGGTCGAAGTGCTCGCGCACGAGCGCCTCGATCGACTCGACCGAGATCGTCTCGGTGCCGTGGCAGTCGATCATGACCGACACCGGGTGGGCCACGCCGATGGCGTAGGCCACCTGCACCTCGCAGATCTCGCAGAGGCCGGCGGCCACGACGTTCTTGGCGACGTAGCGCGCGGCGTAGGCGCCGGAGCGGTCGACCTTGCTCGGGTCTTTACCCGAGAAGGCGCCGCCGCCGTGGCGCGCGGCGCCGCCGTAGGTGTCGACGACCAGCTTGCGGCCGGTGAGGCCGGTGTCGCCCATGGGTCCGCCCACGACGAAGCGCCCGGTCGGGTTGACGAGGGTGATCTCGGCGATGCGGGCGACGTCGTAGAGCTCCTTGGGCAGGATCGGTTCGACCACGTGCTCGAGCAGATCGGGCTTGATCAGCATGTCGACGTCGGCTTCGGGGGCGTGCTGGGTGGCCAGCACGACGCGCACGATCTCGACGGGACGCTGGCCCTCGTAACGCACGGTGACCTGCGACTTGCCGTCGGGGCGCAGGTAGGGCAGCACGTCGGCCTTGCGCACCTCGGCCATGCGCTTGGTGAGCTTGTGGGCGAGCATGATGGGCAGCGGCATGAGCTCGGGCGTCTCGCTGCAGGCGTAGCCGAACATCATGCCCTGGTCGCCGGCGCCCTGGCTGTCGAGCTCGTCGTCGTCGTTGACGTCGGTGCGCACCTCGTAGGCCCGTCCCACGCCCTGGGCGATGTCGGGGGACTGCTCGTGGATGGTGGTGATGACCGAGCAGGTCTCGTGGTCGAAGCCGAACGAGGAATGCGAGTAGCCGACGTCTTTGACGACGTCGCGCACCACGCGCGGGATGTCGATGTAGGTCTGCGTGCTGATCTCGCCCGAGACCATGACGAGCCCCGTGGTGGTGAGGGTCTCGCAGGCGACGCGGCTGAAGGGATCTTCAGAGAGCGCGGCGTCGAGGATGGCGTCGGAGATCTGGTCGGCGATCTTGTCGGGGTGACCCTCGGTCACCGACTCCGAACTGAACAGGTGCTCGTGCTTGTCCACGTGGTCCTCCTGGCTCGCGCCTTGGTCACGGCATGCGCGAACGTCACGACGATTTTCGAGCCTGTGCCAGGTCGACCCATCTGTCAGGCTCATCGCCTGCTGGAGTTGGCACCGTGCCGTGCGACCGGTTGCCGGGCTTCGTAGGGCCAGTCCCTCAGCCAGGACCGCCGTCACGCTCGCGCGCGCCGACGGCCTCTCTCGTGATGGGTCAAAACGACCTGTCGGCGAGTGTATCAGACCGGCGCGCGCCCGGACAACGATGCTGGGGGCTTTCAGGGCAGCAGCTTGCGCGCCGTGCGCCTGGCCGTCTTGGTCGCCGTCTGGCGGATCTGGGTGATCAGGCTCATCACGTCCTGGCCGGCCTCGAAGGTGACCTCGCGGCCCATGAGGTTGCGCACCGACTCGGCCGGCGAGAGGCCCTGCTCGAGCACGGCGAACACCGCCTCGGTGACCGGCATCTCGACGCCCAGCCGGGCGCTCAGGTCGTGCAGCGCGTACGTGGTGGGGATGCCCTCGACGACCTGGCCGATGATGCGCTGCACCGCGGCCGGGTCTTCGCCGCGGCCGATGAGCTCGCCGGCGTGGCGATTGCGGCTGTGCTGCGAGGTGCAGGTGGCCATGAGGTCGCCGATGCCGGCGAGGCCCGCGAAGGTGGCGAAGTCGGCGCCCAGGCGCATGCCCAGGCGAGCCACCTCTGCCAGGCTGCGCGTCATGAGCGCGGCCCGCGTGTTGTCGCCGAAGCCGAGGCCGTCGGCTATGCCGACAGCGATGGCGATCGGGTTCTTGGCGGCGCCGCAGAACTCGACCCCCACGACGTCGTCGTTGGTGTACACGCGCAGCGTGTCGCCGGTGACGATGCGCTGCAGGCGGCGCGCGAGCTCGGAGTCGGCGGCGGCGATCACGGTGGCCGCCGGCATGTCGCGCGAGATCTCCTCGGCGTGATTGGGGCCCGAGAGCGCGGCCACCGCCGCCTGCGTCTCCTGGGCGATCACCTCGGTCGGGCGCAGCAGGCTGTGCAGCTCGAGGCCCTTGGCCAGCGAGAGCTGCAGCGACTGCCCGGGGCGGCGGCTCGCGACCCAGCCGGCGACCTCGCGCACGACCTGGGTGGGCACGGCGTACACCACGAGCTCGGCGCCCTCGAGCGACGCCTGGGGCATGGCCACGAAGCGGATCTCGGGCGAGAACTCGACGCCCGGCACGAAGCGCGGGTTCTCGTGGTCGGCGTTCAACTGCGCGGCCTCGGCCGCGGTGAGGGTGAGCACCTGCACGGTGTGGCCGTTCCGCCACAGCAGGCGGGCGAAGGTGCAGCCCCAGCTGCCCGAACCGATGACGGTGACGCGCACGGCCGCGGAGCCCAGTCTCAGGCGCCGGCGCCGGCCTTGCCGGAGCCCGACGAGCCGCGGTGGTCCCAGGGGAACGTCACCTTGTTCTCGCAGCGTAGCGCGATGCGGCGCATGTTGGAGCGATGCTGAAAGATGACGACGAGGGCGGCGAAGACCGCGAGGATCTTGTACCAGACCGGCTTGTCGAAGGCGAACGTGCAGATGGCGAAAGTCAGGGCCGCCATCATGGAGGCCACGCTCACCATGCGCGTGGTGAACAGGAACACGAGAAAGACGCACAGCGCGATGATGAAGATCCAGGGCACCAGGGCGAGCACGATGCCGGCCCCGGTGGCCACGCCCTTGCCGCCGCCGCCGCGCAGGAAGACCGAGTACATGTGGCCGAGCAGCGCGGCCAGCGCGACGATCAGCGCATACCAGGTCGGAAAGTAGTGCGCGGCGATGAACACCGGGATGAAGCCCTTGGCCATGTC
The DNA here is from genome assembly GCA_963755025.1 of uncultured Actinomycetes bacterium. GTDB lineage: Bacteria > Actinomycetota > Thermoleophilia > UBA2241 > UBA2241 > Bog-752. Next base: position 44,002 of record CAVWIH010000018.1, read on the forward strand.
GCCGATCAGCACGAGCGAGCCGGCGCGGATGCCCAGCACGCGAAAGACGTTGGTCGTGCCCACGTTGCCTGAGCCGTGGTCGCGCACGTCGACGTGCCAGAACCACTTGCCGATCACGATCGCGAAGGGCACCGAGCCCATGACGTAGGCGATGAGCACCAGAGCGATGCCGGCCGCCACCCACCAGCCCACCGTCTAGCGCTCCTTGAAGTCGATGATCAGGGGGACTCCCTCGAACGACAGCGCCTCGCGCAGGCGGTTCTCGACGTAGAACCCGAACTCGCGCGTGACCAGGTCGCGGTCGTTGATGGAGATCGCAAAGCGCGGCGGCGCCGTCTGGAACTGGGAGATGTAGTAGAGCTTCAGCTTCTTGCGTCCCTTGCCCGGCATGGTGCGCGCATCGGTGATGGTGGTCAGCACCCGGTTCAGGGCGCCCGTGGGAACGTGGGCAGTATAGCGGCTCTGCAGATCGGCCACTACCTGCAGCACGTGGCCCAGACCGCGCCCGTTCACGGCCGACACGGCGAGCGCCAGGGGGCGCTGGCGCAGCTTGCGGGCGGCGATGCCGCCCATCTCGGTGAGGTCGGGCATGACCAGGTCGGACTTGTTCACGGCGAGCACGGTGGCGCAGTTGCGGCGCATGGCCTCGCCCACGATCTGCAGGTCGAGCTCGCCGAGGCCCACCGTGGCATCGACCACGACCACCGCCACCTGGGCGCGGTCGAGGGTCGCCAGGCTGCGCAGGTAGGAGTAGTACTCGACGCCCGACACCTTGGCCGCCTTGCGCATGCCGGCGGTGTCGACGAAGCGGAACTCGTGGCCGTGCCAGGCCAGGGTGGTGTCGATGGCGTCGCGCGTGGTGCCGGCGGTCGCGCCGACGATCACCCGCTCCTCGCCGACCAGCGCGTTCAGCAGGCTCGACTTGCCGGCGTTGGGCCGGCCCACGATGGCCACGGCGATCTCGGCCGAGCGGTCGTCTTCGTCGTCGGGGCCGGTGTCGCCGCGCGCCTCGGCGAGGCGGCCCGCCAACGCGACGAGCTCGTCGAGCAGGTCGCCGCTGCCGGTGCCGTGCAGCGCCGACACGGCCAGGGGAGCGCCCAGGCCGAGCTCGAAGAAGGCGACCAGCGCCGCTTCGTGACGGGGGTCGTCGACCTTGTTGGCGACGAGCACCGTGGGGATCTTGGCGCGCCGCAGGACGTCGGCGATCTCGTAGTCGCCGGGCAGCGGGCCGGCCCGGCCGTCGACCAGGAAGAGCGCGGCGTCGGCCTCGCCCAGGGCCGCCTTGACCTGAGTGCGGATGTCGCCGCCCAGGATCGACTGGTCGGAGATGTCGAACCCGCCCGTGTCGATCAGCTTGACGGCGTGCCCGGCCCAGTCGGTCTCGACGACCTTGCGGTCGCGCGTGACCCCCGGCGTTTCGTGCACGACGGTGACGCGAGTGCCGCTCAGGCGGTTGATGAGGGTGGACTTTCCGGCATTGGGAACGCCCACCACTGCGAATGTGGGGACACGGGTCATGGCGGGGAGTCTACCAGAGCGCGGCCCCCGTGCCGCGATAGTCGCTGTGCGTCAGCCTGCGCGCACCCCCTGGTCGAGGTACGCCCTGACCGCCGCGTACTGGCTGGGTCGGCGGTGACCTCGGCGAGCGAGCGGTAGAAGCCCTCGGAGCAGAGCTTGTGGCCGGCGCCGTGCGAGGCGCGGCCCTCGACGCCGTAGTGCCAGCCCTTGCGCGTGCGGTAGACGAGGGCGGTGGGCTGGCCGTTGTCGATGCCCGCGGCGTAGCGCTGGGCGGCCACCACCTGGCCGAAGTCGTGGCCGTCGGCGACCTGCACGACGTTCCAGTCGTGCAGGTAGAACAGCTCGCCGGGCTCCCACTGCACGTAGTCGCCGGGGGTGTCGCCGCTGCGACACACGCGGTCGCTGTCGATCGAGGCCTGGTTCCAGTCGAGGTGCACCGTCACGTTGGCGAGCGAGGCCGTGCCGGCGGCGGCCAGGGCTTCGCTCACGCGCCCCGGCGTGAGCCCGCCCTCGCCCTCGGAGACGTGGACTGCCGGGCAGTCGGCGCCGTAGTGGTCGCGCGCCGCCATGGCCAGGCCGATCGAGCTCGCCAGGCCCACGCCCGAGGCGCCCGTCGCCAGGCGCACGAACGGCGTCGCCGGCGTGGGGTGCCCGTCGAGCGCCCTGGCGCGCCTGGCCACGAAGAGCGGCGTGGCGGTCGTCGGGTTGCGGCGAAAGCCGAGCAGGTCTTCGAGGCGCAGGCGCTGGCGATCGTCGGCGGGCAGCAGCTCGGGCGTCGCCAGGCGGGCGACCTCGTCGCGCAGCGCCCACAGCGCGTACAGGCCCATGGCCTTGTGGCCGGCCGCGTACGAGAGCACGTCGGCGTCGTCGCGGTCGGGAGCGCCCAGGTCGTAGTCGAGCGCGTCGAAGAGCAGCGGCCGCGGTGAAGCGCCCCGCCGAGATGGAGCCCCCCGGGTGGCCCGAGGTGGGCACGTAGTTGAACAGCAGGGCGCACAGCGCGCGGTAGAGCAGGTCGAGGGTCTCGAAGGCGGCGAGCTCGGCCGGCGTGAGCGGGGCGGCCCGGACGTCTGCGCGGCGCCTGCAGACGCCCGAGCGGCCGCGGCCGCCGTCCAAGCCCGCGCGCCATCGGCAGCCGGCTGCCATGTCGGCGTGATTCCGCCGTCGGCCGGCCCTCGCACGTCGACCACTCTCATCGGGCTGCGCCGTCCTCCGCGCAGCGAACGCGCGCCAGCTTCTCGAGCTCGTCGCCCAGCTCGTCGGCGCCAAAGCAGAACCGCAGCTCGACGAAGCGCGCGCGCAGCGTCGCTGCACCTGGCTCGCCACGCGCGGCGTCGCGCAGGACGACGTCGGCCATGAGCCCGGCGAGCTCGCCGAAGTCGTCCGGGCGCATGCCGAAGCGGGTCATCTCGGCGACGCCCAGGCGCAGGCCGCCGGCGGCGGTGAAGGCCTCTTCGTCGGGCAGCCCCTGGTAGTTGCAGAGCATGTTGCTCGCCTCGAGGCGCGCCGCCATCTCGTGGCCGCGCCCGTAGCCGACCCGACGACGACCTGGTGGGTCTCGGTGAAGTCGATCGCCGGGTCGCCCTGCACGTCGAGGCCGGCGTCGCGCAGCGCCCGGGCGAAGGCCTTGGCGTTGGCGATGACCTGGCGGCTGGTAGGCGTCGCGAAAGGCGCGCATCTCGTAGGTCGCGAAGAGCAGGCCCAGCAGCGTGCCCAGGTGGTGGTTGGAGACCGACCCCGGGAAGGCCCGGCGGCGCAGCGCCTCCCAGAGCTCGTAGCGCTCGTCGGCTCTCGACGAAGCGGCCGCCGACCACGCCGCGCTGCGTGCCGAAGAAGGTCTTGTGGGTCGAGCCGGTGACGAGGTCGGCGCCCTCGGCGAAGGGCTCCTGGAAGTGCGGGCCGAGCAGGCCGAGCACGTGGGCCGCGTCGTAGAGGACGACGGCGTCGATGCCCTGCTCGGTGAGGAACCGCCTGATCTCGGCGACCGGCTCGCGATGCAGCACCATGCTGCGCCCGAAGATGATGAGCTCGGGCCGGTGGCGGGCGATGAGCTCCTCGCGTGGCGGGCACGTCGACCAGGTAGGGGTTGTCGTCGCGCATCGGCGAAGTTCACGACGGCCGGCGCGTCGGTGCGCGGATCGCGCGCCACGAAGTCGCGCAGCGCGCCCATGGGCTGGGCGCTCAGATGCCCGCCCTTGCCGATGTGGTTGTTCATGACCATGCGAATGCGCCGCGGCTCGGCCTTGGGGTCGGCGCGGTTGGCGTACTCGACGAGGGCGCTGAACACCGCCATGTTGGCCATCTGGCCGCTGAGCGAGGCGGGTCTCGGTCTCGGCGCAGCCGAGGTACGCGGCGAGCTCGGCCTCGAGGCGGCGCTCGACCGCGGCGATGAACCCGGTGCCCTGGTAGTAGAAGAGCTCGTCGTCGTAGAAGGCCTCGGAGCTGCGGTGCTCGGCGTAGCGAAACGCGGGGTCCATGACCGAGGCCAGGCGCACGAGCGGCGAGGCCGTCATCTCCGAGGGGATCAGGTTCATGCAGCTCGCGCCTGTCGCCAGGCGGTGTTGGCGATCGTCTCGCGCAGCAGCAGCCGCGCCTTGCCGAGCGGCGTCGCCGCGCGGCAGCTCGACGCGCCGGCAGCTCGTGGTCGTAGACGATCGGCCGGGCGCAGCGGCGGCGCCTCGCTGCGCAGGTGGAAGGGCACGACGAGGCCGGGCACCTGCGTGCCGCGGATGTCGACGGTGACGGCGTCGTCCTTCGACGACGTCGCAGTCGAGGTAGGCGCAGGGCGATCGAGCGCTGGGCGTGCTCGTCGGTCTGGCGCGAGTCGAGGCCCTCGCCGGCGCACGATCCAGTACGGCACCGAGGTGCCGCTCGTCACCTAGTCCGACGCGGCGCTCGCCCCGAGCAGACCGGCGCGCCGGTGCGGGCGACGCCGCGACCGGCGAGGGCGAGCGGCTGCACGAGGCGCGGCAGGTCGGCTCTGCGCGAGTAGTCGCGCGCGACCACGCGCGGCGAAGGCGTCGTGCTGGCGGGCCAGGGCGGCGCGGCCGATGAAGTCGCCCTTCAGCGGCGAGAAGCTCACCGCCAGCTTGGCCAGCGGGATGGCGAAGATCGGGATCTCGGCGCCGTCGTCGTCGCGGCCGAGCTCGAAACCGTAGAGCGGCAGGCCGGCCTCGAGGCGCAGCGTGTCGCGCGCGCCCAGGCCGGCCGGCGCAGCCCCGCCGGCCACGCAGCGCGTCCCACAGCCGAGCGACGGCCTCGGCGGCCACGAAGAGCTCGAAGCAGAGGCAGCGATAC
>CAVWIH010000019.1:0-115468 GCA_963755025.1 uncultured Actinomycetes bacterium
TGGTGGGCCGCCGGAGGGTCGAACTCCGGACACCCTGATTAAAAGTCAGGTGCTCTACCAACTGAGCTAGCGGCCCAAGTTGAGGGATTGTATCACCGCTCGACGGGCGCCCCGAGCCTGTTTGCGGCTCCTCAGCTCTTGGCGGCGGCCAGCAGCGCGGCGCGCAGGCCGCCGCTCAGCGCGGGGCTGCGCAGCTCAACGGTGACGACCGGCGCGTGGTAGTGCGCCGGCACGTACTCGCCGAGCGACCCCGTGATGTAGGGGTCGTAGCTCAGGCGGCCCACCGGCAGCCCGCAGAGCTGCGACATGCGACGGCCCAGGGCGCGGGCGCCGGGGCCGTGGCAGTCGAGGATGCCGGCGTGCGAGTGCAGGCTCACGACCGCCGCGAACCCGGTCCGCAGGTAAGCGAGCAGCGCCTTGGTCTCGGGTTCTGAGCCGGGGCTGCGGCCGCCTGTGAGGCCGGGGTCGCCGGGCTCGTCTCCGGCGCTCAGCCGGCGCGTCCAGTTGGCGGTGGGCAGGTTGCGGTTGAGGTCGACGTGGCGGGCGTTGCCCCGGGTGTGATGGGCGTGGCCGTCGGGGTTGGCGCAGCGGATGACGTCGATGCGCGCTCCGGCCGGCACCGCCCCGGGATGGGCCGCCAGATACGCGGCGAAGCGCGTCGCCACCGCCGTGCCGTATTCGTCACCGTGCACGCCTCCGATCACCAGCAGACGTCGCGCTCCCGTGCCGAAGCGCGCTACGACGATCGCCCTGTGCTGCACGGAGCGGCCGATGGTGTGCCACCAGGGCCCCTTCACGACGACCTTGGCCGGCGTGGCCGCACGCTGCGCGTTACCGGCCAGGTCGCTGGCGCTGACGGCGTAGCGGTAGGTGCCGGTGGCGTTCGGCGTCCAGGGCGTGGAGTACCAGGTGTTCGCGTTCCTGGCGCCCAGCGCGACACGCTGCACGACCTTGCCGCGGCTGTCTGTCAGTACGAGCTCGACGGCGCTGACCTGGGGGCTGAGCTCGTCGAGCACCTCGTACCTGAGCTTCACGGCGTGTCCGGTGAAGGCCGTGACGTTCTTGCCGATGGTGGTGGGCCCAGTGGTGTCGATGCGCAGCACGGCCGTCTGCGGCGCCTCCTGGTTGCCGGCGTGGTCGACGGCGTACCAGGTGAGCGTGTGCAAGCCGTCGAACGAGCCGTCAGCCGGGGCCGGCACGGCGAGCGCAAGCCGCTCTGCGGTGCCTCGTCGTCGAGCCACGACCAGACAGTCGCCACGCCCGAAGCGTCGTCGCCGGCCGTGAAGGTGACCGTGAACGGCGCGTTCTGCCAGCCGCTCGGGGCGTCGGACGTGCTGGTCGGCGGTGTCGTGTCGGCCGGCGCCGGCGTGTCGCCGGTCACCGCCCCTGGCGAGGCCGCGGCACCCGCGGCGACGGGCGGCGAGGTCGCGGGCGGCGAGGTCGCGGCGGGCGATGCGCCGGCACGCGCCGCGGTAGCGAGAGCCAGCGGCGCTCCGCAGGCGACGGTCAGGGCCGCGACCGCGACCAGCAGCCAGAGATTGCGCAACCTTGGCTCCCTTGTCGTTGCGCGACCGTCCCGGAGCGGTCGCCGCGGTCAAGGCTATCGCCTGCCAACGGCGGCCCCGCACAAGGGTCGCGGCGTGCGCGCCCCGCAAAGGCCGCCGCGTTCGCGCACTTGCGAAGGTCGCTGCGTTCGTTCGCGCACTTGCAAGGTCGCTGCGTTCGTGCCCGACCCGTCGCCCTCGGCGACAACGCCGTCTGGACCGGGACTGGCGAGAATAGGGAGTCTTACCTATCGGCCCCGGGAACGCCGCGGTCGTTACTTGTTGGTAAGGATCGAGGTGCCAAGGGCCCGATCGGCCTCTGGAGCTCGGGTGACGATGGATTCTGCGGCCCGTCGTCTGCCACGGTGGGGTGGGGCAGCAAAGCCCCCGACCGAAACGAGCGGCGTTCGGGATCGGCCTTGGTGGCATACTCGATCGATGCACACGGCTGACAGCGCGCCCGGCAGCGGCGGCGCCCCCTTCACACGAAGGCAGGGCGGCGCTCCGGGCGCGCAGTCGGCCGATTTCCCGTCTCACGGTGTCCCGGTGGCTGACCGGCTCGCGGTGCCCGCCGGTGGTCCTACCAGGGGCGCGGCTCCCCGGCGAGCAGCGCAAAGACGGCGGCGTCGCCGAGGTCGCCCTCGCGGCCGTGGTCGGAGCGCCGCAGGCCTTCGCGCGTGAACCCCAGGCGCGTCGCTACGCGGCACGAGGCCGCGTTGCGCATGTCGGCCAGGATCTGCACGCGCGCCATCCCCAGCACGTCGAGGCTCCACTGCGTGACCAGGCGCGCCGCCGCCGTGGCTACGCCGCGGCGGCGCGCCCACGGCGCCACGTGGTAGCCGAGCTCGGCGACCCCGGCCCACGACTCCTCGGCGCGCAACGCCACGCCGCCCAGCAGGCGGTCGTTCGCGGCGTCGGCGATGGCATAGAAGGCTTCGCGCTCGTGCTCCCAGCCGGCGGCGGCCTGCGCCAGGAACGCGCGGGCGTCGCGTTCGCCGTACGGGGTCGGCAGCATGAACAGCCAGCGCTGCGCCTCGGGGTCGTTGCAGGCGCGGACCAGGTCGGGCACGTCGGCCTCTTTGTAGGGACGCAGCAGGATGGCGCCGTCGCCGAGCGGCGGCGGCGCGGCCGGCAGGGTGGGCGTGACGGCCCGGTAATCGGAGCGCGCGGCGGAGAGGGCCGGCAGGAGCGCCTCGTCGGGCGGGGCGGCCGCGGGCCGGCCCTCGCCGCCCGCCGCCCGCTGCGCGCGCGCCTCGCGCCACTCGTCGGCCAGTAACGAGTAGACGATGCAGTCGGTGCGCGCCGCGCCGAAGGGCCGGTAGCTGCGCAGCAGGGCTTCGGGGCGGTAGCCCAGGGCCCGCGCTATGCGTCGCGACGCCGTGTTGGCCACCATGGTGCCGATCACCAGGCGCCGCAGGCCGGCCGTGCCAAACGCCCAGTCGGTGAGCAGCGACACGCCGGCGCTCCCCAGACCGCGTCCACGGTGGCCGGGCATCACCCAGTAGCCGAGCTCGACCGTGCCCGGCCGCCGCTCCGCGGCCAGGGCCCCCACCGCGCCCACCGGCCGGTCGTCGCCGGCGACGGTGAGAGCCAGGTGCAGCCAGCCGTCGCGCGACCAGGCGCGCGACGCGTCGGCGATGAAGTCGCGCGCCAGGGCGACGGTGTAGCCGGCCGGCATCATGCAGAACAGGGCGATCTCGGGGTCGGCACAGGCGGCCGCCATGAGCGGCGCGTCGTCGAGCCGCCAGGGCCGCAGTCCCACAGACCCGGCGCCCAGACGGACGGTCTCGTAAGCGGGCCGACCATCGCCGCCCGGGTCGTCGGCGCGCCACGGGTCGGCGGCCTGCGCAGCCTCGTCGGCGCGCCGCGGGTCGGCGGCCCGCGCAGCCTCGTCGGTGCGCCACGGATCGGTCATCGGCATCCTCCAACGGCAAAGGGCCCGCGGTATGCGCAGGCCCTCGCCACAACGTTCCCTGTGGCGCTGTCGCTAATGCAGGAAGTGCCGGCGGCGCGAGAACACCATGGCGGCGCTGCGGTCGTTGCAGACCTTGACCGAGAGGTCGTCGCGCTTGGAGCCGCCGGGCTGCATGAAGGCGGTGACGCCGGCTTCGATGGCGAGCTCGACGGCATCGGGGAAGGGGAAGTAGGCGTCGGAGCCGATCACCGAGCCGTGCAGGTCGCCGTGGGCCTTTTCGATGGCCAGGCGCGTGGAGTCGACACGGCTCATCTGGCCGGCGCCCACGCCGAGCGTGGCCAGGTCTTTGGCGATCACGATGGCGTTCGACTTGACGTGCTTGGCGACCCTGCTGGCGAAGATCAGGTCGCCCCATTCGGCCTCGGTGGGGTGGCGTTCGCTCACGACCTGCATGGACTCGCGGTCTTCGAGGTCGGCGTCGCGGTCCTGAATGAGAAGGCCGCCCAGCACGCGCTTGTAGTCCATCTCGCCGGGGCTGCCCTTGCGGCGCTCGTTGTCGACCAGCAGGCGGATGTCGGGTTTACGGCTGAGGACCTCGAGGGCGGCGTCGTCGTAGGACGGTGCGAACAGCACCTCGATGAACAACTCGGACATGCGCTGCGCGGTCGCCAGGTCGATCTGCCGGTTGACGGCGACCACCGAGCCGAAGGCGGCCACCGGGTCGGATTCGAGCGCCTTCAGGTAGGCGTGCTCGAGGTTCTCGGCCAACGCCGCGCCGCAGGGGTTGTTGTGCTTGATGATGACGCAGGCCGGCAGGGCGAACTCGGTGGCCAGGGCGCGGGCGGCGTGCAGGTCGTAGAGGTTGTTGAACGAGAGCTTCTTGCCGTGCAGCTGGGTGACGCGGCTGAGCAGGTGGCGCCGCGCGCCGCTGTCGGCGTAGTAGGCGGCGCGCTGGTGGGGATTCTCGCCGTAGGAGAGCTCCATCACCTTTTCGTAGTCGCGCAGGATGTGGCTGGGAAAGTCGCCCTCGGTCTCGGAGAACCAGTTGGCGATGATGAAGTCGTAGTGCGCGGTGCGGTGGAAGGCCTTGGTAGCCAGGTGCCGGCAGGTGAGCGTGGACAGCTCGCCGCCGCTTGTCTTGAGCTCGTCGAGCACCGCGGCGTAGTCGTCGGGCTCGGTGATGACCGCCACGCTCGCGTGGTTCTTGGCCGCCGCGCGGATCATGGTGGGCCCGCCGATGTCGATCATCTCGATGACCTGCTCTTCGGGCGTGCCGCGCTGCGAGGCGACCTCTTCGAACGGGTACAGGCTGACGACCACCATGTCGATCGGCTTGATGCCGTGCTCGGCGATGGTGGCCATGTGCTCGGGGTCGTCGCGCTTGGCGAGGATGCCGCCCTGGATGTTGGGGTGCATCGTCTTGACCCTGCCGCCGAGCATCTCGGGGAACTGGGTGACGTCGGAGACCTCGGTGACCGGGATGCCCTGGTCGCTCAGCAGCCGCGCCGTGCCGCCAGTCGAGATGATCTCGACTCCCATGTCGGTCAGTGTCCGGGCGAACTCCTCGAGACCGGCTTTGTTGAAGACGGAGATGAGAGCTCGGTTGACCTTCACGTGTCGACTCCTTGCTCGGTGGTCGTTGGCGCCAGTGTATAAGGCGTGACCGCGGAAATGAAGGTCACGCCTTGCGGTGCGCCGGCGCTGGTCTGCCGGCGGCGTCAGCCCAGGCGCGCGACGCGCTCGCCGCGCACGTGCGAGCGGGCGTAGGCCGAGGCGTGGGCCAGGGCCGGACCGGATTCGGCGAGCAGGCCGACCCGCGGCAGCGGCTTGCTGGTCGGCGGCCAGGCGCGCGCGGCGGCAAGGACGGCTTCGCGGCCGCCGGCGGCGAAGGTGAGCGCCAGCTCGCGGGTGGGCGCCGTGTCGGCGGCGGCCGCGGCCAGTTCGGCGGCAGCCAGCGCGTAGCGGTTGCCGTTGAAGCTGAGCGCCACGCCGCCGGCCTCGCGCACCGCCGTGAAGGGCGGCACGTCGGTGATCGAGTCACCCACATACATGACGTCGCAGAGCTCGACGCGGCGGCCTGCCGCGATGTCGCGCAGGGCGGAGAGCTTGGCGCCGCCACCCACGGGGCGCACGGCGGCCACGATCTCGGCGCTGCGGCGGCCCTTGGCCGCCATGTCGGTCCAGAACAGGCGGTCGAGGGAGGCGACGGCGGCGCGGTCGGCGGCCGACAGGTCGGCCGCCGACCGCGCCGCCTCGGGCAGCTCTATGACCGGCTGCGCCAGCACGGCCTCGGCGCTGTCGCGCAGCCAGTCGGCTTCGTCGGCGGTGAGGTGCCAGGCGTCGAGCTCGAGCTTGGTGCAGCGGCACTGCGCGAAGGGAAACCCGGTGGCCCGGCAGAGGGCGCGCAGGTAGGGCGTGTAGGAGGTCGAGACGATGTACGAGGGCATGGCCGCCGCGACTTCGCGCAGCAGATCGCGGGCGCCCGGCACGACGAGCACGGTGTCGGCGCTGTACTGCTCGATGTCGCGGTCGCGCACGCCGTAGGCGAGCAGGAACGGCACGACGAGGCGCAGCGTGTCGCCGGCGTTGTAGCCCGGCTTGTGCAGCACGTCGGCGAGGAAGTCGTCGTAGGCGGACAGGCGCGCGAAGAGCTCGGCGCCCTCGGGTAAGAAGGCGGCGCAGATCTCCATGGCGTTGTCGTTGCGAGTGAGCGGACCCTCGCAGTCGGTCACGAACAGGCGGGGCGGCACGCTCACAGGATTCCTCCGGCGTCGGGGGCGGCTTCGGCGTCGAGGCGGGCGCCGCCCGCCTGGGGGGCGCTCGCGCGGGGGGAGTCGGACGCCGCTTCGGCGTCGACGTCGGCGGTAAGGTCGAGCGGTGGCTGCGCGGTCACGCCGACGAGCGCGCCGTCGCGCACCAGGAGGCGCCCCAGGGCGAACTCGGCGACGGTGCGGTAGAGCAGCGGGATCTCGCGCCGTTCTCCCTGCCGGCGGACCTCGGCGAACAGCGGCTGGCGCTCGCCCCGGGCGGCGGCCACGCCGGCGGCGCCGAGGGCGTCGCGTTCGCGCCGGTAGTCGGCCCACAGGTCGTCCCACTGCGGCCCGACGATGGGGAACGCACAAAAGGCGACGACCGGGCCGCGGTCGAGCTCGGCCGTGGCCAGGTGGATCATGGCGCCGGTCTCGCGGGCGTCGGTGGCGAGCAGGGCCCAGATGACGTCTTGCCAGGCGCCCTGCGGCCCGCCTGGCAGCGCTGGGTGCAGGTTGAGCATGGCGTAGCGGGCGCACAGTCCGGGGCCGGTGATCAGCATGTAGCCGGCCAGCACGAGCAGGTCGACGCCGTAGGGGGCGAGCAACTCGGCGACCTCGTCGTGGTAGGCGCGCCGCCAGGCTTCGCGCTGCGGCCCGGAATCGGCGACGGGCGCCGCTCCCGGCGGCTCGCCGCCCGGCGCGGCGTGCGACGGCTCGCCGCCCGACGCCTCGCGCCAGGCCTGCCGGCTCGCCGCGCTCGACAGCGTGACGGCGTGCAGCCCGAGCTCGGCGACAAGGTCGAGAAAGGCGTCGCTTTGGGCCTGCTCGCCGCGCGCGTGGTCGCAGAACACGACGGCGATGTCGAGGTCGAGGCCGTCGCGCCGGGCGCGGCGCACCACCTCGGAGAGCAGCGTGCGGGCGGCGCCGTCGCGGCCGCTCGACAGCCAGCCGATCTTCATGACAGCCGCCGGGTGCGTTTGCGCAGGGGCTGCCGTGACGCTTGGGGCAGGGGTCGGCGCGCTGGCCGGGCCGCGGACCGCCGCGCCGGCTCAGGCACGGTCACGTTCTTCGGCGACGCGTTCGCGAAAGGCAACCTGGTCGGGGTATGTGCTGCGCCCCAGGCCGCCGATGCCGCGCGAGGCCGCCCAGGCCGCCAAGCGCCCGGCCGCTTCAAGGCCGAGGCCTTCGAGCAGCCCGCCCATGAAGCCGGCCGCGAACAGGTCGCCGGCGCCCGTGACGTCGACCACCTCGGCGGGGTGCGGCGGCACGTACAGGTCGAGCCGCCGCCCGCTGATCTGCGCGCCGCGGTCGCCCATCTTGCGGACCACGAGGCCCACGCCCACGTCGAGCAGAAAGCTCAGCGCCTTGTCGGCCGGCAGGCCGCAGAGGGTCTCGAGCTCGCTCTCGGTGACAAAGACGAACGAGGCGCGCTTGAGGAAGGGGATGAAGCTCTTCACGCCGAGACGCGCGTAGATCTCGCCGGGGTCGAAGGCGATCTCGACGTCGTCGGGCAGTCGCTCGAGCAGGGCGAGCTGGGTCTGCAGGGCGCGCTCGCCGGCGAACGACGAGAAGTAGGCGAAGCGCGTCGCGGGCAGGCGCCGCGGCAGGTCGGCCGGCGAGAAGCCGTCGTTGGCCGCTGGCCACACGAGGTTGCGGCGCTCGCCGGTCTCGTCGAGCAGCACGTAGACACGGCCCGACTCGCCGTCGCGGGCGAGGTAGCGGGCGTCGCACGGCGCCAGCTCGTAGATGATGAAGCGGCCGTCGTCGTCGGCGCCGATACGGCCCAGCATGGCCGCGCTGAAGCCCAGGCGAGCGAGCGCGAAGGCCGTGTTGGCGGCCTGGCCGCCGCCGCTGCGGGTGGGGGTGATGCCGGCGAGCGCCGCTTCGACGGCGGCGCGCAGGTCGGGACCGATGGCCTGTTCGGCGCCGGGCGGCGGCAGCTCGCCCCAGAGCGGGGAGTCGGCCGGCAAGCGGTAGATGAGGTCGAGGTTGAGCGCTCCGCAGCCGATGAGATCGTAGCTCCTCACAGGGCGAGCGCTCCCTCGTAGCGCACCGCGGGGGCTCCGGCCTGGGCGGCTGCCACGCGGCCGACCACCGTGGCCTGCAGGCCGGCCGCCGCGACCGTAGCGAGCGCCTGCGGCACGTCGGCGGCGGGCAGTGCCACGACCACGCCGAGACCGCAGTTGAAGGTGTCGAGCATCTCGCCGGCGGTTACGCCGAGGCCGTGCAGCCACGAGAAGACCGGTTGCGGCTGCCAGGCGGAGAGGTCGAGCACCGCGGCCGCGCCGGCGGGCAGGATACGGCTCACGTTGTCGGGGAAGCCGCCGCCCGTGATGTGCGCCGCGGCGTGCACCGCGCAGGCGCGTCCGAGCTCGGCGAGGACGGGGCTGTAGATGGTGGTCGGGGTGAGCAGCACCTCGCCGACCGTGGCGCCGGGGCTGGCAGGCCCCGTGCCGGCGCCGGCCGTTGCCGCAGCGCTGGCCGGGAAGGGGTCGGTCAGGGAGATGTGGCGCTCGGCGAGCAAGGCGCGTACCAGCGAGAAGCCGTTGGAGTGCAGGCCGTTGGAAGCGATGCCCAGCAGGGCGTCGCCGGGCGCGACGTTGGCCGGCCCCCACAGCGCGGAGCGGCTTGCGATGCCGACGGCGAAACCGGCGAGGTCGAAGGCGTCGTCGTCGCGGAAGTGGCCGGGGTGTTCGGCGGTCTCGCCGCCGAGCAGGGCGCAGCCGGCGCGCAGGCAGCCTTCGTCGACGCCGCCCACGATGTCGGCGACCGTCTGCGGGTCGACCTTGCCCACCACCAGATAGTCGAGAAAGAACAGCGGCGCGGCGCCGCAGGCCGAGACGTCGTTGACGCTCATGGCGACGGCGTCGATGCCGATCGTGCCGTAGACGCCCATCTCGCGGGCGATCATTACCTTGGTGCCGGCGCCATCGGTGCCCGCCACGAGCACCGCGTCGGCGACCGGCGGCACGCGCAGCAGCCCGGCGAAGCCGCCGATGCCCTCGAGCACGAGCGGGTGGTGCACCGAGCGCAGGCGCTCTTTGAGCAGCCGCACGGCTTCGTTGCCGGCGGCTACGTCGACGCCCGACTGTTTGTAGGTGAAGTCCCCGTCGGTGACCATGACCCTCCGTGGCTCATACGCGTTCGACCCGTTCGCCGGGTCGCCGAGACCCGCCCCCTGGTCGCTATTCTACGGCAGACGCCGCGTGACCGTCTTCCGCCCCCATTTCCGCCGCCGGGGTTTGCGTAGGTGGCGGCGACCGTGTGACAGTGGGGACGATGGCTCCCGCCCCCGACACGCTCACCATCGACGGCCTCCTCTTTGCCGTGCGCTGGAGCCACCGGCGGCGCACCATCGGCATAGGCATTCCCTCGCAGGGACCACCCACGCTGGCCGCGCCCGCCGGCTGCCGCCGCGCCACGATAGAGGCTGCGGTGCGCGGCAAGCTGCCCTGGGTGCGACGCAAGCTCGCCGAGCGCGCGGCGCGCCCTCAGCTCGCGGCGCCCGAGCGCCGCTACGAGAGCGGCGAGTCGTTCCCCTACCTGGGCCAGCAGTACGAGCTCGTCGTGGTCGACGACGGGCCGGCGGCCGCTCGCGCGAGCGCCGGGCGGGTCGCCGCACAGAGCGCGGCCACGGACCACGGCGCCGGCGCGACACGCAGCGCGAGCGCCGGCACGACACAGAGCGCCCCCCCGGACGTTCAACTCGAGTTCGACGAGCCGCGTGGGGCGGGCCGCAAGCGGCCCGCGCGGGCGCGGCCCCGCCTGCGACTGCGCAACGGGCGCTTTGAGCTGGCGCGCGCGGCGCAGGCCGAGGGGCGCGCCGTGTTCCTGGCCTGGTATCGGCGGCGCGCGGCCGAGGTGTTGAAGGAACGCATCGCCTGGTACGCGCCGCTGGTCGGCGTGGCCGTGCCGCCGGTCACCATCAAGGACATGCACAGCCGCTGGGGGAGCTGCTCGGCGAAGGGGCGCGTGAACCTGTACTGGGGGCTCGTGGCGCTGCCGCTGGAGCTGGCCGACTACGTCGTAGTCCACGAGCTCGCCCACCTGCTCGAGCTGAACCACAGCCCCGCGTTCTGGCGCGGCGTCGAGCGCGTGCTGCCCGACTACCGCGAGCGACGCAAGCGGCTGCGCTCAGAGGGGCCGCGCAGCGTGATCTAGGGCAGGCAGACCTCGGGGCTACCCTCGAAGCGCATCTTGCACATGGCGAGCTCTTCGGGCACCTCGATGGGGTAGTCGCCGTCGAAGCAGGCGCGGCAGAACTGCGAGCGCGGCAGGCCGGTCGACTCTTGCAGCCCCTCGAGCGTGAGGTAGTGCAGCGAGGTGGCGCCCACGTGCTGGCGGATCTGGTCGACGGTCTTGCGGGCGGCGATCAGCTCGTCGCGGGTGGCCATGTCGATGCCGTAGAAGCAAGGGTACTTGATGGGCGGCGCGCTGATGCGCAGGTGCACCTCGGCGGCGCCGGCCTTGTAGAGCATGTCGACGAGCTTGCCGGTGGTGTTGCCGCGCACGATCGAGTCGTCGACCACCACCAGGCGCTTGCCTTCGATGACCGAGCGGATGGGGTTGAGCTTCATGCGGATGCCGAGCTGGCGCAGGTGGTCGTCGGGCTGGATGAAGGTGCGGTGCACGTAGCGGTTCTTCATGAGCCCTTCGGTGTACGGGATGCCGCTCTCGCGCGAGTAGCCGATGGCCGCGGGAATGCCGGTGTCGGGCACGGGAATGACGAAGTCGGCGGCGACCGGCGCCTCGAGGGCGAGGTGGCGGCCCATCTCGAAGCGGCAGTCGGCCAGCGTGCGGCCGTACATCTTGGAGTCGGGCCGGGCGAAGTAGATGAACTCGAAGATGCACATGGCGGGCCGCGCCCCGGGCAGCTCGACGCGCTCGCTGTGCAGCTTGCCGTCGTCGCTCGCCCAGATGATCTCGCCGGCCTCGACGTCGCGCACGAAGTCGGCGCCGATGATGTCGCAGGCGCACGATTCGCTGGCAATCACCGGGCAGCCCTCGAAGTCGCCCAGCACGAGCGGGCGCACGCCGTAGGGGTCGCGAAAGCCGATGATCTTCTTGCCGCTGAGCACGGTCGCCGAGAAGGCCCCGCGAATGCGGGCCACGGTGTCGCGCACCGAGCGCAGCAGGTCGTTGTCGGCGTGCTGGGCGATGAGCGCGGTGATGACCTCGGTGTCGGTGCCGCTCTTGAAGGTGACGCCCTGGCTGTGCAGCTCGTCGCGCAGCTCGGTGGTGTTGACCAGGTTGCCGTTGTGGCCCAGGGCGATGGTGTGGCCGCCGCGCGAGCGCGTGATGGGCTGCGAGTTCTGCCAGGCGGTGGCGCCCGTCGTGGAGTAGCGCACGTGGCCGATGGCGTGCGTGCCGGTCAGCCCGGCGAGGGTCTTTTCGTTGAAGACCTGCGAGACGAGGCCCATGTCTTTGACGACCGTGACCTGCCCTTCGTCGGCCACGGCGATGCCGGCGCTCTCCTGCCCGCGGTGCTGCAGGGCGTAGAGCCCGAAGAAGGTGAGGCGGGCGACGTCGCGACCGGGGGCGATGATGCCGAAGACCCCGCACGCGTCGTGAAAGCGGTCGCTTTCCATGGTGCTCCTAGACGAGTCGGTCGGGCAGCGATTCGTAGGAGCGGCGCAGCTCCGTGACAGGCACGTCGACCAAGGTGTCGCCGGCGGCCGTGATCTGCAGGCGCTGCCCTGTGACGGTGCCGAGGGGTGTGAGCGGTACGGAACCGGCGAGCGCGGCGAGCGCGGCGGCGTCTGCTGGCGCGCAAGTGACGATGACGCGCGTGGGGCCTTCGCCGAACAGGGCGACGTCGGGGCGCAGCGTGCCGTCGGGCAGGGTGAGGGCGGCGCCGAGCGCCGGCGGCGCAGCCGCCGTCAGCGCGCCGCCTTCGACGCCGCTTGCGATGCAGCATTCGGCCAGAGCCACGGCGAGGCCGCCTTCGGCGCAGTCGTGGGCACTCTTCACAAGCCCCGCGCCGATGCCCTCGCGCAGCACGCGCTGCAGCTCTTGTTCGAGGTCGAGGTCGACGTCGGGTATGCGCCCCTCGACGCGGCCGAAGTGCACCTTCTGGTACTCGGAGCCGTCGAGGAAGGCGTTGTCGGCGGGGCCGAGCAGCGCCACGAGGTCGCCCTCGTGCTTGAAGCGCGCGTCGCAGTGCCTGGTGACGTCGTCGAAGATGCCCAGCATGCCCACCATGGGCGTGGGGTAGATGGCCTTGCCGAAGCTCTCGTTGTAGAAGCTCACGTTGCCCGACACGACCGGCGTGTCGAGCGCCTCGCAGGCCTGCGACATGCCCTCGACGGCCTGCTCGAAGGTCCAGTAGATGTCGCCCTTTTCGGGGTTGCCGAAGTTGAGGCAGTCGGTGACGGCCACCGGCAGCGCCCCGGCGCAGCTCAGGTTACGCGCCGCCTCGGCCACGGCCGCCTTGGCGCCGCGGTAGGGGTCGAGGTAGCAGTGGCGTCCGTTGCAGTCGTTGACGAAGGCGATGCCGCGCGTGGTGCCCTTGATGCGCAGCACGGCGGCGTCGGAGCCCGGGATCTGCACGGTGTTGGCCTGCACGATGTAGTCGTACTGCTCGTAGGCCCAGCGCTTGCTGGCGATGTTGGGTGCGGCCAGCAGCTCGAGCAGCGCGGCGCCCGCGTTTGCCGGCGCGGGGTAGACGGCGTCGCTTGCGACGAGCGGCTCGTCGACCAGATGGGCGGGCTTGAACGATGGCGTGCGGATGACGGGCGATTCGTCGGCCAGGCGGCGCGCCGGAATGTCGGCCACGCGCTCGCCGTGCCAGATGATGCGCAGCATGGTGGAGTCGGTGACCTCGCCGATCACGGTGCAGTCGAGGTCCCAGCGCTCGCAGACCTCGGAGACGTCGGCCAGGCGCGCGGGGTCGACGATGCTCAGCATGCGCTCCTGGCTTTCGGAGATCATGATCTCCCAGGGCTCCATGTCGGCTTCGCGCAGCGGCACGCGGTCGGCGTGGATGTCGAGGCCCACGTGGCCCTTGCTGGCCATCTCCGACGACGACGAGGTGAGCCCGGCGGCGCCGAGGTCCTGCATGCTGACCACGAGGCCGCGATGCAGGAGTTCGAGGCAGGCTTCGATCAGCTTCTTCTCGGTGAACGGGTCGCCCACCTGAACGCTGGGGCGCTTTTCTTCGAGGGTCTCGTCGAACTGCTGGCTGGCAAGCACCGAGGCGCCGCCTATGCCGTCGCGGCCCGTCTTGGAGCCGATCAGCACCACGTGGTTGCCGGGGCCCTCGGCGAAAGCGCGCACGATCTGGTCGGCGCGCAGCAGGCCGGCGCTCATGGCGTTGACCAGGCAGTTGCCGGCGTAGGTGTCTTCGAAGTAGACCTCGCCGCCGACGGTGGGAATGCCCAGGCAGTTGCCGTAAAAGCCGATGCCGCCGACCACGCCGTCGAACAGGAAGCGCTGGCGGGCGTTCTCGGGGCCGTCGATCTCGCCGAAGCGCAGCGAGTCGAGCGACACGCAGGGCCGCGCGCCCATGGTGAAGATGTCGCGCACGATGCCGCCCACGCCGGTCGCGGCGCCCTGGAAGGGCTCGACCGCCGACGGGTGGTTGTGGCTCTCGACCTTCATGGCCACGGCCCAGCCGTCGCCCACGTCGATGATGCCGGCGTTCTCGCCCGGCCCCTGGAGAATGCGGGGGCCGCTCGTGGGAAAGCGGCCCAGCACGGGCCGCGAGTGCTTGTAGCTGCAGTGCTCGCTCCACATGACCGAGTAGATGGCGAGCTCGACGTAGGTGGGCTCGCCGCCCTGGATGCGTGCAGATGTGGGCGTATTCGTCGGGCGTGAGGCCGAGCTTGACCGCGGCCTCGAGGGTGGCGCGCTGCCGGGTGGCGCTCACGAGGCCACCCGGTCGCGCACGCTCTCGAGGAGCGAACGGAAGAAGACGCGGCCGTCGGTGCCGCCGGCGAGGCCGGCTTCGACCGAGTTCTCGGGGTGGGGCATGAGGCCGAACACGTTGAAGTCGGCGTTGCACACGCCGGCGATGTCGTCGAGCGCGCCGTTGGGGCTGGAGCCGCCGATGGCGCCGTTCGCGGCCTCACCGGCTTCGCTGCCGTCGGGCGCGCAGTAGCGCAGCACGACCTGACCGTTGTCGCGCATGGCGGCGAGCGTGTCGGGGTCGACGCGGTAGTTGCCCTCGTTGTGCTTGACCACGACGCGCAGCACGTCGCCGGGCTCGGCCGTATGGGTGAACGGCGTGCCCGAGTTCTCGACGCGCAGGTCGACGTAGCGGCAGACGAACTTGAGACCGATGTTGCGGATGAGCGCGCCGGGCAGCAGGTGGGCTTCGGTCAATATCTGAAAGCCGTTGCAGATGCCCATGACCAGGCCGCCGTCGGCGGCGAAGTCGGCGATGGCGGCCATGATCGGGCTGAAGCGCGCGATCGCGCCGCAGCGCAGGTAGTCGCCGTACGAAAAGCCGCCCGGGATGATGATCGCGTCGACGTTGTCGACGCTTTTGTCTTTATGCCAGAGCCAGACGGGCTCGGCGCCCTCGAAGGTGGAGACGGCGTGGGCGGTGTCGTGGTCGGTGTTGATGCCCGGAAAGACGCAGACCCCGACCCGCACCGGCGGCACTGCGGCGCTCATGATGAGGGTGTCGCGTAGGGGACGGCGGCGCGGGACGAGGAGGTCGGGTTCACGCTTCGTCGACGGTGAAGGTGTAGTCCTCGATGATGGGGTTGGCGAGCAGCTTGCGGCACATCTCGTCGACCTCGGTGCGCGCCTCGTCGGGCGGCGTGCCGGCCGGCACGGTGACCTGCAGTTCGATGAACTTGCCCACGCGCACGCCGCTCACGCCGTCGAACCCGAGGGCCGGCAGCGAGCGCTCGACAGCCACGCCCTGAGGGTCGAGGATGCCGTGCTTGGGGGTGACGTAGACGCGGACATTCATCGTGCTCACGGGGCCAAGGCTACCTTACTGGGGCGCTCAAGTCCACGGACGAACGGGCCAAAGCGGGCGCGCGCGGGCCGACGAGACACGTGGCGCGCGCACGGTCTGCCGCGAGGCAGCCGGGCAGCCGCCCGATGGGCTCGTCGCGAGTCGGGAGGGCGCGTAGGGACGGCTGCGGGGGCGGCGGGCGCCCGTGCCGGGCGCCCGCCGCCCCGGCCGAGCCTCAGGCGGCCTTGCTTTCGGACTGCGGCATGTGCTCCTGCGCGTAGCGGCCGATCTCGTCGGCCTGCCGTTTGAAGTCGTCGAGCGGGATCTGCAGGCCGTGCAGATAGGCGCTGTACTTGGCCGTCTCGCTGGCCATGCGGTTGGCCTCTTCGAGCTCGTCGTCGGTCGAGCCGAACATCTTCGTCACGCCCTCGTGAAAGTAGGTGCAGTACGGGCAGTGGATGGCGGCGGCCACGGCGTAGCCGATGAGCTGCTTCTCCCGCACCGTCAACTTGGTGTCCGTCATCTGGAACACCTTGAACTCGTTCCACTCGTTCTCGAGGGTCGAGTCGGGCATGCTGGCGAAGAACGACGGGACCTGGCCGAGAGCCTCGCGGATCTCTGCCTCTACATCGGAACGACTCATTGTCGGCCTCCGGACTCGGGGTAGCGGCGGGGCAGGCGCCCCGCGGTCGTACCCCGTTGCTGTTCCCCGGTCGCTGGCCGCTAAGAGCGTTGTCTGGGTCGGTTGCGGCGACTGGGCTCACCGCGCCGCGGCGTCGCTTAAGCCCCGCCGCGAGGCCGTGAGAGGCGGCAATGAGGACTGCGCCGGGTTCCGATGGCGCGTCGTTCGCAGGCCGTCGCCTAGGCGCGCCCGACGTGCTCGAGGATGAAGTCGACGGTGCGCCGGTCGTAGCCGATGCGGTGCTCGAGCCCGCTGATCTCGTGGCCTTCGTCGGGGTAGACGACCGCTTCGCAGACGGTACCGGCGGCGCGTACGCCGGCGACCACGGTGTCGATCTGGCGCGTGGGGCAGCGCGGGTCGCGGGCGGCCGCGAGAATGAGCAGCGGCGCGGTGACGCGGTCAAGGTGGTTGATCGGCGAGTAGTACTCGAGGCGGGCGCGGTCCTTGACCGTATCGCCGCAGTTCTCGATGTCCCACCAGATGAGGTCGTCGCGCACGGCGGGGTCGACCTGGGCGTCGATGTGATCGAAGAAGGGCACGCCGGCCACGCCGCAGGCCCACAGCTCGGGGAACTGGGTGAGCATCTGCATGGTGAGATAGCCGCCGTGGCTGCGGCCGGTCACGGCGATGCGCGCGGGGTCGCAGCCCTGCTCCACGAGAAAGTCGACGGCGGCGGCGCAGTCCTGGGCCTCGCCCTGGCCGAGCAGGTAGCGATTGGCGAGCTGCCAGCGCCGCGTATAGCCGTCGCTGCCGCGGTAGTTGGGGTGCACGACCGCGCAGCCGGCGTCGAGCAGGGCCTGGCGCACGGGGTCCCACTCGTTGCTGTGGTGCCAGGTCGGGCCGCCGTGGATGAGCACCACGCCGGCGCCGCTGGGGCGTGGCGGCTCGCAGTAGAGGCCGGGCACGTCGGCCAGCCGGTCGCGGCTGGTCCACACGGCCGGCGCGCCCGACACGAACTCGTGCACGGCGAGGTCGTCGGGCAGCGAGTCGGTGAGCTGCGTCGCCGCGCCCGAGGCGAGCTCGATGGAGAACAACTCCGAGGGGCAGCCCGGGCCGCTCAGCACGCAGACGACCGCCGCGCCGTCGGGCGAGAAACCGGGCCGGTAGTGGTTGCCGGCCCCTACGTCGAGGCAGCCGGCGTAGCCGGTGGTGAGGTCGAGGTGCCACAGCGCGCTCTCGGGGCCGTCGTCGACCACGAACACGAGGGCGCGGCCGTCGGGCGACCAGGCTGGGGTGTGGGCGTTGCCGACGCCCTCCCAGACCCAGCTGACGAGCTGCGTTCGAGGTCGTAGAGGCCGATGGCCTCGTAGACGCCGCCGCCGCCGGCAAAGGCCAGGCTGCGGCCGTCGGGCGACCAGGCCGGGTCGTGGGCGATCATCATGTCCTCGCCGCCGATCGCGCGCAGCTCGCCGCCGCCGGCCGGCACGATGAAGACGGCCGTGTCCTGGCCGTGGGTCTCGCTCGCGAAGGCTAGCAGCGCGCCGTCGGGCGAGTAGCGCGGCGACCAGTCGTTGAACCAGTGGTCGGTCAGAAACGCCATGGCGGCGCCCGGCTCGGCGGCCATCACGGCTGTCGAGCAGCTCGCGCCGTGGTTCACGGCAAAGGCCAGGCTGCGGCCGTCGGGCGACAGGGCGAAGTCGGGGGCCGGCGACAGCGTCGGCGTGTCGGGCAGCAGGTTGACGAGCGTGCCGTCGGCCAGGTCGCAGCGGTAGATGTCGAAGCACTCCGAGCCGTGGTCGTCGCGGGCGAAGTACAGGTACGCGCCGTCGGGGGAGAACACGGGGCACACGCAGGGGTCGTCGAAGGCTTCGACGCGACGCGGCGCAGCCGCGTCGCGCAGGTCCTTGAGATAGACGTGCCAGTCGCCGTCGCGCCGCCAGGTGAAGGCCAGCGTGTGGCCGTCGGGCGCGAACGCCCAGGGGCGCTGTTCGGTCCAGACCTCAGGTACGGCCGCGAGCCGTTCGATCAGCGAAGCAGTCATGTCGCCCCCACAGTCGGTGCTGCCCGGTGTGCGCCCGCTCGTGCGGCTCGCCGACGGCTGCGTCGCCGGCCGGCGACGCAGCCGTCGGCGAGCCGCCGGCCCGCGTGCGGGCGCAGAGTCGGCGCCTACGATATCGGCTCGGAGGGCCGCGGTGCCACTCGCGGGCTCAAGGGGCGCTGGCGGGGCGGTGGCGACGGGCCGGCGCGCCGGACAGTCGCGGGTCGACCTGCGGCCAGCCTGCCCGCACCGCCCAAAGGACCTGCGCCGCTCCACCCGTCGGCAGATGACGATCGCTCGCCGGTCGGCCCGCGGGTGGTTGACGGAAGGCCAGCGGCGCTGCGCTGAGGGCGGACAGCTCGACCCACGGCCCGATGCCGGCGGCCGGCGGTCGGCGTATCGTTCGTCTGCCACGACAGACCGCCGCTCCCCGCGCCACTCAGGCGCACGGCGCCAGCGTCAAGGCCGGCGGCGCTCTCGGCCCGCCACCTCCTCACCAGCACACACCCCCGACCGGGCGCTTTGCGTCCGGTAACGCCCGCACCCCCGCCCCCGCCCCGGGCCGGCGTCCGTCTCCCCCACGTGACGCCGGCCCAACCTTCGGATCGAGCGGCGCTCGAGACGTCGAGTCAGGTGGCGTAGGCGACGTCGACCCCGCGCCGCCCAAGACCTTGGGCAAACTCGGGAGGCAGCGTCGCGGCAACGAGCGTCCCTACCGCCGACCAATCGACGACGCGCACGCGAGCGGCGAACCCGATCTTCGCGGGGGAGGCCAGCACGACGGTCCGCGAGGAGCTTTCGCTCATCGCTCGGGCCGAGGCCGCGTCGTCGAGGGAGAAGTCGCGGACCCCTCCGTCGACGGTGACGCCGTCGGCGCCGATGAAGGCCACGTCGGCGTGCAGCGAGCGGATGGTGTCGACCGACAGGGGACCGGTCGTGCCGAACGAGGTCGCGCGTAGCTGACCGCCCACGACGATCACCTCGATGCCGGCGCTGCCGGCCAGCAGTTGGGCGATGTTGAGCGCCCCGGTGATGACGGTGAGGTGACGGTGCACGAGGCACTGCGCCAGCGCGTAGGCGCTGGTGCCGTCCGTCAGGAAGAGCGTCATGCCGTCGTCTACGAGCTCCGCCGCACGCTGGCCGATGAGGCGCTTCTCGCGGCGGTCGCGACTGCGGCGGATCTCGAACTCCTCCTCGAGGGTCGAATGGCGCTGCACGGCGCGCGCGCCGCCGCGCGTGCGAGCCAGCAACCCGAGGCGTTCGAGCAGCACCAGATCGCGTCGGGCGGTCGCTTCGCTTGCCCCCGTTGTCTCCATCACCTCGCCGAGCGAGGCCACCGCCTGGCGTCGCAGCAGCTCCTCGATGCGCCGCCGCCGCTCCTCGGCGACCGGGCGGTGGCCGGCCGTATCGTCGGCGCCGTCGCTCATGGAACCTCCCTATTCGTGACCGGAGCGATGAACTAACGCTCACTATCGCTCAAAGATACCATTGACCTGAGTGAAAACGACACCCATACTCCCGGCTCATCGGGCGACCACGATCTCAGGGGGACGCGATGACAGACGGCGCAGATGCCCGCACGGCCACCGGTAGCTGCCTCTGCGGCGACGTGCGGTACGAGGTCCGCGGACCGTTGCGCGACATCCTCTTCTGTCACTGCGAGAACTGCCGCCGCGCCCATGGCAACTTCTCCGCCTACTCTTCCTGTCGGCGTGAAGACCTTGTCGTGACCGGCGCCGGTCCGCTGCGCTGGTATCACACCGACAAAGACGTCACGCCGAACGTGCAGCGCGGCTTCTGTCCGCGGTGCGGTTCGAGCCTCTTCTGGGACCCGCAGGGCTACGAGTACGTCTACCTCTCGGCTGGCACGCTCGACCCGCCGACGGGCATCAGGGGAGCCGGTCATATCTGGCTGAGCGAGGCCGGCGACTACTACGAGATCTGCGACGACCTGCCCAAGGCTCAGGGCTCGTCGAAAGGGCGCTTTCTGGGCACGCCCCACGAGTGAGCCACGGTGCGCCCGTAGACCCGGGCGCCGCCCGTGCGTGATAATCGGGCCATGACCGCCGACGACAACCCGCGGCGCCCGCCGCTCGAGCCGCTCAAGCGCGCCTTCACGCTGCGCTTTCACACGCCGGCCCAGCTCGACCGCATCAAACAGGCCACGCTCGACATCCTTGAGACGGTGGGGGTCAGGTTCCCGTCGGCGCGGGCGCTCGACATGCTCGAGGGGCACGGCTGTACGGTCGACCGCGAGCGCCAGGTGGTCAGGTTCCCGCCCGAGCTCGTGCTCTCAGCCATGGCCAAAGCGCCGCGCTACTTCGACCTGGGCGCGCTCGACCCGTCGTGCGCCTTCTCGATCTGCGACGACACGACCTGGTGCACGAGCGACGGCTGCGGCGTCGAGCTCGTCGACTTCGACTCAGGGCTGAAACGGCCCTCGACCAAGGCCGACCTGGCGCGGGTCACGCGCCTGACCGACTACCTCTCGTCGATCGCCTTCTGGTGGCCGACCGTCTCCGCCGGCGACTGCGGCGAGACCGCCCAGCTGCACGAGCTCGACGCCGGCTGGAACAACACGGTCAAGCACCTGCAGGGCTTCGTTCAGGGCGAACGCGAGGCGCGCTACGCGGTCGAGATGGCCACCGTGATCGCCGGCAGCGCCGCCGAGCTGCGCCGCCGGCCGGTGCTCTCCGACCTGATCGGCACCATCTCGCCGCTCGTGCAGGACGAAGGCGGCATCGAGGCCGCCCTGGTGTTCGCCGAGGCCGGCGTGCCGGTCACCTTCGTCACCATGCCCACGCTGGGCACGACCGCGCCGGCCACCCGTGCCGGCGCTTTCGCGGTGGGCGCCGCCGAGCTGGTGAGCGCGACCGTGCTGCTGCAGCTCGCGTACCCGGGCGCGCCGGTGGCGCACTCCATCATGCAGAGCTACGCCGACCCGCGCACGGGCGCCTTCGTGAGCTTTCCGCTCGACGGGCGCTGCCGCTTTCTGGCCACCGAGCTCGCCCACCACTGGGGCGTGCCCAGCGAGGCTGCCTGCTGCGGCACCGACTCGCCCACGGCGGGCACCTGGCAGGCCGGCGTCGAGGACGGCGTCGACCTGGTGCAGGCCGCCTGGGAGGGCGCCGACCTGATGCCGAGCATCGGCCTGCTCGACGTTTACACGGTCTTCGATGCCGCCGACCTCATACTCGCCGACGACGTCTACCATCGCGCCCGCTACGCCGTGATGGACCTCGACCTGGGCGACGAGGCGCTGGCCCTCGAAGCGGTGCGCGAGGTCGGTCCCGGCGGTCACTACCTGGGCACGAAGCACACGCGCAAGCACCTGCGCACCTCGTTCGTGCCGGCGATCACCCACCAGGCTTCGCCGGCGGGTGGCTTTCGCGACGCGCTCGAGGTGGCCCGCGAACGCGCCGCCTGGATCGACGGCACCACCTGCCGCAGCCGTTCGCCCGACGACCAGAAGGCCGAGCTCACCCGCATTCTCACGGCGGCCGACGCCGAGCTGCGGTAGCGCTCCGGGCAACGGCGGCAGCCTGCCGCCGTGACGGCCCGCCGCGGCAGCCGCGCGGGGCCGCGCCGACGGCGCTCCTCAGGCCGGCGACTCGACCTGTTCGCGGCCCAGGCGCGCCGCCATCGCCCGGCCCAGGTCGCGCGCCTCGGCCATGAGCGCCGTGTCGGCGGCGGCCACACCGGGACTGTCGGCCAGGCCGCTCAGGCGCAGGGTCGGCAGCTCGTCTCCGCTCGCCAGCGACACGAAGCGCCCCATGGCGGACAGGGTGTCGTCGAGCCCTGTCTCAGCCGCGACGGCGATCAAGCCCACGACTTTCGGCGCCAACCACTGTTCGTGGTAGTAGCGCGTCGCCGCGCGGTCCATGAACGCCTTCATCTGGCTTGAGACGTTCTCCCAGTAGACCGGCGAGGCGAGAATGAGGCCGTCGGCGCCGTAGACGGCCTCGAGCACGCCGGCCATGTCGTCGTCGTGCGGGCACTCGGCGAGCTCGCCGCAGTTGCGGTGCCCGTCGCAGGCGTCGATGCGCAGGTCGGCGAGCATGAGCGTCGTGCAGCGGCAGCCGTGACGCTCGAGCTCTTCGAGGGTCGCGCCCACGAGGGTGGCCACGTTGCCCTGCCGCCGCGGGCTGCCGACCACCGCGACGACGTGAGGCTGCTGCTGGGGATCGGACATCGTGGAACCTCCGCGGTAGGGCTCGTCGGTCGTGGTCGCGCGGCTCAGTCTACCCCTCGGGAGTACGGCGAAGTCGACGACCCGGCGGTCGCTCGCTACCCCAAAGCCGCGCGCAGGCCCGAAGTGAGAAACCAGGCGGCGAGCACGATCAGGAACGCCGCCGCCACCGACAGCATCGTGCGGTAGACGCGCGGCGTGATGAAGCGTTTGCCGGCCGCCAGGGCGCCGCTGATCAGCGAATACCAGGTGAGGTCGCCGGTGATGTGGCCCAGGTAGAAGGCCACGAAGCCGGCGACGCCCAGCGCGTAGGCCTTGGTGATCAGCCCCAGGCCGATGGTCGCCCACCAGAGCATCCAGTAGGGGTTGGCGAGGCTCGAGACGATGCCCAGGAACACGGCGCGCTTCTTGCTGCCGCCCGACGCTCCCTCCCAGTCGATCTTCACGCGGTCGCGCGCCAGGGCGACGACCATGGAGACGGCCGTCCAGATGAGCATGGCGCCGCCCACGATCTGCAGCACCGCCTGGACCGATGGGTGCTTGAGGATCGGCCCCAGGCCGATCACCAGCAGGATGAGCAGCGTGAGCTCGAGGATGGCGTGACCGAGCACCACGAGCGGCCCTGCGCGCACGCCCTGGCGCGGCGTCTCGGCGATCACCACGGTGAGCATGGGGCCCGGCATGAGCGCGCCCGAATAGGCGATGAGCAGCGACGACAGGTACATGATGACGAGGCTCACCGCGCACCGCTCCCGGCTGCGGCGCTCACGAGGCGGCCAGAAGGCGCCGAGGCAGCATCGCGACCGTGAGGCGCCACGAGACCTGCCGGCTGACGTGCACGGGCGATCGGCTAGAGGGCGTTGAAGACCAGGCCGGTGAGCAGCTTGGGGTAGAAGTAGGTCGACTTCTGGGGCATGGTCTCGCCGCGCTCGGCGACGGTGCGCACCTCGTCCATGGGCGTGGCGCCGAGGAAGGCGGCCACCTCGTAGTCGCCGGCCTCGAGCTCGACGACGGCGTCGTGCACGCTCTTGACGAAGTCGAGGTGCCCCTCGAGGCGGTCGGGGTCGAGCCCCAGCGCGTCGCGGAACACGAGCTCGGCCAGCAGGTTGACCGAGAGCCGCGCCTGGGCGGTCGAGAGGCCGCGTGCGGTCAGGGCGTCGGCGCTCCAGTCGGCGCGCAGCTCGAGCGTGAGGCAGCGGTGCTGCCGCGGAAAGTACAGGCCCAGCGCCTTGCCGGTGTCGCCCGAACGGCTGATGTGCTCCATGGCCGGCGCGCAGTCGCGGGGCGTGCCGGCGCCGGCGCCCTCGGTGACGGTGAACGCCGGGCGCAGGCGGTCGACGACCTCGTCGACCGGTGGCACGACGACGTCCTTGAGCAGGCGGTGCGTGGCGAAGATGGCCAGGCCGGGGTCGTTCATGTTGGAGAGGCAGACCATGACCCAGTCGGCGCTGTCGTCGCCGGCGGCGCGGCGTTCGTCGCGAAAGGCGAGGGCGGTCTCGTAGCGGTGGTGGCCGTCGGCGATCAGCACCTGCTTGCCGGCCAGCAGCGAGACGACGCGGTCGACGGCGGGGCCGGTCACCGGGCGCAGGCTGCAGGGGTTGCCGTCGCCGTCGAGCGCTTCGAGGGCGGGCGCGGGCGGCGGCGCAGCCGCCGCCAGGGCCCGCCCGACCTCGTTGTCGGGGTCGGCGTAGAGCAGAAAGATCTGGCTCAGGTTGGCGTGGGTCGCGCGCAGCAGCTTGAGGCGGTCGACCTTGGGGCCGGCGTGGGTCTTTTCGTGGGGCAGCACGACCCGCGCCGCGAAGTCTTCGAGGCGCAGGCGGCAGACGAAGCCGGCACGCGTGCGCTCGAGCCCGTCGGGGCCGGTGAAGCGCTGCTCGACCAGGTAGAGGGTCGGTTCGTCGTCGGCGCGCAGCACGCCCTCGTCGTGCCAGGCGCGCAGCAGCTCGGCCGCGGCGGCGTAGCGGCCCTCAGGCGCGCTCGCCGGCGGCAGGGGGAGCTCGACGTGGATCGCGTTGTAGGGGCTGCGGCGGCGCAGCGCGCCGGCCATGGCCGGCGTGATCACGTCGTAGGGCGGGCAGACGGCGTCGGCCAGCGCGACCCGGTCGGTGTCGTACCGCAGGCCGCGGAAGGGACGGATGTCAGCCACGTGGGATCGCCTCTCGCTTTGGGTTCGGGACGTGCAACGAAACAGAAAGGGTAGCGGAATCTACGGCTTGATGATGATGGGCATGCCGGCCGTCGCCCAATTGTAAAGCTCCTCAACGTCCCATTCGTGCATGCGGATGCAGCCGTGCGAGGCGTAGGAGTCGATCGAGTAGTCCCCGGACGACCGCACGCCGTGGAAGAGACCACCAGTCTCCAACGTCGTCGTATCAGACACTGGAGACGATACAGGAATCGTGGCGGCTTGCTAAGCGTGCGGCCGGCGTGCGACGGCGACCGCGCAGGGGGTATGCTCTCGTTCGTAAGCGACAGGGGTGTGGCGTTGAGCGCAACCAATCATTCAGACGGCGATCTGCGGGCCTTGCTCGCCGACGTCGCGGCCGGCCGCACCACGGTCGACCAGGCGGCCGACAGCCTCGCCGGCTACGGTCTCACGGGCGTGGGCGACTTCGCCTGCCTCGACATAGGCAGGGCGCAGCGCAAGGGCGTACCCGAGATCGTCTTCGGCGACGGCAAGAGCGTCGACCAGTTCGTGGCGATCGTGGCGGCCTTTCTTACGCGCGTCACGGTCGTGCTGGCCAGCAAGGTGTCGCCCGAGCAGGTCGCCGCGGTGGCCACGCCGCCCGGCGGCGCGGCGGTCTGGCACGAGCGCGCCCGCATGCTGGTCGTGCGGCGCGCCGACTACAGCCCGCCGTCCGCGCGCGGCCTGGTCGGCGTGCTGGCCGGAGGCACGAGCGACACCGGCATCGCCGACGAGGCGGTCATCGTGTGCCGCGAGATGGGCGTCGAGGCGCTCACCGCCTACGACGTCGGCGTCGCCGGCGTGCACCGCCTCATGCGCCCGCTGCGCGACATGTCCGAGGCGGGGGCCGGCGCGCTCGTGGTGGCCGCCGGCATGGAGGGCGCGCTGCCTTCGGTGGTGTGCGGTCTGGCCGACGTGCCGGTGATCGGTCTGCCGGTGTCGACCGGTTACGGCATCGGCGGGCGCGGCGAGGCCGCGCTCCTCGGCATGCTGCAGAGTTGCTCGCCGGGCCTCACCGTCGTCAACATCGACAACGGCGTCGGCGCCGGCGTGACGGCAGCGCTGATCGCCCGGCGAGGGTCGTCGTGAGACGGCTGGCCCTGCTGCTGCGCGACCGGCGCGACGAGCTTCACGCGTACTGGATCACGGCGCTCAAGGGCACGATCGGAGCCGAGTACCTGGACGTGCTGGCGAGCCCGCTCGGGGTGCGCCTGGTGCGTCGCATCGTCGAAGACATGGTCGCGCTGTCGCAGGCCGAGGCCTACGAGGTGCCCGGCATCATCCGCCGCATCGAGAGCGAGACGGCGGCCGACGCCGCCCGCCGCGGCGCGCTCGGGTTCGACATGATGGACGTCGTCTGCGGCCTCCAGCAGGTGCGCGCCGCCATCTGGAAGGTCCTGGTCGACGCGCTCGTGGTGGGCGACCTGCCCGCCTTTGGCGAGACCATGGACGAGATGGCGCAGGTCGACGCCTTCATGGACCTGCTGGTGCGCGTCGAGGTGAGGGGCTACCTCGAGGGGCGGTCGCAGGCGCCTACGTCGGACGACGACGACTGGTGACGGGAGCGCCGCGCCATGCCGCGCGGCGTGTGCCGCCGGTGCGAGCGTGCGCGTGAGCGCCGCCCGCTGACGGCGCTCAGGAGTCGTCGGTGTTGGTCTCGGTGGCGCGCGGGTTGAGGGTCTTGTGGACCCAGGGGCCTATGCCCATGGGCAGGTTCTGCAGGTAGTGCAGCACGTAGGTGTGGGGCTTGCGCGCGGCGGTGATGGTGACCGTAGCCTGCGAGGGACTGCCGTTGTCCGCCGTCTTGAGGACGCTGCCCTTTTTGATCAGCACCGCGTCGTGCAGCTTGAGGAAGGTCGAGGCGCTGGCCATGGCCATGCCTGAGTTCTCGGTCTCGACGTAGGTCGAGAGCGCCTGGTCGGCGGCGTCGGTGGCGTTCTGGCGCACGCCGAGCGAGGCATTGACCACCTGCACGGTGTCGAGGACCAGCACAGCCACGATGACGATGATCGCGGCGATCAGGATAGAGCCGCGGACGAAGCCGTCCTGCTCGTGCCAGCGTGAGTGTCGCACGCCCGTCCCCTCCGTGAGTGTCGTTACCGAATCATGGCCTTCGCGTTATCTCCCGATATCGGCCGTTCTCGCCGGCACTAAAGCCTTTTTGGGGTCGCGGGCGCGTGCTTTTTCGGCCCGCGCCGGGAGCGGGGCCTACGACCGGTCTGGGCAGGGTCCGGTCGTACGCCGGACCAGCACGAGGGCGACGTCGTCGCTTGGCTCGTGGCCGGCAAAGGCGGCGGCGTCGGCGATGAGCGCCTGCAGGAGCTCATCGCCGGGCAGGTCGCGCAGCTCGGCCACAGCCTGGTCGAGGCGCACGTCTTCGTAGAACTCGCCGGCGCGGTTGCGGGCTTCGGAGAGGCCGTCGGTGAAGATCAGGATGGCGTCGCCCGGAGCGAGGGTCACGTAGTCGGTGGGCAGGGCCTGCAGCTCCGCCTCTTCGGTCACGCCGAGCGCCGGGTTGGCGAACAGCAGCGGGCGCTCGACGCTGTCGGGACGCAGCACGAGGGGGCTTGGGTGTCCGGCCGTGGCCAGGCCGACGTCGCCTGTGCGGGCGTCGATCGAGGCGATGCAAACGGTGGAGAAGTCGTGCGGCTCGTGCGGCACGGCCAGCAGCGCGTTGTGGGCGTCGCGCAGGGCGTCGCCCGGCGAGACGGGCCAGCGCTGCACGGCCACCATCGCCCTGATCACGTACTTGGCGACGATCGCCCGCGATGCTGCGCCCACGCCTTTGCCGCGCACGTCGCCCAGCGTGACCACGAGCTGGGCGAGGTGGCCGGGGCTGAAGAAGTCGACAAAGTCGCCGCCGAACCCGTCAATCTCGCCCACCTCCGACCGGCTGTCGTCGCCGCGCGTGCGGTACAGGCAGGCGATCTCGAGGCCGGGGATCGCGGGGCGCGCGCCGGGTCCGAGCAGGCCGCGAAAATCGCTCAGCAGGCGCTGCACGCCGGCGTCGCGCGGCGTCGTGGCGTCGGCGGCGCTCACGACGCCGCCGCCCGTGAACGGTGCGCGCGACCCCGACGGCCACGACCGCCGCTCCGCTGAGCGTCGCGCTCGGCCACCAGCACCGCTTCGTCTTGCGCCGCGTCTTCGCGTGGGTGGGCGAGCGGCTCGAGCGGACCGCCGCCTGCGTGGGCGAGCGCGAGGCCGAGAAGGTGGTCGGTGAGCCAGGCGTTCTTGGGCAGCACCGGGCCGTGCAGGTAGGTCGCCACGACGTGGCCGGCATTGACGCCTTCGCCGCCGTCGCGGCCGTTGTTGCCAAAGCCCAGGCGCACGCGCCCGAGCGGCCGCGCCGCCCCCAGAAAGGTGCGGCCGCCGTGGTTCTCGAAGCCCACGAGCAGACCGTCGAGGTCGGGGACGTCGGCCACGACGTTGCCTATGAGGCGCCACTCGCCGGGCTTGGCGGCCAGCGTCTCGAGGTCGATCAGCCCCAGGCCGGTCAGCTCGCTGCCGTCGGCGGCTACGTAGCGGCGGCCCAGCAACTGCAGGCCGGCGCACACGGCGAACACCACGCCGCCGCCGTCGATCACGCCGGCAAGCCAGGGGCGCAGCCGGGTGAGGTCGGCCGCGGCGGCGTGCTGCACGCGGTCCTGGCCGCCGCCCATGAAGACCAGGTCGCAGCGCCCCGGCGGCTCGTCGCCGAGCTCGACCGCGTGCCAGCGCACGGCCAGGCCGCGCAGCGCGGCGCGCCGCGTGAGGGCGGCCACGTTGCCGCGGTCGCCGTAGGTGTTCATGGTGGTCGGGAACAGGTGCACGGCCTCGATGACGACGCCGGGGGTCGCCGGGCCCGGCGCGCGGGTGTCGTTCACTGCCGCACCACCCCCCAGCCGTCGAGGGCGCCGCGGACCTCTTTGAGCGCCGTGTAGGTGGGCAGCAGGTAGACCTTGTGGGCGTGGCGCTCGGCCGTCAGGCGCAGCGCCGCGGCGACGGAGTCGACCGTGACGAGCGCCTCGTCGGGCACGCCCGCGTAGCTCAGGCGCAGGGCCATCTCGTGCTTGCGCGTGCCGCTCGTCACGACGAGACCGGCGGCCGGCAGGAGCTCCTCCATGTCGACGTCCCAGATCCACGAGATGTCGCGTCCGTCGGCGATGTTGTCGTTCAGCACGAAGACCAGCGCCTTGTCGCCGGACACCTCGCACAGGGCGCGCAGCGTCTGGTTCATGCCGGCCGGATTCTTGACCAGGTTGACCTGCACCGTGGTGTCGCCGCGCCGCATCAGGCTCCAGCGGCCAAAGACGGGCTGGTAGGCCGCGAACGAGGCCAGGGCCGCCGGCGGGTCGACGCCCAGACGTTGGGTCAGGGCGAGCGCGGCGAGCGCGTTGTAGACGTTGTAGAGGCCGGGCACGCGCAGGCGCAGGTCGCCGGATGCGACGCCTTCGACCCGCGCCTCGGCGCGCCCCTCGACGGTGCGCAGGTCGCGGGCTTCGAGGTCGCGCGGCGGACGCGCGAAGCCGCACGACGGGCAGGAGTAGTCGCCGAGCTGCGCCAGCCAGCGCGAGGTGTACTCCAGCATGGTCGCGCAGCGCGGGCAGATGGTGACGTCGCTCACCTCGCGGTCGGCGCCGCCGCCCCGCACGTCGACCCCGAAGAACACGGTGGGACACCCGGATTCCTGGGCGACCCAGGTCACCATGGGGTCGTCGGCGTTGGCGACGAGCACGGACGAGCCCAGGTGGCGCAGCGCCTCGAGCCAGCCCGTGGCCAGGCGGTCGATCTCGCCGTAGCGGTCGAGCTGGTCGCGAAAGAGGTTGGTCAGCACGATGACGCGCGGCGCGCCCAGACGCTGCACGGCGCCCGGCACGATGGCTTCGTCGATCTCGAGCAGCGCGAAGCGCGCCGCGGGGCGTCGCGAGAAGGCGGTGGCGATGCCCGACAGCAGGTTGGCGCCCTCGTTGTTATGTACGAAGTCGCGACCGGCGTCGGCGAGCGCGCGGGCCGCCATGTTGGCGGTCGTCGTCTTGCCGTTGGTGCCGGTGACGACGGCAAAGCCGTCGGTCAGGCGCCGTGCGTGGCCGGCCAGGTAGCCCGGAAAGAGCAGGTTGGTGACCTTGCCGGGCATGCTGCTCGCCTGGCCGGCGCCGGCCAGGCGCACGGCGGTCGCGACGCTGCGGGCGGTGAGACGGGGAAGGAGCTCCATATGGTCGCTCATCTTACTCGATGGCCGCCGCGACGACCGATCGCCGGCCGGCCTTGGGCGTCAGGTGCGCCGGCCCGAGAGCAGCGAGTTGAGCAGGGCCTGAGTGACGAGCGCGATGACGCAGAGCAGCAGCGTCGTCGAGATGGAGAAGTCGAAGACCAGGACGAGCACGCCGATGACCGCGGCCCACAGCAGGGTGCGCGGTATGAGGTCGCGCAGCAGGCGGCGGCGAAAGCCCAGCCACGCGAGCTCGCGGCCCATGGCCGAGTTGCGCTCGGAATCGTCGAGGAAGCTGGTGGCGGCAGTGCGCAGGCGAGGCGTGAGGTCGGCGCCTTCGTCGGAGAACAGGCGGCACTGCAGCTCGAGTCCGAGGTTCTGCTGCAGCAGCGTGCGCTGGCCGCGCCAGTAGAAGGCGACGAGTGACAGGAAGCGGTCGTCGCCGGCCAGGCCGCTGTCGTTCACGGTGACGTCCAAAAAGAAGCGGCGGGCGCGGTGGTCGTACTGCACGCGCGACTGCCACCGCTTGCGCGGAAAGAAGTCGCGCAGGAACCGGTCGAGGTCGCGCGGCAAGCCTTCGACTACCTGTTCGGCACGGTCGGTCACGGGCTGATTGTACCCCCGGCGCCACGGCGGCACGTCGCCGCCGCCGTGCGACGCGCCCGGATCGCGCCGTGCGCTGCGGCGACCGCGCGGCGACAGCCCCCGCCGCCTTCGGTTAGACTCCCGGCCATGGCTACCCAAGTCGTCCTCTCGGTGGTGGGCAACCGGCCCCAGTACATCAAGTCGGCGATCGTGTCGCGCGCTGTGCGCGAGGTGGCGCGCGAAGTCCTGCTCGACACGGGCCAGCACTACGACCGCGAGCTCGCCGGCGTGTTCTTCGACGAGCTCGCGCTGCCGCGCCCCGACATCGAGCTCGGCGTGGGCTCCGACAGCCATGCCCGCCAGACGGCCGCCATGCTGACCGGCATCGCCGCCGCCGTCGAAGAGGTGCGTCCCCAGGTCGTGCTCGTCTACGGCGATACCAACTCGACCCTCGCCGGCGCGCTCGCCGCCGCCAAGCTGAACGTGCCCATCGCCCACGTCGAGGCGGGCTTGCGCTCGTTCGACCGGCGCATGCCCGAAGAGGTCAACCGCGTGCTCACCGACCACGTCTCGAGCCTGCTGTTCTGCCCCACCGACACCGCCGTCGAGAACCTGCGCCGCGAGGGCGTCGTCGAGGGCGTCGTGCAGACCGGCGACGTTATGTTCGACCTGGCCATGGCGACGCTCACGCCGGCCCGCGAACAGGCCATCCTGGCCGCCTTCGACCTGCGGCCCGGCGCCTACGTGCTGGCCACCGCGCACCGCCCGGCGACCACCGACGACCCGGCCGCCCTCAAGGCGGTGCTCGACGCGCTCGGCGCCTCGACCGAGAGGGTCGTCTTTCCGGCGCATCCGCGCACGGCGGCCGCCATCGCGCGCCACGGCTTGAACGGCGCGGTGGCGGCCAACGTCACGCTGACCGCGCCGGTCGGCTACCTCGAGTCGCTCACGCTGGCCAAGAACGCTCGCGTGGTGGCCACCGACTCCGGCGGCCTGCAAAAGGAGGCGTACTTCTTTGCCGTGCCGTGCGTGACCATGCGCGACACGAGCGAGTGGGTCGAGACCATCGAGAGCGGCTGGAACGTGCTGGTCGGCACCGACCGCGAAGCCCTCACGGTCGCCCTGGCCGACCCGCCGCGGGGCGCCACCCACCCCGCGTTCTACGGGGCGGGCGACGCCGGCGCACGCGTGGCCGTGGCGCTCGGCGCCTTTCTCGAAGGGCGGTCGCGGTGAGCATCGCCTACCTCGAGATCGAGGCCGCCGGCAGCCACCGCGAGATCGGCCGCCAGATCGGCGAGGCGGCGCGGCACCTGATCGCGGCCGGTATCGCCTACTACGAGGAGTTCCACGAGGAGATGGGCGGCGTGAGCTTCGCCGCCGCCGAGCAGCAGGCGCTCGCCTACCTGCCGCCGGCGCGCGAGGCGTTGCCCGGTGTGGTCGCCGAGCTCGAGGGCATGGCCGAGGGCGCCGGTGTGCGCCTGAGCCGGCTGCTGGTGCCCAACCTGGGCGAGGAGCTCACCTGCAACGCCGACCCGGGGGAGGGCGGCGCCGTGCGGCCCGCCGCGCGCAGTGAGCATTGCACGACGGTCGGCGCCCGCGTGGGCGGGCGCTGCCTGCTCGGCCACAACGAGGACTGGTGGGCCGGCGACGTCGACAAGAACGTGCTGCTGCGCATCACCACGAACGACGGCACGAGCCTGCTGGCCATGACATCGGCCTGCCTGCTGCCGCCGACCGGCATCAACTCGCACGGCATCGCGAGCGGCGGCAACACGCTCTACGCAAACGACCAGCGCGTGGGCGTGCCCAACAACTTCATCCGCCGCCACCTGCTCGAGTCGCGTTCGCTCGCCGATGCGCGCGAGCGCGCCCTGCTGCCGAGCCGCGCGCGCGGCTCCAACCACACGCTGATCGACGCCGCCGGCACGCTGCTCGACATTGAGACCTCGGCTACGGGGGCGGTCGTCATCACACCCGGCGAGCGCCTGGTGCACACCAACCATTTCACCGACCCCGGCATGCTCGACTTCGAGATCTCGACCTCGAGCGGCACGCGCCGCCGCGCGGCCCGGGCGGCGGCCCTGCTCGACCTGGGTCTCTCCCGGGGCGACGACCTCGCCGAGCTGCTGCCGGCCATCCTCTCCGACCACGAGGGCCGCGCCGAGGGCGCCTCGATCTGCGGGCATCCCGACCTGTCGCTGCCCCAGGGCGAGCGCGACATGACGACGGCCAGCATGATCTGGGACCCGCGCGAGCTCACCGTCGCCGTGTGCGCGGGCCCGCCGTGCGACAACGAGCGCCGGGTGTTCGGCCTGCGGTAGGCGCCCGGTGCCGGGCGCACGACGCCGGAGGCGCGATGCCCGGTCCACGAGGCGACGCGACGGGCGCTTCGGCCGGGCCGTACCGATACGATACAATCTGACATCCCGGTCGCACCGGCGGCCGGCACCCCCGACCGGTACCACGAACGGGAGCGGACAGTGAAGATCGCAGTCATCGGCATGGGATACGTCGGCTTGCCCCTCGCGGTAACGTTCGCCGAGGCGGGCGTCGAGGTGGTCGGCATCGAATCCGACCCCACGCGCTGCAACGCCATCAACGCGGGCGACTCGTACATCGTCGACGTCACCGAGCGACGCCCTCAAAGCGGTGGTCGACAAGGGACTGCTCCGCGCGACCCCCGACTACGCCGCCACCGAAAGCTGCGCGGCCGACATCATCTGCCTGCCCACGCCGCTCAACGCCAACCGCGAGCCCGATCTCACGCTGGTCAAGAGCGCCACCGCCATGCTCGCCGGCCACGTGCGCCGCGGCCAGCTCGTGTGCCTCGAGAGCACGACCTACCCGGGCACCACGCGCGAGGTGCTGGCGCCCCTGCTCGAAGAGGGGTCGGGGCTCGTCGCCGGCACCGACTTTCACCTGGCGTTCTCGCCCGAGCGGGTCGACCCCGGTCGCACCGACTACACGACCAAGACCACGCCCAAGGTCGTCGGCGGCCTGACGGCCGCCTGCACGGCCAAGGTGGTCGAGGTCTACAGCCAGGCGCTCGACACCCTCGTGCCGGTCACCACGCCCGAAGTGGCCGAGATGACGAAGCTGCTCGAGAACATCTTCCGCAGCGTCAACATCGCCCTGGTCAACGAGCTCGCCATGCTGTGCGACCGCCTCGGCATCGACATCTGGGAGGTCATCGAGGCCGCGGGCAGCAAGCCTTTCGGCTTCATGAAGTTCCTGCCCGGCCCCGGCCTGGGCGGCCACTGCATCCCGATCGACCCCTTCTACCTCTCGTGGAAGGCTCGCGAGGTCGACTTCTGGACCGAGTTCATCGAGCTCGCCGGCAAGGTCAACGAGAACATGCCCTACTTCTGCGTCACCAAGGTGACGCGCGCGCTCAACTCACACGCCAAGTCGCTGCAGGGCTCTCGGGCGCTCGTCATGGGCGTGGCCTACAAGGCCGACATCGACGACCTGCGCGAGTCGCCGGCCCTCAAGATCATCAAGCAGCTCGGCCGCCACGGCATGGTGGTCGACTACCACGACCCGTTCGTGACCGAGCTGCCGCAGTTCGGCATGAGCTCGGTCGACCTCACCGAGGGCGCCGGCATAAGCGCCTACGACGTAGTGATCGTGGTCACGGCGCACACCGCCATCGACTACGCCGACGTCGTCGACAAGGCGCAGCTCGTGGTCGATCTGCGCAACGCCACCGCCGGTCTCGACGGCGGCGACAAAGTCTGGAAGCTTTGAGGCGGCGGCCGCAGGCCGCCGCCCCGGCAAGGATGGTGACGTGCCGTGAGTGTTGACCCTGTCCGCATAGGCGTCGTAGGCCTCAACTACTGGGGGCCCAACCTGGCGCGCAACGTCGATCGGCTGCCCGGCGCCGAGCTCGCCTGGTGCTGCGACTTAGACGAGAAGATCCTGGCGCGCATGAAGACCCAGTTCCCCGACGCGCGCACCACGACCGACTTGGACGACGTGCTGGCCGACCCCACGGTCGAAGCGGTCATCGTGGCCACCTCGGTGCCCACGCACTACCTGCTGGGCAAGCGCGTGCTCGAAGCCGGCAAACACGCCTTCATCGAAAAGCCCATGGCCACGACCGCCGCCGACGCCGAAGACCTGGTGCGTACCGCCGACGCCCACGACCGGCGCCTCATGGTGGGCCACCTGCTCGAGTACCACCCCGCCGTGCGCAAGGTCAAAGAGCTGATCGACGCCGGCGACCTGGGGCGCATCTTCTACGTCTACTCGAACCGCCTGAACCTGGGCAAGGTGCGGCCCGACGAGAACGCCCTGTGGAGCCTGGGACCGCACGACATCTCGGTGCTCAACTACCTCACCGGCGAAGAGCCCGAAGAGGTCACGGCGCACGGCGAGTGCTACCTGCAGAACGGCGTCGAAGACGTCGTGTTCGGCTACATCCGCTACCCGTCGGGCATGGTCGGCCACCTGCACGTGAGCTGGCTCGACCCCCACAAGACGCGCAAGATCACGGTCGTGGGCTCCGACAAGATGGCGGTCTTCGACGACATGGACGCCGACCGCAAGGTGACCATCTACGACAAATCGGCGGTGGTGCCGCAGTACCAGTCCTACGGCGAGTACGTCACGCTGCGCTTCGGCGACATCCACTGCCCCCACCTGCCCAACGACGAGCCCCTCAGGCTCGAGGTCGAGCACTTCATCGGCTGTGTGCGCGACGGCAGCCGGCCGCTGTCCGACGGGCGCGACGGCCTGAACGTGGTGCGCGTGCTCGAAGCCATGGAACGCTCGCTGCGCAACGGCGGTCAGCCCGTGCGCACCGCCGACCTCACGGTCGGGTAGCGCCGTGGCCCTTCATGCCTCCGAGCTGGCCCCCAACCTGCTGCTCGGCTCCAACGTGATCGTGGGCGCCGGCGTGGTCTTCGGCGCCAACGTCGTCGTGCACGACGACACCGAGATCGGCGACGGCTGCTTCATCCAGGACAACGCCGTGCTCGGCAAGGTGCCCTCGCTGTCGCCGAGCTCGACCGCCAAGAAGGGCGAGCTGCCGGGCCTGCGCCTGGGCGCCGGCTGCGTCGTGTCGACGGGCGCGGTCGTCTACCGCGGCGTCGCCATGGGCCCCGGTTGCGTGATCGGCGACCTGGCCAGCGTGCGCGAACGCTGCCTGCTCGGCGAGCGCGTCGTGGTGGGCCGCGGCACGTGCGTCGAGAACGACACCATGATCGGCGACTTCACCAAGATCCAGTCCAACGCCTACATCACGGCGTACATGACGATCGAAGACCACGTCTTCGTGGCGCCCTGCGTGCAGACCACGAACGACAACTTCATGGGCCGCACCGAACAGCGCCACGCGCTGATCAAGGGCGCGACCATCCGCCGCGGTGCGCGCATCGGCGGCGGCGTGCTGCTCTGCCCGGGCGTCGAGGTGGGCGAAGAGGCCTTCATCGCGGCCGGCGCCGTGGTCACCAAAGACGCGCCCGCCCGCAAGGTGCTCATCGGCATGCCGGCGCGCGTGGTGCGCGACGTGCCCGCCGAGGAGCTGCTCGAGAACCAGTAGGCCGCCGCGCGGTCGGCACACGACCAAGGAGCCGCTTCATGCAGAAGTACATCTGTACGCTGTGCGACTGGGTCTACGATCCCGAGATCGGCGATCCCGACAACGGTGTCGAGCCCGGCACCGCGTTCGACGACCTGCCCGACGACTGGGTCTGCCCCGACTGCGGCGCCGGCGTCGACATGTTCGAGCCGCTCGCCTAGCAGGCATACCCGTCGCGCGACCGCCGGCGCCCGGTCCGCCGCGACCGGCCGCCCTCACGCGCCTCAGGGCACGAGCACCAGCTTGCCCACGGCCGGCCCTGCCATGATCTCGCGATGGGCGGTCGCCGCTTCGGCGAGCGGCAGCTCGCGGCCCACCAGAGGGCGCAGGCGACCGGCCCCCAGACCCTCGCCGACGGCGGCGTAGGCTGCGGCGAGCGCCGCCGGTGGGGCCACGAACAGCAGGATGCCGCGCACATCGGCGTCGCGGCTCATGAGCTCGCGGGGCGCTATCTCGACCGGCCCGCGGCTGCCCACCACGACCACCCGGCCGCCGCGCGCCAGCAGCCCCAGGTCGATTCCCAGGCTCGCGTGGGCCGCCATCTCGACGATGACGTCGTAGCCGCGTCCGCCGGTGAGGGCGAGCAGCTCGGCCGCCGAGTCGGGCGCCGTGTGGTCGACGACCTCGGCGGCGCCCTGCGCGGCGACCAGCCGGCGGCCGTCCTCGGAGCCCGCCGTGCCGTGTACGGTGAGGCCGGCGCCCACCGCGAACTGCACCGTAGCCAGGCCCACGCCGCCGCTCGCGCCGTGGACGAGCACCAGGTCGCCCGCGCTCGCCTGCCCGCGCTGGAACAGGGCGCGGTAGGCCGTCGCGTACGGTACCCCCAGCGCCGCGCCGGCGGCGAAGCCGATGGCGGCGGGCAGGGCGTGGACCTGCTCGGTCCGGCACAGCGCCGCCTCGGCGTAGGTGCCCGTGAGCGAGCCCGAGGTGTACACGCGGTCGCCCACCGCCGGGCCGCGAGCGCCGGCCACGCCGGCGGGCGCGGCCTCACTCGCCGCCGCGCCTTCGCCGCCGGCGCCCTCGCCGTGCGCGTCGCCTGCGCCGACCGCTTCGACGACACCGGCGCCGTCACTGCCCGGCGTGTAGGGCAGCGGCGGCAGGGCGGCGTACTGTCCGGAGCGCATGTAGGCGTCGACGGGGTTCACGCCGGCGGCGTGCAGCCGCACGAGCACCTCGCCGGGGCCCGGTGGCCGCAGGTCGGCGATCTCTTCGACCTTCAGGACGTCGGGTTCTCCGAAGCTGTGGACACGGACCGCGCGCATCGTTTCTCCTTGGTCTGACGACGGACGTGCAGCGAGCCTCAGTGTTCCCGCCCGGGCCCAAAAGAGGGAGCGGCGCCGTCTGGGCGCCGCGGTCTCGGCGGCCGCGGTCGCGCGCCGCGGTCGCCGAGACCGCGGTTGGGAGACGTCGGTCGAGGTGCCGCGGTCGAGGAGCGCCGGGCGCGGCGCCGGCCGCCTAGAACGTGAGCTGCTCGAGGCGCCCGAAGATGACCTGCCGCCCGGCGCGGTACTGGTCGGGGTCCATGGCGGCGTCGACTTCGGCGACCGACAGCACGGCGGCCGCTTCGGGGTCGTCCTTGATGAGCGCGCCGAAGTCGACGCCCTCGCGCCAGGCGCGCATGGCGCAGTCCTGCACCACCCGGTAGGCGTCGTCGCGCAGCATGCCGTGGTCGACCAGGGCGAGCAGCACGGCGCCGCTGAACACGAGGCGCTGCGAGAGGGCCAGGTTGCCGCGCATGCGGCCTTCGTCGACCACCAGCGTCTCGAATAGCCGGGTCGTCTTTTGCAGCATGTAGTCGAGCAGGATGCAGGAGTCGGGAAAGACGATGCGCTCGGCCGAGCTGTGCGAGATGTCGCGCTCGTGCCAGAGCGCCATGTTCTCCATGCCCACGAGGGCGTTGCCGCGCAGCACGCGGGCGCAGCCGGCCATGCGCTCCGAGAGGATCGGGTTACGCTTGTGAGGCATGGCCGACGAACCCTTCTGGCCTTTGCCGAAAGCCTCTTCGGCCTCGCGCACTTCGGTGCGCTGCAGGTGGCGCACCTCGAGCGTGAACTTCTCGAGCGAGCCTCCCACGATGGCGAGCGCCGACAGGAAGGCGGCGTGGCGGTCGCGCTGCACGACCTGGTTGGCGATGGGCTCGTAGCCCAGGCCGAGCTCGGCGCAGACCAGCTCTTCGACCCGCGGGTCGATGTTGTTGTAGGCGCCGACGGCGCCGCTCAGCTTGCCCACGGCGGCGCCCTCGGTGACGCGCCGCAGGCGCTCGAGGTCGCGCTCGACCTCGAAGGCCCACATGCCGAGCTTCATGCCGAACGTGATGGGCTCGGCGTGGATGCCGTGCGTGCGGCCTACCTGCACGGTGTCGCGAAACTCGAAGGCGCGCCGTTTGAGCACCTCACCGAGGGCCACGAGGTCGCGCTGCAGGAGCTCGCCGGCGCGCTTGATCTGCAGCGCGAGGCCGGTGTCGAGCATGTCGGAGCTCGTCATGCCGTAGTGGATGTACTTGGAGGCGTCGCCGACGTACTCGGCCACGTTGGTCAGAAAGGCGATGACGTCGTGGTTGGTGGTCTCTTCGATCTCGGCGACGCGGGCGGCGTCGAAGGCGGCCCTGACCTCGATCTCGGCGACGGCGGCGTCGGGCACCTTGCCCAGCCGGTTCCAGGCGCGCACGGCGGCGAGCTCGACCTCGAGCCAGGCCTGCAGCTTGGCCTCTTCGGCCCAGATGGCGCCCATCTCGGGCAGGGTGTAGCGAGCGATCATGGATGCCCTTCGGTCGCGGCCGTCACGGACGCGCAGATTCTCTCATAAAGAGGGCGGGTCCGGTCGAGGCCGGCTCGTCGCGGGGCCGCGGTGCGCGGCGCCGTGGTCTGCATGGTCCGGCGGCCGCGGACCGCCGCGGGCCGCCTCCGGTCACTGCCTGGTGAGCAGCGTCTCGAGCGGCGGCCGGCCGTCGCCGTAGGTGACTCGCGCGCGGAGCTGGTCGCGGTTGATGAACGACAGCGAGAGCTGCCACGACACGCCGTTGTCGGCGACGCCGCTGGCCGTCAGGCTGTCGTCTTTGACCTGCGCGGTCGTCACGCGCTGCCCGAGAACGCGCACGCCGGACAGCGTGTAGACGCCGGCGCCGCTCTTGGCGATGTGGGTCACGGTCGTGCCGAGCGAGGTGTCGGCCGAGCCCCAGGTGCCGGCCAGTTGCTGGCCCGAGGCGGTGATGCCGACGTACTGCAGCAGCCCGAAGCCGCCGAGCAGGAAGAAGCCGGTGACCAGGAAGATCGCGAAGAAGAGGATCAGGGCCAGGATCGGCGCCAGCCACCAGGCGTCGCGCAGCCGGCGGCGGCGCTTGCCCGACGCGCCGGCGGCGGGCGTGGCGGACGCCGCGCCCGCCGCCGACTTGTAGATCGTCCGTGCAGGTCTCTGTTCGCTCACCGGCAGGTCATTCCCGCATGGCGATGGCTTCGATCTCGACCTTGGCGCCCTTGGGCAGGGCTGCCACGGCGACCGTGGAGCGCGCCGGGAACGGCTTCTCGAAGAACTCGGCGTAGACGTCGTTGACCGCGGCGAAATCGTTCATGTCGGTCAGGAAGATCGTGGTCTTGACGATGGCGTGGTTGGTGATGGCCCCGGCGGCGAGCAGATGGCCCAGGTTGGCGAGCGCCTGGCGGGCCTGCTCGGCGGCGGTGTCGCCGACGAGCGCTCCGTTTGCGTCGAGCGGCACCTGGCCCGAGAAGAACACGAGGTCGTCGGTCTGGATGGCCGGGGAGTAGGGGCCGATCGCGGGAGCGGCCGCCGGCGACGACAGGGTCTGCTTGATCATCTCGGACTCCTTGGCTTGCGGGGTTCGGGCGTCGGCCGGGCGACGGTCAGCCGACGAGGCGCAGCAACAGGCCGATCAACGCCAGCACGATGATGAAGCTGAGGCCGCTCACGGCCATGACCAGCACGTGGCGCTGCTGGCCGGGCGGCATGAGCGAGCGGCGTGGCTGGTCGCTCGTCGCCTCACCTTCGGGTCGGTCTCGCGGGTCGCCGGCCATGCCTTAGACGTCGAGGATCTTGGCCGCGAGGATGGCCGCGTTGCGGGCGCCGTTGATGGCCACGCAGGCGACCGGCACGCCGGGCGGCATCTGCACGATCGACAGCAGCGAGTCGAGCCCGCCCAGGTCGCTCGTCTT
Source organism: uncultured Actinomycetes bacterium (assembly GCA_963755025.1). Taxonomy (GTDB): domain Bacteria; phylum Actinomycetota; class Thermoleophilia; order UBA2241; family UBA2241; genus Bog-752. Next base: position 39,672 of record CAVWIH010000019.1, read on the forward strand.
GATGGGCACGCCGATCACCGGCAGGTTGGTGTACGACGCGATCACGCCGGGCAGGGCGGCCGCCTTGCCGGCGCCGGCGATCAGCACCTTGAGGCCGCGCGCCTGGGCGGTGCGCGCGTAGTGGGCCACCTTGTCGGGGTCGCGATGCGCCGACATGACCTGGATCTCGTAGCGTATGCGGCGCTCGTCGAGCTCGCGGCCGGCGGCCGACATGATCTCGCGGTCGGATTCGCTGCCCATGACGATGCCCACGAGCACGGGTTCGAACTGGATGCCGACCAGCAGCGCTTCGACTTCGGTACTGGTCTTCTCCACCGGCCTGGCTCCCTTCGGGTGCGAACGACGTGCGTGATCCACGGCAGAGCTTACCCCGCCGGGCACGCGCGAACCAGAACCTGTTCGTGAGGCGCGGCGCGCGCCGCGCCTCGCGCCGCGCCGCGCCGGCTCACTTGCGGGTGAGCGACAGGTGCGCCGACAGCGCGCCGGTGGACGGGTAGTAAAAGCGCAACGCGGCGGCCGGCGGGTCGTCGAGGCTCAGCTGCCAGTAGCCTATGCCCTGCCCCACGTCGGGAGTCTCGAAGCCGAGGAACAGGGGGGTGACCTCGCCCGCTACCGCCGCGCTCGAGACGCCCGGAAAGCCGGTCATCGAGACCCGCAGTCCGTGCGCGTCGTCGGTGACGCGCACGACACCGGCGGCCGCCGCCGTGCGTTGCACGAGGCGATGGTCGGCCACGCCGACCATGGGGGCGGTGAAGCGCCAGGTGCCCACGTACCAGTCGGCGACGTGGCGCGGCGCGGGGGTGCCCGGGGTGAGCGCGCTCACGAGGGCGAGCGCGACGACTACGGCGCCGGCCGCCCAGAAGGCCGCGGCGACGATGTCCCGCCGCCGGCCCGCGAGCGACACTTAGTCGGTCCAGTCGGCGGGAAAGAGGTCGATCTCGCCGGCCTCGGCGCGCACGGCGCGTGCCGCGATGTCGGGGCGCGCCTGCTGGCCGGCGAAGGTGATGCGCGAGAGCGCGCCGTAGGCGCGCTCTCGCGCATCGGCGAAGTGCTTGCCCAGGGCGCTGACGGCCAGCACGCGGCCGCCGGCGGTGACGATGTCGTGGCCGTGCGCGGCCGTGGCGGCGTGGTAGATGGTGACGTCGGGCAGCGCGGCGGCTTCGGACAGGCCACCGATCACGTCGCCCTTGGAGCTCGACGCCGGGTAGCCGGCCGAGGCCATGACGATCGATACGCAGGCCTCGGGCTTGAAGCGCAGCGCGCCGGGGTCGAGCTCGCCGCGCGCGGCCGACAGGCAGGCCTCGAGCAGGTCGCTGTCGAGGCGCGGCAGGATGGCCTGCGTCTCGGGGTCGCCGAAGCGGCAGTTGAACTCGAGCAGCTTGATGCCGTGCTCGGTGACGATGAGCCCGCCGTAGAGCACGCCGCGGTACTCGATGCCGCGCCGCCGCAGGGCTTCGAGCACCGGGCGAAAGAGGTCTTCGGCCACGGTCTCGGCGACTCCGGGCGTGAAGCCGGGCACGGGGCAGTAGCTGCCCATGCCGCCGGTGTTCGGGCCCTGGTCGTCGGCGAAGATGCGTTTGTAGTCCTGGGCCGGGGCCATGGGCACCACGCGGGTGCCGTCGCACAGCGCGAGCAGCGAGACCTCGGGGCCGCTCAGGAACTCCTCGATCAGCACGGTGCCGCCGGCCTCGCCGAAGGCGCGGTCCGCGAGGCAGAGCCGCACGGCGGCGCGCGCCTCGTCGACGTTCTGGCAGATGATGACGCCCTTGCCGGCGGCCAGGCCGTCGGCCTTGATCACGAGCGGCCAGGTGTCGCGCGCGTCGAGCTCGCGCAGCGCCGAGTCGAGGGCGTCGTGGCGGCTGTAGCGGCCGGTCGCCACGTGGGCGTCGGCCATGATCTCTTTGGCGAAGGCCTTGCTGCCCTCGAGCCGCGCGGCCTTGGCCGACGGGCCGAACACGAGCAGGCCGTTGTCGGTGAACAGATCGGCGATGCCCGCCACGAGCGGCGCCTCGGGGCCGACCACGGTCAGGTCGATGCGTTCGCGCCGGGCAAACGACAGCAGCCCCTCGAGGTCGGCGCCGTCGATGTCGATCGAGTCGGCCTCCTGGGCGATGCCGGCGTTGCCGGGCGCGCAGAACACCTGGCTGGCGAGCGGCGAGGCGCAGAAGGCATGAACGAGGGCGTGCTCGCGGCCACCGCCGCCGACAACCAGAACGCGCATGCGGTCTCCTTGCGGGAAGGACGCGCGTCGCGCACCGCCGGCGGCCGCCAAGGGCCGCCCGCGGGGCGAGCGGGCACGCGTCGGACTTTCGTGGCGAAAGTCTACGCGCGCCGGCGGGGGTGCGAAAGCTCGGGAGCGTCGTCTGTCGAGCGCACGTCCACGCGAGCCGCCTCGCGGTGACCGCGGGAGAGGCGGTAGGCGGTCAGGCTGAGGGCGGCGGCGCCGGTCAGCACAAGGAGCACGACCAGGTAGAAGCCCGACGTATAGCCGTGGCCGTCCTGGGCGGCGAACGAGCCCAGCGTGAGGCCGTGGGGATAGAGGGCGAGCGCGGCCGTGTGCACGACGCGCCCGGCGACGACTGCGAGCACGGCGAACCCGAAGAGCGCGAGCCCTCCGGCTACCTTTGACTGCATGACATCCTCCGGCGTCGTACTCGGGTGGCCGACGTGTGGTCGGTGCAACACCATTCGGCAGTGACGATACCCACGGCGTATGAAGCTCCCGTGAACATGGCTGAGAATGACCTGTGAGTTTGCGGCGGCCCGGACGCGCTTTGGGCGGCGCGGGTCTGGGCGGGCGCGGCTCCGCCGGCCCGCCTCACGCGCCTCGCCGCCCGCCGCGACCAAACGGCGCCCGCGCGCCCGCCAACGGGTACGTAGGCGGTCGTCATGGACGTCATCATCATTCCGGGGTTCTGGCTGAACGCCGCGTCGTGGGCCGACATCGTGCCCGCGCTCGAGGCGGCCGGGCACCGGGTGCGCGCGCTCACGCTGCCCGGCCTGGCGTCGGTCGACGACGAGCGGGCCGGCATAGGCTTGGCCGATCACGTCGCCGCGGTCGTGGCGGCCGTCGACGAAGCAGACGGGCCGGTCGTGCTGGTCGGTCACAGCGGCGGTGGGGCGATCGCCCACGCGGCGGTCGACGCGCGCCCCGACCGGGTCGCTCGCGTGGTCTACGTCGACGCCGTGCCGCTCGGCGACGGCGACACGATCAACGACAAGCTGCCGGTCGTGAACGGCGAGATCCCGTTGCCCGACTGGTCGGTGTTCGGCGACGAGGACCTGGCCGATCTCAGCGACGACCTGCGCGCGCACTTTCGTGAGACGGCGATCCCCGAGCCCGTGGGTGTGGCGACCGACCACCAGACGCTGCGCGACCCGCGTCGCTACGACGTGCCGATCACCGTGATCACCTGCGAGTTCCCGGCCGAGACGATGCGCGACCTGATGGCGAACGGCCACTGGTACACGGCGGAGCTCGCCAGGGTGCGGGACGTGCAGATCGTCGACCTGCCGACCGGGCATTGGCCGATGTTCACCAAACCGGCCGAGCTTGGGGCGACGATCGTCGCCGTCCTCGCCCTCGCCTGAGGGTGAGGCGCCTAGACCGCTCCGCCGCGGCCGATGGAGCGCGGCAGCACGATGGTCTCGTCGCGTCCCGGACCAACGGCGATGAACTTGATGCGCGTCTTGGTGAAGTCGGCGATGAACTGGATATAGTCGCGCGCCGCCTCGGGCAGCTCGGCCCATTCTTCGCAGTCGCGCAGGTCTTCGGTCCAGCCGGGCAGCTCTTCGAAGAGCGGCTTGGCGTGGTGAAAGTCGGTCTGGCGCACGGGGAACTCGTCGAGCACCTTGCGGCCGGCCTTGTAGCGCGTGCAGACCTTGACGCTGTCGAGGCCGCTCAGTACGTCGAGCTTGGTGATGGCGAGGTGGGTGATGCCGCTCACCCGCACCGCGTAGCGCAGCGCCACCAGGTCGAGCCAGCCGCAGCGCCGCTGGCGCCCGGTGGTGGTGCCGAACTCCTGGCCGACCTCGCACATGGCGGCGCCGACCTCGTCGAACAGCTCGGTGGGGAACGGCCCTTCGCCGACGCGCGTGGTGTACGCCTTGGCCACGCCCACGACGTTGTCGATGCGCGTGGGCCCGACGCCGGCGCCGGCACAGGCGCCGCCGGCGATGGGGTTGGAGCTCGTCACGAACGGATACGTGCCGAAGTCGATGTCGAGCAGCGTGCCCTGGGCGCCCTCGAAGAGCACCTCGCGCCCCTCGTCGAGCGCCTTGTTGACGAGCAGCGAGGCGTCGCAGATGTAGGGTTCGAACCGGTCGCGGTAGGCCAGGACCTCGTCGGCGACCTGCTCGGGGTCGAGCGTGCCGATGTCGTAGAGCTGCAGCATCGGGTTCTTCTCTTCGAGCGCCACACGCACCTTGCGCCGCAGGATCTTCTCGTCGAGCAGGTCCTGCACGCGCACGCCGACGCGGGCGAACTTGTCGATGTAGCAGGGGCCTATGCCGCGCCCGGTGGTGCCGATCTTGAACTTGCCGAGCTGGCGCTCGGCGGCGCCGTCGAGCAGCAGGTGGTAGGGCATGATGAGGTGGGCGTTGGCCGAGATCTGCAGGTTCTCGACACGGATGCCGCGCGCCCGCAGGGCGTCGATCTCGCCGAAGAGGATGTGCGGGTCGATGACCACGCCGTTGCCGACGACGCAGGTCTTGGCCTCGTAGAGGATGCCCGACGGGATGAGGTGGAACTTGAACTCCTCGCCGTCGCGCACGATGGTGTGGCCGGCGTTGTTGCCGCCCTGAAAGCGGCAGATGACGTCGGCCCGCTCGGCGAGCATGTCGGTGATCTTGCCCTTGCCTTCGTCGCCCCACTGGGCCCCGATCACGATCGTCGCCGGCACTAGTTCGCTCCCTGGTCGAGGATGGACCGCGCGGCGAGCACCCCCGAGGCGCTCGCCTGGACGAGCCCCCGGGTGACGCCGGCGCCGTCGCCGATCGCGTACAGGTTCTCGACCTCGGTCTGAAGCCCTTGGTCGAGCTGTGGCCGCGCCGAGTAGAACTTGACCTCGACGCCGTAGAGCAGCGTGTCGCGCGCGTTGACCCCCGGGGCCAGCTCGTCGAGCGCCTCGAGCATGTCGAGGATGTCGCGCAGATGGCGGTAGGGCAGCACAAACGACAGGTCGCCCGGGGTCGCGCCGGTGAGCGTGGGCTGCACCGTGCTGCGTCGCAGCCGGTCGGCGGTCGAGCGGTGCCCGGCGAGCAGGTCGCCGAGGCGCTGCACGATGATGTCTTCGCCGAGCAGGTTGGCCAGACGGGCGATCGACTTGCCGTAGGTGATGGGGTCGTCGAAGGGCTGGGTGAAGTCGGTCGACACGAGCAGCGCGAAGTTGGTGTACTCGGTCTTGCGGTCGGCGTAGCTGTGGCCGTTCACGGTGACCACGTCGCCGTAGTTTTCGACCGACACCACGCCATGCGGGTTCATGCAGAAGGTGCGCACCGGGTCGTCGAAGGTGTGGGCGTAGTAGATGAGCTTGCTCTCGTAGAGCACGCTCGTTAAGGGCTCCATGACCACGGCCGGCACTTCGACGCGCACGCCGATGTCGACGGGGTTGGTGCGCACGCTCACGCCGAGCCGGCGACATTCGTCGACCAGCCACGACGCGCCCTGGCGCCCGGGCGCGAGAATGACGGCGTCGGCGCTGAAGCGGCTGCCGTCGGTGCACGCCACGCCGGTGGCCACGCCGTTCTCGACCGTGATGCTCTCGACCATGGTGCGGGTGCGCACCGCGATGCGCGGTTCGAGGTCGGCGCGCATGGCCCGCAGGATGTCGGCGGCGCGGTCGCTGCCCATGTGGCGCACCGGTGAGGCGACCAGCGTCATGCCGTGCACGAGGGCCTGGCGGCGGATGGCTTCGACCGCCGGACTCATGGCGCCGTGCACCTCGGCCGGGGCGCCGAAGTCGATCCAGATGTCGTCGACGTAGTGCACGAGGTCGGCCAGGGCGTCGTCGCCGATGAACTCGCCGAGCCAGCCGCCGACCTCGGGCGAGAGCGTGAGCTTGCCGTCGGAGAAGGTGCCGGCGCCGCCCCAGCCGCAGGTGACGTCGCACGGCGAGCAGTTGCTGCACACGCCGGTGACGCGCGCCGGGCAGACGCGTTTGTCGATGTCGGGCCCCTGTTCGAGCAGGAGCACCGAGCTGCCGTTGCGGCGCACCAGTTCGAGCGCGGCGAAGATGCCGGCGGGGCCGGCCCCGGCGATGACGCAGTCGTAGTGTCTACGTGTCGAATCCATAGTCGGTCAGTCCAAGGTAGCGCGGGGGGAGTAAAAGAGAAGGAACTTCCCTTTCAGAGATAGTAGTGGCTGCGCGCCCGCGACTCAACAGTCACCTGATACCATCGCCGCTCCCGTGCATCTCGAGGAGGAAGCTTCATGGACGATCCCGTCCTCGCGCGGCGCAGCATCCGCGCCTATACGGCCGAACCGGTCGCCGACGAGCAGGTCGAGCGCCTGCTGCGCGCCGCCATGGCGGCGCCCTCGGCCGGCAACCAGCAGCCCTGGCGCTTCGTCACGGTCACCGACCGCGCCCTGCTCGCGCAGATCCCTCCCGTGCACCCCTACGCCCGCATGCTCGACCACGCCCCGCTGGCGATCGTCGTGTGCGGCGTCGACAGCGACATCCGCTGGCCGGCGCTCTGGCCCCAGGACTGCGCCGCCGCGGTCGAGAACATCCTGATCGAGGCGGTGCTGCTCGAGCTGGGCGCCGTGTGGCTCGGCGTCTATCCGATCGACGAGCGCGTGGCGGCGCTGCGGCGGCTGTTCGCCCTGCCCGACGAGGTCACGCCCTTCGCGGTGGTCGCCGTCGGTCACCCCGCCGCCGCCAAGCCGCCGGCCGAGCGCTACCGGGTCGAGTGGGTGCACCGCGAGCGCTGGTAGGCCGCTCCCGCCCGAGGGGCCGTTTCGGGCGTGGTAAGGTGTCGCTTCCGCTCGGCGGCCTCCGGCGCCGCCTGAGCGCCTGACTGGAGGACGCGTGGCAGACACCTGGATCAAGGTCGCTTCCGAGGGCGCGGTGCCCGACGGCGGCGTCCTGCCCGTCTACCCCCGGGGACTGGGCGTGCTGCTCATCAAGGCCGACGGCGCGGTCTACGCCATCGCCAACCGCTGCGCCCACATGGCCTGCCCGCTCGAAGGCGGCGAGCGCGACGGCTTTCTCATCACCTGCCCGTGCCACGACTGGCGCTTCGACGTGCGCACCGGCGCCTTCGCCGCGGCGCCCGAGATCACCATCCCGACCTACCGCGTCCGCATCGAGGGCGGCGAGGTCTTCGTCGAGCTCTGAAAAGGTGGAAGCGTGAGCGACCCCGTGTTCGTCTACTCCCTGAGCACCTGCCCCTGGTGCCGCAAGGCCAAGCAGTACTTCGAAGAGAACGCCGTCGCCTTCGAGGCGGTCGACGTCGACCTGTTGCCCGACGACGAGAGCGACCGGCTGGCCGACGAGGCCTACACGCTCTCCGGCTCACGGGCTTACCCGGTCGTCAAGATCGGCGGCGAAGTGATCGTGGGCTACGCGCCCGAGCGCTTCGCCACCCTGCTGGGGATCGAGGCCTGATGGCCCACGAAGCGCGCATCGCGGCGCTGCGCGAGTTCTTCACGCCGCTCGTCGGGGCGCTGGGCTACAAGTTCACACCCGACACCGAGCTCGCCGATTTTCTGCTCGAACAAGAGGCCGTGCTCGAAGAGAACAAGGGCGCGCCGTACTGTCCCTGCCAGGGCCGCACGCGCACCCGCGAGCACGACATGAAGATCGTCTGCCCGTGCATCCCCTACCACCGGGCGCACTTCGACGCCATGCGCCGCTGCTGGTGCGGCCTGTTCGTGCACGCAGACGTGACCGACCCCGGCCTGCTGCCGCAGATCGCGGCGAGCGAGCTCGGGGTCGAGGAATGAGGCGCCATGTGGACTGAAGTCGCCAAGGTCGACGACCTCGCCGCCGGAGGCCTGAAGTTCGTCAAGCTCGGCGCCGCGCAGGCGACGCTCGCCAACTGCGGCGGCACCTTCTACGCCGTCGGCCGCCGCTGCGGCCACATGAACGCGCCGCTCGACCAGGGTTCCCTCTCCGGGTACGTGCTCACCTGCCCGCTGCACTTCGGCCAGTTCGACGTGCGTGACGGTTCGGTGCTGGCCTATCCGCTCGACCGCTACCTCGGCGACGAGGCGTTGCCGGCGCCGGCCCGGCGCGCGCTCGACGTCGAAGCGCGGCTGCAGCGCAAGATCCGCGTCGATGGCCTCGCCACCTGGCCGGTGCGCGTGGTCGGCGACGCGGTCGAGGTCGACGTCTAACGCTCGCGGCGCGACCGCCGCGCCCCCTCTCGTTCACCGAGGGGCGCCCTTCGCGCTCGTACAGGTTCGCAAACGTAAGCGACAAGGAGGGAACACCATGGCCTTCGAACTTCCGCCCCTGCCCTGGGCCGAGGACGCGCTCGAGCCGGTCACGTCGGCGCGCACGATCAGCTTTCACTACGGCAAGCACCACAAGGCCTACGTCGACAACCTGAACAAGCTGGTGGCGGGCACCGACCTCGAGAACCGCAGCCTCGAAGAGGTGATCGGCGCGGCCGCCGGCGACCCCGCCAGGGTCGGCGTCTTTAACAATGCGGCGCAGGTCTGGAACCACAGCTTCTTCTGGCAGTCGATGAAGCCGGGCGGCGGCGGGGCCCCGAGCGGCGCGCTGGCCGCCAAGATCGACGCCACCTTCGGCGGCCTGCCGGCCTTCGTCGAGCAGTTCAAGGCGGCGGCCGTGGGCCGCTTCGGCAGCGGCTGGGCCTGGCTGGTCGACGACGCCGGCACGCTCAAGATCGTGACCACGCCCAACGCCGAGATGCCGGCGCCGCCGGTCAAGCCGCTGCTCACCTGCGACGTCTGGGAGCACGCCTACTACCTCGACTTCCAGAACCGCCGGCCCGACTTCGTGCAGGCCTTCTGGGACAGCCTGGTCAACTGGGACTTCGCCGCGGCGAACTTCGCCGCCTGACGCGCAGGGCGCCGCGCCGCCGGCGGGCCTTGCCCGCCGCCGGCGCGGCGCTTGCCCGCCGCCGAGCGCCGCGCCGCCGGCCTCGCCCCGCCCGCCGTTTCCAAACAAGCGTCGCCGAGCCCCAGCCGGGTAAGGTTTTCCCGAGAGTCCGAGCGCGAAGGGGACTGGCCATCTACCGACGGACAGCGGCTGCGGCCCACAACGACGACGCCGAAGAGCCCCGCAGCGGGGGCGGCGTCGAACACTGGCCCGGGTTCGGACCCGGGCGCCAGATCCTGCTGACGATCAGCCCGCCCGCCCTGGCGGCTGTGCTGGCCGCGGCCGGCTTTCCATCGCTGCGCGTCTGCCTTGTCGGCATCGCCGCCGTCGCCGCCGGGGCGCCCGCCGTCTACGCCGGGCGCGGGGCGCTCGACCGGCGCCTCGCGCGCTCCTCTTCGCACTCCGGGCTTGCCCGCCCGGTCCGGCTGGGCACCGGCTGGGTCGTGGCCCTGGCCGTGCTGTCGGCGGCGCTCGCGCTGGTCCTTTCGCCGCTCTGCCTCGCCCTGTACGCGGCGGCCGTGGCGAGCGCCCTGGTCGCTCGCCTGCTGCGTGCGGTGACCGCCTGGGAGACGGTGGCGGCGGGGGTCTCGGTCGGCCTCGCCGGCCTGGCCGGCTGGGCCGCCGTCGCGCCGCTTGCGCCGCGCGTGGTGACCGTCTTTGCCTTCTTCGCCCTGTGGACGGTCGGCGGCTGCGCGATCGCCGAAGACCTGGCCAACCTCGACCGTGACCGCTTTCGCGGACTGACCACCGTCGCCACGGTGCACGGCGCCCTCGCCGCGGCGCGCGCCGCCTGCGTGCTCAGCTTCGCCGCCCTCGCCGCGACCATCGCGCTGCCCATGCCCGGCGGCTTCGCCAACGACCTCGCCCTGGTGATCGGGGTGGTCGTGGTGGCCGTGCCGGGGGCGCAGCTGTGGCACCGGCCCACGAGCGCCGAGGCGGTCGCCTTCTTCGACCGGGTGAGCCTCTACCCCGCGGCGGTGCTGCTCGTGGCGCTGCTGCCGGCCGTGCTCAAGGCTCTGTAGGCGTGGTCGCGCGTCGGTCGCGTGGTAGTGTCTGCTGACAACGAAGGGGCTCGCGCCCAGAAGGGACCCGGCGTGCCGCTGCTGCGCCTCGACGAAGACCCCGGCCAGCTCGTCCTGCACGTGCAGGGCGCGGTCTGCGCTACCACGCGCGAGGTCGTCGAGAGCGAACCCTTCGCGCGCCTGCTCGCGCTCTACCTCGCCCATCTCGCCGCCCACGACGGGCCCTTGCTCGACGCCCTCTGCCTCGACGCCGGCAGCGGGCCTGCCTGCGCCGATCTGCTCGACCTGTTGCGCCTGCTCGCCCACAACCCGCTCGAGCGGGTGGTGCGCATGTCTCCCGAGCGCGCCCCCCTGCTCGACCACCGCCCCGCCCTGCACCGCTTCATCGAAGGGCTCTACGACTTCTGGCGGCGGTTCGACCGCTTTCTCATCGACCACGCCGTGGCCGGCAGCGCCGGGCACGGCGCCGCCACCTACCGCGCCTTCAGCTCGAGCCTCGAGGCGCTCGCCGCGCTGGTGCGCGACCTCTACCGCGACGTCGCCGAGAACGTGACCGGCGCGCACCCGCTGGTCTATCGCCAGGTGCACGCCGGGGCCGAGCTCGGCGTCGTCGTCGCCGCGCGGCCCTGGCCGGGGCCGCGCGCCTACCGCGCGCTGCTCGGCGACCTGCCGTTCGTGACCCGCGTCGTCATGTATCCGCCGGTGGTCCTCGACCCGCCGACCAACACGCGCGCCGGCATGTTCACCGAGGTGACCGACGACCCGCTCGCCGGCCTGCGGCTCGACCCGGAGCGCTGGTTCTGCTACCCGGCCGTCGTCGGGCGCCTCGTCGTGTTCGTCTACGTCGAGCAGCGCTTCATGGGCCTGGGGCTGTCGCTGGCCAACCTCTTCGAGCTCGCCGGCGACGAGCAGGTCGCCGCCGGGCCCGACGCCGTCCTGCTGTTCGGCGCTCCGCCCGACGCGCTGCGGCGCTTCGGCGAGCCGCCCACCGTGTTCCACGCCGACAGGGCCAACGGCCTGCTGACCGGCGTGGTGCCGCTCGACGACCGCTTCGCCTACTTCGGCTACCTCAAGAAGATGATCCTCACGCTGCACAACGTGGCCGCCATGGAGCGCGGCATCATGCCGTACCACGGCGCCTTCACGAGGCTCGTGCTGCGCGGCGGCGCCGCCGCCGGCGTGCTGCTGGTCGGCGACACGGCGACGGGCAAGTCGGAGACCCTCGAGGCGCTGCGCCTCGACCCCGGCGGCCGGGTCGCCGAGCTGCGCATCGTGGCCGACGACATGGGTACCCTCGAGGTGGTGAGCCCGCGACGGCCGCCCGGTGGTGCTCGGCTACGGCACCGAGATCGGCGCCTTCGTGCGCCTCGACGACCTGCAGCAGGGCTACGCCATCGGGCAGATCGACCGCGCCATCATCATGAGCCCGCAGAAGGTCAACGCCCGGGTGGTGCTGCCGGTGACCACGCTGCACGAGGTGCAGCGGGGCTGAGCCGTCGACGTGCTGCTCTACGCCAACAACTTCGAGCCGGTCGACGACGACCACCCGCTGATCGAGCGGTTCGCCGACCTGGACGCCGCCCTCGCGGTGTTCCGCGAGGGCCGCGCCCTGTCGAAGGGCACGACCGCCGCCAGGGGCCTGGTGGCCAACTACTTCGCCAACATCTTCGGCCCGGCGCAGCGCCCGGAGCAGCACGACGTGGTCGCCGAGCGGGCCTTCGCGGCCGCCTTTGCCGGCGGCGTGTTCGTCGGCCAGCTGCGCACCAGGCTGGCGTTGCCCGGCTTTGCCGCCGAAGGGCCCCGCGCCGCCGCCGCGGCGCTGCTCGAGCTGATCGATCAGATCACGAAAGGAGAGGCACGTACGTGAAGGCGCTCTATGAGACCAACGAGACCGACCTGGAGCTCGTGAGTCGCGGCAAGGTGCGCGATGTCTACGCGCTCGGCGACGACACGCTGGTGATCGTCGCCACCGACCGCATCTCGGCGTTCGACGTGATCCTGCCGACGCCCATCCCCGGCAAGGGCGAGGTGCTCACCCAGCTCTCGAACTTCTGGTTCGAGCGTACGCGCGACATCATCGCCAACCATGTCGTCGACCCCGAACCGTTCGCCAACCGACCCGCCAAGGCGCATCTCCAGGGCCGTTCGGTCGCGGTGCGGCGCTGCGAGGCGCTGCCCATAGAGGCCATCGTGCGCGGCTATCTCACCGGCTCCGGCCTCAAGGACTACGAGCGCAGCGGCCAGGTCTGCGGCATCGACCTGCCTCCCGGCCTGGTCGACGGCAGCCGGCTGCCCGAGACGATCTTCGCGCCCTCGACCAAGGCGGCGCTGGGCGCCCACGACGAGAACATCGCCTTCGATGCGGTGGCCGGCCTGATCGGCCCCGGCCTTGCGGCGCAGGTGCGCGACGTGGCCGTGGCGCTCTACGAGTGGGGCGCTGCCTACGCCCTCGAGCGCGGCATCATCATCGCCGACACGAAGTTCGAGTTCGGCCTGCTCGACGGCGAGCTCCTGCTGATCGACGAAGCCCTCACCCCCGACTCGTCGCGCTTCTGGCCGGTCGACGGCTACGAGCCGGGACACGCCCAGCCCAGCTACGACAAGCAGTTCGTGCGCGACTACCTCGAGACGCTCGACTGGGACAAGAAGGCCCCGGGCCCCGAACTGCCGCCCGACATCGTGGACCGCACCGCCGCCAAGTACGCCGAGGCCCAGCGCCGCCTCACCGACAGGTCGTAGCCGAGACGGATCGTCACGCCACAGCCGAGCTAGACAGGGAGGCGCGCGCATGCGCCTGAGCCGAGCGACCTTCTGGGGCGCCGTGGTGCTCACGATCGTGCTGGTCGGGGTGGGCATCTGGTTCTACGTGCGCGACGACTACCCGTTCCAGATCGGTTCGAGTGAGATCACCGGGATGGTGTATCACTCGGTGGCCTCGGGTCGCCCGGTGGCGGGCTACGTCGGCAACCCTCCCGCCGAGCTCGCCACCTGGATCAGCGGCATGGAGGAGACCTCGACGCCCGAGTCGTCTCCGGCCACCACGGTCGTGACGATCGTGCGCTCCGACGGACCGTCGCTGCGCATCGCCATGGACGGGTCGCGCGGCTATGCGAGCTGGGTGAGCGCCGACGGCACGGCGACGCCGGCGGTCGGCCTGCATCTGAACGAGTCGTTCGTCTGGTACGTGCGCGGCGTGGGCGACGCGTTCGCCACGACGCGCCACGGCGTGACGCCTCGCACGGCCCCGAGCGCCACCGGCGCCTCGCCCCGGGCGAGCGTGTCGCCACAAGGGAGCGCGTCGCCCTGAGCGAGCGCGTCGCCCTGAGCGAGCGCGTCGCCCTGGGCCAACACTGCGCGACCGAGCTTTCTCGCCAAGAAGCGCCTCGCCGCGAACGAGCCTGTCGCCCCAGGTGGACGCTCCGCCGAGGCCCCGATCCGGGCCTGCGGTCCCCAGAGTACGAGGCGGGCTTGGGCTGCCCCGCGGCTGGGTAGAAGACGCCTTGCTCGCGAGCGCCGTGGGCCGGCCATGCACTGCCGGCGCTCCGCCGGGCGATCCGCCGAGATCAAAGAAGGAGGGCACCGTGCTGAAAGGCTTCAAGGAGTTCATCTTACGCGGCAACGTGGTCGACCTGGCCGTGGCGGTGGTCATCGGCGCGGCCTTCGGCGCGGTCATCACGGCCTTCGTCGCCGACATCATCACGCCGCTCATCGCGGCCATCTTCGGCAAGCCCGATTTCTCGGCGCTGACGTTCACGATCAACCACAGCACGTTCAAGTACGGCTCGTTCATCAACGCCGTGATCGCCTTCGTGCTGATCGCGGCCGCGGTCTACTTAGTCATCATCGTGCCGATGAACTCGATCGCCGCCAGGCGCGCCCGTGGCGAAGGTCCGCAGGACCCCACGACCAAAGAGTGCCCGCAGTGCCTGAGCGAGATCGCCATAGGCGCGCGGCGCTGCCCGCACTGCACCTCTGAGCTCGCCCCGGCGATCGGCGGCTGAGGCTCGCCGGACCGGTCGACCCCGAGACCAGTAGACCGCAAGACCGGTCGACCGCGAGACCAGTAGACCGCGGACTGGTCGACCGCGAGACGGCAGGCCGCGGGGCGGAGGGCCGCGCGCTTTGCGCCTGGCCTGCCGCCCCGCTCTGCTGTTGTGCCGGGAACGAGGCGCCGCGGCGTCGACGGAGGCGTCGGGACTCGATCGCGCGTCAGGGCACCAGCTTGTAGATCTTGCCGTCCAGGCTCGACAGGAAGAGCTCGCCCTTGGCGTTCTGTCCGAACGAACTCACGTTGGGCAGCTTCTGCGAGATGCCGGTCAGGATGTGCGCGGCGGCCCCCGGGCTGGTCTTGAACCAGACGCGGGCGGTGCCGTAGTCGGCGAACAGGTAGTCGCCCTTGAGGGCCGGGATGGCGCTGCCGCGGTAGACGTAGCCGCCGATCACCGCGTCGCCGACGGCGTGCGAGTACTCGCTCACCGGATAGACGAGGCGCGTGCGTACGATCGCCTGCGGCTTGTAGACGTGGTCGCCCTCGTAGTAGCTCCAGCCGAAGTTGGTGCCGGCCGTCGGTGCCGGCCTTCAGGAAGTCGATCTCTTCCCACTTGTCCTGGCCGACGTCGCCGATCCACAGGTTGCCGGTCGCCGAGTCGAACGAGAAGCGCCAGGGGTTGCGCAGGCCGTAAGCGTAGAGCACCGGCGTGGGCGACGCGCTCGAGACGTCCATGGTCCAGATCTTGGCATAGGGCACGTTCACGTTCTGGCCGTAGAGGTTGGGGTCGCCCTCGCCGCCGCCGTCACCGACGCCTATGTAGAGCCGGCCGTCGGGGCCAAAGGCCAGCTGGCCGCCGTTGTGGTTGGCGTGGGCGTGGTGAGCCACGGTCCACAAGACCTTCGCCGAGCTCGCGTCGGCCACGTTGGCGTTAGAGCTGACCGTGTAACGCACCACCTTGATGTCGCCGTTGCGAGCCGTGTAATAGACGTAAAAGCGGCCGTTGGTCGCGTACGCCGGGTCGAAGGCGACCGAGAGCAGCCCCTGTTCGGTGCCCGCCGACACGCGGCTGTGCACGTTCAGGAACGGCTTGGCGAGCAGCTTGCCGTTGAGCAGCACCCTGATGTAGCCGGTCTTCTCGACGATGAACAGCCGCCGCGAGTCGACTGGCGACGCCGTCAGGGCGAGGGGCTTCGACAGGTCCGAGACCACGAGATGCAGGCGCACCGTGGGCGCCTTGACGGCGTTGGCGGCCGTCGGGGTCGGGGTCTGGGCTGCCGCACGGTCGCCGGCGCCGATGGCTACCAGTGCGGCGGTGGTAAGGGCGGCGGCGGCCACGACTGCGACCGCGGCCCGTACGAGCGATCTGCGCGCTCTCATGCTTCACCTCGGAGGTCGGCTACGGGGGATGGTCGCAAGGTGCCCGCGAAGCGCCCGGGGTAAGCGCGGCCGGCGGGGGGTGGAGGCGACGGCAGAAGTTAGAGGTAGCGCTCGCGGAACGTGACCGCGGCGGCCTGCTCGGCGGTGGCGATGAGCAGCCGCAGGCGCTGCAGCATGGCGTCGTCGACGCGCAGGGCGTGATCGTCGACCGCGGCGACCGCCACGATGCCGCGCACGCTGCTCGTGAGGAACATGGCGTCGTCGGCGCGCAGGTCGGCCACGCGTCCGTAGGCTTCGACTACGGCGATGCCGTCGGCCTCGGCGACCCGTTCGAGCGCGGCGCGCATGACGCCCGGCAGGATGGCGCCTTCGGCCGGGGTGGTGACCAGCGCCCCGCCGCGCGCCAGGAAGATGTTCGAGGTGGCGCCCTCGAACATGCGGCCCTCGTCGTCGACGAAGATGGCGTCGTCGGCGCCGGCGGCGAGCGCCGCGCGCTGCGCCAGGTACGATTGCATGAAGGTCATCGCCTTGAGCGCGCCGCTCACGCGGATGCCGCGGTGCGAGATGACGCGCAGTGGCCGCGTGGGCTGCTCGCGCACGTCGTTGCGGATGAGGACCGAAGGCTCGCCCCAGGAGGCGCCGCCGGTGACCAGCACGCGGCAGCCGCCGTTGGCGATGCCGCCCGCGGCCGCGAGAGCTCGACGATGGCACGGGCGATCGTGGCCCGGTCCCACGGCACGGCGATCTCGAGGACCTCGAGCCCCGACTGCAGGCGGTCCATGTGCTCGTCGAAGAACACCGGCACGCCGGCGGCGAGCTTGAAGGTCTCGTACAGGCCGATGCCGTGCGTGACGGCGCGGTCGAGCGCCGGCACGACGGCTTCGCGTTCGGGCAGCAGGACGCCGTTCAGGCTGACCAGGGGCGCGGCCGCCGGGCCTGCGGGGCCGGCCGCGGCGGCGCTCGGCGAGGCTGCGGCGCCGGCCCGCGCGCGCGGCCGCGCGCGCCGGGCGCCGCGCGCCGCGTCGGCGCTGACCGGTCGGCTCGCTAGAAGTCATAGCGGCTGGCCTCTTCGGCTTTGAGCGTGCGGAACTTGGTGTAGTCGCGCACGAAGCCGAGACGGGCGATGTTGGTGGGGCCGTTACGGTGCTTGGCGATGTCGACCACCACGACGCCCTTGGCGTTTTCGTCGCGCGGCTCGTAGATGAAGATGACGAGGTCGGCGTCTTGTTCGATTGCGCCCGATTCGCGCAGGTCGGACAGCAGCGGCTTCTTTTCGGCGCGCGACTCGACCTCGCGGTTGAGCTGCGAGACGGCCAGCACGGGCACGTCGAGCTCGCGGGCGAGCTGCTTGAGCGAGCGTGAGATGCCGGCGACCTCTTGCTGGCGGTTGTCGGCGCGGCCGTCGCCCATCATGAGCTGCAGGTAGTCGATGATCACGAGGCCCAGCTTGGGTTCGACGCGGCTCGCCAGGCGGCGCGCCTTGGCGCGCAGCTCGAAGACGTTGAGGCCGGCGGTGTCGTCGACGTAGATGGGCGCCTTTTCGAGCTCGCCGGCCACGGTGATGAGCTTGTAGTAGTCGTCGTTGGGGAGCGTCTGGCCGGAGCGCAGCCGGTGCGAGGCGACCCGCGCGGCCGAGCACAGCATGCGCTCGCTGATCTCCTGCTTGCTCATCTCGAGGCTGAAGATGGCCACCGACTGCTGGCCGGTCATGCCGATGTTGTGGGCGATGTTCAGGGCCAGCGAGGTCTTGCCCACGCCGGGGCGCGCTGCCAGCACGATGAGGTTCGACGGCTGAAAGCCGCCGGTGGTCTTGTCGATGTCGGCAAAGCCGGTGGGCACGCCCGAAAGCTGGGCGCCGTCGCGGATCATGTCGATGCGCGCGAAGGTCGACTTGACGAGGTCGCTCATGGCCTCGAAGTCGGCGGAGCTGCGGTGCTGCGAGATGGCGAAGACCTTCTGCTCGCAGGTGTCGAGCAGCGTGCGGGCTTCGTCGGGGTGGTCGTAGCCGAGCTCGGCGATCTCGTTGCCGACCTTGATCAACTGGCGCAGCACGCTCGTCTCGCGCACGATCTCGGCGTACTGGCGCACGTTGGCGGCGGCCGGCACGATCTCGACCAGGGTGTGCACGAAGGCCTTGCCGCCCACCCGCTCGAGCACGCCCTGCTGTTCGAGGGCGGCCGAGAGCGTGACGGCATCGACCTCTTTGCCGAGGCCGTACATGTCGCGGATGGTGCGAAAGACGATGCGATGCGTGTCGCGGTAGAAGTCGTCTTCGACGACGAGCTCGGTGGCGATGGGCAGTGCGTTAGGGCTCACGACCATGGCGCCGAGGAGCGACTCCTCCGCGTCTAAGTCGTGCGGCTGCATGTGACGACCGTCGCTCTGGACGATGCCGGTTGTCACGCTGCTGCCCCTCTCTGCGGCGCCCATGGGCGCCTCGTCACTCGGGAACGACGATGACCTTGACCGTGGCCACGACGCCTTCGAAGACGTCGATCTCGACCATGTGGTCGCCGACGCTCTTGATGGGCTCTTCGAGGCGCACCTTGTGCTTGTCGACCTTCACCTTGCGAGCGCTCCAGATGGCGTCGGCGACGTCGGCGTTGGTGACCGAACCATACAGCCGGTCGCCCTCGCCCGCGTGGGCGCCGATGGTGACGACGGTCTTGTTGAGCGTGGCCGCGACCTCGAGCGCGTGCTCGGCGGTGCGGATCTCGCGCGCCTTGCGCTCTTCCATGAGCCGGCGGACTTCGTCGAGCCGGCCCGGGTTGGCGACTTCGGCCAGGCGCTTGGGCAGCAGGTAGTTGCGGGCGTAGCCGCGCGACACGCTGGCGAGGTCGCCCTTTTCGCCCACGCCGTCGATGTCCTGGAGCAGAATGATGTCCACGATCGCCTCCTAGCGGTCTGCGTACGGCAAGAGCGCCATCTCGCGAGCGCGCTTGATGGCCACGGTGACCTGGCGCTGGTGACAGCGGCAGGCGCCGGTGACGCGGCGCGGGCGGATCTTGCCTTTCTCGGAGACGAAGCGCTTGAGGACCGTGTTGGCCTTGTAGTCGACGTCCTCGATCTTCTGTTGACAGTAATAGCAGTAGCGGCGGCGCGCCGTGCTCGGGGCCCCGGCCCTGAGCCGCTTCTCGCGCCGCGTGCCCTGTGATGCTGGCATGTCGGCCTCTCTGACCTTTTTGCGTTGCCTTCGGCCGGCGGGTGCGCCTGTGCGGGGCGGCGCACCCGCCGGCCGCGTCTAGCTCAGAACGGGATGTCGTCGTCGCCGGCGAAGTCGGCTTCGGCGACGTCGGCCGGCGGTGCGAACCTGGCGCCGCCGGACTCGCGCGGCGCTCCGCCCTGGGGCGCTCCGCCCTCGCGCGGCCCGATGAACTGCACGTTGTCTGCGACCACCGAGACGGCCGAGCGCTTCTGGCCGTCCTGGGTCTCCCACTCACGCCAGCGCAGCTTGCCTTCGACGGCGACCTGGCGGCCTTTCGCCAGGTACTTGCCGCAAAGCTCGCCCTGGGAACCGAACACGTCGACGTCGAAGTAGTTGGGGCGGTCGCCCCACTCACCACTGCTCTGGTCTTTGACCCGATCGTTGACCGCGAGCCGCAAGGTGCACACGGTGGTCGAGCCCGCCTGGCGGGTCTCGGGGTCGCGAGTCAGGTTACCGATGAGGATGACGCGATTGATGGATCCGGCCATGTCGTTCGCTCCTTTGCGGTTGGCGCTAGTCTTTGAGGCGCACCGTCTGGAAGCGCATGACGTCGTCGGTGATGCGCAGCACACGCTCGACTTCGGCCAGAGTGTCTGGCTCGGAGCTGAACGTGACGACGCTGTAAAGGCCTTCGCCCTGGCCGGCGATCTCGTAGGCCAGCTTGCGCTTACCCCAGTCGTCGACCGACGCGACCTTGCCCTCGCCCTTCTCGACGGTCGCCGTTAGGCGATCGAGGATCTCGGACTGCCGGCCGTCTTCGATGCCGGGATTGAGCATGAGCATCAATTCGTACTTGTTCGTGGAACTCACCTCCTGTGGTCTTGGCGGCCCCAGCCTTGCTGCTGGAGCAGGGGTGAAAAACGCCGCCCCTTCGGCGGCGCAACCTCGGCATGATACCAGTGCGCGGCGTCCGCCTCAAGAATGAGGCCCGCCGACGGTCGGGGAAAGGGCGCCGGCGGGCGAGCGAGGTGACGCACCGCCGGCGAGGCGGGGTACGACTGCCCGCGACGCGGGCGACGGTCAGGCCAGCGACGCGGGCGACGGTCAGGCCAGCAACGCCTGGTCGGCGGCCTCTTCGCGCAGGCAGGATCTCGCCGTCGGCGTCGAGCCCGTCGACGCCCCAGATGGCCCCGAGGCGTGGCTGACCGCGCTCATCGCTGCGCATGTGGGCCAGCGCCGGCCGCGTGTCGCCGACGAGCCGGCGAGCCTCGGGCGCGGCGACGCGCAGCTCCATCTGGCGCAGGAGCTTGGCGACCGCCTGCTGCACGGAGTCGGCGCGGACGGTGCAGAAGCCGCCGGTGTCGGGCCGGCGGCGCAGCTCGGTGAGGAAGTAGAGGATCTCGTCGGCGTGGATCTCGCCGACGATGATGCGGCTGGGCTGCATCTTCATGGCTTTCGCGAAGATGCCGGGCACGTCGGCGTCGTCGTCGACCGAGAGGCGCACGCAGAACGAGCGGTCTTCGAGGGCGGGCAGGTGGTCGGAGTGCTCGATCGAGACGAGGCGTTCGTCGACCGAGAGGAGCTCGAGCAGGGCGTTCAGCAGGGTGGACTTGCCGGTGGCGCGGTCGCCGAAGATGAGCAGCGTGCGCCGTTCGGAGACGTAACTCGCCAGGCGCGCCGCCTGGGCGGTCGTCATGGTGCCGCCCTGGATGAGGTCGCGCAGGGTGGTCGGCACCGGGCCGTCGGGGCTGAGCTCGCCGGCGTACATGCTCGAGGTGGTGGAGGAGAGCGCGTCGCGGCGGCTGGTGACGTACGACAGGTACGCCGTGGCTTGCGAGCGCAGCAGGACGCGCAGGGCGTCGAGGTACTCGCGCGGCTCCTCGCCGAGCGGCTGCGCGGCGAGCTCGTCGATCATGGCGTCGAGCCGCATGACCACGTCGCGTTGTATGCGGGCCATGACGTTGTTGCGCGCCCGGCGCTCCTCGCGGTCGTCGGCGCTCTCGCGAGACTGGATGATGTCGGTGTCGGTCAAGTGGCGTCCCCTGAGCCTTCGCAGCGCAAGCGCTGCCCCACGTAGGGCCTATCGGCCGCCCGGGGGCCTTCGATAAGGGCTAGTCGGTCTGTCGCGCTCGCCGCCCCGTTTTCACCTTCGCCACGCCCTTTTCCACCATCTCTATGAGGTTATCGGCCTCGCGGGCGCGGGTACCTTCCGTGCAGCCGCAGGCGCGGTCGCCGGAGCGCGACCAGGAGCGCGCGGTCAGAAGGGATGCACCGCGCGGCCAGGGGCCGCGCGCCGTACCGGGAGGATTGTGGTGTCAACCGTCCAGCAGGACCTCAAGTCGTATCAGATGTACATCGCCGGCAAGTGGACCGGCGCCGCAAGCGGCGAGACCTACGAAGTCGTCGACCCCTCGACCGAGCGGCCGTTCGCCGTCGTACCTAAAGGCGGCCTGGCCGACGCCAAGCGCGCCGTGGCCGCGGCCCGCAAGGCCTTCGACGAAGGCCCCTGGCCGCACACGCTGGCCACGGAACGGGCCGAGCTGCTGCACGCCGTCGCCGCCCGCATCCGCGAGCACGCCGACGAGCTCGCCATGCTCGAGACCCGCCAGATGGGCAAGCTGCTCGGCGACTCACTTATCGACGTGAACGACGCCGCCCACACTTTCGACTACTACGCCGGCCTCGCCGTCGAACAGCACGGCCAGACCCTCGAGGTGCCGGGCGAGAGCATGAGCATGGTGGTGCGCGAGCCGATCGGCGTGACGGCCGGCATCACGCCGTGGAACTTTCCGCATCCTGATGGCCGCCTGGAAGGTGGCGCCGAGCCTCGCCGCCGGCAACGTCATGATCTTGAAGCCGGCGTCGGTGTCGCCGCTCACCTCGATCGAGCTCGCCCGGATCTTCGCCGAGGTCGGGCTGCCCGAGGGCGTCTTCCAGGTCCTCACCGGGCCGGGCGGGCAGGTCGGCGACTACCTCGCCTCGTCGCCCGACATCGACATGGTGGCCTTCACCGGCAGCGTCGAGGTCGGCAAGAGCATCATGCGGGCGGGCGCTGAGAACGTGAAGAAGGTCGGCCTGGAGCTCGGCGGCAAGAGCCCCAACTTGGTCTTCGAAGACGCCGACTTCGAGGCCGCCATCGACGGCGCCCTGGTGGGCATCTTCGCCGGCAGCGGCGAGGTCTGCTCGGCCGGCTCGCGCCTGCTCGTGCAGCGCTCGATCTACGACCGCTTCGTCGGCGAGCTCGTCTCGCGGGCCATGGCGATCAAGGTCGGCGCGCCCGCCGACGAGGCGAGCGAGATGGGTCCGCTGGTCTCGCAGCAGCAGCTCGACACGGTCGAGCGCTACGTCAAGATCGGCAGCGAAGAGGGCGCCAAGCTGGCCACCGGTGGCCGCCGCCTCGAGGGCAGCGGCTACTACTACGAGCCCACCATCTTCGTCGACGTCGACAACTCGATGAGGGTCGCCCAGGAGGAGATCTTCGGCCCGGTCCTCGTCGTCATACCGTTCGACTCAGAAGACGACGCCGTGCGCATCGCCAACGACACGATCTACGGCCTGGCGGCCGGCGTGTGGACCAAAGACGTCACGCGCGCCATGCGGGTCATCAAGGCGCTGCGCGCCGGCATCACCTGGATCAACACCTACCACCCCACCTACAGCGAGGCGCCGTGGGGCGGCTACAAGCAGAGCGGCGTCGGGCGCGAGCTCGGCACCTTCGGCCTCGACGAGTACCAGGAGGTCAAGCAGATCAACATCGACCTCACCGACAAGCCGCTGGGCATCTACCAGCACGGCAAGGAAGAGCCCGAAGCGGGTAAGGTCGTGTCGCTGAGCGACCGCCGGCCGTTCAACGAGGAGCACCGGTCCGACGAATGGGTCGGGTACTGCCGGAACTGCCGCTAGGCGCGCCGGGTCGCGCCGGCCTTCAAGCGGAAACGACGAAGTCGTCCGACGGTCGAGAAGGAGTGCCCGTGGTCGTAGATGTCACCGCACGAGTAGCGAAAGGGTTGCGGATCGCCGGTCCCCAGGGGACCGGCGATCCGCTCACCGTGCACAGCCCCTGGGACGGCAGCGAGGTCGCCGTCATCAACACCACGCGGGTCGATGAGGTCGACGCCGTCCTCGACCGGGCCGTCGCGGCCTTCGCCGAGTGGCGCTGGACGCCGGCCTGGAAGCGCGCCCAGATCCTCGAGCGCACGTCGCACCTGCTCGAGGACCACGCCGAAGAGGTCGCCCGGCTGATCGCCCTCGAGGGCGGTAAACCGCTCAAAGACGCCCGTGTCGAGGCGCGACGCGGGGCCTCGACGTTCCGCTGGGCGAGCGAAGAGGCCAAACGCACGGCCGGCGAGATCATCGAGATGGACGCCGACCAGGGCGGCGAGAACCGCTTCGGCTGGACGATCCGCGAGCCGCGCGGTCTGATCGTCGCCATCTCGCCCTTCAACTTCCCGCTCAACCTGGTCAGCCACAAGGTGGCCCCGGCGCTGGCGGCGGCCAACGTCGTCGTGCTCAAGCCCGCGTCGTCGACCCCGCTCACCGCGCTGCGCCTGGCCGAGTTCTTAAGCGAGGCCGGCCTGCCCGACGGTGTGCTGCAGGTCGTCGTAGGCCCGGGCTCGACCCTGGGCACCAAGCTCGTCAAGGACGAGCGGGTCAACATGGTGACCTTCACCGGCAGCCCGCCGGTCGGTCGCCAGATCGCCAGCGACGCCGGCATGAAGATGGTCACCCTCGAGCTGGGCAACAACTCGGCGACCATCATCGAGGAAGACGCCGACCTCGACCTCGCCCTCCAGCGCGTAGTCGCCGGCGGCTTCACCAACTCGGGACAGGTCTGCATATCGGTGCAGCGCGTGGTCGTGCACGAGAAGGTCTACGACGAGTTCCTGGCGGCCCTTGTGGCGTCGGTCGCGGCGCTCAAGGTCGGCGACCCGCTCGACGAGACGACCGACGTGGCCGCCCTGATCGACGACAACGAGACGGCCCGCGTGAAGGCCTGGGTCGCCGAGGCGGTCGAACAGGGTGCGACGCTCGCCGTGGGCGGCATCGACGCGGCCGGCGACCTGCGCCCGACCGTGCTCGCCGACGTGACGCGCGACATGAAGGTCTGCGCCAACGAGGTCTTCGGGCCGGTCCTCGCGGTGCAGAAGGCGCGCGACATCTGTCACGCCATCGAGATCTCCAACGACAGCGACTACGGCCTGCAGGCCGGCATCTTCACGCGCGACCTGAACAAGGCCCTGTACGCCGCCCGTCACCTCGAGGTCGGCGGCGTCATGATCAACGAGGTGCCGACCTTCCGGGTCGACCACATGCCCTACGGCGGCATCAAGAGCTCGGGTATGGGCCGCGAGGGCGTCAAGTTCGCCATCGCCGAGATGACCGAGCTCAAGATGGTCATGATCCGCGAGATGGACTGGGGCAGCCCGGGCTCGCCGCTCGGAGCCTGCAAACGCGAGGGGATGTAGAGGCCGGGGCATCAGCCCGAACGCACGAACGAGCCACGAGAGGTCTCCATGATCAGCGCCCGTAACCAGCTGCCAGGCACCGTCAAGTCGGTGACCCTCGGCGCCGTCATGGCCGAGGTCGTCATGGACGTGGGCGGCACCGAGGTCGTCGCCGCCATCACCCGCCACTCCGCGGAGTCGCTGGGTCTCACCGAGGGCGACAAGGTGAAGGCCGTCATCAAGGCCACCGAGGTGATGGTGCAGAAGTAGGGGCGGCGCGGCGGCGCGCGCCTTTCGCGCGCGCCGCCGCGCCGGTGACGCGCGCCGCCGCGCCGTGTGACGCGCGCCGGGCCGGAGCGCTACACTTGTGGAGATGAGCGCCTCTCCTCCACGCCGCGTCGACTACCTGCGCCTGTCGGTCACCGACCGCTGCAACCTGCGGTGCGTGTACTGCATGCCCGCCGAGGGCGTGCCGTCGCGCGCGCACGCCGACATCCTCTCCTACGAAGAGCTGCTGGCCTTCGCCGCCGCGGCCGTGGCGGCCGGTATCACGCGGGTCCGCGTGACCGGCGGCGAGCCGCTGGTGCGCAAAGGCTTCGTCGACTTCATCGCACGCCTGGCGGCGCTCGACGGCCTCACCGACCTCTCCCTCACGACCAACGGCATCCTGCTGCCGGGCTGCGCCGCCGAGCTGCGCGCGGCCGGCCTCAGGCGCGTCAACGTGAGCATCGACAGCTTAGACGCGGGCCGCTACGCGCGGCTCACGCGCGGCGGTCGCCTGGCCGACGCCCTCGCGGGGCTCGACGCGGCCTTCGCCGCGGGCTTCGCGCCGGTCAAGGTCAACGCCGTGCTGCTGGCCGGCGCCGCCGACGAGGTCGACGGCTTCGTCGAGCTCACCCGGCAGCGCGACGTGCACGTGCGCTTTATCGAGTACATGCCGCTCGACCGGCGCCTGGCGGGCGAGCGCGAGTTCGTGCCCGCCTGGACCGTGCTCGAACGCCTGCGCGCCGACCATCACGTCGAAGACGTCGAGGGCCCGTTCGGCCTGGGGCCGGCGAGCTACTACCGCGTGCCGGGCGCGCTGGGCACGATCGGCTTCATCTCCGGGGTGTCCGACCATTTCTGCGCGCGCTGCAACCGCCTGCGCCTCATGTCGGACGGGCGCCTCAAGACCTGCCTGTTCTCGGCGCCTGAGCGCGAGCTCGACGTGCGCCCGCTCATCGGCGATCCGCGCAAGCTGGCCGCCGCCATCGCCGACGCCATCGACGGGAAGCGGTTCGATCGTCTGGTCGAAGCCCCCGACGCCGGTCGCGGCATGTCCCAGATCGGAGGGTAGGATCGCACCCGTGAACGGACTCTCTCATCTGGACGAGCAGGGCCGCGCCCGCATGGTCGACGTCGCCGGCAAGCCCGAGACCGAGCGCGTCGCGCGCGCCGAAGCGCGCGTGCTCATGGCCCCGGCGACGCTCGACGCCATTCGCGACGCGCGCGTGCCCAAGGGCGACGTCGTGGCCACCGCGCGCCTCGCCGGCATCATGGCCGCCAAACGCACCCACGAGCTGATCCCGCTTTGCCACCCGCTCGCGCTGACCTTCGTCGGCGTCGAGGTCGAGGCCGACGACGAGGCGCCCGGGCTGCACGTCACCACCGAGGCGCGTCTCGTCGGGCGCACCGGGGTCGAGATGGAGGCGCTCGTGGCCGCGTCGGTCGCCGCCCTCACGGTCTACGACATGTGCAAGGCCATCGACCGCGGCATCGAGGTCACCGGCGTGCGGCTGCTCGAGAAGTCGGGCGGCGCGAGCGGCCACTGGCGGCGCGAGGGCGTGCAGCCATGACGGCCCCCGGGCTGCCGCGGGGCAGCGTGGTGTCGGTCAACGTGGCCGCCACCAAAGGTGTGCGCAAGAAGCCCTGCGCCGCGATCGAGCTGGTCGCCGGCCACGGCGTCGATGGCGACGGTCACGCCGGCCCCTGGCATCGCCAGGTGAGCCTCCTGGCCATCGAGAGCATCGACACCATGCGCGCCAAGGGGCTCGACGTGGGTCCCGGCGACTTCGCCGAGAACGTGACCACACAGGGACTGGCCGTGGCCGAGCTGCCGCTGGGCACGCGCGTGCGGCTGGGCGACTGCCTGGTCGAGCTCACCCAGATCGGCAAGGTCTGCCACGACCACTGCGCGATCTACCGCGCCGCCGGCGACTGCGTCATGCCGCGCGAAGGCATCTTCGTGCGCGTGCTGCAAGGAGGAGCGCTGCAGGCCGGCGACGAAATCGTGGTGACCGCGATGGGCACCGGAGCCAGGGGACCGGGCGCGCAAGAGGCGTCCGACCAAGCACACGAAAGCGAGGAGCGGCCATGAGCGAGACGGTCGGCATTCGGGCCGTTGTGATCACGCTGTCCGATTCGGGTCACGCCGGCCGCCGCGAAGACGAGAGCGGCGCCGTGCTCGAGGGCCTGCTGAACGGGCTCGGGGCCGAGTACGTCGAGCGCGTGCTGCTGCCCGACGAGAAGCTGCTGCTCTCCGAGAAGCTCATGCACTACGCCGACCGCACGCCGGCCAACCTCATCCTCACCACCGGCGGCACGGGCTTCACGTCGCGCGACGTGACCCCCGAAGCCAGCAAGCTGGCCTTCGACCGCGAGGCGCCGGGCTTCGCCGAAGCCATGCGCGCCGCTTCCCTGCTGAAGACCCCCCACGCCATGCTCTCGCGCGCCGTGAGCGGCCTGCGCGGCACCACCCTCATCATCAACTTCCCGGGCAGCCCGACGGCCTGCCGCGAGCAGTTCGAGGTGATCCGCGAGGCCCTGCCGCACGCCCTCGAAAAGCTCGCCGACCTGGGCGGCGACTGCGCCCGCCTCACCAACTAGCTCGCCGCCTCTTCGGCACGAGCGAAGCCGAAGTCCCGCGGCTTTAGCGAAGGCCGGGGTGAGGCCGCGGCAGGTGATAGGCCCGCACGCGACAGCGAAAGCCGGGGTAACGCTGCGGCTGGAAGTCCTGCTTGGCTTTAGCGAAGGCCGGGGTGAGGCTGCGCTCGGGGCCAGCGCCGCATGTACGATAGCGGAGGCCGGGGTAAGGGCGGAAGGTCGGCCTGCGAGGTGCCAACGCTCCCACAGAGCGCAGCGTACCGTAACCGAGACAGCTCCGACCTGTAGCCCTTGCCCCGGCCGGAGCGCCATCCCAGTGTGAGCGTAACGTCGACCGCCTTATGCCCCAGCCGGAGCGCCCCCCGAGACAGCTCCGACCTGTAGCCCTTGCCCCGGCCGCAGCGACCTCCCAGTGTGAGCGTAACGTCGCCGCCTCATGCCCTAGCCGGAGCGCCCCCCTACGCGCCGAGGGCGATGGCCAGGTACGCGGCGATCGTGGCGTCGGCGTCTTCGACGGTGCGCCACTGCGCCGCCGCGAGCAGCTCTTCGAGGTCGTCGTGAGCCATGCCGAGCTCGGCTGCCGCCGCGGCCCGGTCCTCGTGCCCGCGCACGGTGCGCAGCGCGCGCCACTGGGCGTCGGTGCGGGCGCGCACGAGCGGCTCGAGCAGGGCGCAGTAGGCGTTCAGCAGCAGGTCGCCGGCCAGGCCGGTGCCGCGATAGTGCACGAGGCGGTCGGCCTGCCAGGCGGCCACGAAGGCCTCTTCGGCGGCGCCATCGAGCGCCACGCCGACGCGCACCTGCAGCGGCGCGACGAGCTCGCGCAAGACGCTCACGCAGAGCGGCGCCTGGGCGGCGTCGGCCAGGGCCCCTTCGACGGCGTCGACCTCGACCACGGCGAACGGCGCCGCGAGCCCGGGCGCGAAGAGCTCGTTCAGCCGGGTCACGCCCTCGCCGAGCACGCGCTGCAGGGCCTGCGGGTCGTCGAGCTGCCGTGAGCCGATGACGTCGGCGTGGATCGCAGCACGCATGAGGGTCGTCTCCTTGGTCACTGGGCGGGCGGTAGTCGACCTACAGTACGCCGCGCGATGCCCGAGTCCTGTAGTCTGGCCGTCCGGCGGCGCCGCACGAGCGGCTCGCCGGCGCCGTCGCCGGACTGTCGGCGGGCTGCCGTCGAGCCGCCCCCGTCGCCGCCGAACGGTGACGCCCGCGCTCTGACCGTCTACATTTGAAGCGGCCGAGCGATCCGGCGACCGTGGAGGGGACCAGCACATGAGCAAAAAGGCGCAGCGGCGTCTCATCGCGGCCACCGTCATCCTCGTCGTCGTCTTCGCCGCGGCGATCGTCTACGTCGTCGTCTCGCAGGGGGCCTACTACCGCCAGGTGTCGGCGCTGACGAGCGCCGACAACGGCCGCAACGTCAAGGTCGGCGGGGCGGTCGTGCACGGCACCATCGTGCGCGACGCGGGCGGCGTGCAGTTCACGATCGAAGACCTGACCGGCCGCGCGAGCACGGTCAGGGTCGACTACGACGGACAGATGCCGGCCACCTTCGCCGCCGGCGTGCAGGTCGTGGTGACCGGCAAGTTCGCGTCGAGCAACGACCTGATCAGCGCCGCCCAGCTCGAGACCAAGTGCCCCTCGAAGTACGCCGGCAAGGCGAGCCCCCTGCCGCAACCGAGCATCGGCGGGTAGGGCGCCGTGATCGTCCTCGGGCGCTTCGCCCTGTTCTGCTGCCTGGCCTTCTCGCTCGCCGCGGTGGCGCTCATAGCGCTCGGCGTGCGCCGCCGCAGCGGCACGCTCGTGCGCTGGGGCTACCTCGCCGTGTACGGACTCTTCTTCGCGGTCGTCGTGGCCGCCGCGGTACTGCTCGAGGCCTTTGTGGCGCGCGACTTCACCTTTGCCTACGTCGCCCAGAACTCCGACACGAGCCTCTCGTTCTTCTACCGCGTGGCCGGCTTCTGGGCCGGCCAGCAGGGTTCGTTCCTGCTCTGGCTCCTGCTGCTCACCGTCATCACGGTGGTCGTCGCCCTGCGCGACGTCGAGACGCTCGACCGCCTGACGGCGACCGCCGTCGGCGTGCTCAGCGCCGTGGCCGCCGTCTTCGCCACGCTCATGGTGGCCGACCCGGGCTCGAACCCGTTCGTGTCGGCGGCCCCGGCCTCTGCCGGCCAGGGTCTGAACCCGCTCCTGCTGCACCCGGCCATGGTGCTGCACCCGCCCGCGTTGTTCGCCGCCTACGCCGCGCTCACCGTGCCGTTCGCCTACGCCACCGCCGCGCTGCTGCTCGGCGACGGTGGCCGCGACTGGGTGCTGGGCGCGCAGCGCTGGGCGGTCGCCGGCTGGGTCTTCCTGTCGCTGGGCATCGGCCTGGGCGCCTGGTGGGCCTACGTCGTGCTGTCGTGGGGCGGTTACTGGGGCTGGGACCCGGTCGAGAACACCTCGCTCATACCTTGGCTGGCGGCGACCGCGATGCTGCATGCCATGATCGTCTTTCGCCGGCGTGGCCGCCTGCGGCGCTCCACGCTGGCGCTCGCCTGCGCCACCTTCTGGCTGACCATCGTCGCCACCTGGACCACGCGCACCGGACTGATCAGCTCGGTGCACGCCTTCGCCCGCAACGACACCCTCATCGTCAT
This sequence comes from uncultured Actinomycetes bacterium, assembly GCA_963755025.1. Taxonomy (GTDB): domain Bacteria; phylum Actinomycetota; class Thermoleophilia; order UBA2241; family UBA2241; genus Bog-752. The sequence continues at coordinate 69,217 of CAVWIH010000019.1, forward strand.
CCTCTCGAGCCTGCTCGGCGTGGTCGCCGCCCTGTCGGTCGGCCTGCTGGCGCTGCGCTGGCGGCGCTTCGGCACGCACGGGGAGCCGCTTTTCGCCTCGGCCGGCGACGTCGCCCATCACGCGCTCGACCTGGCGCTCAGCGCCTTCGCGGCGGCGCTGCTCGCGGCCACCGTCGTCGTGCCGCTCGTCAGCGACCGCACGGTCGGCCCCGACACTTACCGCCTGTTCGCCGAGCCGCTGGGCGTCGCCGTGGTGTTCGCCGTCGCGCTTTGCCCGCTGCTCGCCCTGGGGCGCGGCGCCGGCGGCTTCTGGCGCGCCGCGCGCTGGCCGCTGCTGGCGGCGCTCGTCGCGCTGCCCGTGCTGCTACTGACCGGCGACTGGCGCTCGAGCGTGTTCGGCCTGATCGGCCTCGAGGTCTGCGTCTTTGCCGCCGCGGCCGTCGTGACGTTCGTCGTGGCCGCCGCGCGGCGGGCCGCCGGTGAGCAGGGACTGCTCACCGGCCTGCGCCGCGCGCTCACCGCGAGTCGCACGCGCACGGCCGCCTGGGTGGCTCACGCCGGCGTCATCCTCATACTGGCGGGGCTGCTGGGCTCGAACGTCTACAAGATCGAGCGCGGCGCCTACCTGCCGGCCAAGGCCGGCGCCACGGCGAGCGTGGCGGGCTACACGCTGCGCTTCACCGGCTTCACCCAGGACAGCGGACCGCAGAGCTCGCAGCGCTTCTTCGCCCACTTCGTCGTCAGCCGCGGCGGACGGCAGATCGGCTTGCTGGCGCCGCATACCGACGTCTACCCGGTCGACGGCGCCGCCGTGCGCGCCGTCATCCTGGGCAGCCTGCCGCGCGACCTGTTCGTCGTGGCGCAGGACCCGTTCGACACGTCGAGCACCCATCTGCGGCTGCAGCTCGACGTGTTCCCGCTCGTCCGCCTGGTCTGGCTCGGCGTGCTCGTGCTCGTGGTCGCCGGCGGCGTGTCGCTGTGGCCGCGCCGCGCGCGGGCGCCGGCGGCGGCGCGCGACGCGGCCCGCAGCGAGGCCGCCTGATGGCCGCCGAGGGGCGCGCGGCCCACGAGCGCTCCAGCGACCCGGCGCTCGAGCGCCCCGGCGACACGACGCCCGAGCACCCCGCCGACGCGACGGCCGGGCACTCCGGTCCCACCGCGAGCGCCGCCCCTGAGATCTGCGTCGAAGGGCTGGGCAAGGCCTTCGGCCGTCGCGACGTGTTGCGCGACGTATCGTTCACCGTGCCCCGGGGCGGCTTTCTGACGCTCTTCGGACCCAACGGCGCCGGCAAGACGACCACGCTGCGCCTGCTGGCGACGCTGCTCAAGCCTTCGGCGGGCAGCGTCTCGGTGGCCGGCCACGACCTGCGCGGCGACCCCGCACCGGTGCGCCGCGCCATCGGCTTCATCTCGCACGACTCGCTGCTGTACCGCGACCTCACCGCCCACGAGAACCTGCGCTTTTACGCCGACATGTACGGCGTCGCCGACGCCGAGCGGCGCATCGCCGGCCTGCTCGAGCGCGTCGAGCTCAGCCACCGCCGCAACGACGTCGTGGCCACGTTCTCGAAGGGCATGCAGCAGCGCCTGGCGATCGCCCGGGCGTTGCTCCACGAGCCCCGCGTGCTGCTGCTCGACGAGCCCCATTCGGGCCTCGACCCCCACGCGGCCGACCTGCTCGACGGCCTGCTCGGCGAGATCCGCGCCGAGCACACCTTCGTGATGGCGACCCACAGCCTGCGCCAGGGGCTCGGCCTCGCGGACCAGGTGCTCATTCTCGACGGCGGCAGGGTCGTCTTCGCTCACGGCGGCGGCATGGCCGAGGCCGACTTCGCCGCCACCTATCGCGAACACGTGCGTGAAGGGGCGCTGGTCTAGGCCATGGGCTGGCGGCAGTTCAAAGCCCTGGTGCGCAAAGACGTCGTCTCGGAGCTGCGCACGCGCGAGACGGTCGTCTCGATGTTCCTCTTCGTCGTGCTGGCGATGGTCGTCTTTCACTACGCGTTCACGGTGTCGGGCGGCGGTCGCCTGTCGTTCTACACCGGCGGCATGCTGTGGGTCGTGTTCGTCTTCGGCGCCCTGCTCGGGCTCAACCGCTCGTTCGCCCACGAAAAGGACGACGGCTGCCTCGACGGCCTGCTGCTCTGCCCGGTCGACCGGGTGACCATCTTCCTGGCCAAGATGACCGCCAACCTGCTCTTTCTGGGAGCCATCCAGGTGGTCGCCGTGCCTGTGTTCGCGCTGTTCTTCGCCTCGGGCCGCATGGCGACCCACCTGCCGGCGTTCCTCGCCCTGGTCGTGCTCGGCGACCTGGGCATCGCGGCGCTGGGCACGCTGCTCGCCACCATCACCATGAACACGCGCTCCCGCGACCTGCTGCTGCCCATCGTCTTCCTGCCGCTGGTCGTGCCCTTGCTGATCGCCGCCGCCTCGGGCACGAGCGCCGTGCTGTCGGGCGCGGCGGGGTCGCCTTCGGTGCTCGGCCGGCTCGCGTTTTTGCTGGTATACGATGGGGTCTTCCTGGTGCTGGCCTACGGCACCTACGACGTCGCGATCGGAGAGTGACGAGGGTGCAGAGCGCCGCGACCGTCGTTACCGACTCAGAACAGAGCGTCGCGCGTGCGGCTGCGCCCCGCTGGGCCACGACCGGCGCGATCCTCGCCGCCGCCGCCGCGCTGCTGGCCGCCGGGCTGCTCGTGGGGTTCTGGATCGCGCCCACCGACGCCTCGACCCTGGGCTTCAGCCAGAAGATCTTCTACATCCACGCGCCCATCGCCGAGACCGCTCTGCTCGCCTACGGCGTGGCCTTCGTGGCCGCCATCCTCTACCTGCGCCGCGGCGACGCCCGCTACGACCGCCTCGGCGTGGCGGCGGTGCGCCTGGGCCTGCTGTTCAGCGCGCTCGTCATGGTCACCGGCGTGATCTGGGGACGGGCGGCCTGGGGTGTGTGGTGGGCCTGGGAGCCGCGCCTCACCACGTTCCTGCTGGCCTGCCTGCTCTACAGCGGCTACTTCGTGCTGCGCGGCTCGGTCGACGACGAAGCGCGGCGCGCCACCTACGGCGCCCTGTTCGCCATCATCGCCTTCGTCGACGTGCCCATCACCTTCTTTGCCACGCGCTTCCTGCCCGCGGGGCTGCACCCCGTCGTCATCGGGCCGTCGGGCAGCGGCATGGACTACCGTGACCTCATCGCCTTTCTGGCCGGCATGGCCGGCATGACCCTCCTGTTCGTCGGACTCCTGCGCGTCGAGCTGGGCATCGAATCCCTGCACGAGCAGCTCCGCGAGCTCAAGTACCGTCTGGGGAGATGACCGATGCCGCTCGCCGAAGCCGCCAAGTACGTCGCCGCCGCCTATGCCGCCGTGCTCGTCGTGCTCATCGCCTATCTGGGCGTGGCCGGCCGACGCATAGGGCGTCTGCAGCGCGACGTCACCCTTCTCGACGAAGAGCTCGCCCGTCGCAAGAACGACGCTTGACGCATGGCGGCGGTGGGTAGGAAGGACCTCTGCATGCATCCGGTCGTGCTCGGCATCTCTCACAAGACGGCGCCGCTCGAACTGCGCGAGAGGCTCGCCCTGCCCTGCGCCGACGCCGTCGCCCTGGCCGGCCGGCTCCTCGACTGCGAGACCGTCACCGAGGCCGTCGTGCTCTCCACCTGCAACCGCACCGAGCTCTACCTGCTGGCCACCGACCCGGCCGCCGCCCGGCAGGCCGCCGTGGCGCGCCTGGCCGAGCGCGGCGGCGTGTCCGTGGCCGCGCTCGCCGAGGCCTCGAGCGCCGCCGACGGCGACGCCGCCATCGCCCACCTCTTCCGGGTGGCCGCCAGCCTCGACAGCCTGGTCGTCGGCGAGGCGCAGGTCCTCGCCCAGCTCAAGGGCGCCTACGAGGCCGCCCGCGCCGCCGGCTGCACGGGGGCGGTCTTCAACCGGCTCTTCCGTCAGGCGCTCGAGGTCGGCAAGCGCGTGCGCTCAGAGACGGCCATCGGCGAGCACCCGGTGTCGGTGAGCTCGGTGGCCGTCGACCTCGCTCGTGCGGAGCTGGGCAGCCTCGACGATCGCGTCGTGCTCGTGCTGGGCGCCGGCGAGACCGGCGAGCTCACGGTCAAGCACCTGAAGGCCGGCGGCGCGGGCGCCGTGGTGGTCGCCAACCGCACGCTGGCCGCCGCCCGGGCGGTGGCCGACCGCTGCGACGGGCGCGCCGCCTGCCTCGCAGCGCTCGACGCCGAGCTGGCCGGCGCCGACATCGTGATCTCCTCGACGGCCGCTCCCGGCTTTCTGGTCGACCGCGACCGCCTGGCGGCCGTCATGGCCGCGCGCCACCGCCGTCCCCTGTTCCTGATCGACATCGCCGTGCCGCGCAACCTCGACCCCGCCATCGCCGACCTTGAAGACTGCTGCCTCTACGACATCGACGACCTGCGCGGCGTGGTGGCCGCCAACCGCGGCGAGCGCGAGCGCGAGGTCGCCCAGGCCGAGCGCATCGTGGGCGAAGAGGTCGCGCGCATGAGCGACTGGCTGGCCGGCCTTGCCGTGGTGCCCACCGTCGCCGCCCTGCGGGGCTCGATCGAGCAGATCCGCCAGGCCGAGATCGCCCGCCTCGACTGCCGCCTGGCCCGGCTTCCCGAGGCCCACCGCGCCGCGGTCGAGCAGCTCACCCAGGCGATCGTCAACAAGATCCTGCACGTGCCCACGGTGCGCCTCAAGGAGCTCGCCGCCGAGCCCGACGCCTACGTCTACGTCGAGGCCCTGCAGCTGTTCGACCTGGGCGACCGGGCGCCGGCCTGCGAGCGCGAGCGGCGCGGGGCCGAGCGCGAACGCCTGGTCGCTCCGCGCGCGCCTGCGCCCGTCGCACTCGTGCCGCCCGCGCCGGCGCCGCGCTGCTGCGCGCCGCCGACCCCGCGCCCGACGTGACGCCCGACGATCCGCCGCCGCGGCGCCGACCGCCCGGTGAGCGCCGCGCGCGTCGCCATCGGCTCGCGCGCCAGCACCCTCGCCCTCGTGCAGGCCGAGACGGTGGCCGCCCTGCTGCGCGCCGCCCACCCCGCACTCGAGGTGACGATCGTCAAGATCGCCACCACCGGCGACCGCATCCTCGACGCCCCGCTCTCGCAGATCGGCGACAAGGGCCTCTTCACCAAAGAGCTCGAACACGCCCTGCTCGAGGGCCGCATCGACTGCGCCGTGCACTCGGCCAAGGACCTGCCCACCACCCTGCCCGCCGGTTGCGTCGTGGGCGCCTTCACGGCTCGCCAGGACCCGCGCGACGTGTTCGTGGCCGGCGCCGCCCAGGCGCCCGCCGGCCTCGCCGCGCTGCGCCCCGGCGCGCGCGTGGGCAGCTCGAGCCTGCGGCGGCGCTCGCAGCTGCTCGCCCTGCGCCCCGACCTTGCGCTCCTCGACCTGCGCGGCAACGTCGAGACCCGCCTGCGCAAGGTCGCCGAGCAGGGCCTGGACGGCACGGTGCTGGCCGCCGCCGGTCTGGCCCGCCTGGGGCGCGCCGCCCTGGCCGCCTTCGCCTTCTCCTTCGAGGAGATGCTGCCCGCCGTGGGCCAGGGCGCCCTGGCCGTCGAGGTGCGGGCGGGCGACGAGCGCACGGCGGCGCTGCTCGACTGCTTACACGACGAGCCCACCGCCCTGGCCGTGCGCGCCGAGCGCGCCCTGCTGGGCGCGCTGCAAGGCGGCTGCCAGATCCCCATCGGCGCCCACGCCGAGTCGCGCGACGGCGCCGAGCTCACCCTGCGCGCCTTCGTCGGCTCGCTCGACGGCGCCGACACCCTGCGCGACTCGCTCGCCGGCCCGGCGGCCGACCCCGAGGCCCTGGGGTGCGCCCTGGCCGAACGCCTGCGCGGCGCCGGCGCCGAGCGCATCCTGGCGGCGGTGCGCGAGGCAAGCGGCCTGGTGCCGGGGAGCGCCCGGTGAGGGCGCCTCACGGGCCCGAGGCCGGCCGGCGCGCCGGATCGCGCGCGCCGGCGGCGGCGCCGGCCGGCGCCGCCGACCCCGCCGAGCAGGCAGAGTCGGCGCTGCCGCTCTCGGGGCGCTGCGTGGTCGTGACGCGGCCGCGCGGCCAGGCCGACGGCCTGGCCGCGCTCCTCGAGCGCGGCGGCGCCCGGGTGCTCGTCTGCCCGGTCATCGAGGTCGTGCCGGTCGGCCTGAACGCCGAGTTGCGCGCCGCGATCGACGGCCTCGCGGGCTACGACATGGTGATCTTCACGAGCGCCAACGGCGTGAGCGCCTTCTGCGAGCGCCTGCGCGACTGCGGTGCCGAGGCCGCGGCGCTCGCGTCGTGCGAGCTCGTCGCCATCGGGCCGGCCACCGCGCTGGCCCTCGAGGAGCACGGGCTGCTGCCCAGCATCGTGCCCGAGGAGTACGTGGCCGAAGGCGTCCTGGCCGCCGTCGAGCAGCGGGCCACGCGCCTGGCCGGGCGCCGGGTGCTCCTGCCGCGCGCCCGCGAGGCCCGGTCTGTGCTGCCCGACGAGCTGCGCCGGCGCGGCGCCACGGTCGACGACGTCGTCGTGTACGACACCGTGCCGGTCACCTCCCTCGCCTGCCCGGCCGCCGCCATCGAGGCGGCCCACTACGTCACCTTCACGTCGAGCTCCACCGCCCGACGCTTCGCGGCGCTGCTGGGCGCCGACGGCCTCGCGGCGCGCCTGCGCGCGGTGCGGCTCGCGTCGATCGGCCCGGTGACGAGCGCTACGCTGGGCGAGCTCGGCCTGCCGGTGACCGTCGAGGCGAGCGTCCACTCGGCGGCCGGCCTGGCGGCGGCGATCGCCGCCGACGCCGCCAGCTAGCCGCCGCAGCGCTCCGCGAGCCCGACCGGCGGGTCACGTCGGGGCGGCGCACCGGAGCCCCCGGTCGTCACGCCCATCGGCGCGGTTCGGGTACACTGTGCCTCGTGACCGCACCGCGCCCCATCTGCTTTCTGTCCGACTACGGCTACGAAGACGACTTCGCCGGCACCTGCCGCGGCGTCATCGCGCGCTTTGCCCCCGACGTGCGGGTGATCGACGTGACGCACGGCATTGCCCGGCACGACCTCATCGGCGCCGCCTTCGTGCTGCGCAACACGGCGTCCTACCTGCCCGACGGCGCCGTCCACCTGGCCGTCGTCGACCCCGGCGTGGGCGGCCCGCGCCGCGCGATCGCCCTTCGTTCGGCCGGCGACCGCTATTTCGTGGGGCCCGACAACGGCATGCTCGTCCTGGCCGCCGAAGCCGACGGCGGCATCGCCGGCGCCTGGGAGATCACCAACGACGAGCTCTTCATCGCGCCGCTCTCGGCGACCTTTCACGGCCGCGACGTCTTCGCGCCGGTCGCCGCCCGCCTGGCTACCGGTCTGCCGGCCGCGCAGCTCGGCCCCGCCATCGACCCGGCCGGCCTGGTGCGTCTCGAGATCCAGCCGCCGGAGGCGACGGGCGCCGGCCTGCGCGCCGCGGCCGTGCTGATCGACCGCTTCGGCAACGTGGCCCTCAACCTGGACGCCGAGCGCCTCGAAAAGGCGCAACTCGGCGACCCGATCGAACTGGTCTGCGGCGGCGAACGCTACCTTGCGCGGCTGGCCCGATCGTTCGTAGAAGTGCGCCCCAGCGATATCATGGTGCTGGTAGACAGCTATGGTCAGGTGGCGCTGGCCGTCAACACCGGTTCGGCCGAGGAAGTCCTTGGTCTTGCGCCGGGCGACAACGTAGAGTTGCGTCGCCTCTCGTGACCGGGTATCATACCCCCTCGCGCATTCAAGGAGTTTTCGCGTGAAGACCTTCGTAGCAAAGCCCGCGACAATCGAAAAGAAGTGGTACGTAGTCGACGCCGACGGCCAAACGCTCGGCCGCCTGTCGACTGTCGTCGCCGACGCCCTGCGCGGCAAGCGCAAGGTGATCTACACGCCCAACATCGACACCGGCGACTTCGTCGTCATCGTCAACGCCGAGAAGATCGCCGTCACCGGCAAGAAGCTCGACGAAAAGATGTACTGGCGCCACTCCGGGTATCCGGGCGGCATCAAGGGCGAAGCGCTCAAAGACCTTCTGGCCCGGCGCCCCGAAGAAGTCGTGCGCCGCGCGGTCAAGGGCATGCTGCCGCACAACAAGCTCGGAGCGGCCCAGTTGCGCAAGCTCAAGGTCTACGCAGGTCCCGAGCACCCGCACGTGGCCCAGAATCCCGCACCGCTCGCGATCAAGGAGTAAGACGCGTGGCCTCAGTCACCTACACCGGCACCGGCAGGCGCAAGACCAGCGTCGCGCGCGTCATCCTCACTCCCGGCGTGGGCCGCGTGGTCGTGAACGGCAAGGAGCTCGACGACTACTTCGGTAGGCGCGTGCTGCAGACCATCGCCGTCATGCCCTTCGAGGCCACCCACACGCAGGCCAAGTTCGACGTGCGCGTCAACGTGAACGGCGGCGGCATGGCCGGTCAGGCCGGCGCCATCCGTCACGGCATCGCCCGGGCGCTCATCGTCGCCGACGAAAGCCTGCGCACGCCGCTCAAGCGCGCCGGTTTTCTCACGCGCGACGCACGGGTGAAAGAGCGCAAGAAGGCCGGCCTCAAGAAGGCCCGCAAGCGCCCGCAGTTCTCCAAGCGCTAGCCCGCGACCCCTTCGCCATCTGTGGTGCCACCGCCCGCGTTGTGGGCCTGAGCTTCCGCATGGCCCTGTCGCGGCCGAGAAGCGCCTCGGTCTCTGTTGTCGCACGCTCGACCCCGGGGGTAGCATGGCCACCGTCATGTCCGTACCTGCATCGCACAGGCGTTCGTAACCGTGGCCCTCTTCGGTACCGACGGCATCCGCGGCCTGGCCGGCGACGAGCTCACGCCCGAGCTCGCCCTGCAGGTCGGTCGCGCCGCGGCGTACGTGCTGGCCCAGCACCGCGGCCCGGGCCCCCGGTTCCTGATCGGCCGCGACACGCGCGTCTCGGGCGCCATGCTCGAAGCCGCCCTGGTGGCCGGCATCACGAGCGGCGGCGGCTCGGTCGAGAGCGCCGGGGTCATTCCCACGCCGGGTCTGGCGGCGCTCGTGGTCGAGCACGGCGCCGACGCCGGCGTGGTCGTGTCGGCGTCGCACAACCCCTTCGCCGACAACGGCATCAAGATCTTCAGCCACCTCGGCATCAAGCTCTCCGACGACGAAGAGGCCGAGATCGAAGCGCACGTGGGCCGCCACGACCTCGTCTCGTTGCGCGGCGATCAGGTGGGGCGCGCCGACGTCGTCGAGCGCGCCGTCGAGGACTACGTCGCGACCGTCGTCGGACGCATACCGCTCGACCTCTCCGGCGTGCGCATCGCCGTCGACTGCGCCAACGGCGCCATGTACCAGGCGGCGCCGCTCGCCTTGTGCGAGTCGGGCGCCGACGTCGTGCTGCTGCACACCGCGCCCGACGGGCTCAACATCAACCACCAGTGCGGCTCGACCCACGTGGCGGCCCTGCAAGAGGTCGTGCGGGCCGACGGCTTCGACCTGGGCCTGGCCTTCGACGGCGACGGCGACCGCGTGCTGGCTGTCGACTCACACGGCGCCCTGGTCGACGGCGACTTCGTCATCGCCATCCTCGCCAGGCACCTCAAGGGCAAGGGCGCGCTGCGCGCCGACACGGTCGTCACCACGGTCATGACCAACCTCGGCTTTCACCTCGCCATGCGCCGTGAGGGCATCGCCGTGGTGACCACCGCCGTCGGCGACCGCTACGTCATCGCCGAGATGCTCAAGCACGACTACGTGCTCGGTGGGGAGCAGTCCGGGCACGTGATCAACCGCGACGTCTCCACCACCGGCGACGGCCTCGCCACCGCGCTCCTTCTGCTGCAGGCCCTGGGCGAGATGGACCAGCCCTTAGACGAGGCCGCCAAGGTCATGGAGCGCCTGCCGCAGAAGCTCGTGAACGTGCGGGTGCGCGACCGCGACGCGCTCGCAGGCGCCGCCGCGGTCTGGCAGGCCGTCGAGCGCGAGACGACGCGCCTTGCCGGACTGGGCCGCGTGCTGGTGCGGCCCTCGGGCACCGAACCCCTGGTGCGCGTCATGGCCGAAGCCGCCACACAAGACGACTGCGACGCGGTCTGCGACCGCATCGTCGCGGTCGTGCAAGAAGAGCTCGCAGGAGGACCGGCGTGAACGTCGTGGCCATCAACGGCAGCCCGCGCAAGGCGTGGAACACCGCGACCCTGCTGCAGAGCGCGCTCGACGGTGCGGCCTCGCAAGGCGCGCAGACCGAGCTCGTGCACCTCTACGACCTCGACTTCAGGGGCTGCGTCAGCTGCTTTGCCTGCAAGACGCGGCAGGGCAAGAGCTACGGGCGCTGCGCCCACACCGACGACCTCACCCCGGTGCTGCGCGCCATCGAGAGCGCCGACGCCCTCCTGCTGGGCTCGCCCATCTACTTCGGCGCCCTCTCCGGCGAGATGCGCTGCTTCATCGAGCGTCTCGTCTTTCCCTACCTGGTCTACAGTGACCCGCCGCAGACGCTCTACACGGGCGCCCTGCGCGTGGGCTGCATCTACACCATGAACCTGCCTTCGGCCGAGGTCATGAAGGCCTGGGGCCTGGCCGACCACCTCGCGCTCGGCGAGCGCACGCTGGGGCGCGTGTTCGGCAGCTGCGAGTCGCTGGCGAGCTTCGACACCTACCAGTTCCGCGACTACGGCAAGGTCGTCGCCGACCGCTTCGACGAGGCCGCCAAGGCGCGCCGCCGCGACGCCGAGTTCCCCAAGGACTGCGAGAAGGCCTTCGCGATGGGCGCCGGGCTGGTCTCGGCGCAGTAGCCCGTTACGGGGTTCGCGCCCCTGCGGCCGGGGCACACACCCATCGCCATGTCGCAGCGCGTCAACATAGCCGCTCCCCGGTTCGACTACGACGCCGACGACCCCGAGGGGTTCCGCGCGGGCATGTTCCGCTTTGGCCCGCTGCTCGGCGCCGCCCAGCTCGGCGCCAGCCTCTACGAGCTGCCGCCCGGGCAGGCCATCTGTCCCTATCACTACGAATACGCCGAAGAGGAGTGGCTCCTCGTGCTCGTCGGGCAGCCGACGCTGCGCCGTCCCGAGGGCAGCGAGATTCTCGCCCCCTGGGACGTCGTGTGCTTCGCGACCGGCCCGCAGGGCGCGCACGGCGTGCGCAACGAGACCGCCGAGACCGTGCGGGTGCTCATGTGGTCGACGGTCCGCCACCCCGCCGCCACCGTGTACCCCGACTCCGACAAGATAGCGATCTGGACGGGCAACCACGACGACGACGTCATGGTGCGCCGCGCGAGCGCCGTCGACTACTTCGACGGCGAGAGCGGTGCGAGTACGAGCGGCCGCGGCGAGACCGCCGCGCCGGACGTCGACGGCGCCGGCGCGAGCGTCGACGGCGCCGGCGCGGGCGGCCGCGGTGCGGCCGCCGATGAAGACGTCGGCGACTTCGAGGAACCCGCCGGCCCGTAGGCGCCCGGCGGCAGGCGCCCCCGCGCCCGCGGCAAAAAGGTTAGAATGCCGTGAGCCAAGCGAGGAGGTGCCTTCCAACAAAGCATCTGCGACGACGGTCCCAGACGCGCCCGGCAGTGTGAGCTTCGACCATCTTTCATGAGCGCCAGACCCCTCGGCGACCAGTCCGAGAGGTGACGAGGCGGAGGTTCATCGAAGTCTTCGGCGGATGCCTCCCGGCCCGACACGGTCGTGATCGAACCGACAAACCCCACCGGTAACGGTGGCCACAAAACGGTTCGAACGTGTCGCTCTCACCACCGCGCGCCCGTTTTGAAGCGAAGCGAGGTCCCATGTGCGGCATCGTAGGCTACGCCGGGCGTCAGACCCGGCAAGCCGATCATCCTCGACGGCCTGCGCCATCTCGAGTACCGCGGCTACGACTCGGCCGGCATCGCGCTGCTGTGCGACGGCGGCATCGACGTGGTGCGCGCGGTCGGCAATCTCGACGCGCTGATCGCGGCCGCCGGCAACGGCGACTCGCCGGCCGTCGTGGGCCTGGGGCACACGCGCTGGGCCACCCACGGACGGCCCTCGCAGGCCAACGCCCACCCCCACGACGACTGCACCGGGCGCATCTCCATCGTGCTGAACGGCATCATCGAGAACTACAAGGAGCTGCGCGCCGAGCTCGCCGGGCGCGGTCACACGCTGAGCTCCGAGACCGACGCCGAGGTCGTGGCCCACCTGATCGAGGAGAGCATCGGCCAGGGTCTCGCCGCGGCCGTGCGCGCCACCGTGCGCCGCCTCGACGGCAACTACGCCTTCTGCGCGATCTCGGCCGACGAGCCGCAGCTCATCGTGGGCACGCGCCACGAGGCGCCGCTCGTCGTGGGCCTGGGCGACGACGAGGCCTTCATCGCCTCGGCCATCCCCGCCTTTCTGGCCCACACGCGCCGCGTCCTGGTGCTCGACGACGGCGACGTCGTCTCGCTCTCGGCCGCCGGCGCCGTCGTGACCGACGCCGCCGGCGCGCCGGTCGAACGCGAGCAGGGCGAGGTCACCTGGGACGCCGACGCCGCCGAGAAGGGCGGCTACGAGACCTTCATGATCAAGGAGATCAACGAGCAGCCCCAGGCCCTGGCCGACACGCTCGCCGGGCGCCTGAACGGCGACGGCGAGGTCGACCTCTCCGAGGTCGACCTGCCCGACGAGCTCGTGCGCCGCCTGCGACGCGTGCTCATCATCGGCTGCGGCACGTCGTACCACGCCGGCCTGATCGCCTCGTACGCGATGGAGTCGTTCACCGGTCTGTCGGTGCAGGTCGACCTGGCCAGCGAGTTCCGCTACCGCGACCCGGTGCTCGACGGCGAGGTGCTCGTCGATGGGCATCACCCAGTCGGGCGAGACCCTCGACACCCTGGCCGCCATGCGCCTCGCCCGCGAGGCCGGCGCGCCGGTGCTGGCGCTCACCAACATCATGGGCAGCCAGGCCACGCGCGAAGCCGACGCCGTGCTGTTCACGCGCGCCGGCCTCGAGATCGGCGTGGCCGCCACCAAGACCCACGTCGCCCAGATCGCCGCGCTGCTGCTGCTCACCCTGCACCTCGCCCGCGTGCGCGGCACGCTCTCGACCGACGAGCTGCAGCAGGCCGGGCTCGAGCTTTCCGAGGTGCCGGCCCTGGTCGAGGACTGCCTGGTGGCCAACCCCCAGGTCGAAGAGATCGCGCGACGCTACGCGGGCGAGGCCTTCTTTTTGTACCTCGGCCGCCACATCGGCTACGGCGTCTGCCTCGAGGGCGCCCTCAAGCTCAAGGAGATCGCCTACATCCCGACCGAGTCGTACGCCGCCGGCGAGATGAAGCACGGCCCCATCGCCCTGCTCGACGAACGGCTCGCCGGTGGTCGTGCGTGGCCAACGACGGCCCGGTCTACGCCAAGGTCGTCTCCAACATCGAAGAGGTCCGGGCCCGCGGCGCCGAGGTGATCGCGGTGGCGACCGAGGGCAACGACGCCATCGACGAGATCGCCGCCGCCGTGCTGCGCGATACCGCGCTGCGGCCCGGTGGTGGCGGCCATGGTGGCGATCGTGCCGCTGCAGCTGCTGGCCTACCACATCGCCTGCCTGCGCGGCCTGAACGTCGACCAGCCGCGCAACCTCGCCAAGACCGTCACGGTCGAGTAAGCGCACGTGGACCTGCCGCCGGGCGTGACGGGCGTGGGCATCGACGCCGTCGAAGTCGACGCGCCTGCGGCGCCTGCTCGAGCGCCTGCCGCGGGCCTACGACCGCCTCTTCTCGGGCCAGGAGCGCGCTACGCCGACGGCTACGCCGATCCGTTCCCGCGTTACGCGGCGCGCTTTGCCGCCAAAGAGGCGGTGGGCAAGGCGCTGGGCATCGGCATCATCGGCTTCGTCTGGCGCGAGATCGAGGTGCTGTCGGGCGGCAAGCCGCGGGTGGCGCTGCACGGCCACGTCGCGCAGATCGCTCGACGACTCGGCGTCACGAGGGTAGAACTGTCTCTGAGCCACACCGGCGGCATGGCCTACGCCATGGCCGTCGCGGTACGCGATGCCGCCGGCCCCCGCGCGGGCGCCGGCCGCGACGAACACGATGCCGTCGGCGCCGACGCGGGCGCCGGCTTCACAGAAGGCGAGGGACGATGATGCTCGAGTCACTGTCGGTCGGTCTGCTGACCGCCGAGAAGATGCGCGCCACCGACGCGGCGGCGATCGAGGGCGTCGGCATTCCCGGCGGCCACCTCATGGAGCGCGCCGGCGCGGCCGTGGCCCGCGAGCTCATGCTGGCCTTCGACGCCGAGAGCGTCGTGATCTATGCCGGCAAGGGCAACAACGGCGGCGACGGGTTCGTCGTGGCCCGCGAGCTCTTCAACGCCGGCGTCGAGGTCACCGTGTTCGCCGTCGCCGGGCGCGACGTCTACAAGGGCGACGCCCGCCTCAACCTCGAGATCGCCGAACAGCTGGGCGTCGAGATCGTCGACGGCGTCGAACCCGTCGGCGACGCCGACGTCGCGCTCGACGCCGTGTTCGGCACCGGCTTCGCCGGCGTGGCCGAAGGCGCCGCCGCCGAGGCCATCGCCGAGATGAACGCCGCGGCCGGCGCGGTCGTCGCCCTCGACATCGCTTCGGGCGTCGACGCCTCGACCGGCGAGGTCGCCGGTCCCGCCGTGCAGGCCGACCTCACCGTGGCGCTGCACGCGCCCAAGGTCGGCCACTTCGTCAGCCCCGGCGGGCGCCACGCCGGCCACATCGTGGTCGTGCCGATCGGCATACCGCCCTCGTGCGACGAGGAGCCCGACGTCTTCGTGCTCACGAGCCTCGCCGCCGGCCTCGTGGTGCGGCCCAAGACCGAGGCCGACCACAAGCGCTCGGTAGGCACCGTGCTGGTGGCCGGCGGCTCGCGCGGCATGAGCGGCGCGGCGGCGATGGCCTCTCTGGGCGCCCTGCGTTCGGGCGCCGGCCTGGTGCACTGCCTGCTGCCCGCCGACCTGGTGGGCGAGAAGCCGTATCTCGAAGTCATCAACGTGCCGGGCGCGAGCAAGGGTCGCCTGGGCCACGGCGACCTCGCCGCGCTGCGCGCCCAGATGGGCGGCCTCAAGGCGACCGCGCTCGGCCCCGGCATGGGGCGCGACGACGACACGGCCGCGCTGGTGCGCGAGGTCGTCGTCGCCGAGCCCGCGACGCCGCTCGTGATCGACGCCGACGGCCTGCATGCCCTGGGCGGCGACCTCGAACTGCTCACCGCCCGCATCGGCCCGACCGTGCTCACCCCGCACGAGGGCGAGCTCGCCCGCCTGCTCGGCACGACCGCCGACCAGGTCGCCGCGCACCGCCTGGGGTCGGCGCGCGAGGCCGCCCGGCGCAGCGCCGCGACGGTGCTGCTCAAGGGCGCGCGCACCATCGTCGCCGATCCCGGCGGCACGGCCTTCATCGTGCCGACCGGCAACCCCGGCCTGGCGACGCCGGGCACCGGCGACGTGCTCACCGGCATCATCGCCGGTCAGCTCGCCAAGGGCCTTACGGCCACCGAGGCGGCCTGCCTGGGCGCCTACGTGCACGGCCTGGCCGCCGACCTCGCGGTCGAGACCTCGGTCAGCGCCGATGGCATGATCGCCAGCGACCTGTTCGACTTTCTGCCGCTGGCGGTCGAGCGCCTCGTGCGCGGCGACGACGACGAGCACGACCACGAGCACGAGCACGACCACGACTAGGCGACAGATCGCGAGCCCCACGAGGGCGAGCTCATTCACAAAGACGAAAGCGGGACGGTGACCAGGTGACCGACGACAGCAGCGCACAGGCCGGGTACGACGCGACGGCCGACACAGAGGCGACCGGCGAGCAGGCGGCAGGCGACGAAGCGGCCAGAGCGGGCCGGGCGGCGGGCGACGACCCGCGCGTGGCCGACGTCATGGAACGCGACGTCGTGACGATCGGTCCCGAGGCGACGGTGCACGAGCTCGTGCTCCTGCTGCGCCAGAAAGACCTGGGCGGCGTGCCGGTGGTCGACGCCGAGCGGCGCCTGCTGGGCATCGTCACCGAGGGCGACCTCGTGATCGAAGACGCCGATGTGCGCGCGCCGCACTACTTCGAGCTGCTCGGCAACCTGGTCTACCTGGGCAGCCAGCGCAAGTTCGAGGAACGCCTCAAGAAGATGGTGGGCAACGCCGTGGGCGACGTCATGACGACCGACGTGTTCACGGTGGGCCCCGACGACCCGGTCGGCCGGGCCGCCAACATCATGGTCGACAAGAAGGTCAACCGCGTGCCCGTGGTCGACGACGGCCGCCTCGTCGGCATCGTCGCGCGGCACGACGTGATCCGCATGCTGGGGCTCTAACGTGCTCGACGACCGACAGCGCGCCCTGGCCACGGTCGACCTGTCGGCCGTGCGCCACAACATCGCCCACCTCGTCTCGCTGCTGCCCGCCGGCACGGCGCTGTGCGCCGTGGTCAAGGCCAACGGCTACGGCCACGGCGCCGTGCCCGTGGCCCGGGCGGCGCTGCAGGCGGGGGCGTCGTGGCTCGGCGTCGCCACCGTGGCCGAAGCCGAAGAGCTGCGCGAGGCGGCCATCGCCGCCCCCCTGCTCATCTTCGGGCCGCTCACCGGCGCCGAGCTTACGCGCGCCGTCAAGGCGCACGTCGACGTCGCCGTGTGGTCGCAGGCGTTCCTTGCCGAGGCCCTGCGCCGCCGCGCCCACGTGCACGTCAAGTTCAACTCAGGCATGGGCAGGCTGGGCGTGCGCGAGCGCGACGCCGCCGCCCTGGCCGCCGCCGCCGGCGACCGCCTGTCGGGCCTCATGAGCCACTTCGCCACCGCCGACGAGGACGACCCTGCGTTCTTCGCCCTCCAGCTCGAGCGCTTCACGGCGCTCGCCGCCGACCTCAAGGCGAGCTATCCGAACCTCACGGCGCACACCGCCAACAGCGCCGCGACCATGCGCGAGCCGGCGAGCCATTTCGACATGGTGCGCACCGGCATCGCCATCTACGGCCTGTCGCCCTTTGGCGACGACCCCGAGCCCCGCGGCTTGCGGCCGGCGCTACGCCTGAGCTCGTATGTGGCCGCCGTCCGCGAGGTCGTTCCCGGCGAGTCGGTGGGGTACGGCCGGCGGTACGTGGCCGAGCGCCCGGCGCGCCTCGCCATCGTGCCGATCGGCTACGCCGACGGCGTCACTCGCGCGCTCACCAACCGCGGCGACGTGCTCATCGCCGGCCGGCGCTGCCGCATCACGGGCACGATCAGCATGGACCAGCTCACCGTGCTGCTGCCCGACGACCCGGCCGCCGTGCGCCCCGGCGACGAGGTCGTGTTCATCGGCCGTTCGGGCGCCGAGCGCATCCTGGCCGAAGACGTCGCCCGGCTGCTCGACACGATCAACTACGAGGTCGCCTGCGACATCGCGCCGCGCGTCGTGCGACGCTACGTCGAGGCGCCCGTCACGTCCGAGGCCGCACACGTGACGGCCGTCTCCCGCGTGCCCGCGGCGACGCCTGCGCCGGGCGTGCGCTCCGCCACGACGCCGCCCGACGACGGCCCTCCCGACTCGGCCTGACGGCGCCGCAACGCATGCTCGATACCCACGCCATCGCCGCCGCCGCCGCGCCGGCCGCCGCCGCGAGCGGCGGCGCCTGGCTCGTGGGCGGCGCCGTGCGCGACGGGCTGCTGCACCGCGAGTGCGACGACGTCGACTTGGCGGTGGCCGGCGACGCCGAGAGCTTCGCCCGCACCCTGGCCGCGGCGCTCGACGCGCCCGCCTTCTCCTACTCGGAGCGCTTCTCGGCCTGGCGGATCGTCTGCGAGGGCGGCCACGTCGACGTGACCCCGCTGCGCGGCCCCACCATCGCCGACGACCTGCGCGGCCGCGACTTCACCGTCAATGCCATGGCACGGGCGCTGGCGCCGGGCGAAGGGGCGGGCGCCGCGGCGGCCGACGCGCCGCCAAGCGCCGCGGCGGCCGACGCGCCGCCAAGCGCCGCGGCGGCCAACGTGGCGCCGGGCGACCCGGGTGCGGCGTCGGGCGCCCTGATCGACCCCTGCGGCGGCCTCGCCGACCTGCGCGCGCGGCGCCTTGTGGCGTGCGCTCCGGGCGCCTTCGGCGACGATCCCGTGCGCGTGGTGCGCCTGGCGCGCCTGCGCCACGAGCTCGACCTGACCGTGGCGCCAGGGGTCGAGCAGGCGGCCCGAGCGGCCGCGGGGCGCCTTGCCGCGGCGAGTCCCGAGCGTCTCGAGCACGAGCTGTCGACCCTGCTCGGTCTGCCCTGCGTGGCGCCGGCCGTTCGCAGCCTCGCCGACCTCGGCGTCCTCGAGGTCGTGCTGCCCGAGGTGGCGGCCTGTCGCGGCGTCACGCAGAACCCCTATCACCACCTCGACGTCTTCGAGCACACCCTCGAGGCGCTCTCGTTCCTTTCGCAGGTCGTGAGCGCGCTCGGCGGCGCGCGCTACCTGGCGGCGCCGGCAGAGTGCGGCCTGCCGGGCGCTCCCGCCCTGGCGCCGCTCGCCTGGGCGGTGCTGCTCCACGACGTCGGCAAGCCGCTGGCTCGCCAGGTCGACGACCAGGGGCGGGTCATGTTCCTCTCGCACGATCGCCTGGGCGAGCAGATCGCGCGCGACATCTGCCGCCGGCTGCGCATGAGCCGGCGGTTCGAGCAGTTCCTCGCCGAGCTGGTGCGCCAGCACCTGCGGCTCGGCTTTCTGGTGCGCGAGATGCCGCTCACGCGTCGCGCGCTCGTGCGCTTTCGCCGCGACGCGCAGCCCTTCGTCTTCGAAGCCATCGTACTGTCGCTGGCCGATCGCGTGGCGACCCGCGGCGAGCGCACGCCGCCGCAGTCGCTGGCGCGCCACTTTCGCATAGCGCGCGACGTCTTCGGCGACACGCCCTCGCCGCCGCGCCGCCTCCTGGGGGGCGAAGAGGTCATGACGCCTGCTGGGGGTGGGGCCGGGCGCCACCGTGGGCCGCGCGCTCGAGGTGCTGCAAGAGGAGATCGAGTGTGGCGACGTGGCCACGCCCGACCAGGCGCGCGCGTTCCTGCGCGGCTGGTGGGCGCACGAACAGGAGGGTGCCCGCGATGCCTGAGCTGCCCGAGGTCGAGACCGTGCGCCGCCGCCTCGAGGCCTGCCTGCCGGGCCTGGTCGTCGACGAGGTGATCGTGCACGACGCCCTCGTCTCCAACCAGACCGCCGCCGACCTGCGGGCGGCGCTCGTGGGGCGTCGCGTGGTCGCCCTGCGCCGGCGTGGCAAGTACCTCATCATCGAGCTCGAGGGCATGCTGCTCGTCGTGCACCTGCGCATGACCGGCTGCCTGCTGCTCGCCCCCGAGCCCGGGGGGCGAGCGCCGCGCTTCGTCGCGCACCTGCGGCCCGGCGCCGAGCTGCTCTTCTACGACACGCGCCGCTTCGGCCGGGTGTGGGCGGTGCCGGCCGCCGACGAGAACGCCTTCTTTGCCGCGCTCGGCCCCGAACCGTTCAGCGACGCCTTCACGAGCACGTACCTGCGGCGAGCGCTCGAGGGCCGCACGGCGCCGCTCAAGTCGTTCCTGCTCGACCAGCGGCGCATCGCCGGGGTGGGCAACATCTACGCCGACGAGACGCTGTTCCGGGCTCGCCTGCACCCGCTGCGCACGGCCGGCACGCTCGGCCCCGGCGAGATCCAGCGTCTGCACGACGCCCTGCTCGAGACCCTGCAGCTCGGCATCGACCGCGCCGGCGCTTCGATCGACACCTTCGTCGACCCCAACGGCGCGAGCGGCGACTTTCAGGCCATGCTCAATGTCTACGGTCGCACGGGCGAGCCGTGCCGGGTGTGCGGCACGCCGATCGAACGGGTCGAGCTCGGCGGGCGTGGCACGCATTTCTGTCCCGTCTGCCAGACCCTGCCGCGCGGCAAGCGCCTCGCCGCCGGCGGCCGCGAGGCGTTGGCCCGCGAACGAGCCGCACGCTTGCGTCGCCGGGCCCGCGTGGCGCAGCGACGGTGACGACACGGCGCGAGGCAGACCCGCCGGGGGCGGCCGCGCCGCTCCGCTGCCGCTTCACGAGCCGCCGCGTCGCCGCTTGCGCGCCGCGCCGCTTGGCCTCTGCGTCGCCTGCCTCTGCGCCGCCCGCCTCCGCTTCGCGAGCCGCCGCGCCACCCGCCGACCTCAACGCCCTCTACGTCGTGGCGACTCTCGTGCCGCGACGCGAGACGATCGTGGTGGGGGCATTCGGGTCGGTCACCTTCGCGCGTGGCTGGCAGGCTTACGTGGGCAGCGCGCGCCGCGGGCGCGCCGCGCGCGTCGCGCGCCACCGCCGCGCCGACAAGCCGCTGCGCTGGCACGCCGACTACCTGTTCACACGCCACCCGGCGACGCGCGCCTGGCTGCTCGACACGCCGCTCTCCGAGTGCGAGCTGGCCGCGTTGCTGCGGGCCGGCGTCGCGGGCGCGGCGCCCGGGGCCCCGGTGGCGTCCGGCGGCCCGGCGTCCGGCGGCAGGTCGGCGCCCAGCGGAGCGACGGCGACCGACGACCCCGCGCCGCGCTTCGGCGCCTCCGACTGCGGCTGCGCCGGCCACCTGGTGGGCGCGCGCCGTCTCGGCGCGCTGCAAGCGGCGCTCGGTGCGGCAGCGGCCCACGGTGGTACGCTGCGGGCGTTGCCTGTCGAACGACGAAAGCGAGATTAAGTGAACGCGGTCACCCTGTACGGCGTCGTGGCCGTCACGTTCATGATGCTCATGTACGCGCTCGAAAAGCGCGGCCCCGCCTTCATCGCCGCCTTCGCCCTGGGCTGCGCGCTGTCGAGCACCTACGGCTTTCTGTCGGGCGCTTGGCCGTTCGGCGTGGTCGAGGGCATCTGGACGTTCGTCGCGCTGCGCCGCTACCTCGCCGTGCGCGCGGAGTCGTCACCCTGACTCCACGCGAACGGCGCCCCGCGCGCCGCGGGCGCAAAGGCCTCCGCGGCGGCGCGCCGACTCAGCGCGCCTTCTCCCACTTCTGCAGGTAGGCGACCTCGGCGAGCGTCTTGCCGCCATCGATCTCGCCGCGCAGGCGGTTCTCTTTTTCGAGCACGTCCATGGCGCGGTTGGCGAGCTCGACGGCCTGCGCTCGGGGCAGCACGATCACGCCGTCGTCGTCGCCCACCACCCAGTCGCCGGGCTCGACCGTCTGGCCGGCGATCGAGACCGGCACGTTGATCTCGCCGAACCCTTTGGGCTCACCGGCGTTAGCGCTCACGAGGCTCGAGAAGGCCGGGAACCTCATGCGGGCGATCTCGGGGGTATCGCGGATGGCGCCCCACACGACCAGGCCGGCGAGGCCCTTGACCACGGCGCTGTGCGTGGCGAGCTCGCCCCAGATGGCCGGATAGCTGTTGAAGGCATCGACCACCAGCACGTCGCCCGGGCGGCACTCGTCGATCGCTTCGACCGGCTTGGCCCAGTCGCCGGGGTAGGTGCGCACGGTGACCGCGGGGCCGCACATGTGGGCGCCGGGCAGCAGCGGCCTGATGCCGTGCAGCGACGGCTGGCGGTGCCAGGCGTCGGAGATGTTGGCCGTGGAGACCTGCTCGAGGACGCCGCGGATGTCGGCCTCGCCGGCCCGCTTGTAGAGGGTCGTCTCGATGGCGACGCCGGTGTCGACGGCGCGGCGGATCTCGGCGGCGGCCGCGGTGGCGTCGGCCGCCTTGGTGATGGCGCCGCCCACGACGACGATGCCGGCGCCGGCCGCCACGGCCGCCGCGGCGGTCTCGGAGTTGATGCCGCCCGCCGCGCTCACGGGAATGGCCACGGCTTCGGCCACGGCGCGCAGCGTGGTGAAGGGCGCCTCGCCGCGCATCTGCTGGTCGATCGCCGTGTGGATGCCCACGTAGTCGGCGCCCCAGGCCTCGGCCTGCCGCGCCCGGGCGACCGGGTCGGCGACCTCGATCATGTCGACGATCAGCTTGCAGCCGTAGTTGTGGGCCGCCTCGATGCACTCCTTGATGGTCGAGTCGCTGGCCGCGCCGAGCACGCCGACCAGGCCGGCGCCCGCCTTGGCGGCGTACTCGACCTCGATGCGGCCGGCGTCCATCGTCTTCAGGTCGGCGAAGACGAGCTTGTCGGGAAAGGCGGCCTTGAGCTCGCGCACGGCGCGCAGGCCCTCGGCCTTGATGAGCGGCGTGCCGGCCTCGACCCAGTCGACGCCGCCGGCGACCGCCTCGCGGGCGATCTCGATGGCGCGCGGCAGGTCGACGAAGTCGAGCGCGACCTGCACGACGACGCGCCCGCCGGTACCCGGTGCGTCGCTCATACGCCCATCACCTGCACGATCAGCTCGCGCTGCCGGGGGCGCGCGTCGAAGTCGCAGAAGACGATGGTCTGGTAGCGCCCCAGCGTCGGGCGGCCCGCGACGAAGGGCACGGTGAGCGAGGGGCCGACGAGGCCGGCGCGCACGTGCGAGTGGCCGTTGCCGTCGCGCAGGTTGTCGTTGTGCGCGTAGTGGCGGCCGGGCGGCGTGAGCTGGTCGAGCGCCTCCTGCACGTCGTGCACCACGCCGGGCTCGAACTCGAGGGTGGTGACCGCGCCGGTCGCGCCCGGCACGAAGATCGTCACGGTGCCGTCGTGCAGCCCCGAGCGGCGCACGACTTCGGCCACCTCGTCCGAGATCGCGATGATGTCGGCGTCGCCGCGGCTGGGGAACGCGATCGTGTCGGTCACGACGCGCACCACGCCTTCGCGTTCCGTAGCCTGTGTGCCGTTCACTGTCCATGACTGTCGCCACGCTGCCTCTCCTTGTCGTGCGATGCCGGCCCGCGGCGCGGGTCCGGCTCGGGTGATGTCGTGTACGTCGTCGCGGCCTGCGCCGCCGCGCCGATCGCTACGTTGTCGAGCAGCCGGGTGCTCGCCGAGCCGCACGGCGGCCACGATGAGGTCGTCGGGGCGCAGGGCGTCGGGGCGCCGCCGGGCGTCGGTCTGGCGCGCATCGTCGGACAGGCGCGCATCTTCGGCCGTGGCGCCGCCGACCGCCGTGAAGCTGTCGGGGTCGACGACAGCGACGTAGTCGATCGCCAAGCCGGCGGCCTGTAGCTCGTCGGTGACCCTGGCCACGACGGCGGCGGCGCCGTCGGCCGCGACCGCGCGGCCGGCGGTCAGGGCGCGGTGCAGCCCGGCCGCCTCGGCGCGCTGCGCCGCGCTCAGGTAGGCGTTGCGCGAGCTGCGGGCGAGGCCGTCGGGCTCGCGCACCGTGTCGACCGCCGCGATCTCGACCGGCAGGTCGAGGTCGGCGACCAGGCGCCGCACGACGGCGAGCTGCTGGGCGTCTTTGCGCCCGAAGTAGGCGCGGTCGGGGGCGACGATCGTGAACAGCTTGGTCACGATCGTGGCCACGCCGTCGAAGTGGCCGGGCCGCTCCGCCGCCTCGTAGCCCACGGCCGGCGGACCTTCGACGTGCACGGTCGTGGCGGCGCCCGGCAGGTACATCTCGGCGACCGGCGGGGCGAAGACGAGCGTCGCGCCGGCGCCTGCGGCCAGCGCCACATCGCGGGCTTCGTCGCGCGGGTAGCGCGCGAGGTCGTCGCTGGGGCCGAACTGCGTGGGGTTCACGAAGATCGACACCACGACGGTGGCGCACTCGCGCGCGGCCGCCGCTATGAGGGCCAGATGGCCGTCGTGCAGCGCCCCCATGGTCGGCACCAGGCCGAGCGGGCGCTCGCCGGCGGCCACGGCCGCGCGCGTCTCGGCGACCGTGCGCACGACGGCCGTCGGTGACGTGGCGCGCGGCGCTCACAGGCGTCCCTCGGGGCGGTCGAGCAGCTCGCGCAGCGTGCGCACCGTGTCGTCGTCGAGCCGCGGCGCGGCCAGGTGCAGCGCCTGGAGCGAGAGCGAGCGGTAGGTGTCGGCAAAGCGCGGCGCCTGCTCGGCGAGCAGCGCCAGGTGGGCGCGCACGGTGCCGACGTCGCCGCGCGCCACCGGGCCGGTCAGCGCCTGCGACGGTCCGCGCGCGGCGACGTTGGCGGCGGTGGTGGCCACGAGCGGTCCGAGCAGGCGGGCGGCGGCGGCGGGCGGCACGCCCGCCGCCGCCGCCATCAGCTCGCCAGCTTCGCTCTGCAGGGCCACGAAGAGGTTGCTCGCCGCCGCGGCGGCGAGGTGGTAGAGGGGCTTGGCTTCGTCGGCCAGCGCGAAGGGACGGCAGCCGAGGCGTTCGGCGAGCCAGATGCCGAGCTCGACGTCGGCCGGCGTGTCGCCGGTGACGGCCATCGGCACGCCGCGCAGCACGGTCTCGTCGCCCGGCGCGGCGAAGCTCTGCAGGGGGTGCAGCGAGAGGATGCCGGCCACGCCGCCGCGCAGCGGGGCGAGCAGGTCGAGCGAGCCCAGGCCGCTCGAGTGGATGGCGACGACCGGGCCGTTCGAGCGGCGTCGCGAGCGCCGCGGCGACGTCGTGGGCGACGGCCTCGATGCCGTCGTCGGGCACGGTGATCCAGACGACGTCGGCGCGCGCCACGGCGTCGGCCAGCGCGAGGCGGGGAGGGTCGGCTGCGGGGTCGAGTGGCACGGCCGGCGAGGCGACCACCGCGGACACGGCGATGCCGGCCTGCCTGAGCGACACGACGAGCGTCGCGCCCAGGCGGCCCGGTCCGATCACACATACACGCAGCGCTTCGTCGTGGAAGCAAGGCGTCGGCTCCTTGGCTGCAGTCCCCCCGTGGCGGGCGGTACCGCGCCGGCCTAACGTCCCGGCGCACTTTCATGCGGTCGTCCTCGTCTCCGGCCCCTGGGGCTCGAAGCGAGGACGTCGGGCAAATCATCCAGCATGTGGGCGATTGCACAATCGCAAGCTTAGGGGCAGGTGCCCGGCACCGTCAATTCTGCCGTAGGGACCGCGTGGACAAACGTGCGCGGCCGGGCTGGACGCGAGTGGCTGGCGCGGCCGGCGGAGCTGGCCACTTGACGCAGCCGCTTCCTCTGATGGAATGGGACCATGAACGGATCCACGATCGGCACAGGAGCCGCGGCCGGCAGCGAGCCCGACGACGGCCTTCGAGGCCTACGGGCGCTCGATCTCGCCGGGCTGAGTCCCGAAGGCCTGTTCACTCTCCCAAGCACCATGCTCGTCGCCGGCTGGCTGCTTGTGTACCTTGCGCTGTCGGTCGCGTCGCCGAACTGGGTCGACCGCGGCTGGATCGGCCTCTTGGCGGTCTCCTGGACCCCGGCGTTGGTGGTGGAGTGGCTCTTGCTTAAACCGCGGCAGGGCTCCTGGACGTCGCGACCCTCGAGGTCGAGCGCGGTCGGGTTGGCGTCGACTGGCGCGCTCGTGGTGCTCTGGATCGTGCTGGGTGTGGGCATCGGGCGCGCCTTCGTGCCTCCCGGCTTCACCGGCGACGCCAGTTCCTACGACATCGCGTTCGCGGTCGTCGCGGGCGCGGCAGGCAGCTACTATGCGGGCGCCTTGGCGTGGCCGCGCAGGTGGTACATGGCCGGCGCGGTAGCGTCGCTGCTGTTCGCCGCGCTGTTCGCCCTGTTCGGCACGTGGATCGCGGTGCCGTTGGTCGCGGTCGGCGTCGTCGTCTTCGCTCTCGGAGTGCGACGCATCGTACGGGTGGTCCGCGCCACGCCTCGAGCGCGCGCGCCGCGTGCCGGAAGCGAATGGCAACCCGCCAGCGCGAGTGGCTCTGGCACAACGAGCAGCGACGCCTTTCGCGACATCATGGCGAGCCTGTACCTCGTCGGCACCGCTGACGACGTGTACCTCGCGCGCAAGACAGGCTTGAGCTGGCCCGACCTCTGTCGCCACCTGTACTGGCTCGAAGGGTGGGGGTACCTGGCGGCGAACTCGGGGTATCGGAGTGGCAGGTTGCGAGTATCTGGCGTGCGTCTGACGCCGTGGGGTCGCGGCGAGTTCGCCGCCTCGCTCGAGCAAGCCGGGGTCGGAGCGGCGTAGCCGCTTCCGCGAGCGCGGTCGCTGCGCCGCGCCACCGCAGCTCGCGGAAGCAGCCCTCGGAAAGACCATCGCTCCGCCCCCGATCAGCCGCCGCCTCGAGGCTCGGTGGTACACTGTCGCCATGCCTATCTACGAGTTCATCTGCGAGCATTGCGAGCTGCGCTTCGAAGAGCTCGTGCGCAACGGCGACAAGCCGAAGTGCCCCGAGTGCTCCACCAACGACGTCCGCCGCATGCTCTCGAGCTTCGCCGTCCACTCCACATCGGCCAACCTCGGCGGCGGCGGGAGCAAGAACTGCGCGTCGTGTGGGGGCTCCTCCTGTGGCACCTGCCACTGACGACCCGGTCGTAGCCGAGCTCGAGCGGCTGCGGCGCCGAAGCCGAGACCTGCGAGAAGTGCCTGCTCGTCGGCCACGCGCACCCGCGTGGTGTTCGGCGAGGGCGACCCGCACAGCGACCTCATGTTCGTCGGCGAGGCGCCCGGCTACCACGAAGACCAGCAGGGCCGGCCCTTCGTCGGCCAGGCCGGCAAGCTCCTCGAGCAGCTCCTGCAGACCATCGGCCTGTCGCGCGAGCAGGTCTACATCGCCAACGTGCTCAAGTCGCGCCCGCCCAACAACCGCGACCCCAAGCCCGAAGAGATCGCCGCCTGCGAGCCCTACCTCGTGCGCCAGGTCGAGATCATCGCGCCGCGCGTCGTGTGCACGCTGGGCAACTTCGCCACCAAGCTGCTGTCGGGCAGCCAGACCGGCATCACCCGCGTGCACGGCATCCCACAGCGCACGCACGTGGGCGGCCGCGACCTCTACCTCTACCCGATCTTCCATCCGGCGGCCGCCCTCTACACGCCTGCCATGCTCGAGACGCTCAAGCAGGACGTGCTGCGGCTGCCCGAGGTGCTCGGCCTGCCGCTCGACGGCGACGCCCTCGAGCGGCGGTGCCGCCGACGGGCCGGTCGCGCCGCGCGACGATCCGCCGGCAAGCCGTCCGGTCGTGTTGCCGACGCTGGTGTCAGAGCCTGAGCCGGCGACGCCCGAGCCCGAGTCTGCGCCGCCGCAGCCCGAGTCCGCGCCGCCGCTCCCGCCGCCGGCGACGCCCAGCGGCCCGGCCGAACAGCTCGGCCTCTTCTGAGGGCATGCTCACGGCCACGCTCACTTCGCCGGAGGCGACCGGCAGGTTTGCGCGCCTGTTCGCCGCCCGGCTCGCGCCGCCCGCCCTGGTGACCCTGCGCGGCGAGCTCGGCACCGGCAAGACCACCCTGGTGCGCGACGTCCTGCACGCGCTCGGCGTCGAGGGCGTGGTCGCCAGCCCGTCGTTCACGCTCGCGCAGAGCTACGAAGGCGCCGGCTCCCTGCGCCTGCACCACCTCGATCTCTACCGACTGGGACCTGGCGCCGACGTGACCCTGTTCGCCTGGGAGGACTACCTCGACGGCTCCTCGCTGACCTTCGTGGAGTGGCCCGAGGCGGGCGCGGCGGAGCTGCCGCCCGCCGACGTCGACGTCGCGCTCACGCATCGCACGCCCGACAGTCGCGGCCTCGAGCTGCGCGCCGCCCCCGCGCTCGAGGCGGCGCTCGCCGCCGAGATGCCGGCGGCCGGCATCGACGACGTGCTGTGCCGGGCCGGCACGTGATCCTCGCCGTCGAGACCTCGAGCGCGGCGGCCACGGCCGCCGTCGTCGCGGCCGACGGCGCCGCCCTCGGCGAGTCGGCCCCCAGCACGGGCGCGCAGCAGGCGCGGCGGCTGCTGGAGTGCGTGCACGAGGCCCTCACCGCGGCCGGCGCCACGCTCGCCGACGTCGAGACCGTCGTCTGCGGCCTGGGCCCGGGCACGTTCACCGGCTTGCGCATAGGCGTAGCCACGGCGCGCGCCCTGGCGCAGGCCGCCGGCCTGCCGGTGGCTGGCGTGCCCAGCCTCGAGGCGCTCGCCCGCGGCCTCGCCGCAGGCGCGGCGGCCGCGAGCGCCACGCACCTCGTGCCCCTGATCGACGGCCGCCGCGGCGAGGTCTTCGCGGCCGTCTACCGGCGCACGGTGCGGCCCGTCGAAGCGCCGTGGCCCGAGCTCGAGCTGCTCGTGCCGCTCACCGTGGTGCGCGTCGACGAGCTGTCGGCGTTTCTCTCCCGCTACCCCGGCGCGGTGGTGGGCGGCGACGGCGCGCTGCTGCACGCCGACCGGCTGCCGCCGGCCGTCGTGCTCGAGCGCGCCGTCGCCGCCCCGAGCGCCTACATGGTCGCCCGCACGTTCCTGGCCGGCTCGCCGGCGCTCACGCGCGGCTTCGCCGACACGCTGCCCATCTACGGCCGCGAGCCCGACGCCGTGCCGCGCAAGCAGGCGCCGCGGTGCGCCGCAGGCCGCCGCGCCATCGTCCACCGACCGCGGCGCTCCGCCGCCGACCGAGGAGCCGCGCCGATGATCGATTCGCTGCCCGACCGTCCGACCGCCGGCGCGACCGTCATCAGGCGGCTGCTGCCGGCCGACCTCGCGGCGATCGTCGCCATCGAGAACGACACCTTCACCCTGCCATGGCACCCCAACGTCTTCGCCCAGATGCTCGTCAAGCCCGAGGCGCTCTGCCTGGGCTGCCTGGTCGGCGGGCGCCTGGTCGGGTACCTCATCGCCGACATGTTCGTCGACGTCTGGCACGTCATGAACCTGGCGGTGAGCGCCTCGCAGCGCCGCAATCACATCGCTTCCGACCTGCTCGAGCACTACTTCGAGGTCACCGACGACGAGCCGCACCGCGGCCACACGCTCGAGGTGCGCGTGTCCAACGAGGCGGCCATCGAGCTCTACCGCAGCTACGGGTTCGTGGCCACCGGCGTGCGCCGCGGCTACTACTCCGACAACCGCGAGGACGCCCTCATCATGTGGAAAGAGTGGGACGGCGAGTCGGCGTGACCCTGCTGCTCTGCATCGAGACCTCGTGCGACGACACGAGCGCGGCGGTCGTCGACACCGCGGGCTCCGACGGCGCCGCGGTCATCCGCTCGTCGATCGTCTCGTCGCAGCACGAGTTCCACGCCCCTTCGGCGGCGTCGTGCCCGAGGTCGCGTCGCGGCGCCACACCGAGCTGCTGGTCGGCGCGGTCGCCGACGCCCTGGACGAAGCCGGCGTCGGCTGGGACGACCTCGAGGGCGTCGCCGTGACCACCGGCCCCGGCCTGATCGGCGCGCTGCTCGTGGGCCTGGCCGCCGCCAAGGCGCTGGCCTACGCCCGGCGCCTGCCGCTCACGCCGGTCGACCACCTGCAGGGCCACCTGGCGGCCGCCTACGCCCTCGGCGTCGAGGCGCCGTTCGTCTGCCTGACGGCCAGCGGCGGCCACACCATGCTCGCCGTGGTCGAGCGCGGCGTCGAGTTTCGCGTGGTCGGCCGCACGCTCGACGACGCCGCCGGCGAGGCCTTCGACAAAGGCGCGCGGCTGCTCGGCCTGCCGTACCCGGGAGGCCGCGAGCTCGATCAGCTGGCGGCCGCCGGCGACCCGGCGCTGGTGACGTTCCCGCGCAGCCTGCCGCAGGGCCTCGACTTCAGCTTCAGCGGGTTGAAGACGGCGCTGCTCTACTACCTGCGCGAGCACGAGGCGCAGGCCGGCTTTGCGGCGCGCCGCGCCGGCGTGGCCGCCTCGTACCAGGAGGCCATCGTCGACCAGCTCGTCACCAAGACGGTGCGGTGCGCCGAGCACGAGGGCCTGCGCCGGGTCGCGGTGGGCGGCGGCGTGGCCGCGAACTCGCGGCTGCGCCGCCGCCTCTCCGACGCCTGCGAGCAGCGCGGCCTGACCGCCTTCGTGCCGCCCGTCGCGCTGTGCACCGACAACGCCGCCATGGTCGGCCTGGCGGCGCGCCACCTCGCGGCCGTGCCCTGGCCGCGCTACCTCGGCCTCGACGCCTACGCCTCGGAGCCCGCGCTGAACGCCCTGCGGGGGCGGCGTTAGCCGCGGCCGTCGGTCCACCGCCTCAAACGGGTAAGACTACGGGCATCGACCGCGGCAGGACGGCCCTGTCCGGGACAGGAGCTTGACGGCACGAGATGAAGACAGACGTCACACCCGGCGACACCCCGGTCGCAGCGGCGCCCCAAGCGACGGCTGCCAGGGGCGCGCTGCCCCGGGCGGCGCCGGCCAAGGCGCCGGCTCGCCGGCGCCCGCCGATCGCCGCCGACCAGTTCGTGTCGTGCCTCGAGAACGAGGGCGTCGAGTACGTCTTCGGCATTCCCGGCGAGGAGACGCTCGACATAAACGAGGCGCTCGATCGCTCCGGCCAGATCACCTTCGTGCCCACGCGCCACGAACAGGGCGCCGCCTTCATGGCCGAAGCCTACGGGCGCCTCACCGGCAAGGCCGGCGTGTGCCTGGCGACGCTGGGCCCGGGGGCGACCAACCTGGCCACCGGCATCGCCGACGCCAACTTGGACCACGCTCCGGTCGTGGCGATCACCGGTCAGGTCGACCTGTCGGGCATGCACAAGGAGACCCACCAGTTCATCGACATCGTCGAGATGATGCAGCCCATGACCAAGTGGAACGCCCGGGTCCACGACCCGCGCACGGTCGCCGAGGCGGTGCGCAAGGCGTTCGCCGTGGCCACCGCCGAAAAGCCGGGGGCGACGCACCTCGAGCTGCCCGCCGACGTGATGGCGAGCCCCGCGGCCGGCGGGCGCTGCCTGCAGCGCACGCCGCAGCCGGTGAGCGAGCCCGACGACGTCGGCCCTGCGCGCTGACGGCCGACCTCATCCGGGCGGCGCGCCGGCCCGTGCTGCTCGCGGGCCACGGGGTCGTGCGCCAGGGAGCGGCGCCGGCGCTGCGCGAGCTCTGCCGGCAAGACCGGCCTGCACGTGATCACGACCTTCATGGGCAAGGGCGTGCTCGACGCCGACGACGAGCACTTCCTGTTCACCGCCGGCCTGAACGCGCAGAACTACCCGGCCGGCTTCTTCGGGCGCGCCGACCTCGTGATCTGCGTGGGGTACGACATGGTCGAGTGGGCGCCGTCGGCCTGGAACCCGGCCGGCGACCGGCGCATCATCTGCATCGACACGGTGACCCCCGAGATCGACGCCCACTACGTGCCCGAGGTCGAGCTCGTCGGCGACCTCACCCACATCATCGCGCAGCTCGGCTTTCTGCTGGCCGCCGAGCCTCCGACCGCCCTCGAGGTGCCGCCCTACCACCGCGCCTTCGAGGTGGCCCTGGACGTGGGCGACGACGACGATGCGCCGGTCAAGCCGCAGCGCGTGCTGCGCGACCTGCGCGAGCTCATGGCCACCGACGACATCCTCGTGAGCGATGTCGGCGCCCACAAGCTCTGGGTGGCGCGCTTCTGGGAGGCGCGCGAGCCCAAGACGGTGCTCATCTCCAACGGCTTCGCGGCGATGGGCTTCGGCCTGCCGGCCGCCATCGCCGCCGCGCTCACGGTGCGCGGCGCGCGCAAGGTCGTGGCCATCGTCGGCGACGGCGGCTTTCTCATGAACGTCGGCGAGCTCGAGACCGCCAAGCGACTGGGCAACCCCCTCGTCGTGCTCGTCTGGACCGACGGCAGCTACGGCCTGATCGAGATGCACCAGCGCCGCCAGTTCGGCCACGTCTCCGGCACGCGCTTCGGCAACCCCGACTTCGTGGCGCTCGCCCAGGCCTTCGGCCTGGAGGGCTTTCGGGTGGAGCGCGCCGGCGAGCTCACGCCGGTGCTGCGCCGGGCCTTCGCCGCCAGCGGCCCGGTGATCGTCGAGGTGCCCATCGACTACCGCGAGAACGACAAGCTGGGCATCGACCTCTGGCAGCTCGCCCCCGGGCTGCGCGGCTAGCAGCAGCGGGGGCCTGCTCCCGGGCAGCGCGGCTAGCCAGGACCGCTCGCGCCGCCGCTCCGCTCGCCGCCGGGCGTCGTCGGCGCCGACACCGTGGGTCCCGCAGACGCCGCCCCTTTGCGCCGCGCCCCACAGTTTGTAGACTGCAGGGCAGGAGGCTGAAGGGGGGTTCCTCTCCCGACGCCCGACCGGAAATGCAACTGGGGGGTTCGCATGTCCGACGTAGGCACCTTCTTCACCGACCCCGCGCTCAAGCGTGTGCGCATGCGGGTGTTCACCGTCGTGGTGGTGGTCTTCACGCTGGTGTGCTCGGGCTCGTTCGGCATGGAGGATGTGGTCTCGGGCTCGGGCCCCGGCTTCACCATCCTCATGATCTGCCTGCTGCCGTTCCTCTGGAGCGTGCCCATGGCGTTCATCGCCTCGGAGCTCGGCTCGGCGATACCCGAAGAGGGCGGCTTTGGGCGCTGGTGCCGGCGCGGCCTGGGCGAGTACTGGGGCTTCCAGACGAGCTGGTGGTGGACGATGTCGCTGTACGTCGACTCCGCCGTGTACATCACGCTCGCGCTCGGCTACATCCAGAGCAAGTGGGGCTTCAGCGACAACTGGCGCTGGGTGTTCGGCATCGGCCTCGTCGCCTTCTTCACCTTCATCAACATCCGCGGCCTCGATCTGACCGGCAAGGCGCTCACCGTCATCCAGGTCATCGTCATGATGCCGTTCGTGGCGCTCGTGATCTGGGGCTTCGCCAAGGGCACGGGAAACCCGGTCTCGCCCTTCCTGCCGCCCCACATGGGCTTCTTCTCGGCGACGAAGCGGCGGCCTGGCCATCATGATGTGGATGTACTCCGGCTATGAGTCCATGTCGACCGCTGGCCGCCGAGGTCGAGAACCCGCAGCAGCTGATCCCGCGGGCCATCATGATCGCCATCCCGATCGTCATCGCCACCTACGCGCTGACGACCATGGCCGGCATCAGGGCGGCCGGCCAGGGCAACTGGGTCAACATGGTCTCCGACGCCAGCGCCGGCGGCTAGGCCTTGTCGACTTCGTCAGGGCCGGCCAGATCGTCGGCGGCGCCATGCTGATGTGGGCCATGTTCGCTTCGGCCATCGCCAGCAACCTCGGCCTGTACACGGGCTACCTGGCGAGCGGCTCGCGGCCCTCGTACCAGCTCTCGCGCGACCGCCTCTACCCGCGCTTCATGGGCAAGGCCCACAAGCGCTGGGGCACGCCCTGGATCGCCATCCTCATCATGGGCGTGCGTCGACGCCATCCTCGTCAAGGGCAGGTTCAGGCACGCTGATCGTGATCGACGTGTTCCTGCTCATGTTCAGCTACATCCCGATCTTCATCGCCGCCATCGTGCTGCGCGTGCGCGAGCCCAACATGCCGCGGCCCTTCCGCGTGCCGATCCCCACGTGGCTGCTCGGCGTTCTGGGTGTGCCCGCCGATCGCCATCGCCGTCTACGCGCTCTTCACCAACGGCAGCGACTACCTGGTCGGCGGCCTGGTCGGCGTGGTCAGCGGCCCGATCGCCTACCTGCTCGTGAAGCGGTTCTACCGCGGCACGGCCGACGACGCCCTCGAGGGCTCGGTCGGCATGGCGGCCGTCTCCAGCGAGGCGCGGCGCGCGCACTTCGAGCTCTACGGCACGTGTCGCACCACGCTGGCGTCGTCGCCGGCGCCGTGGCCATCGGCTTGGCGCGTCTACATCCACAGCAGGCATCCGTGGGCCGTCGGCGGCGTCTGGCAGATCGGCGGCGTCGCGGTGAGCGCCCAGCGGCTGCTGCGCGCCATGGGCCTGCTCATGATCGTCGGCGGCCTCGTCGTGCTGCGCAGCCGGGCCATCGGCGGCATCCTGGTCGCCGCCGCCGTCGTGATCGCGCTCTGCCTGATCTACCGGCACGCCGACTTCCGCACGACCAACGTGCGGGTCTGGGCGGCGCCGATCGTGCTGGCCGTGCTCGCGTGCGGTGTTCGCCGGTCTGGCCCTCGAGGCAGGAGATCGTGCCCGTCGGACGCCGAGCCGGCCGCCGCGCGCCGGCTGGTGACTGCCGCGCGCCAGCTGGAGTCGCCGCCCTCGGTCGTCGGGAGCGCGCCGCTCGCCTGAGCTCGCCGCAGCGGCCCTGCCGCCCGGCGCGCCGGGGGTCCGCGGGTGCGGAGGCGCACGAACGCGCCTCCCGCACCCGCACCCGTGATCGCGCTGCAGGCGCGACCGGCCGCGGCGCCTCAGGCTTCGAGCAGGATCGTCACCGGGCCGTCGTTGACGAGCGAGACGTGCATGTGGGCGCCGAACACGCCGGTCGCGACCTCGAGGCCGGCGGCGCGCAGCGCCGCCACGAAGGCCTCGTAGAGCTCCTCGCCCTGAGCCGGCGGGGCGGCGTCGGTGAAGCTCGGCCGGTTGCCGCGACGGGTGTCGGCGTAGAGGGTGAACTGCGACACCGCGAGCAGGGCGCCGCCGCTCTCGCCGATCGCCCGGTTCATGAGCCCGCGCTCGTCGTCGAAGACGCGCAGCTTGAGAGTCTTGGCGGCCAGGCGCGCGGCGCTCTCGGCTGAGTCTCGTCGTGGGTCACGCCGACCAGCGCCAGAAAGCCGCGCCCCACGGCCGCCACCTCGCGACCTTCGACGGTCACCGTGGCTCGTTCGACCCGCTGCAGCAGCACGCGCATGGCGCCGATTGTACGGCGGTCGCCGGGCGCACGGCCAGCGTCGTCCGCCGTCGCGTCGCCGCCGCGGCGCGTCGTCGTGTGGCGGCCACTCTGCCGCGGCGCCGGGGTTACCTCGGTCTCGCCGACGAAGAAAGCCTGCTCAGAAGGGGAATGCTGGCACTCTCGACCGCTGGACGCCGGCCGATGGCCATCGTTTGACAAGTCCCGGTACGGGCCATACCATAACCACCCCAAACCATTAGCACTCTCACGTTGGGAGTGCCAGAATCACGACAGAGAAGGAGGGCTGTATGAAGCTGAAGCCGCTCGAGGACCGCGTCATCATCAAGGCGGTCACGCAAGAAGAGAAGACGCCCAGCGGCATCGTGCTTCCCGACACGGCCAAAGAGAAGCCGATGATCGGCGAGGTCGTAGCCGTCGGCGAGGGCAAGTGGGACGAAGCCGGCACCAAGCGCATCCCCATGGATGTCAAGGTCGGCGAGAAGGTCATCTACGGCAAGTACTCGGGCACCGAGTACAAAACGAGCGACGGCGAAGAGCTGCTCATCCTGCGGGTGAGCGAGATCCTCGCCACGGTCAAATAGAAGAGGAGGCTGAGGAAGCGTGGCTAAGGAACTCAAGTATCAGGACGAGGCGCGTCGCGCGCTTGAACGCGGTGTCAACGCGCTCGCCGACGCCGTCAAGATCACCCTCGGCCCCAAGGGCCGTTACGTCGTGCTCGACAAGAAGTTCGGCGCCCCGACGATCACCAACGACGGTGTGACCATCGCCCGCGAGATCGAGCTCGAAGACGTCTTCGAAAACCAGGGCGCCCAGCTCGTGCGCGAAGTCGCCACCAAGACCAACGACATCGCCGGCGACGGCACCACCACCGCCACCCTGCTGGCCCAGGCGATCGTCCGCGAAGGCCTGCGCAACGTAGCCGCCGGGGCCAACCCGATGGCCATCAAGCGCGGCATCGAGGCCGCGGTCGACGAGGCCGTCGAGGCCATCAAGAAGGCCTCCAAGGAGATCTCGGGCAAGGAAGACATCGCCCGGGTCGCCACCATCTCGGCGCGCGATCGCGCCGTCGGCGACGTCATCGCCGACGCCATCGAGAAGGTCGGCAAGGACGGCGTGGTCAACGTCGAGGAGTCCAACACCTTCGGGCTCGACCTCGAGTTCACCGAGGGCATGCAGTTCGACAAGGGCTATCTCAGCCCCTACCTGATCACCGACCCCGAGCGCATGGAGTCGGTCCTCACCGATCCGTACATCCTCATCGCCAACCAGAAGATCGGCGCCGTCCAGGACCTCCTGCCCGTGCTCGAGAAGGTCATCCAGCAGGGCAAGCAGCTCCTCATCGTCTCCGAAGACGTCGAGGGCGAGGCGCTCGCCACCATCATCGTCAACAAGCTGCGCGGCACCTTCACCTGCGTCGCCGTCAAGGCCCCCGGCTTCGGCGACCGCCGCAAGCGCATGCTCGAAGACATCGCCATCCTCACCGGCGGCGAGGTCATCACCGAAGAGATGGGCCTCAAGCTCGAGAACACCGACGTCTCGCAGCTCGGCCGCGCCCGCAAGGTCGTCGTCACCAAGGACAACACGACGATCATCGACGGCGCCGGCGATACCGACCAGATCAAGGGTCGCATCAAGCAGATCAAGAGCGAGATCGAGACCACCGACTCCGACTTCGACCGTGAGAAGCTCCAGGAGCGTCTCGCCAAGCTGGCCGGCGGCGTCGCCGTCGTCAAGGTCGGCGCGGCCACCGAGGTCGAGATGAAGGAGACCAAGCACCGCGTCGAAGACGCTCTCAACGCCACGCGCGCCGCTCTCGAAGAGGGCATCGTGCCGGGCGGCGGCGTCGTGCTCGTCAACGCGATGTCGGCCGATCAAGGTCGACAAGAAGTCCGAAGACATCGACTTCCGCACGGGCAAGCAGATCATCGTGCGGGCGCTCGAAGAGCCGCTTCGCCAGATCGCCGAGAACGCCGGGCTCGAGGGCTCGGTCGTCGTCAACAAGGTCAAGGGCCTGCCCGCTGGTCAGGGCCTGAACGCCGAGACCGGCGAGTACGAGGACATGGTCAAGGCCGGCATCATCGACCCCGCCATGGTCACTCGTTCGGCGCTGCAGAACGCCGCGTCGATCGCCAAGAACATCCTCACCACCGAGTGCATCGTCGCCGACAAGCCTGAGCCCGCGGGCGCAGGCGGCGGCGGCATGCCGGGCGGCGGCATGCCTCCCGGCATGATGTGAGACTGAAGAGATAGCGCAAGCTTCTCTCACGTAGCGCACACGCGTCGCGGCGGGCGGGCCCATCCGGGCCCGCCCGCCGCTTTTGTCGGGCTGGTGACCGCCGTCGGCGTGGGCGCCGCCCGGCCGCCCGAGCCGCGCCCCGCCCGGGCGCCTCCCCGTGTCCGCGCGTCCTCTCTAGAACATCTGTCTAGGCCACGCACGGCGCAACAGGGCCGGCCGTTGCGTGGCGCGCGGCGACGGGCATAGCCTCGAGGTGCCCGGAGGCACGGCCTCTGGTGCCCCGCGCGGGCGACGGTGGGCAGCAGGCTGCACGAGCGCACCCGAGGGGGTGAGGCGCCACGCAAGAGCCCGCCGTCAGAGAGCTGATCGTCACCGGTCCGGCGAGGGAGCGGCTGTTCGACCTGTTCAGCCGGGTCTACGCCGGCCGTCACGACGTGCGCGTCGTCATGGACCGTCGCGGCGAGCCGCGCCGCCGCTGGGTGCCCAGCCCGACGCCGACCGCCCGCGCGCCGAGCGCCGCCACGAGCCGCCCGCCTGGGTCTTCCCGCCGCCCGACTGACCGCCGTCGCGGCTGCCGGGCCCGTGCCGCATGCGCCGCGCGACACATCGTCACGACGCGTCTCGGGCAGGCCGGAAACCGCGGTCGCTGTTGCCAGAGCAGGCGACAAACGGCTCAAGGAATCGGTCGAAGCACTCGACAATGAAGAAGACGCCGAGACTGGCGAGCGGCGCCGGAAGGAGGCGACGGCGTTTGCGCAAGCGATCCGCGGACCAGCAGACGGCCGCAGCCGCCTGCGCGTTGGCGCTGGCCGCCGCTCGTGAGCTGGCGTGTCGCCCAACGACTCGGTGGCCGTCTTCTCTACGCGCTGCCGGTGCTGGCCGCTGCCCTGCTGCTCTCGTGGCAGGAGGCGGTGGTCAAGCTCGTCGCCGGGTTGTCGCTGTTTCTCGGCGTGCTGGCCTCGAGGGCGGCGTCCACGTCTATCCGACCGTGCTTGCGCTGGCGGCCGTCTGCGCGCTCGCCCTGCGTGCTCGCGCTGCGCCACCGGCCCGCGCCCGGGCGTGAAGCAGGCCCTGCCGCACTTCACGCCGGCGGCCGGCATGCTCGGCCGCGTGGCCGCCGACCTCGCCGCCTCGCTCGACCTGCATCACCTGCTCGGCTCGATGGCCCAGCAGCTCACCGTCGCGGTCGGCGTGTCGCGCTGCGCCATCCTGATGGTCGAAGGCGACCATCTGCGCCTCGCCGCCTCTACGGGACGCGCCCTGGTGGCGCCGTTCGGCGACGGACGGGGCCACGTGAGCGACTGGCTGCGCGACTTGCGCGAGCCGCTGGTCATGACGCCCGAGAGCCGAGGGGGTCGACAAGGCCGAGTTCGAGGAGCTCGACGCCCGCAAGATCCTCGCCCTGCCGTTCGTCGCCCAGGGCGAGCTGTTCGGCGTCGCGGTGCTCGACGAGCCCGGCCGCGAGGCCGACTTCGACGAGGAGCGCATCGGCGTGGGGCAGGCGGTCGCCGGGTTCGCCGCCCTCATGATCAACAACGCGAGCCTCTACGAGCGCCAGCTCCCAGCTCGCCGCCGAGCTCGCCGAGCGCTCGTCGACCCTCGAGGCCCTGCTGCGCCTGGGCTACGAGCTGCGCGCCACGCTCGACCTCGACCAGGTGCTGCAACGCGTCGCCGCCACGGTGCTCGAGTCGCTCAGCTACCGGCGAGGTCGACCTGTTCCTCTACGACGAGGCGGCCGAGACCCAGCAGGCGCGCGTGTCGCTGGGCGGCTCGCCCGAGCTCGCCAGCCACTACCTGACGACGCCCCATCCCCAGGAGCGGTCTTCGACCAGACGATGCGCCCCGAGTTCCGCATGGGCAACTCGTTCTTCCGGCAGCGCCGGCGCGTGCCGCCGAGCCCCGAAGAACGGCGCCTGCTGCCCGTCACCGACCTGGGCGCGCGCGGCGACGACGAGTGGCAGACCGGCGACTGCCTGGTCGTGCCCCTGCTGTCGCGCGCCGGCCGCTGCCTGGGGGCGCTCGACGGTCTACGACCCGCTCGACCGCCGCCTGCCCACCATGGAGTCCATCCGCGGCGTCGAGATCTTCGCCAACCAGGCCGCGATCGCCATCGAGAACGCCCAGCAGTACGCCGCGCTCGAGGTACAGGAGCTGCGCCTCGAGCGCCAGCTGCAGTCGCAGCAGGACCTCGTGCGGGTGAGCGAATCGATCCTCTCGACCCTCGACGAGCAGGTCGTCTTCGAGTCGATCACCGAGAAGCTGCGCCTGCTCGTCGAGTACGACACGCTGGCCATCAGCAAGGTCGAATGGGACACGCGCCGTATCGTCACCGTGTGGGCGCGCGACGAGTACGCCCAGGAGCTGATCGACAACCCGATCAGCGTAGAGCAGGGCCTCTGGGGATGGGCCGTGACCCACGACGAGGCCCTGCTGTGCAACACCGCGCACGACGACCCGCGCGCCAACCAGGTGCCCGACACGCCGGTCGAGCCGCAGGCCTCGATCGTGCTGCCGCTCCACGTCATGAACAAGGTGATCGGCGTGCTCAACCTCGACCGCCTCGGCGGCAAGACCTTCACCGACGAGGAGTTCGAGCTCGTCAAGCCGTTCGCCAACCTCGCCGCCATCGCCATCGAGAACGCCTCGCTCTACGAGCGCAGCCAGCTGCGCGCCGTCACCGACCCGCTGACCGGCCTTTACAACCACGGCCACTTTCAGGAGACCCTCGAGCACGAGGTGCGTCGCTGCGAGCGCTACGGCGACAGCTTCTCGCTGCTCATGCTCGACCTCGACCACTTCAAGGGGGTCAACGACCGCTTCGGTCACCCCCGCGGCGACGCCGTGCTGCGCGAGGTCGCCCAGGTCCTGTCCGACACCACGCGCGAGGCCGACTACGCGGCCCGCTACGGCGGCGAGGAGTTCGCCGCGCTGCTGCCCAAGACCTCGTCCGAAGACGCCCGCCAGCTCGCCGATCGCATCCGCGCGCGGGTGCGCGAGATCGAGGTCGAGCAGGGCGACGCGTTCCGCGTGTCGGCCTCGATCGGCGTCGCCGACTTTCCCGCCTGCGGCCTCGACGCCAAGACCATCCTGGGGGCGGCCGACACGGCGCTGCTGTGGGCCAAGCGGCGCGGGCGCAACTGCGTGCTCTACTACCGCGACGTGCGCGAGATGATGGAGGCGCGCCCCAGCGACGAGTCGGGCGAGCGCTCCTGGCGCAACGGCATCGAGGTGCTGGCCGCCGCGGTCGACGCCAAGGCGAGCTACCGCGAGCACCACGGCGACGCCGTCGCCGAGATGGTGCGCGAGCTCGGGCAGTGCGCCGGTCTGCCCGACGCCGACCGCGCCATCTACGAGGTGGCGGCGCGCCTGCACGACGTCGGCAAGGTCGGCATCCGCGCCGAGCTCCTCGAGAAGAGCGATCGCCTGAGCGACGCCGACCGCAGCGAGCTGCGCCGCCACGTCGAGCTCGGCGTCGACATCTTCACCAACGCCGAGGCGCCCAGCGAGTTCATCGAGATCGTGCGGCACCACCACGAGCGTTGGGACGGCCGCGGCTACCCCGACGGCCTGCGCGCCGACGAGATCCCCATGGGGGCGCGGCTGGTCGCCATCGGCGACGCGTTCCAGGCGATGCTGTCCGACCGGCCCTACCGCGCGGCCCTCAGCCTCGAAGAGGCGCGCGCCGAGATCCGCGCCGGCGCCGGGGTGCAGTTCGACCCGGTGCTGGCCCGCCTGTTCCTCGACCAGTGCCGCACCTCGGGCGCGCCCGCGCCGCCGCCGGCGGCCGTCGGCGACTGACCCACTGCCCGCGCCGGTCGTCGCCGCCGGGCGCCGGCCGTCGCCGCCCGGGTCGGCCGTCGCCGTCCGGCCATCGCCGCCTGGGCTCCCCGACGGCGCTAC
Source organism: uncultured Actinomycetes bacterium (assembly GCA_963755025.1). Taxonomy (GTDB): domain Bacteria; phylum Actinomycetota; class Thermoleophilia; order UBA2241; family UBA2241; genus Bog-752. The sequence continues at coordinate 109,602 of CAVWIH010000019.1, forward strand.
GGTTGGCAACCCCTCCGCGCGCTCTGTAAGATACGAGCCCCGGTCAACGCTAGTCCGGCGCCTTCGGCTTGCCGTCGGCGCCCAGGCCGAACTCGCATCACAAAAGTCGTGGAGGTAGTGGTCATGCTGTTGGTAGGCGAATCGATCAACGGGACTCGCAAGCAGGTCGGCGAAGCCATTCAGGCGCGTGACGCCGAGTTCATCAAGACGCTCGCGACCGACCAGGTCACGGCCGGCGCGAACATCCTCGACGTCAACGGCGGCGTGGCCGGCGGCAACGAGGTCGACGACCTTCTCTGGCTCATCGCCACCGTGCGGAGCGTCACCGACAACCAGCTCATGATCGACTCCGCCAGCCCCGCCGCCCTGCAGGCCGGCGTCGAAGCGGCCATCAAAGACGGCGGCAAGATCCCGCACATCAACTCCATCAGCGGCGAGCAGAGCCGCATCGACACGGTGCTGCCGCTGGTCGAGAAGTACAAGTGCCCGGTCGTCGCCCTCTGCCTGAACGACGAAGGCATCCCCTGCACCGCCGAAGACCGCTTCGCCGTCGCCAAGATGCTCCACGACAAGCTCGCCGCAGCCGGCCTGCCCGCCGAGGACATGTGGTTCGACCCGCTGGTCATGACCGTCTCCGCCGATTCCACGGCGGCCCTCGTGACCATGGGCACCCTGGCGCTCATCAAGGCCAACCTGCCGGGCGTGCGCTCGACGGGCGGCCTCAGCAACGTCAGCTTCGGGCTGCCCAACCGCCCGCTGCTCAACCGCACCTTCGTCTCCATGTGCGCCGGCATCGGCATCGACGGCGCCGTGCTCGACGTGCGCAACAAGCAGATGATGGCCACCATCAAGGCCGTCGAAGCGCTGCGCAACGAAGACAGCTTCTGCGGCAACTACCTCAAGGCCCACCGCGCGGGGCTGCTCGAATAGCACGACCTCTCCGGTAGCCGGCCCACGGGTCGCGTTGCCGGTACGTCTCCGGTGCGCTGGGGGCGGACCGTCGCCTTGCAGGCGACGGTCCGCCCCCAGCGCCGTTTTGGCCACGTGCCACGCGACTTTTAGGCCGCCCCTGACCGCGCGAGTTGCGGTAGACTGCACCGCAGACTGACCCGAGGCGAGGTAGCATCGCGGCCGGCCGGCCCACCCGGGTCGCGTCCCGCGAGACCGCTTGCCTTCGGACCGTCTCTCTTGCACACTGGGCAGCAGCGCGCCGTGGCCAATGCCACGAGCCGCGCCGGGATGCCATGAGAGGAGGGGGAATGGGCGCGATGGCCACCGCATCGCTTTGTTTCATGCGCTCGCGCCTTGGATAAGCGGCGCTACTTCATCCGCAAGATCCTGAACGCGCTGCTCACGATCGTCCTCATCGCGTCGTTCAACTTCGTGCTCTTTCGCATTCTGCCCGGCGACCCCGCCCGGCTGCTCGTCCCCAAGGGCCGCTTCTCCATGGACGCCCTCGCCAAAGAACGCGCCCTCTTCCACCTCAACAAGTCGCATGTCCCGAGCAGTTCGTCTACTACTGGAAGGACACCGTCCAGCCTGAAGTTCGGCGATTCGTTCGCCGAGAAGCGGCCCGTGGTCCAGGTGGTCGGCGAGCGCATCTGGCCCACCGTCCTGCTGGTCGGCACGGGCACCATCATCGCCACCATCGTCGGGGCTCATCACGGGGGTGATCGCCGGCTGGCGGCGCAACAGCACGCTTCGACGTGGTCACCACCAACACCGGCATGATCATGTACTCCATGCCGACCTTCTGGGTCTGCCTCATCTTCATCATGATCTTCGCCACGTGGTTACGCTGGTTCCCTGTGGGGCGCATGTACGACCCGGGCGTGGTCTACACGAGCTGGTTCGGGCAGCTCGAAGCCCTGCTGCACCACCTCTTCCTGCCGGCCTTCACCTTCGCCATCACCTACATGGGCGAGTACCACCTGATCGTGCGCAGCTCGCTGACCGGCGTCATGAAAGAGGACTACGTGCTCACGGCGCGCGCCAAGGGCCTGTCCGACAGCAACGTGCTCTGGCGCCACGTCGCGCCCAACGCCATGCTGCCCACCGTCACGCTCGTCATGATGAACATCGGCTTCGTGCATGTCGGGGGCGATCCTCACCGAGGCGGTCTTCAACTGGCCGGGGCTGGGCCTGCTGTCGTACGACTCCATGGTGCAGCGTGACTACCCGGTCATGCAGGCGGTGTTCCTGCTGGGCAGCGTCGCCGTCATCCTCGCCAACCTGATCGCCGACATCATGTACTACTACCTCGACCCCCGGGTGAAGGCATGATCCCCCGGCGGCTGCGCACCTGGATCCTGTGCTGGACGCCGCTCGTCTGGCTCGTGCTCGAGCTGGTCACCTACCCCAAGGACCGGCCGCTGCACACGGGCCTCGCCCATGTGCTCGCCGGCTTCTTCTCGGCCGACGTGGCCAGCTACCCGGCCTACGATCCCGGCGGTCGTGGGGCTCGTCCTGGGGGGCTTTGGCGCACTCAAGCTGGCGCGCCAGACGACGCGCTCGGCGTTCCCCTGGGTGCTGCATCGGCGGCGCCGCGATCTGCGCGGCGTGGTTCGTCGCGGCCAGCGGGCTGGCGACCGGGCACTTCTCGCTCTCCGGGCGCGACACCAGCCATCGCCTGGCTGTTCCAGACGCTGCTCGTCGTGGCCCTCGCGCGCCGCCGTGTGGGCCTGGGGCGCCGCCAATCCCGAGCGCGCCGAGCTCACGGTCTGGAACACCCGCCAGATCTGGCGCCTGTACCGCTCGAACTGGCAGGGCATGGCGGGCCTCGTACATCCTGGCCGTTCTTCGTCGGCCATGGCGCTGCTGGCGCCGTTCCTCGCCGACCACGCGCTGCTCGACCCGACCGCTCAGGTCGGCCCCACCTTCGCCCCGCCGACCCTGCACTACTACCAGCTGGTTCGGCATGACCGAGCAGGGCATGTCGGTGCTCGCCGAGTTCATCTGGAGCGCGCGCATCTCGCTCATGGTGGGCCTGTCGGCGGCCGCCATCTCGACCGTGCTGGGGGCCGGCATCGGCATCGCCGCCGGCTACTACGGCGGCTGGCGCGGCGAGATCTGCATGCGTCTCACCGACGTCTTCCTGGTCATCCCCTGGCTGCCGCTGGCCATGGTGCTGGCCGCCGCCTGGGGCGCAGAACTACTACATCATCGTGCTCATCATCGGCATCACGAGCTGGCCGGGCACCGCCCGCGTGGTGCGCGCCGACGCCCTGCGCGTGCGCGAGCTGCAGTTCATCGAGCGCGGCCGCGCCATCGGTTCGAGCAACTGGCACATCATGCAGAAGCACGTGCTGCCCAACGTCTTCCCGCTGATCTTCGCCAACACCATCCTGGTGGTGGCCATCGCCATCCTCGCCGAGACCACCCTGTCGTTCCTCGGCCTCGGCGACCCGCTCAACTTCAGCTGGGGCACCATGCTGCACTACGCCTGGGAGTCGGGCGCCGCCGGCCTGCCGGCCTGGTGGTACCTGCTGCCGCCGGGCATCGCCATCGTGCTGCGTGGTGCTGGCCTTCACGTTCATGGGCACGGCCTTCGACGAGGTCCTCGATCCCAAGCTGCGCAAGCGCGAAGAGAGCGGCGGACGGCCCGACGAAGGTCCCGACCGCCTCATCACGCTGGGCGGCGGCGCCGGCGGCACCGAGGTCAGCCTCGACACGCCGGGGGGCGGCATCTGGCCGGGTCCCGCGACCGACTGGGATCCGCACAGCGAACGAGGGAGGGCGGCGATGAGCAAGGTCGAGTCCGCCGTTGCGGCTACCCCGGCGGCCGCCAAGGGTCAGCCCATCGAGCACGACGGCATCCTCGACGTGCGCGACCTCAAGGCCTACTTCAAGCTGCGCGACGGCGACGTCAAGGCGGTCGACGGCGTGAGCTTCATGGTCGAGCACGGCAAGAGCCTGGGCCTGGCCGGCGAATCGGGCTGCGGCAAGACCACCGCCGCCCTGGCCATCCTCAAGCTGCTGCCCGAGAACGGCCGCATCGTCAGCGGCGAGATCCTCTTCGACGGCAAGAACCTGGCCAAGCGCACCGAGTACGGCATGAGCAAGGTGCGCTGGAAGGACATCTCGATCATCTTCCAGGGCGCCATGAACGCCCTGAACCCGGTGCAGCCGGTCGGCAAGCAGATCGCCGAGCCGATCGTCATCCACGAAGGCGTCTCCGAGAACAAGGCCATGGTCCGCGCCCGCGAGCTCTTCGACCTGGTGGGCATCAACCCCAAGCGCGTCACCGAGTTCCCCCACGAGATGTCGGGCGGCATGCGCCAGCGCGCCATGATCGCCATGGCCCTGGCCTGCAACCCCAAGCTCATCATCGGCGACGAGCCCACCACGGCGCTCGACGTCATGGTCCAGGCCCAGATCCTCGAGCTCATCGAGCGCCTGCGCCACGAGCTCGACCTGTCGTTCATCCTCATCAGCCACGACCTCTCGGTCATGGCCGAGACCTGCGACACGGGCGTCATCATGTACGCCGGCAAGGTCGTCGAGGCCGGCACCACGACCAAGATCTTCAACAACGCCCAGCATCCCTACACCAGACAGCTCATCCAGCGCCTTTCCCAACATCCACGAGACTCGCGAGATGGTGAGCTCGATCGCCGGCGACCCGCCCAACCTGCTGAACCCGCCGCCGGGCTGCCGCTTCTTCCCGCGCTGCTGCGAGGGCGAGCCGGCCTGCATCGAGACCGAGCAGGAGATGGTCGAGCTCGACCCGGGCACTTCGCGCGCTGCTGGAAGGTGGCCTAGATGGAGCGACCCACACACGCGCCACCCCGGTGGCCGAGGTCGCCCAGCGAAAAGAGAAGGTCAAGTCCGGCGCCATCGGTCGCAAGGAGCTGCGCAACGCGTAGCGTCATCGGGCGCCGACCTCTACGACATCCGCGGCCTCGAGGTCTTCTTTCCGGTGCGCCAGTCGTTCTTCAAGTCGATGGTGGCCACCGAGAAACACTGGGTGCGCGCCGTCGACGGCGTCTCCTTCACCATCGGCGCCGGCGAGATCCTCGCCCTGGTGGGCGAATCGGGTTGCGGCAAGACGACGACGGGGCGCACGCTGCTGGGCCTCGAAAAGCAGACCGGCGGCCAGATCTTCTACAAGGGCCTCGAGGTCGGCAAGTTCACGCCGGGCGCCATCCGCGACTACCGGCGCAACTGCCAGATCATCTTCCAGGACCCCTACAACGCCATCAACCCCAAGCACACCATCTTCGACATCGTCGCCGAGCCGCTGGTCGTCAACCACCTCGTGACCGGCGAGCGCGAAAAAGAGGAGCGCGTGGTGCGGGCGCTCGAAGAGGCCGGCCTGCGGCCGGCCCGCGACTACCTCTACCGCTATCCCCACGAGCTCTCCGGCGGCCAGCGCCAGCGCGTCTGTATCGCCGGCGCCATCGTGCTCGAGCCCGACATGATCGTCGCCGACGAGCCGGTGGCCAGCCTCGACGTCTCGATCCGCAACGACATCCTCAAGCTCATGGTGCAGCACAAGAACGAGCTCGGGGTGACCTACCTGTTCATCACCCACGACCTCTCGCTGGCCTGGGTCATCTCCGACCGCATCGCCGTCATGTACCTGGGCAAGATCGTCGAGATCGGCGAGACCGAAGAGGTCGTCGCCAACCCGCAGCACCCCTACACCAAGGCGCTGATCTCGGTGATCCCGGTGCCCGACCCGACGGCCAAGCGCGAGCGCACCATCCTCACCGGCGAGACGCCCAACCCGGCGGCCATCCCGACCGGCTGCCGGTTCCACCCGCGCTGCCCCGAGGTCATGGACATCTGCTCCGAGCAATCGCCCGTCGACGTGCAGATCCGCGGCACGCACTACGCCGCCTGCCTGCGCCTGAACGGTCAGCACT
>CAVWIH010000020.1:0-164698 GCA_963755025.1 uncultured Actinomycetes bacterium
ACTACGAGCGCGACCTGGTCGACGGCAAGTGCCCGGTGCACGGCACCGGCTCCGTCTGGCTCGAAGAAGAGAACTACTACTTTCTGCTGAGCCGCTACCAGGAGCGGCTGCGCGACCACTACCTCGAACACCCCGACTGGGTGCGGCCGCGCTCGCGCTACAACGAGGCGCTGTCGTTCATCGAGGGCGGTCTCGACGACATCTCCATCAGCCGCAAGTCGATCACCTGGGGCATTCCCGTGCCCTGGGACCCCGAGCAGGTCATTTACGTCTGGGTCGACGCGCTCATCAACTACGTCTCGGCGCTCACCTATGCCCGCCCCGGCAACGACCTCGAGGCGCGCTACTGGCCGGCCGACACGCACCTGTTGGCCAAAGACATCCTCAAGTTCCACGCCGTGATCTGGCCGGCGCTGCTGTGGAGCGCCGGCTACGAGGCGCCGCGCAGCGAGTTCATCCACGGCTACCTGCTCATGGGCGGCGAGAAGATGAGCAAGACGCGCGGCAACGTGCTCGACCCGTTCGCGGTGATCGCGCAGCGCGGCGTCGACGCCCTGCGCTTCTACCTGTTCCGCGAGGTGACCTTCGGCCAGGACGGCGTGATCAGCCTCGAAGGCTTCGAGCAGCGCTACAACAACGAGCTCGCCAACGAGCTCGGCAACCTGGTCAGCCGCACGGTGTCGATGATCGCCAAGTACCGCGGCGGCCACCTTTCGCCGGCCGCGGCGCCGGGCGCCGACCAGGGCCTCGCCCCCGAGGGCGAAGCCATGGTCGCCGCGGTCACCGAGCGCCTGGGCGCGGTCGAGATCACGGCCGCCCTCGAATCCGCCTGGGAGTTCGTGCGCCGGCTCAACCGCTACGTCGAAGAAGAGGCTCCCTGGAAGCTCGCCAAAGACCCGGCCCAGGCCGAGCGCCTCGACCTGGTGCTGCACGGCCTGGCGGCCGGGCTGCGCCTGGTCGCCCTCACGCTCTACCCGGTCATCCCCGACACGGCGGTCGAGATCCTGCGCCGCCTGGGACAGCCCCACGGCGACGCCGACCTGGCCCTCGAGCGGGCGCGCTGGAACGGCCTGGCGGCGGCCGACGTGGTCGTCGCGCCGTCGCTGTTCCCGCGCATCGACGCCGAGGCGTAGGGGCGCGGGCGTGCCGGGCGGCCACGAGACGGACGCGCAGGGCCGGGAGGCCACCGGACTGGTCGACACCCACTGCCACCTCGACCTGCTCAAGGGCACGCCCGACGAGGCGCTCGCCGAGACGCGCGCGGCCGGCATCGAGGCCGTGGTGGCGGTCGGCATCGACCTGCCCTCGTCGCGCACGGCGGCCGCCCTGGCGGCGCGCAACCCCGACGTCTACGCGGTCGTGGGAGTCCACCCGCACGACGCCCTGGGCTTCAACGGCGTGGTGCGCACCGGCCTCGAGCGGCTGCTCGGCCAGCCCCGCGTGGTGGCCGTCGGCGAGTGCGGCCTCGACTTTTACCGCGACCTCGCCCCGCGCGACGTGCAGCGCGCGGTCTTCGTCGAGCAGCTCGACCTCGCGCGGGCCGCGGGCAAGCCGGTCTGCGTGCACAGCCGCGACGCGGGCGGCGAGACCTTCGCCCTGCTCACCGAGCACGGCGACGGGCTGCGCATCGTGTTGCACTGCTTCTCGACCCCGAGTACGTCGAGCTCTGCAACGAGCGCGGCTACTACGTGTCGTTCGCCGGCAACCTGACCTACAAGAACTCGACCGAGCTGCAGCGCGCCGCCGCGCTGGTGCGCGACGAACTGCTGCTGGTCGAGACCGACGCGCCGTTCCTGACGCCCATGCCGCGGCGCGGGCGGCCCAACCGCCCCGCCTACGTCGCCCTCACCGCCCAGTTCCTGGCCGACCTGCGCGGCTGGAGCGCCGGGCAGGTCGCCGCCGTGACCACCGCCAACGCGCGCCGCGCCTTTGGCATAGGCGCGCCGGCCGCGCGGCCGTCGTGAGCCACGCCCGACCGCCGGCCCGGCGGCGGTACGGCCAGCACCACCTGGTCGATCGCGGCACGCTCGACGCCATCCTCGCCATGGCCCACGTGCAGCCCGACGACATTGTGCTCGAGGTGGGCGCCGCCGACGGCCTGCTCACCAGGCGGCTCATCGAGCAGGCGCGCTACGTGCACGCCTTCGAGATCGACCACCGCTTCGCCGAGGGGCTCGACAAGCTCGCCGCGGGGCGCGACGACTTGCGCATCCATCTGGTCGACGCCCTGCGCTCCGGCTCGCCGGCCTCGACCCCGCGCCGACCGCGCTGGTGGCCAACCTCGCCTACAACATCGCGGTGCCGCTGCTCATGCGCTCCATCGCCACGGTGCCCAGCCTGCAGCGCTGGGCCGTGATGCTGCAGCGCGAGCTCGCCGAGCGGCTGTTCGCGGTGCCCAGCACCAAGGCGTACTCGGCCGTGTCGGTGCTGGTGCAGCTCTCCTGCGAGCTCGAGGCGCAGCGCGCGGTGCCGCGCACCGTCTTTGCGCCGCAACCGCGGGTCGATTCGGCCTTCGTCACGTTCAGGCGCTCGGGGCCGCTGCCCTTCGACCACACCGCCGTGCTCGAGACCCTGGTGCGCACCTCGTTCGGGCAGCGCCGCAAGCAGATCGTGAACTCGCTGTCGGGCGCCTCGGCGCCGGGCGCGGAGCCGCTCACGCGCGCCGACGTGCAGGACGCCCTCGAGGCGCTCGGCTTGCCCGACTCGACCCGCCCCGAAGAGCTTACGCCGCCGACCTTCGTGGCCCTCGCCAGGCAGCTCGGGTGGCTGCCCGCGGCATGAGCGGCGCCGACGATACGACCGCCGGGAAGGAGCGCGACATGGACGCAGCGAACGAGCCCGGCGCCGGCGCCGTGAGCGGCGCCGGCGACACACCGCGGCCCGCCTTTGTGCCGGCCGCCACGGCGGTCGCGCAGGTCGCCGCGCCGGCCAAGATCAACCTCGGCCTGCTGGTCGGGCCGGTGCGCTCCGACGGCTTTCACGAGATCTTCTCGCCCATGCTGCCGGTCACGCTGGCCGACCTGGTGACGGCGCGCCCGGCGCCGGCAGGCGCCGGCCTCGCCGTCGAGTGCGACGTGGCGCCCGGCGAGGACAACCTCGCCGCCAAGGCCGTGCGCGAGCTCGAGCGACGCCTGGGGCGCAGCTTCGACGTGCGCCTGAGCATAGCCAAGCGCGTGCCGGCCGCGGCCGGTCTGGGCGGCGGCAGTTCCGACGCCGCGGCCGCGCTCACCGCCGTCGAGCGGCTCTTCGAGCTCGACCTGCCGGTGCGGCTGCGCTACGAGGTGGCCGGCGCGGTCGGCTCCGACGTGCCCTTCTTCCTCTGGCCCGGACCGCAACTGGCCATGGGGCGCGGCACCGTGCTCAAAGAGATCGTCCTGCCCGAGCCGCTGCACATCGTGATCGCGCTGCCCGGTCTCGCCCTCTCGACCGCCGACGTCTACCGCTGGTTCTCCAGGCGACCCGACGCTCCCGGCACGGCGCTCGCCGAGCGCAGGTCGTTCGCGGCGCGCACGCAGGCGCTCTACGCGCGCCTGAGCGCCGCGCGCCGCCCGCGCGACCTGACGGCGGTCATCGACAATGAGCTCGAGGCGCCGGTCGTGGCGCGCCACCCGCCGATCGCCGAGCTCAAGGCGCGCCTGCTCGACGCGGGCGCCTTCGCCGCCGCCATGAGCGGCAGCGGCTCGAGCGTGTTCGGCCTGTTCTCAAGCGCGGCCGGCGCGCAGCGCGCGGTCGTGGCGCTGGCTCCCCTGCAGGCCGTCTACGTGACCGACCTGCAGCCCGGCGACCCCGCCGACCTGCAGCCCGGCGACCACGACGCGCCGGGCCAGACTCGGCCGGAGCCATCTTCGCCCAAGTGATAGACTGCCGTGGGGCAGGAGCCTCTGAATGCTTGCGCCGCTGGGGCGTGGCCAAGTGGCAAGGCAACGGGTTTTGGTCCCGTGATCGGAGGTTCGAATCCTCCCGCCCCAGCCAGACCGCGGCCGCGAGCCGCGCACCGACGTCCACACCGCCGCGATGGGAACGGATGCCATGTCTGCCGAACAGCCGATAACTTCTTCGCGCGCGAGCCGGCCGCTGGCCGTGATCGTCATGGCCGCGGGCCTGGGCACGCGCATGAAGTCCGAGATCCCCAAGGTCATGCACCCCGTCTGCGGACGACCGCTGCTGGCCTACGTGCTCGACGCCGCCGCCGCCCTCGAGCCGGCGCGACTCGTCGTGGTCACGGGCCCCGGCGACGACGATCCCGTGGCCGCGGTGCTGCCGGCAGGCGCGCAACGCGCCGTGCAGGCCGAGCGTCTCGGCAGCGGCGACGCCGTGCGGGCCGGCATGGTCCCGCTCGCCGACTTCGACGGCGACGTCATGGTCTTGAACGGCGACGTGCCGCTGGCCGGCGCCGAGCTGCTCGCGGGCTTGCGCCGCCACCACGTCGACTGCACGGCCCGGGCGACCGTCACCACGGTCGTGCTCGACGACCCCGCGCAGTACGGTCGTATCGTGCGCAACGCCGGGGGCGACCTCACGGCCATCGTCGAGGCGCGCGACGCGTCGCCCGGCGAGCTCGCCATCACCGAGATCAACGTCGGCTTCTACGTGTTCGACGCCGCCGGGCTGCGGCGCTTTCTGCCGACCCTCACCGCCGACAACGCCCAGGGCGAGTACTACCTCACCGACCTGGTCGATCGCTTTCTGCAGGCCGGCGACCGCGTGGCCGCCTTTCTCACCGCCGACGTGCAGGCCAGCATAGGGGTCAACTCGCGCGTCGACCTGGCCCAGGTCAACGCCATCATGCGGGCCCGCATACTCGAGCGCCTCATGCTCGACGGCGTGACGATCGACGACCCTGCGTCGACCTACGTCGACTGGGGCGTGACGGTGGGCTGCGACACCGTCCTGCGGCCGCAGACCATGCTCACCGGGGCCACGGTCGTCGGCGCCGGCTGCACGGTGGGGCCGGGCTGCTTTCTCGCCGACGTCACGGTCGACGACGGCGCCACCATCATCTCGTCGCACCTGATCGGCTGTCACGTAGGCCCGGCCGCGAGCGTGGGTCCGTTCACGCACCTGCGGCCCGGCGCCGAGCTCGGGCCGGGCTCGCGGGCGGGCAGCTTCGTCGAGATCAAGAAGAGCCGCGTGGGCACGGGCAGCAAGGTGCCGCACTTAAGCTACGTGGGCGACACCACGATCGGCGACGGCACCAACATCGGCGCCGGCACCATCACCGCCAACTACGACGGCGAGCGCAAGCACCCGACCACCATCGGCAGTTTCGTACGGGTGGGCAGCGACACCGTGTTCGTGGCGCCGGTGGCCGTGGGCGACCGCGCCGTCATAGGCGCCGGCTCGGTGATCACCAAAGACGTGCCCGAGGGCGCCCTGGGCGTGGCCCGCGGCCGTCAGGAGAACGTCGAAGGCTATGCCGACCGCCGCCGGCCGCGCCCCGAATGAGCCTGGCCGCCGACTGGCGGCACGGTAACACCGGCACCTCTGGTACAATCCAAGGCCCGCAAGGCTTTTTGTCGCGAAGGGATTCGCCGTGACCAACAAGATGTGTCATGTGGTGGGCACGACGCAGCGCCGCCTCATGGTGTTCGCGGGCCGCAGCAACCCGCAGCTCGGCGAAGCCATCGCCTATCATCTGGGCATCTCGCTCGGTCCCATCCTGCTCAAGACCTTCGCCAACGGCGAGATCTACGCGCGCTACGAAGAGAGCATCCGCGACGCCGACGTCTTTCTGGTGCAGTCGCCGCACGGCAAGTTGAACCAGCAGGTCATGGAGCTGCTCATCATGATCCAGGCGGCCAAGCTGGCGTCGGCCCACCGCGTGACCGCGGTGCTGCCGTACTTCCCCTACGCCCGGCAAGACAAAAAGAGCGCCGCCCGCGAGCCTATCGCGGCGCGCCTCATCGCCACGCTGCTCGAAGCCGCCGGCGCCGACCGCGTGCTCTCGATGGACCTCCACCAGGGCCAGGTCCAGGGCTTCTTCGAGATCCCAGTCGACCACATGACGGCCGTGCCCATCCTGGCCGACTACTTCCGCTACCGCGGCCTGGGCGACGCCGAGCTCGTCGCCGTGTCGGCCGACGCCGGCGGCGTCAAGCTCGCCAAGCGCTTCGCCAACCGCCTCGACGCCGACCTCGCCGTGCTCACCAAGATGCGCCCGGCCCACAACGTGGCCGAGACCATGCACTTCATTGGCGACGTCGACGGCAAGGTGGCCATCGTGGTCGACGACATGATCGACACCGCCGGCTCCGTCGTGAACGCCATCGACACCCTCTACGAGCACGGCGCCAGCGAGGTCTACGTCACCGCGACCCACGGCATCTTCTCGGGCCCGGCGCGCGAGCGTATCGCCGCGTCGCCCGTCAAAGAGATCGTGGTCACCGACACCCTGCCGGTCGTGCTCAACGTGACCGACACCAAGATCAAAGTCCTGTCCGTGGCGAGTATCCTCGCCGACACAATCAAGCGCGTGTTCGAAGGCGAATCGGTCAGTGAGCTGTTCGCCGGCGAGAACGCTCTCTTCTAGCAGGAGACAGACAACATGGATCGAGTCAAACTCGTCGTACACCCCCGCGACGTCGATGGCAGCCGCGAAGCGCGCCGTCTGCGCCGCCGCGGCCTCATTCCGGCCGTCCTGTACGGCTCGGGCAAGCCGGCAGTGAGCATCGCCGTCGAAGAGCACGCCTTGCGCGCCGCCGTCGGCACCGGCGCCGGCATGCACGCCGTGCTCGACGTCACGATCGAGGGCACGAGCAAGGCCCACGTCGCGATCGTCAAGGAGTTCGAGCTCGACAAGGTCAAGCACATCGTGACCCACGTCGACTTCCAGGAGATCGACCTCACCGAGGCCATCGAGTCGAACGTGACCGTCACCCTCGAGGGCACGCCCGTCGGCGTCAGCCTGAACGGCGGCCTGCTCGACATCATCTCGCGCGAGGTGACCGTGAGCGCCCTGCCGACCGACATCCCCGAGCACCTCACGCTCAACGTCGAAAAGCTCGACGTGGGCGACGTGGCGCACGTCTCCGACCTCACGGCGCCCGAGAACGTCACCATCCTCGACGACCCCGACGACGTCGTGTGCTCAGTGCTGGCGCCGCGACTCGCCGAAGAGGAGCCCGTCGAGGGCGAAGCTGCCGCCGAGCCCGAAGTCGTGGGCGAGCGCGAGGGCGAGTCCGAGGAGTAGACGCTCACGGCCGGCCGCGCGGGTCGCACTCCGTCGCCGGGGCAGCCGGTCGAGCTGCTCGTCGTCGGCCTCGGCAACCCCGGTTCCCAGTACGCCTACACGCGGCACAACGCCGGCTTTCTGGTCGTCGAGGCCCTGGCTACCCGGCACGGGTTCCCGCGCGCCAAGCGGGCCTACAGCGGACGCTACGCGGCCGGCTCCATAGCCGGCCGCGGCGTCGGGCTGCTCATACCGACCACGTACATGAACGAGTCCGGTCGCAGCGTGGCCGCCGCCCTGCGCGACCTGCGTCTGGGCGAACCCCAGCTGCTCGTCGTGCACGACCATATCGACCTGCCCTTCGGCCGGCTGCGCCTTACGCACGCCGGCGGCCACGGCGGCCATAACGGCATCCGCAGCCTCTTCGAGCTGGTCGGGCGCGACTTCGATCACGTGCGCATGGGCGTGGGGCGCCCGGCGAGCACCGAGCCCGACATCGTGGCCGACTACGTGCTGGGCCGTTTCAGCGAGCCGCGCGCCGAGGTCGACGACCTCGTGGGGCGCTCGGCCGACGCCGTCGAGCTCTGGGCGGCCGAGGGCATCGACGAAGCCATGAGCCGGCTGAACGCGGAGTAGGCGATGCCACTCGGGGGCTACTGCGAGGTCTGCCGGCGCTGGGTGTGGCTGAACACCTACGGCGAGTGCCAGTTCGGCCACCCGGCGAGCGCCGTGCGCGACGTGCAGCAGCTCAGGCCGCCCGAGGGCGACGGCGACGAGCAGACGCAGCTCACCATCGACGCGGCGCGCAGCTTTGCGCTGCGCCGCCGCACCGGCCCCGCCGCCGCCTGGCGGCACTCGCTGTGGATCGTGCTCACCCTGCCGTTCGGCCTGCTCAGCTGGCTGGCCTTCATCTACATCGGGCTGCGCGCCCGGCGCGTCGAGTGGCTGGTGGCGGGCATCATCTACGCCGTCCCGCCCATCCTCGTGGCCGCCTTCTACGGGACCGCCCTGTTCTGGCCGCTCGTCGCGGTGGCCCTCACGACCTGGGTGATCTCCATCCTGCACGCCGTGCTGGTGCGCGGACAGTACCGCGCCGTCATGCTGGCCGGCGGGCCCGCCGGGCTGCTGCCCGCCGCCCCCGACGGCAGCTTCGAGACCGAGCGCCTGGAGCTGCCGAGCGGGCTCGACGCCGACGTCGTGCGCACGCTCGAGGCGGCGCAGGCGACGGTCGACGAGATCGCCGCCACCGGGCGCGGCATCGACGCCCCGCCGGTGCGCGCCCGCGTCGACGCGCTGTGTCGCACGGCTCAGCGCATCTTGGCCGAGCTGCGCGACGACCCTCGCCGCCTCGGCCTGGCGCGCGCCTTCCTGACCTACTACCTCGACGCCGCCGGGCGCATCGTGGCCGGGTATGCCGACCTGGCCGGCAAGCGCCTCGACCCCGCCCAGGTCGAGCCCGTCCTCGAGCGCGCGATCGTGGCGCTCGACACGGTCCAGCAGGCTTTCGACCGCGAGCTCGTGAACCTCGCGCTGCGCGACGTCATCGACCTCGACGCCGAGATCGCCCTGCTCGAGACGACCGCCGGCATGGAGTCGCTCTAGCGAGTCGCTCTGGCGGTCGTTGCAGCCGCCGCAGGCGGTGCTAGGATGGACCGCGGTCCGGCGCCTTGCGGGACCGACCGACACTCGAGGGGGGTCCATGGTCCTGACGCTGGTCATTCTCGTCATCGTGGTCGCCGTGCTGTGGCTCGGCAGCCACTTCGTCATCGGCATCACGCTGATCAAAAGCGACGAGGTGGGCCTCGTCGAAAAACGCTTCTCGCACAAGGGCTCCCTCGACAAGGCGATCATCGCCCTGAACGGCGAGGCCGGCTACCAGCCCGACGTGCTGCGCGGCGGGATCCACCTGCGCAGCCGCATCCAGTACCGCATACACCGGGCGCCCCTGGTCACTATCCCGCAGGGTCAGATCGGCTACGTGTTCGCGCGCGACGGCCAGCCGCTGCGCCCCGAGCAGACCCTGGGCAAGGTCGTGCAGGGCAACAGCTTCGAAGACGTGCGCTTCTTCATCGAGAAGGGCGGCCAGCGCGGTCCGCAGCGGGCCATCCTGCGCGAAGGTACCTATGCCCTCAACCTCATCCAGTTCGTCGTGCTCAGCGAGCAGCGCCTCTACTTCATGGCGCTCGACGGCAACGACCGCGACATCATCGAGCGCATGGGCGCCGCCCTCGACAAGATCCAGGGGTTTCGGCCGGTCGTCATAGGCGGCGGTAGCAACGACCTGGTGCAGCTGTCCGACGCGCAGCGCAAGACCGACCGCTGGGCCGGCGAAGACTCGCCCGAAGGCGCCGACGAACCAAAGCGCTCCGAGTCGGAGCGCCAGGGCGACGTGGTGGGCATCGTCACCGTCCACGACGGTCCCTCGCTGCCGCAGAACGAGATCATCGCCCCGCTGGTGGGCACCGACCCCAAGTCCGAGACCTTCCACAACAACTTCCAGGACCCCGAGAAGTTCCTCGCGGCGGGCGGCCTGCGCGGCAAGCAGTACCAGGTCCTGACCGACGGCACCTACTTCGTCAACCGCCTCTTCGCCACGGTCGAGTTCGTGCCCAAGACCGTCATCGAGATCGGCTGGACCGGCGTCGTGGTGTCGTTCTTCGGCGAGAAGGGCGAAGACGCGAGCGGCGACGAGTTCCGCCACGGCGAGCTCGTCGAAGCCGGCAAGAAGGGCGTCTGGCAGGAGCCGCTGATGCCCGGCAAGTACGCCTTCAACACCTATGCCGGCCGTGTCGAGAAGGTGCCGGTCACCAACTTCGTGCTCAAGTGGATCACCAACGAGGCCGGCCCGCACGGCTTCGACCAGAACCTGTCCGAGATCGGCCTGATCACCAAAGACGCCTTCGAGCCCACCCTGCCACTGTCGGTGGTCATCCAGATCCCTTATCGCGAGGCGCCGCTCGTCATTCAGCGCTTCGGCAACATCCAGCGGCTCGTCGAGCAGACCCTCGACCCCATGGTCGGCTCGTATTTCAAGAACGTGGGCCAGCGCATGACCCTGATCGAGCTCATCCAGCGGCGCAGCGACATTCAGGACCAGTCGACCGAGCAGATGCGCGAGAAGTTCGCGCGCTACAACCTGCGCCTGGAAGAGGTGCTGATCGGCACGCCGCACGCCTCCGACACCGACCAGAAGATCGAGCAGATCCTCTCGCAGCTGCGCGACCGCCAGATCGCCGACGAGCAGGTCATCACCTACGACCGCCAGCAGAAGGCGGCCGAAAAAGAGAAAGACCTGAACGAGGCGCAGGCGACCGCCGCCCAGCAGACGCAGCTCACCCAGTCGGCCATTCAGATCGCCATCACCGAGAACGCCGGCAAGGCCGAGGCCGTGAAGGCCATCCAGGAGGGCCAGAAGATCACCACCCTGGCGACCGCCGACGCCCGCAAGATCCAGGTCATCGCCGAGGCCCAGGGCGTGGCCGAGGCCAAGATCGGCCTGGGCAAGGCGATCGCCGTGAGCGAGCAGGTCAAGGCCTACGGCGGCCCCGGCTACCAGGTCGCGCAAGACGTCATGGCGCGCGTCGCCGCGGCCATCCAGGAGTCGGGCGTGCAGATCGTGCCCAGCACGGTGATCAGCATGGGCGACGGCGACGGCCACGACGGCACGAGCGCCTTCTCCAACCTCCTGGGTCTGCTCATGACCCTGACAACCAGCGAGAAGCTGGGCGTCGACTTCAGCGCTCACGAGGAGAGCCCCGAGCGGCAGGCCGCCATCGACGCCATCAAGGACCAGCTCCTCGAGAAGCTGGCCGCCGACCCGGTATCCCCGCCGGCCGTGGTCGCCGCTCCCATCGACGACGCGGCCGCCGCGCTCAAGGCCGCCCTCGACGCATCGACGGCGGCCACCGCCGACGCCGGGTCGCCGACTGGCGAGGCGGCCGCGCCCGCTACGGCCAGCGTCACCGCGCCGGTCGCCACCGGCGCCGTCACGAGCGCCGCGGGCGCGGCGCTCGACGTGACGATCGCGGCCGCCACCCAGGCGCAGCCCGCTGCGGTCGACGAGGTCAAGTCCTCGACGACCGGCGGCGACCAGCCTCACGGCGACGGCGTCGACCGCTGGCTGGCCCAGAACCAGGCGGCCATGCCCGGCGCCCCCAAAGCCAAAAAGCGCCCGCGCAAGCCGGCGGGGCCGGCAGGCGACTAGGCTCGACGCGCACCGGCGCCGGCGGGCGACCGGGGCCGGCGGGCACCGGCGCCCAGGATCAGCCGGCGCCCAGCATCGGCAGGCGCCTAGCATCGGCAGGCGCCTAGCATCGGCAGGTGCCAGCATCGGCAGGCGCCCAGCATCGGCCGGCGCCGGACCTCTACGGGTGCGTCGTCCCGCTGGTCGGGTACAATCGACTCCGCCATCGACTGACCCCGGCGCCGGGCGCGCCGGGGCTTTCGGCGTGTGCGGCCATGTTTCTCGACTACCTGACAAGCGATGAGCGGTTCGCCAAGGCTGCCGGCGCGTTGCGCCGGGGCTCATCGCTGTACGCCCCGAGCTTCTACGCGCCCTACGTGCTGGCCGGCCTCATCCGCGCGGTCGAAGCCCCCGGCTGGCTCGTGATCGTGCCCGACGCCGAGCAGGCGGCGCGCCTGGCCGCCGAGCTTTCCGCCTACCTCGAGCGCGACGTCGAGACGCTGCCGGCGCGCGGCGTGCTCTACGGCGCCGACGTGGCGCCGGCGGCGCATGTGCTCGGTCAGCGCCAGCGGGCGCTCGCCGCGCTCGAGCGCGACGGCGGCGTGGTCGTCGCCGACGCCGTCGCGGCCCTCGAGCGCTTCATCCCGCTCGCCCTGCAGCCGGCGCCGCTCGCTCTGGTCAAGGGCGCCGAGGCGCCCTACGACGAGGTGCTCGCCGCGATCGCCAGCCTGGGTTACGAGCGCGCCGAGCAGGTGCGCGAGCGCGGCGAGTTCGCCGTACGGGGCGGCATCGTCGACGTCTACCCGTCGACCGGCGACCCCGTGCGCGTCGAGTTCTGGGGCGACACGGTCGAGTCGCTGCGCCGCTTCTCGGTGTTCTCGCAGCGCGCCGTCGCCGAGGTCGAGCAGTGCCTCGTGACCACGGCCACCGAGGTCGACCCGACCGGCGACGACGTGCAGACCGCCGTGTCGCAGGAGCTCGCCTCGTGGGAGCTCGCCGGTCGCGACGAGGCTCCCGACGACGCCTACCGGCGCGCCGAGACGCGCGCCCTGGCGCGCCTCTCGGCGCGCTTCATCGACCTCGCCGGCATCAGCGAGCGGCGCGCGTTGCGCCTGGCCACGGTCGGCCCCGACGACGTGGTGCGCTCGCTGGCCGGCTTCGACTCGGAACTGTCGGTGGCCCTGCCCGGCGAGCTGCGCGAAGACTTCTACCTGCCCCTGCTCGAGGTGCGCCGCCTGCTGTCCGACGCGGTGTCGGTCGAGCTCGTGCAGCGCGAGCAGCGCGTGCCAGTTCCACGCCGCCCGGCCGCAGGCGGCCGGGCGCGACATCTCGGCCGCCGAGCGCGACCTGCGCCGCCTGGCCGACGACGGCTACCGCGTGTTCGTCACGTTCCGCCACCCCGGCGAGGCCACGCGGGCCGGCTACCGCATGAAGACCCTGGTCGTCACGCAGCTCGAAGCCGAGAAGCTGCGCGAGGACGGCCCCGCCCCGGCGGTCGGCCTCGGCCTGCCCGCCGGCGTCTACTTCGTGGCGGCCGCGCTGCGCGAGGGCTTCATCTCGAGCGAGCTCAAGCTCGCCGTCATCGGCGAGCACAGCCTGCTGCGGGCCGCGCCGTCGGGGCCGCGCTTTGGCGGCGGCGCCCGCCTCACCTCGTTCTTCGACCTCAAACCCGGCGACTTCGTCGTGCACGAAGACCACGGCATCGCCCTGTTCTCGGGCATCGAGACGCGCACCGTGGCCGGGGTCACCCGCGACTACCTCTTCCTGGCCTTCAAAGAAGAGGACAAGCTCTTCGTGCCCCACGACCAGATCGGCAAGGTCACGCGCTACATCGGCGCCAGCGGCTCGGCGCCGCCGCTCAACCGCCTCGGAGGCACGGCCTGGCTGGCCGTCAAGACGCGGGCCCGCAAGGCGGTCGCCGAGATGGCCGGCGAGCTGCTCACCCTGTACGCCGCGCGCCAGGCGGTGCCCGGCCACGCCTTCTCGCCCGACGGCGAGCTCACGCGCCGCCTCGAGGACAACTTCGAGTTCGAGGAGACCGACGACCAGGCCGAGGCCATCGACGACGTGAAGAACGACATGGAGGCCGCCCACCCCATGGACCGCCTCATCTGCGGCGACGTGGGCTACGGCAAGACCGAGGTCGCCCTGCGCGCCGCCCTGAAGGCCGCCGAGGGCGGCAAGCAGACGCTCATGCTGGTGCCCACCACCATCCTCGCCGAGCAGCACTACCTGACCTTCAGCGAGCGTTTTCGCGAGCTGCCGGTGGGCGTCGACATGGTCTCGCGCTTTCGCACCGCCGCCGAGCAGCGGCGCATCCTCGCCGAGTTCAACAAGGGCAAGGTCGACGTGCTGATCGGCACGCACCGCCTGCTGTCGCGCGACGTCGCGCCGCGCGACCTGGGCCTCGTGATCGTCGACGAGGAGCAGCGCTTCGGCGTGCGCCAGAAGGAGCTCCTGCGCCAGCTCAAGATGCAGGTCGACGTCGTCAGCCTGTCGGCCACGCCCATCCCGCGCACCCTGCAGATGAGCCTCACCGGCATTCGCGACATCTCGGTCATCGAGACGCCGCCGCGCGGCCGCCACGAGGTGCGCACCTACATCGGCGAGTTCCGCGACGACCTCGTGCGCACCGCGATCGAGAAGGAGCTGGCCCGCGACGGCCAGGTGTTCTACCTGCACAACCGGGTCGAGACCATCGACCAGGCGGCCGAGCAGGTGCGCGACCTGGTGCCGGCGGCGCGCATAGCGGTCGGCCACGGCCAGATGCACGAGCGCGAGCTCGAGAAGGTCATGCTGCGCTTTCTCTCGGGCGAGGCCAACGTGCTGGTCTCGACGTCGATCATCGAGAGCGGCATCGACGTGCCCACCGCCAACACGCTGATCGTGGAGCGCGCCGACATGCTGGGGCTCGCCCAGCTCTACCAGATCCGCGGCCGCATAGGGCGCAGCGACCAGTACGCCTACGCCTATCTGCTCTATCCGAGCGAGGAGTACCTGACCGCCGACGCCGCCGCCCGCCTGCGCACGCTGTCCGACTACACCGAGCTGGGCTCGGGCTTCAAGATCGCCATGCGCGACCTCGAGATCCGCGGCGCCGGCAACCTGCTCGGCGACGAGCAGTCCGGCCAGGTCGCGGCCATCGGCTTCGAGATGTACGCCCAGCTCCTCGAGGAGGCCGTCGCCGAGCAGCGCGGCGAGCCGCCGGCCAGCCTGCCGCTGGTGCGTCTCGAGATCCCGGTGACCGCCTACGTGCCGCCCGACTACATCGCCTACGAGGCCACCAAGATCGACGCCCACCGGCGCATCGCGCAGTCGCACGACCCGCGCGCCCTGGACGAGGTCAGGGCCGAGCTCACCGACCGCTTCGGCGCGCCGCCCGAGCCCGTCGAGAACCTGCTGCAGCTGCAGTCGATCCGGCTGAAGGCGGCGGCGCTGCGCGCCGCCGCCGTCGTTTACCGCGGCGGGCGCCTGCAGGTCGAGGGCCTCGACCTGGACGACGCCTGGGCGGCGGCGCTGCGCGCGGCGAGCGACGAATACCTCTATTTCAAGCAGAAACGCATGCTCACGGCGCTCAAGCGCAGCGAAGCTGAGCCGATACTCACCTGGGTGGGTTCGACCCTCGATGCTATAATCAGGACTCACGACAGCTGATCCGCTAAACTTCCGAAAGAGGCCGTTTATGAAGAAACTCGCCTTGGTCGCGCTCGCGCTCTTCCTGGGTCTTGCTGTCCTCGTCGCTGCCGGTTGCGGCGGCAAGGTCCCGCAGGGCGCCATCGCCACGGTCGGCGGCGTGCCGATCACCCAGGCGCAGTTCGACCAGTACATCAATCAGGCCAAAGCGAGCGCCGGACAGAGCGGCCAGCCGGCGTTCCCCAGCCCCGGCACCACCACCTACAACCGTTACGCCGCCGAGATCGTCAACTACCTCGTCCAGCAGCAGGTCGTCCTGAACGCGGCCGATAAAGACAAGATCAGCGTCACCGACGCGCAGGTGCAGACGCAGCTCGCCCAGATCGCCACCCAGTACGGCGGCACGCAAAAGATGTA
This sequence comes from uncultured Actinomycetes bacterium, assembly GCA_963755025.1. Taxonomy (GTDB): domain Bacteria; phylum Actinomycetota; class Thermoleophilia; order UBA2241; family UBA2241; genus Bog-752. The sequence goes on from CAVWIH010000020.1 coordinate 15,402, forward strand.
CGCCGCCGCCCAGAAGGCCGGCATGGACCAGGCGCAGCTCAAGACCTACGTCAAAGACTCGCTGATCGGCCAGAAGCTCTACCAGAAGATCATCGGCACCTCTACGCCGACCGAGGCGCAGATGCAGGCTTACTACAAGGCCAACAAGTCGACCTTCGACCAGGCCGCCACGCGCACGGTGCGCCACGTCCTGGTCAAGACCAAGGCCGAGGCCCTGAAGGTGCAGGCCCTGCTCACCGCCAACAACACCAACGCCAACTGGGCCGAGGTCGCCAAGAAGTACTCGACCGACACCGGCACCAAGAACAGCGGCGGCAGCCTCGGCGCCATCAAGCGTGGCCAGATGGTCAAGCCCTTCGAAGACGCCGCCTTCTCGCTCAAGATCAACACGGTCTCGGCGCCGGTCCACTCGCAGTACGGCTGGCACGTGATCGAGGTCACCAAGATCACGCCGGCCAAGGCGTCCACCTACGCGGGCTCCAAGGCCGCCATCAAGAGCACGCTCACCAGCCAGATGCAGCAGAAGGCCTGGTCCACGTGGCTGGCCAAGGCCCAGAAGGCCGCCAAGATCTACTACGCGGCGGGCTTCAACCCCGACACGCTGACCGCATCTCCGGCCCCGTCGCCGTCGTCAAGCAAGTAAGGGCGCCGCAGCGCGCCGTGCCGACCCGGCAACAGGCATGAGCATACGGTTGCTGTACGTCGGCGCCGCCGTCGAGCTCGCTCCCGCAGCATCGCTGCGCGCGCTCGGCGGCGGCGCCGTGCTGCTGCCCCGCGACCTTCCGGCCGATCTCGTCGCGCTCATCACCGAGGCCGTCGGCGGGCCGGCTGCCGGCGAGTTCGGCATCGACGACGTGCAGGCGGTCTGCGAACGGGGCACGGCGGGCACGGTCACCCTGTGCATCGCCGGCAGCCGCGGGCCGGCCCTCGCCCGCGCGGTGCGGGCTCACGCCCTCGCCCGCGGACTGCCGCTCGAGACGGTGCCCGGGCCCGCAGCCTTCGACGACTGCCTCGTCGCTCAAGAGCTCGTCTCGCTGCGCCACATCACGGCCGTGCTGCGCGAGCAGTGTCCGTGGGACCGCGAGCAGCGCGCCATGGACATCGTGTCCTACACGATCGAAGAGGTCTACGAGCTCGCCGAAGTGATCATGGCGGAGCGCCTCGACGACCAGCACGACGAGCTCGGCGACGTGCTGTTCCAGGTCTACTTTCTGAGCCGCCTGCTCGAAGAGCAGCACGCCGGCGACCTGGGCAGCGTGGCGGCCGAGATCGAAGACCAAGCTCATCCGCCGCCACGCGCATATCTTCGGCGAAGAGGTTGCCGAGACGGCCAGCGAGGTGCGCGGCGTGTGGGAGCGCGTCAAGCGCGACGCCGAGGGCCGCGAGGGCGTGTTCCACAACGTGCCGGCAACGCTGCCCGGTCTGCTGCTGGCGCGTAAAGTACAGCAACGAGCCGCCGCGGTGGGCTTTGACTGGGACACGGTCCTCGAGGCGTTCCCCAAGATCGCCGAAGAGCACGACGAGCTGGCCGCGCTGCTCGAGGGTCCGTTGCTCATGTCGGGCGAAGGGCGCGCCGGGCTGGCACAGCTCGAGCAGCGGCTGCGTCACGAGTTCGGCGACCTGCTGTTCGCCACGGTGAACGTGGCGCGCAAGGCGGGCATCGACCCCGAGATCGCGCTGCGCGAGGCCTGCGCCCGCTTCATCCGGCGGGTCGACAGCGCGGCCGAGCTGGCGCGACGCGAAGGCCAGGAGTGGGCTAAGCTCGACCTGACACAACAAGACGACTACTACCGCCGCGCCAAATCGGGCGAAGGCGGTCTTTACAGCGATCACCAGGAGGACAGCACATGACCATCATCGTCGACGTCGTCGGCCGACAGATCCTCGACTCGCGGGGCAACCCCACGGTCGAGGTCGAAGTCGAGCTCGAGTCCGGCGCAGCCGGGCGCGCCGCGGTGCCCTCGGGCGCTTCGACCGGCGAGTACGAGGCAGTCGAGTTGCGCGACGGTGGCGACAGTTACGGCGGCAAATCCGTGCTGCAGGCCGTCGACCACGTGAACAACGAGATCGCCGAGGAGCTCCTTGGCCTCGACGCCACCGACCAGCGCATCGTCGACCAGACGCTCATCGCCCTCGACGGCACGCCCAACAAGGCCAACCTCGGCGCCAACGCCATTCTGGGCGCCTCGCTGGCCACCGCCCACGCGGCCGCCGCGGCCGTGCAGATGCCGCTCTACCAGTACATCGGCGGCTGCAACGCGCACCTGCTGCCGGTGCCCATGATGAACATCATGAACGGCGGCAAGCACGCCGACAACAACGTCGACCTGCAGGAGTTCATGGCCATGCCGGCCGGCGCCACCAGCTTCGCCGAGGCGCTGCGCATGGGCGCCGAGGTCTTCCACAGCCTGGCCGGCGTGCTCAAGGCCCGCGGCCTGTCGACTGCGGTCGGCGACGAGGGCGGCTTCGCCCCCAACCTGGGCTCCAACGAAGAGGCCATCCAGGCCATCGTCGCCGCCATCGAAAAGGCCGGCTACGAGCCCGGCAAAGACATCTTCATCGCCCTCGACCCCGCCGCCAGCAGCTTCTTCGTCGACGGCAAGTACGAGCTTACCGGCGAGGGCCGCACGCTCGACTCGGCCGGCATGGTCGACTTCTACGCCAACCTCGTCGACAAGTACCCGATCATCTCGATCGAAGACGGCATGGCCGAAGACGACTGGGACGGCTTCAAGCTCATGACCGACACCCTCGGCAGCCGCATCCAGATCGTCGGCGACGACATCTTCGTGACCAACACCGAGCGCATCGAGCGCGGCATCGAGATGGGCTGCGCCAACTCGGTGCTCATCAAGCTCAACCAGATCGGCACGCTCTCCGAGACGCTCGACGCCATCGAGATGGCCAAGCGCGCCGGCTGGACGGCCGTCGTGTCGCACCGCTCGGGCGAGACCGAAGACGTCTCCATCGCCGACGTCGCGGTGGCCACCAACGCCGGCCAGATCAAGACCGGCGCGCCGTCGCGCACCGACCGCGTCGCCAAGTACAACCAGCTGCTGCGTATCGAGGAGATGCTCGCCGAGGCCGCCGCGTTCCCGGGCCTCAGCGCGTTCTACAACCTGAGCCGCTAGGCGTCCGAAACGAGCTCGTCGCTGCCGCTCGGGCAGGCGTGACTTCGTCGCGCCCGGGCGGCCGAGAGCCCGCGGCGCGCCACGTTCGCCAACGTCGGCGGGGCAGGGAAAGCGCAGGCGCGGGCGAACTCAAGCGGTATGGCTTCACGTAGCAGCCGCATCGTCGCGCCGCGCGACCCGCGAGGGTCGCGCGGCGCACGCCACTTCACACCGCAAGCCGCCGGGCGCGGGCGACCAGGTCGCCCGCGCCCGGCGGCGCCGCGGCTCACCGGTCGAGCTGCGCCCGCTGCGGCTCGCCGCGCTCGCCCTGCTGCTCGTCGCCGCGGCGTTCTACGTCTCGCCGCTGCGCGCCTTCTTTGCCCAGCAGGACCGCTACGACCGCCAGGTCACCGCCTTGCATCAGGCCCAGGCGACCAACAAGGCGCTGCACACCCAGCTCGGCCTCATGCGCACCCGCGACTACATCACCCGCCAGGCCCGCGAGCAGTATCAGCTCGTGCCCGCCGGCCTGCAGGCCTTCGTGGTCAAGGGCCTGCCCAAGGCCAAGACCACGAGCAGCGCCGCGCGGCGCGCCGCCGCGGCTTCGGCGGCGCCCTCGCTGCTTGCCCGCCTGAGCGACCTCTGGCACACCCTTCGCGAATGACGCGTGCGTCGGCCCGCCCGCCGGCGCCCCGCGACCTCGCCTGCGTCGCGCTCCAGCTCGGTCGTGAGCCCCGGCCGCTGCGCCGCGTGGCGGCGCGCTGCCCCTGGGGCGCGCCCGCCGTGGTCGAGAACCTGCCCTACGACGCCGGCGGCCGGCCGTTCCCGACCCTCTTCTGGGCGACCTGCCCGGCGCTGGTGGCCGCCGTCGGCGTGCTCGAGAGCGCCGGCGGTGTGGGGCGCTTCGAGGCGCTGGCCGCCGCCGACGAGGAGCTCGCACCAGTCGCTGCTCGCGGCCACCGCCTACGAGCGCCGCCGCCGGCGCTCCCTGGCGGCGCGGTGCGCCGCGCCCCAGCGTGACGGCGGCGCCTCGCTCGCCACCGGGATCGGCGGCGTCGCCCGGCCTGCGTCGCTCAAGTGCCTGCACGCCCACGCCGCGCACGCGCTGGCGCGCCCCGGCTACCTGCTCGGCGAGCGCATCCTCACGGCAGCGGCGCCGCTCTACCCGGCGCGGGCCTGCTGCATGGGTGAGGCGTGCAAGGCCGCCGGCGATCCGTTGCGAGCGCGGTGAGCACGGCGAGTGCCGTGAGCCCCGCGGTGTACGGCCGCCGCGAGAACAGGGGAGTGGGGAGGCCGTGAAGGTCGCGGTGGTCGATCTGGGCACCAACTCGGCGCGGCTGCTGCTCGCCGCGGTCGAGCAGGGGGTCGTGCGCGACGTCGCTCGCGCTGACGACGGTGACCCGCCTGGGCGCCGGCGTCGACCGGCAGCGGCGCATCGACCCCGACGCCGCGGCGCGCACGCGAGGCTGCCTGGCGGGCTACGCTGCGCAGGGTGGCGGCCTACGCCCCCGACGCGCGGCTGCTGGTGGCGACCAGCGTCTTGCGCGACGCCGCCGACGGCCGCGCCTTTCTCGACGGCCTCACGGAACGAGTTCGACCTGCCCTGGCGACCATCTTCAGCGGCGAAGCAAGAGGCGGCGCTGTCGTTCGCCGGAGCGGTGAGCGCGGCGGGGGCCTCGACCGACCGCGTGGGTCACGAGTGCCCGGCCGCGGGACGTCGCCGGCCCTCGCAGGCGGGCCGCCGCCAGGACGCCCGGCCGTCGCCGTCATCGACATCGGCGGCGGCAGCCTCGAGCTGGCGGTCGGCGCGCCGCCGGCGCCCGCGCCGTCTTTCGTCTGCAGCCTCGACATAGGCGTGGTGCGGCTGACCGAGCGTTTCTTTGCTGTCGGACCCGCCCGACGAAGGCGCAGTGGCGCGCCGCCGAGGCCTTCGTGCGCGTCGGCGCTGGCTGCCGCCGTCCCGCGGCGACGTGCGCGCCGCGGTGGGGCAGGGGATCGGCCTGGCCGGCACGTTCACGACCCTGGTGGCTCACAAGCTCGCGCCTGCGCACCTACGACCGGGCGCTGGTCCACGGCCACGAGCTGACGCTCGCCGACCTCGACGCTGCGATGCGCGACGTTCCGGCAGTCTGCCGAGCGCGGCGCGCGGCCGGCTGGCCGGCATCCAGCCCGGCAGGGAGGACGTGATCCTCGCCGGCGTGCTGCTGGCGCGCGAGGTGTGCCGCCTGTTCGACCTGCACGGCGTACGGTGAGCGAGGCCGACCTGCTCGACGGCGTCGCCCTGTGGCTCGCCGGCGGCTGAGGCGGCCGCGCCGGGACCTGCACGATCCCTTCGCTGGCGCGCTCCGAGCTTCGCACGTATGATGCCGACCATGGGCGGAAGGCACCCGGCCGGAGTGGCGGAACGGTAGACGCCGGCGACTTAAAATCGCCCGGGCCAGCGCCCGTGTGGGTTCGACTCCCACCTCCGGCACCAGTCTTTGTCGGTTCGCGGCCGTCGGCCGGCAGGCGGCTGTCGGCGGTCCCTCCGCCGCCACTGCCGACCGTTCTCGAGCGCCCATGATCACACTGGTCATCCTCGTACTCGTCGCCGTAGCCGCCGGCATGCTGGGCGCCATGCTCGGCGTGGGCGGCGGCATCGTCATCGTGCCGGTCCTCACCCTGTTTCTCAACGTGCCGGTGAAGAGCGCCATCGGCACCAGCCTGGTCTGCGTGGTCGTCACCTCGTCGGCCTCGCAGATCGTCTACGTGGCGCGCGGCTTCACCAACAGCCGCCTGGGCATGACCCTCGAAGTGGCGACCACGCTGGGCGCCCTGGCGGGCGGCGTCACCGCCATCCTGGTGAGCGGCCGGGCGATCTACGCGGTGTTTGCCGCCGTCCTCGTCTACGTGTTGATCAGCATGGAGCGCAAGCCGCCGCTGCCGCTGCCGGTCGACCCGCGCTCGGCGCTGGGCGGCTCGTTCGTCGAGCCCGACACCGGCCAGGAGGTCGCCTATGGGGTCGACCACCTTCCCGGCGGGCTCGCGCTGAGCTTCGTGGCGGGCAACGTCTCGGGGCTGCTCGGCGTGGGCGGGGGCGCCATCAAGGTGCCGGTCATGACGCTGCTCATGCGCGTGCCGCTGCGCGCTGCCATCGCCACGAGCAACCTCATGATCGGCGTCACGGCGGCCACGGGGGCGCTCATCTTCTTCGGCCGCGGCCTGGTCGAGCCGCGCTACGCCGTGCCGGCGGCGCTCGGCATCCTGGTCGGCGCGCAGCTTGGCACTCGCATCGCCAGCCGCGTGAGCGCCGCGCTGCTGCGCCGCGTGTTCGAGGTGCTGCTCGCCGTGTTCGCGGTGCAGATGGCGCTCAAGGCGTTCGGCATCTGATGGCCGGCGACAGGCACGACGGCGGGCCCTGGGATGATGGGGCCGACGCGCGCGATGAGGGCGGCGGCCCCGGCGACGGCGGGGGAGAGGCACGACGGCGCGCCGCCGACATCGACACGGTCGTGCACCACACGCTGGTCGCCGGTGTCGCGCTCGGCCTGGCGCTGCTGCTAGTCGGCCTGGCGCTGTCGGCGGCCGGTCGTGGCGGCCTCGCGGTGCACAGCCTCAGGGCGCCGGCCGCCTGGCGCGCGGCCCTGCACCTGCGCGCCGCCGGCTTCTACTCGCTCGGCCTGCTCGCGCTCATCCTCACCCCGTTCATTCGCGTGGCCGGCTCGATCGTCGCCTTCGCCGTGGCGCGCGACTGGCGCTTTGTGGCGGTCACGACGGCGGTGCTGGCCGTGATGGTGGCCAGCATCGTCGTGGGCGCGGCTTGACCTGACGGCCCGCCCGCCCGCCCGCTCAGCGCGGTCGAGCACCGCGGCGCGCACGCACAGCAGGCGGCCCGCCCGCCGGCACGCCGCCCGGGGAGCCCGGGCCGTCGGCCTGCGATATGCTGACAGCAGCATGAACCCCGTCGGACAGATCCAGCGCATCCATGGCATCGTCGGCCGCGCCGACGAGCTCTCGATGGCGCTCGCCGTGCTGCTCTGCGACCGCCATCTGCTGCTCGAGGGGCCCGTGGGCGTGGGCAAGACCACGGTCGCCCTGGCGGTGTGCGCCCACATCGGGCGCGGCGTCGTGCGCGTCGACGGCGACGACCGCTACTCCGAGAGCAAGCTCACCGGCTGGTTCGACCCGCCGCTCGTGCTGGCCAAGGGCTACTGCGACGACACCTTCTTCGCCGGTCCGCTGGTGCAGGCCATGCGCGAGGGCTCCGTGCTGTTCGTCAACGAGCTCAACCGCATGCCCGAGGCCGTGCAGAACGTGCTGCTGCCGGCGCTCGACGAAGGCCTGCTCATCGTGCCGCGTATCGGCGAGGTGCGGGCCGCGCCGGGGTTTCAGGTGGTGGCCACGCAGAACCCGGTCGAGTACATCGCCACCGGTCACCTCTCCGAGGCGCTGCTCGACCGCTTCGAACACGTCGGCCTCGACTACCAGAATGTCGACGAGGAGACCGAGATCGTGCGCCGCGAGACCGGCTGCGACGACCTCGCCCTGGTCGACGCGGCGGTCGCCCTGACCCGCGCCACGCGCAGCGACCCGCGCTTTCGCAAGGGCGCCTCGGTGCGGGCCGCGATCGCCATGGTGGCGCTCGCCGTGCGCGCCGGCGGCGGCGACGACGCCCTGCGGCGCGCCGCCGGCGCGGCGCTGCCCACGCGTGTCGAGCTGCGCGACGCCACCGATTCGCCGCTGCCCGACGTGCTCGACGAACTCGTCGAGGACACCCGAAAAAAAGTCTGACGGCCGCCGCCGACGAGCGGCGGCCGGCCATCGTAGTGACGGCCGGCGCGCAGTCTTCGTACCTGTCGTCGCTGCGCCCCCCCGAGCCCCTCACCGACGCCGAGGCCCATATCGTGCTGGCCGAACGGCTGGGCGTGGCCCCCGACGCGGTCGACGGCTGGGCCGTGGCCACCAGGCTCACCGACTCGAGCCTCGCCCTGGGCCACCGCGAGCTCAAGGCCTACGCGCGCCGCATCGCCACCGCCGCCGTGCTGCGCCGCGCCTGGCGACTGGTGGGCCCCATCCGGCGCGCCACGCGACCGGTGCTCGCCGTCATGGACGAGCCGTTTCACGGCGAGCTCGACGTCGACGCCACCCTCGAGAACGTGGCGGGCAAGCGCTTTCCGGAGCGCGAGGACTGGATCGTCGAGCTGCGCGAAGACCGCGAGCAGCAGCTCGTGCTCGATGATGGACGCCTCGCTGTCGATGGCCGGCGAGAACCTCGCCGTGGCGGCCGTCGCGGCCGCGGTGCTCGCCCTGAAGATGCGCCCCGAGGACCTGTCGGTCGTGGTCTTCGAAAGCGTGGCCCGCACCGTCAGCCACCTCGAGGAGCGCAACGACCCCGAAGAGATCGTGGCCCGGCTGCTGGGAGAGCCGGCGCGCGGCTACACCAACATCGAGGCCGCCCTGCGCTTGGGCGGCCGCGAGATCGCCCGCGGCCGCAACCCGAACAAGGCAGGCCTGCTGATCACCGACGGGGTGTGGACGGCCGGCGGCGACCCGGTGCCCGCCGCCGACGCCTTCCCGCGGCTGCACGTGCTGCTCACCGAGGACTACAAGATGGACCCGGCGCTCTGCGAGCGCCTGGCCGGCATCGGCCGCGGCGAAGTCTTTCGCGTCAAGCACCACAGCGAGCTGCCCGGCAAGATGCTCGACATCGCCAACCGCGTACTGCGGTAGGCGCGGCGCCGGCCGGGCGAGCGCGGCGGGGAAGGGTAGAAGAAGCAGCACGTCAGCCACTGCCGCGACCGGAGGATGCGTTGATGGACGACCCGTATGCGGAGCTGAAGGAGCACTTTGCCGGGAGCGACGACGTCACCGTCAACTCCGGCAAGGGCGCGCAAGGCATGAAGCTGGGCAAGAAGATGTTCGGATCGGCCGACTAGCAGTCGAACACCGACCAGCAGATCGCGTTGCGTAGCCGCTCGTCGTCGAGCACAAGGTCGCGGATCGCCTGAGGCAGCCGCTCGCGCTGCCAGCGACACTCCCGGCGACCGGCGCGATCGCCCTGGCCCTTTGGGGCGGCAGCCTGCGCCGCTTTGATGGCATAGGCGGCCGCACCGAGCTCGTGGGCCGCCACGTGGGCGACCACCGCCGCCTGAGCGGCGGCGTAGGCCGCGTGCCGCGGCGCACCGGACAGGTCTCTGGCTGCGTCGTTGGCTCTGCCCGCCGCGGAGCGCGCCTGAGTCATGGTGACGTCGCCGCGTATCCAGGCCCGCGCCTGCGCGATCGCCTCGCGCGGTCGCGCGTCGGCGGGTCGCACCGCCTCGAACAGGGGCAGGACGTGCTCCGCGCAGTCGGCTGCCCACTCGGCCAGAAGGCGGTGATCGGCGTCTTGCAGCGTGCCGCCGCGGCGCACCGTGATGAACCTGGAATCGCGGACTTTGGGAAGGATCACGGCACGGATCGGGTCGTGACTCAGTCCTGGACGGCGGCCTGGAGCGTAGGGATGTCGTCGCGAAGTACCTTGCCCGCGGTCCTGTGCGCGGTTGTCACTTCGGTCTGCCCACCAGACCCTGAGCTGTCTGAGTAGGCCCCGATGAACTCGGAGGGCAGCTTGATCCCGACGCGAGTCGCGGCCGTCCGGAATGCCGCCAGCACGGCGCCGTTTGAGGGCCCCGGCGGACCGGCTGCGAGCTTCGCCATGAGCTCCCGCGTCGGACGGTTCGCTCTGATGGCGGCGAGGACCCCTTCGGCCCACAGTGTGCCTTTGCGGTTGTTCGCGAGGAGTGCCAGGTGGGCGGTCCGAAAGGCTGCGGGCGGCGTGATCGCCTCGTAGCCTTGAATGATCCTCTGCTCCTGGGGGATCGCCAGCCCCAATATCGCGCCAAAGGCATGCCAGGCTCGCCGGTCGGTAGACAGGTCGGCGTTGCCGTAGCTCTGCTGCCACCGCGTCATGGCCCGGTTGAAGCGCTGCATGCCGTGGTAGTCGAGCTTGATGGTGGGAGCCATCGCGGCGAAGTACGCCTTGGCGGCAGCGGTGCCGGCCGGCGCCGGGGGGTTCGCCGCCGCACCGGCTGGGCTGCCCGTGGCCTTGCTCGGCGATGAGGCGCCGCAGCCGACCAACGGCATGACGGCCAGCGTCAGGGCGAGCCCTACGGCGACTCTGATGACCTTCCGTCTCGACTCCACTTGACCGCCTCCCGGCTGATCTCGCCCAGCCCCCAGTAGCCCTGAATGACTCTCTCTCCTAAGGAGAATCGGCGACAGCCTACGCTTTCGTGAGTACCGGCGGGAAGGGAGCGGACGGCCGCTCCTTGCTCACAGTCGCGCCATACCCGTCTCATACATGCTTCACAGTCTCGGTGGTACAGTACGGATAGACGCCCTGATCTGCCTGAGCGTCCAGTAGTCTCAAACCGAGGAGGCGCTACATGGGGTGGATAGTGGGGGCCGTCGCGGCTATCGTCGTGATCTTCGTCATCGCGACGATCCTGTCCGGCATCCGCATCGTCCGGCCGACCCACCGTGGACTCGTGGAACGGCTGGGCAAGTACAACCGCTACGCCGACCCGGGGATCCACCTGACGATCCCCTACGGCATAGAGCGCATGTACCAGGTCGACATTCGTGAGGTCCTGGTCGAAGCGCAACCGCAGACCATCATCACCAACGATAACCTGAACGCCAAGGTCGACGCGCAGGTCTACCTCAAGGTCAAGGCCGACGAAGAGAACGTCAAGGCCTCGATCTACAACGTCACCAACTACGAGCTGCAGATCGTCAACCTCTCGCGCACCACGCTGCGCAACATCATCGGCACGATGACCCTGAAATCGGCCAACTCCGAGCGCGGCAAGATCAACGAGGAGCTGCGCGGCACGCTCAAGTCCGAGACGGCCAGCTGGGGCATCGAGATCCTGCGCACAGAGCTCAAAGAGATCGACCCGCCGCCCGACGTGCAGGAGACCATGAACAAGGTCGTGAAGGCCGAGAACGAGAAGATCGCGGCCGTCGACTTCGCCACCGCGACCGAGACGCAGGCCGACGGCCAGCGGCGCGCCGAGATCAAAAAAGCCGAGGGCATCCGCCAGGCGAAGATCCTCGAGGCCCAGGGCGAGGCGCAGGCCATCCAGCTCGTCAACGAGGCCGCCGACAAGTACTTCGTGGGCAACGCCCAGATGCTGCGCAAGCTCGAAGCCGTCGAGCGCGCGCTCTACCAGAACAGCAAGATCGTGGTGCCGGGCGACACACAGCTCGTCAACGTGATCGGCGACCTCGGTGGCCTCGTGCCCATGAACACCGACGCCAGCAGCAACGGCAAGTAAGCGCGTTGCGGCGACCGCGGCCCCAGGGCCGCGGTCGCCGCGAACCTGAGAACGGCAACGGGGCGGGCGCCGCAAGGCGCCCGCCCCGTTGCCGTGACGCTGCGAGGCCGGCTCGCGTGCCTGCGGCGGTAAACGACGCTAGCGGCGCGGCGCCGCCGGCGCCTTCGGCGGTCGCGGCCTCTTGACCTTGGGCGGCAGGGTGTGAGCGTTCGCCAGCGCCCGCGCGACCCACGCCTCGAGCGCCGCCTGATCGGCCAGCATGGCTGGCGGCACGCAGACGTACTCGCGCATGGGGCGGCCCGGCATGGGCTCGAACTGGCGCGCGCCGGCGACGGCGAGCAGCGCGGCGCGATCGTCGGCCGAGAGCCTCACGAACAGGTCTTCCTGGTGGATGCCGGCGAACATGTTGCCCCCCAGGAACAGGCAGGGGCAGCCGAACATGCGCCGCAGCTCGGCGTCGGGGTCGTCGGGCACGAGGCTCAAGAAGAGATCGACGTGCTCGTCGGACGGTCTGCGCCATTTCATCACCGTCTTCCCCCTCTACGACGAACGCACGCGCCCGAACGGGCAGGCGGCTACGCAGAGCCCGCAGGTGTGGTGGGCCTGCGGTCCGAGCGCTTCCATGCTGCGCCAGCAGGCGGCGGCGTCGAACAGGAGGTCGCGGTCCATGCCGGCGTGCCAGGTCACGTCGCGTCCGGCGCCGGCGGGGCAGGCGTCGAGGCAGCTGTGACAGCTGCCGCAACGGCCCTCGGTGACCGGCACGCCGACCGCGAGGTCGAGATCGGTGAACACGGTGGCCAGGCGCACCTTGGGGCCGGCCTCGGGCGAGACGAACAGCCCCGTCTTGCCGATCCAGCCCAGGCCGGCGCTCGTGGCGGCCGTCTTGTGGGCGAACACGCCGGCCGCCATCCAGTCGCCCGTGGCGGGCGTCTCTTCGTAGATGGTGGCGGCGGCGCCGGCCGCCGCGCTGCCGCGCTTGTGCAAGGCGGCGACGAGAGCGTCGACGGCCGTGTCGAGCACGCCGTTGAGGCGGCGGTATTCGGCGCGGTAGGCGGTCGGGTCGCCGGCCTCGAGTCGGGTGAGGGCGTGGGCGTCGACGCGCGCCAGGAGCGAGATCGCCAGGGGCAGGTCGGGGGCCAGCGCAAAACCGGGAGTCAGCGCTATGCCCGGCGCCGTGGCGGCTACGCCCCACAGGTCGATGCCGACGCCGCTCAGCACGTCGTCGACGAGCTTCCGGTTGTTGTCGCGTTCACCGGTCGGCACGACTCCCCCTCCCCTCGACCAAGGCCAGTCTACACCGCAGGAACACCGGCACGGCGCTGGCGCCGTGCGGCGTTGTCGCGCGGCGGGCGACCGCTTTCGCCCAGTCGTGCGCGCGTCGGCGACCGCTTGCGCGCAACGATTCGCGCGGCCGGCGAAATTGCGCCCAGTCGTTCACGCGTCGGCGGCCGTTTTCGGCCAGGCGCCGGCGGGTACTAAAAAGATACTAACCATCCGCAATCGAAATGAGGGTCGGCATGGGCAACCTCGTGGTCACGAGCTACGTGTCCCGCCGTCGCCGCGACGAGCGCAGGCGCGATCGCATGGCACGCTAGAGACCTAGGCACCCAAGCGGCGCCGGGGCAACCACCCGGCACGTAGCGACGGGGCGGCGGCACTCTCCCGACGAGAGGGCCGCCGCCCCGTCGGCGTTGCGAACGCTGCGGGCGCTGTCGGCGTGCCGCTCAGGTCGCTTGCGCGGGCCGGGCTCAGCCCGGGTCACCCGCTGCCTCAAGCGGCGCGAAAGCGCCTCAGGCGCAGGCTGTTGGTGACCACGGTCACGCTCGACAGGCCCATGGCCGCGGCGGCGAAGATGGGGTTCAGCAAGATGCCGAACGGCGGATAGAGGATGCCGGCAGCGATGGGGATCAGGGCGGCGTTGTAGGCGAAGGCCCAGAACAGGTTCTGCTTGATCGTGCGCATGGTGGCGCGTGACAGGGCGATGGCGGTGACCACGCCCTGCAGGTCGCCCGAGACGAGCGTCACGTCGCTCGCCTCGATGGCCACGTCGGCGCCTGTGCCGATGGCGATGCCGATGTCGGCCTGCGCCAGGGCGGGGGCGTCGTTCACGCCGTCGCCCACCATGGCCACTCGCGTGCCGCCGGCCTGCAGGCGGACGACCTCGGCGGCCTTGCCGTCGGGCAGCACGCCGGCCACGACCTCGTCGAGGCCGACCTGGGCGGCGATCGCCTGGGCGGTCTCGCGGCGGTCGCCGGTCACCATCACCACGCGCAGACCGAGCTCGTGCAGGCGCGCTATGGCGGGGCCGGCGCCGGGTTTGACCGGGTCGGCGATGCCGACCAGGCCGGCCGGCCGGCCGTCGATGGTGACCCACACCGCCGTCTTGCCGGCCGCCGCCAGCGCGGCCGCTGTAGCGTCGGATGCGTCGCCGTCGCCCCGCGCCGTCAGCCGCTCGTTGCCGACCAGCACCTCGTGGCCCTCGACGACGGCGCGCACGCCACGGCCGGGGGTGGCGGCGAACTCGCTCGCCTCGGGAACGGTCAGGCCGCGCTGCGTCGCGGCCCGCGCGACGGCGGCGGCCAGCGGGTGCTCGGAGCCGCGCTCGGCCGCCGCGACCAGGCGCAGCAGCTCATCGGGCGTCGTGAAGCCGTCGTGCTCGCCCGACTCGGATCGGCCGGCGGAGGCGCCGTGCCTTGTGTCGTCGGCGTCTGCCGGCAAGACGTCGGTCACGGCCGGGCGGCCCTCGGTGATCGTGCCGGTCTTGTCGAGCACGATCGTGCGCACGGTATGGGCCGTCTCGAGCGAGGCGCCGTCGCGGATGAGCACGCCGTTCTGGGCGCCCTTGCCGGTGCCCACCATGACGGCCGTCGGCGTCGCGAGGCCGAGGGCGCAGGGACAGGCGATGACCAGCACGGCGATGGCGTTGACCAGGGCGTAGTTCACGGCGGGCTGGGGTCCGGCCAGCAGCCACACCACGAACGTCGCCGCGGCGATCACCATGACGGCCGGCACGAACCAGCTCGCGATCAGGTCGGCGAGGCGGGCGATCGGCGGCCGCGCCCCTTGGGCCTGTTCGACCAGGCGCACGATCTGGGCGAGCGCCGTCTCGGAGCCGACGCGCGTGGCGCGGAAGGTGAACGTGCCGGTCGTGTTCAGCGTGGAGCCGATGACCTCGTCGCCGGCCTGCTTGACGACCGGCAGCGCCTCGCCGGTGAGCATGGCCTCGTCGATGGCCGAGGAGCCGTCGACGACGATGCCGTCGACCGGCACCTTCTCACCGGGGCGCACGCGCACGAGGTCGTCGCGCACGACCTGGGCGATGGGCACGTCGAGCTCGACGCCGTCGCGCACCACACGCGCCGTGCGCGGCTGCAGGCCGATCAGCGTGCGGATGGCCTCGCCGGTCTGGCCCTTGGCGCGCGCCTCGAACAGGCGGCCCAGCAGGATGAGGGTGATGATGAGCGCGGCCGAGTCGAAGTACATGGGCGTGCCCAGGCCGTGGTGGTCGAAGAAGCCGGGAAAGAGGACGCCGGCGGCGCTGTAGAAGTAGGCCGCCGACGAGCCCAGCGCGACCAGCGTGTCCATGGTCGTGCCGCCGTGACGGGCCGCGGCCAGGGCGGCGCGGTAGAACTGGCGCCCCACCCAGAACTGCACCGGCGTGGCCAGCGCCCACAGCACCCAGCCGTTGGTGAGAACGGCGGGCACGAAGGCAAAGCCCATGCTGCCCAGGAAGACGAGCGTCGACAGCACCGCGCCCACGACGACCTTGCGGCGCAGGCGCAGGTAGGCGGCGCGGCGGGCGAGGGCGCCGGGATCGGCGCCCTCGCCCGCCGCGCCCTCGTCTGAGGCGCCGCCCGGGAGCGCGCCGGCGGCCGTGCGGCGGGCCGGCTCGGCTACTGTATAGCCGGCCCGCCGCACGGCCGCCACCAGCTCGTCGCGGCTCGTCTGGCCGGCCAGGTACTCCACCGTGGCCTTCTCGGTGGCGAGATTGACGTCGGCGCGCAGCACGCCGGGCACGTTGCGCAGGGCCTTTTCGTTGCGTCCCACGCAGCTCGCGCAGGTCATGCCCTCGATCTGCAGCGTCTCGGTCGCCGACGGCACCTCGTAGCCCGCCTGCTCGATGGTCGCCGTCAGGCGGCCCACCTCGACCTGGCCCGGGTCGAAGGTCACGGTGGCCTTCTCGGTGGCGAAGTTGACGTTGGCCTCGCTCACGCCTGCCAGGCGGCGCAGCGCCTTCTCGTTGCGCGCCACGCAGCTCGCGCAGGTCATGCCCGCGATCGGGATCTCGACCGTCGTCTGCTTGTCCGCCACTGCCACTGCCTTTGTCGATCCGCGCCGTCGGGGGCTGCCGACGCTCCTTCACATACCCCTGACCGTATCATACCCGACCAGAATCATCGGCTATGGCGCGGCGGGCTGCCCAGGGTCGCGCCGCAGGCGGGCGAAGCGGTACACTTCGCTCGGCCGTGAGCCCGCCGCGACACTGCGGCGCGGGCCGCCGGCGGCCGGCAAGGAGCTACCCGTGCCGATCTGGAACGAGCAACGCGAGACCATCAGGCGCACCGACCTCGAGGCGCTGCAGCTCGACGGACTGCGCCGCACGGCCGCTCTGTGCTCGGCGCACGTACCCTTTTACCGCACGGCCTTCGACGAGCTCGGCGTGGTCCCCGGCGACATCGCTACGCTGGCCGACCTCTCGCGGCTGCCGTTCACTACCAAAGACGACTTTCGCAAGGCCTACCCGTACGGGCTGTTCGCCGTGCCGCTCGAGCAGGTGGTCGAGGTGCACTCGTCGTCGGGCACCACCGGCACGCCGGTGGTCGGCGGTTACACGCGGGCCGACCTTGACACCTGGGCCGAGCTCGTGGCGCGCCTGGCGTCGGCGGCCGGGGTCGTGCCGGGCGACGTCGCCCAGGTGGCCTTTGGCTACGGCATGTTCACCGGTGGCTTTGGCCTGCACTACGGGCTGCAGCGCATCGGCGCGCTTGTGGTGCCCCACTCCGCCGGCAACACGACGCGCCAGATCCAGTTCATGCAGGACTTCGGCACCACCGTGCTCATCTGTACGCCGTCGTACGCGCTCTACCTGAGCGAGGCCGTCGAGCAGGCCGGGGTGCGCGACCGCCTGGCGCTGCGCCTCGGCCTGTTCGGCGCCGAGGCCTGCAGCGACGCCCTGCGCGCCCGCATAGAGCAGCGCTGGGGCATCTCGGCGACCGACAACTACGGGCTCACCGAGGTGATCGGCCCGGGCATCGCCGGCGAGTGCGAGCACAAGGACGGCATGCACATCTCCGAAGACCATTTTCTGGTCGAGGTGCTCGACCCGGCAAGCGACGAGCCGGTGCCCGACGGCGAGGTCGGCGAGCTCGTGGTCACCTCGCTCACCAAGGAGTGCTCGCCGGTGCTGCGCTACCGCACCGGCGACCTGTCGCGCGTCACGCACGAGCGCTGTGCCTGCGGCCGCACGACGGCCCGCATGGGCAAGATCATCGGCCGCACCGACGACATGTTCATCGTGAGCGGCGTCAACGTCTTCCCCTCGACCGTCGAGTCGGTGCTCTTCCGCATCGAGGGCCTCGAACCGCACTACGAGATCGTGCTCGACCGCTTGGGCGAGTTGGACACGTTCACGGTGCAGGTCGAGGTCACCGAGGAGCTCTTCAACGGCTGGATGGACGACCTCGTGGCCTTCGAACGTCAGGTCACCGAGACGCTACGCTCGGCGTTGCTCGTGCGCCCCAAGGTCAAGCTCGTCGAGGCGGGCTCGCTCACGCGCTTCGAGGGCAAGGCGCGGCGCGTGATCGACAACCGGCCGCTCGGGTAAGGGGCGCCGGCCGCTCGGGTAAGAGGCGCCGCTCGGCTGAAGGCGCCGCGCGGCGCGCCTGCGCCGCCCCGCGGTGGCGCTCCGTCGTCGGGCTCAGGCGCCCGCCGACCGGCTCGCCCCTGCACGCAGAACCAGACCGGGGCCCTGGTCTCCCCGGGCCCCGGTCTGGTTGTTCGGAGGCTTCCTCTCCCCGCGATTTGGTCTCCAAGTGCTGTATCGGTCCCGGGCCGCGGCGATGAGATAGAACGAGTGTCTACGGTGGCCATCGCAGGGCCGCCGCGGCAGTGCTTACGCGGTGACGCGCACCAGTTCGAGGTGGCTGGTCGAGCCGTCTAAGACCTTGCGCACGCCGTCGTCGTGGATGCTCTCGATGCCGCGGGCACGGGCCGCCGCGCGCATCTCGCCGACGGTGGCGCCCACGGCGATCATCTCGCGCAGTTCGTCGTCGATGGTGAGCACCTCGTAGAGCCCGAGACGGCCGTAGTAACCGGTGCCGAAGCACTTAGGGCAGCCGACCGGCGTGTAGATGTTCATGCGGGCCCCGGGCGCCTCGCCCAGGCCGAGCTCGACCCAGCGCGCGGCGGTGAGCACGTCGGGCTTGCGGCAGTGGCGGCACAGGCGGCGCACAAGGCGCTGCGAGACGATGCAGCGGTAGGCGGCGGCCACCAGGTAGGCCGGCAGGCCCATCTCGATGAGGCGGTTGATCGACGAGATGGCGTCGCCGGTGTGCAGCGTGGTGAACACGAGGTGGCCGGTGATGGCGGCGTCGGCGGCCATTTTGGCGGTCTCCAGGTCGCGCACTTCGCCGACCATGATGACGTCGGGGTCGGCGCGCACCAGCGAGCGCAGCGCCTGGGCGAAGGTAAGGCCGATGATGGGCTTGACCTCGGTCTGCACCACGCCGTGCAGCTTGCGCTCGATGGGGTCTTCGACCGTGTAGATCTTGCGCTCCTTGGACTTGATGAGCTCGAGCGTGGTGTAGAGCGTGGTCGACTTGCCGCTGCCGGTGGGCCCGCCGATGACGATGCCGCCATCGGGCCGGCGGATGGCTTCTTCGAAGCGCGTCAGGCTGGTGCCGGCGAAGCCCAGCGAGAGCAGCGTGGGCGGCAGCGGCGATGACTTCGAGCACGCGGATGGTCATGTTCTCGCCGTACAGGCTCGGGATAGAGGCCAGGCGCATGTCGACGACGTCGCCGTCGGCGGTCTCGAAGCTGGTGCGCCCGTCCTGGGGCAGGCGGCGTTCGGCGATGTCCATGCCGGCCATGATCTTCATGCGGCTGAGCACGCCGGCCTGGAGATCGCTCGAGTACTCGCGCAGGTCGTGCAGGACGCCATCGACCCGGCAGCGGATCTGCAGCATGTCTTCGCGCGGCTCGACGTGGATGTCGGAGGCCTTCATGCCGATGGCGTCGGTCAGCACCGAGTCGACGATCTCGATGATCGAGGCGTCGAGGGCGCCGGGCGGCTCGGGGCGGTTGTCGCCCTCGGCGCTCTCGAGCTCTTTGAGCTTGCCGCGCTTGCTCGTGAAGATGGAGAGGGCTTCGTCGAAGGCGCTCTCGGCGCAGATGGCGGGCACGACGTTGCGCTTGGTGCGCAGCCGGACTTCGTCGATGACGACGACGTCGAGCGGGTTGGTCATGGCGATGACGAGGCCGCCGTTGTCGTCTAGGCGAAGCGGCAGCAGACGGTGGCGCACGATGAAGTCGCGCGGCAGCAGGCCGACCGCCGCCGGGTTAGGTGTGACGGCGCGCAGGTCGACGACGGACAGGTGCATCTGGCCGGCCAGGGCGTGGATGAGGTCGTCTTCGGAGACCAGACCCGCCGCGACCAGGACCTCGCCGAGGCGGCCGCCCGCCTGCTGCTGGCGGGCCAGCGCGTCGTCGATCTGGGCCTGGCTGACGATGCCGCTCTCGACCAGCATGGCGCCCAGCTTGAGGCGGCCGGCGCTGCGCCGGTGGCGGCGGTCGATGGCGACCTGCAGCTTGTCGCGCAGGTCTTCGACCCGGAACGGCTTGGTGACGTACTCGGCGATGCCCAGGCGGTGCGCCTGCTCGAAGGTCTCGAAGTCGTTGGTCGCCGAGAGCACGATCACCGGCGCGGCGCGCAGGGCCGGCGTGGAGTTCATGAGCTTGAGCACGTCGAAGCCCTCGATGCCCTGCAGGTCGATGTCGAGCAGCAGGGCGTCGGGCGGCGCGTCGCGCAGCGCACGCAGCGCCGCCTGACCGCCCTCGAAGGTCGCCACGTCGAAGGCGCCCTCGAAGAAGGCGGCGAGCTGCTCGCGCAGGTCGATGTCGTCGTCGACGACGACGAGGCGCTTTTTGGACGCTTTGCTCACGGGGTCACTCCGGCCGCTGGTTCCTCTCCGGCTAACAGCATCGGCAAGTGGCGGGCGAAGGATTACGTGCCGGCCGTTGCGTCGCGGCGAGGTGAAGGGTGGACGTTGCGGTCGCGGCAACGAAGGGCCGGCACCGACGCCGGTCGCGGCCTGGGGGAGACGCCGCGTGCGCGGCGCCGAACGTGGCACGCCGCGTGCGCGGCGCGGAACGCGGGCACGCCGCGTGCGCGGCGCGGAACGCGGGCGCGCCGCTTGCGCGGCGCAGCTGTGGTGAAGGTGACTCTCACGGCGCGGGGGCGGCCGGTATGGGTAAAGGGCCGGGCCGGTTTGGGGCCTTCGCATGATGCGGGCTGGTGGGTACAGTCGAAGGAGACCGGCCCGGCAGGGAGAGGGAAGCGATATCCGGGCGTGAAGCCCGATCCGGTGTCGTGGTCAGGTGGTATCGACCTTTCGGTGGTGGGGTCTGCCCTTCGTATCGGCAGCGTGGCTGGGCTCGACAGGGGCCGCGCCGACAAACCGTTGTCAGGCGGCGCAACGGAGCCCAGGCCTCTGCTCTCCGCCTCTGCTATACTTCCGCCGCTTGCCGGGCAGGGTGCCTTACGGCCCGGTCCCTGAGCCCCCACAGGAGTCGGCCAGTGTTCCAGAAGGTCCTCATCGCCAACCGCGGGGAGATCGCCGTTCGCGTCATCCGCGCCTGCCGCGAACTGGGCGTGGCCACTGTCGCGGTCTACTCGTCGGCCGACGAGTCGTCGCTCCACGTGCGCCTACGCCGACGAGGCCGTCTGCATAGGCCCGCCGCCCGCCGCGCAGAGCTATCTCGTCATGCAGAACCTCATCATGGCCGCCGTCACGCACGGCGCCGACGCCATTCACCCCGGCTACGGCTTTCTCGCCGAGAACGCCGCCTTCTCGCGCCTGTGCGCGCGACAACGACCTCACCTTCATCGGGCCGGGCCCCGAGTCGATCGAGACTGATGGGCGACAAGGCCATGGCGCGCGCCACCATGACCGCCGCCGGCGTGCCGGTCACGCCCGGCTCCGACGGGGTGATCGGCCGACGTCGCCGCGGCCGAGGAGGTCGCGCGCGCCATCGGCCTGCCGGTCATGGTCAAGGCGTCGGCGGGGGGCGGCGGCAAGGGCATCCGCATCGTGCACGATGCCGCTGCCCTTGCCGCCGCCGTGCGCCAGGCCAGCAGCGAGGCCCAGGCCGCCTTCGGCGACGGCGCCGTGTACGTCGAGAAGTACATCGCCAAGCCCGCGCCACGTCGAGATCCAGATGCTCGCCGACGGCGAGGGCCACGCCATCCACCTGGGCGAGCGCGACTGCTCCATCCAGCGCCGCCACCAGAAGCTGATCGAGGAGGCGCCGTCGCCGGCCGTCTCACCCGAGCTGCGCGGCGCGCATGGGCGAGGCCGCCGTCGAGGCGGCGCGCGCCGCCCGCTACAAGGGCGCCGGCACGGTCGAGTTCCTGCTCGACCCCGCCGGGCGACTTCTATTTCATGGAGATGAACACCCGCGTGCAGGTCGAGCACTGCGTGACCGAGATGGTCACCGGCATCGACATCGTCAAGACCGGCATCCGCATCGCCGCCGGCGAAGGCCTGGCGCTGCGCCAGAGCGACGTCACGATCACCGGCCACGCCATCGAGTTCCGCATAAACGCCGAAGACCCGGAGCGCGACTTTCTGCCCTCGCCGGGCACGGTCACGGGCTGGTCGCCGCCGGGCGGTCCCTGGGTGCGCTTCGACTCGCACGTCTACCCGGGCTACACGGTGCCGCCCTTCTACGACAGTCTGCTCGGCAAGCTCGTCGTCTGGGGCCGCGATCGCGACGAGGCTCTGGCTCGCGCCCGCTGGGCGCTCGCCCAGTTCCGCGTCGCGGGCGTCGCCACCACGATCGCCTTCCACCTGCGCGTGCTCGAGCACCCGCTGTTTCGCGCCGGCACGGTGACCACGCACTTCATCGACGAAGACCTCGAGCACGCCGCGGCGCGCGTGGAGCCCTCGCCTGCGGGGTAGGTACGAGCAAGGCCCGCAGGCGCGCCCACAGGGGCGACGCCCGGGCAGGCGTATCACCCAGAACACGAAAATCGAGGCGCTTCATGCCACTGCTTTCCGACGACGAATCCGCGCGGCTGGTCGAGCTGCTCGACCGCGAGCTCCAGGCCGACGTGACCCTCATCCACTTCACCAGGCACGCGAGCCGGCTGGTCGTGCCGGGCGTCGTGCCCTGCGACAGCTGCGCCGACACCGAGGCCCTGCTCGACGAACTTGCCGGCCTGAGCGACCACCTCGTGCTCGAGGTCCACGACATCGCCGCCGAGCCCGAGCTGGCGCGCGGGTACGGCATCGACAGGGTGCCGGCCACGGTGATCGTCGGGCCCGGCGCGCGCGGCCCGGTACGGCTCTTCGGCCTGCCTTCGGGCTACGAGTTCGCCACCCTGCTCGAGGACCTGATCGACGTGAGCACCGGCCACGACGACCTGAGCGGCGACACGCTCGCCGCCCTCGTCGCGCTCCCCCGCGACCTTCACCTGCAGGTCTTCGTCACGCCCACGTGCCCGCACTGCCCGGGCGCGGCGCGCACCGCCCACCAGCTCGCCATGGCGAGCGACCGCATCACCGCCGACGTCATCGTGGTCAACGACTTCCCCGAGCTGGCGGAGCGCTACGACGTGCTGGCCGTGCCGAAAGTGGTGATCGACGACGCCGGAAGTTTTGAGGGCGCGCTGCCCGAAGACGAGTTCGTGGCGCAGCTCGTCAAGGCGGCGGCGTAGCGGGGGCGCCGAGGTCTCGAAGGGGCGCGGCGCGCGGGGGCGCACCTTGGGGGCGCCGCGAGCCCGAGCCGGCTGCGGCGGGCATGGGAGCTCGGGGGCACGCCTCGCGAATCAGCCCCCACGCCCGCCTCCGCCGGCTCGAGGCGACGAAACCGGGATGCGAGGGCGGCGCGAGGCTCTTCGAGCTTGCGCAGAACCCCACGAAAGCACGGCGTTTGTTCCGAATCTGCGCGCGAGGTCGCCTCAGGCAGGCTTGAGGGGGCCGCAGGGCGCGGCGAAAGGGCGACTCGCGGGCGCACCATGCACGGGCACGAGGCTCCTCGAGCTCGTGCGGTTTGGGGGCGGTGGCGGGGCGGGGTGCGAGCGGTCTAGTATCGGGTGGACAGGTCCATAAGGCCACGCGACCGGGGGGAGCGCGGAATGACGACAGAGAGTGGCCAGCCCAAGCCGGCTCGTCCGGCGGCCGACGTGGCGCCCGCCTGGCTGCGCTACCCGTCGCAGATCTCCGACGCCGAAGCGCGCGGGCTGCTGTCAGCGCAGGACAAGGCCAGGACGGCGACGCCGGGGTTGCAGACGGCGCTCACCGTCGCGACGGTGGTGGCGATCCTCGTCACCATCCTTGCGGGGGCCATCTTCAACTTTTCGCACTTCCGGGCGATGGACATCACCCGCGCGTTCCATCCCGGGGGCGTCCCGGCGGGCGGGGTCGTCGACTACAGCGCGGCCGGTGCCGCGCTCCTCGCCGTCGCCGCGGCCGGTGTCGCCCTTGCCGGGGTTCGGCTCGACGTGACCGAGCGCACGCGCACCGTGCTGATGACGGTCGGCGCCGCCGGCATGGTCGTCATGGGAGCCGGCGCCGGGATCATGCTCGACCCCTCGCGCCGGGCGCTCCTGGAGCACTATCACGTGGGTATCTGGGGCAGCCGGGCGTCGTTCGACTTGCTACTGCACGAGCTTGCCGCCTGCGGCTGGGTGGTCGCGGCCTGCGGCGTCGCCGTGGTCGTGCTCATGCGCACGCAGCGGCGCCGGGTCGCGGCGGCCTATCCGGAGTGAGGGGTCGGGCGGACCGACCTTTGTTGCGGAGCGCTCGGGTGCGGCCTACTCGGTGACCGACCCCACCTCGGGCGCCGGCTCGGGGTGCAACGCCGCTGCCCAGAAGACGCGGTCGGCCAGCGCCAGGGCGGTGCCCACCGCGAGGTAGAGCGTGGCCAGGCAGACGCGGCCCCACGAGTAGTCGACGAGCGCCGTGCGGCGCAGCATCATGCCGCCGCCCATCATCACGACGACGAACGCCCACGACAGGGGCGCGAAGAAGCCGAAGTAGCAAGCGTGCCCGCGACGGCGGATGCGCGCCACGGCCTTGCCCGCGTATCTGATGAGGATGAGGCGCGCCTTCACGTTGCCTATGACGACCGCCACCAGCGCGATCGGCACGATCCAGTAGTCGAAGTGAAAGTCGGGACCGGGCCGCTCGATGAACAGCACGCCGCGAATGAGCAGCACGCTCACCGCCACGAGCCAGAGCACCGCCGCCGAGAACATCTGCACGCGCACGCCGGCGCGGGGCGTGATGCGGTCCCACCAGGGGCGCGTGGCGTGCGTGATCGTCATGGCCTCAGGATACCAGCTGGCATAACGGTGCGGCCTGACGGCGGCCGCACCGTGGCGGTGGCCGGGTGCACCTGCCGGACGGAGGAGCGCGGCCCTCGCCCTGGTCGCCGCAAGCACACCACGCCGTCGCGGCAACGGGTTAGCGAACCAAGTTGTGTGGGTTATGAGGCTCTATTGCTGATAACGGTGCGCTTCGCTTGCTGGTTGGAGGGCGCCCAGACATTCAAGAGGTGACCATGATCTCCGTCATCGTGCAGCACGAGGTACGCGACTACGACACCTGGAGGCCCGTGTTCGACGAACACGCGACGGTGCGCCAGCAGCACGGCGCCACGGGCCACGAGATCTACCGCGGCCTGGACAACCCCAACGAGCTGACGATCGTGAACCACTTCCCTTCGCGGGAGCAGGGCGAGGCCTTCGCCTCCGACCCGTCGCTGCCCGACGCGATGCAGCGCGGCGGCGTCATCGGCCAGCCGCGCGTGACCTTCGTTGGCGAGCCTGAGATCGTCTCGTACCGCCAGAGCAAGGCGGCCTGAGAGGCGCCTATCGAAGCGGCGCGGCGAGCCCGCGGGCTCGCTCGCGTGTACGACCAGGGAGAAGCCGCCGAGCCCGGCGGCGCTCACGGGCGCATGGCTCCGCGTCGCCCCCGAGCTGCCATGCCCGCCGCAGCCGGCTGGCCCGCAGCCGCCCCGAACGACGGCACCGCCCCGACAGCGCCAACGACAGGCGGGGGGCCGCCCGCTCGCGCGGCTTCAGTCTTCTTCGGCCCGCACGCCGTACCCCGCCGCCGCGATCTTGGCGAGCAGCTCGGCGGCCGGCGGGCGCAGCAGCCGTTCGACGGCCGCCGCGTCGTCGCCGCGCGCCGAGAGGGTGATGCGCAGGGTCACCGCCGGTCCCATCTTTTTGGCCCGTGACTTCACGTACACCTCGGGGTGGGCCTGCTCGACGCCGCCCAGTATGTCGGCGATGGCCGACTCGTCCTGCAGGTCGACGACCAGCGTGCGCTCCTCGTAGTGGGCGACGTGGAAGATGCCGGCGAAGACGCCACCGAGCGACTCTTCGACGATCGCCTCGAGCTCCTCGGGCACGCCCGGCAGGCTGACGAACGTCGTGCCGCCGCGCCGCAGCACGACGCCCGGGGCGCCGCCCACGGGGTTGACCACAGGCGCGGCGCCCTGTGGCAGGCGCGCCATCTTGCGGCGCGGCTCGTTCAACTCGGCGAACGGCACGAGGCCGGCGGCGGCGAAGCGCGCGTAGGACTCGCGCACGAGGCGCTCGGCCTCGGGGTGCAGTTCGAGCGGCACATCGAGGCCGCGGGCGATGCCGGCGAGGGTCATGTCGTCGGCCGTGGGCCCCAGGCCGCCGACCGTGAAGACCAGGGCGGGGGCGCGGCCCAGGGCGCCGCGCACCTCGGCGGCGATGGCGTCGAGGTCGTCGCGCACGAGCACGGCGCGGGTGACGGCGCCGCCCAGCGCGGTCACGAGGCGGCAGAGCAGGTTGGAGTTGGTGTCGAGCACGTCGCCGAGCAACACCTCGTTGCCGGCCGCCACGATCTCGACCCTCGGGGTGCTCGAACCGACCGCCGCGGGGCTCACCGCGGCCTCGGTGGGCGTTGCGCAAAGCGGGTCATCGGCGCTCCTTCGGCGGACTGTCGGTCGGCGTCCGGCCACTGCCCGTCGGGCGCCGGGCGAGCCTCCGCCCGCCCCTTTGCGATATCGTACACGAGCCATGCGCACCATCTGTTTTCTGCAGCACGACGACCACGATCCGCCCGCGCTCATGGGCGAGTACCTGCGCGACGCCCGCTTCGAGCTCGACGTGCGGCGCCTCGACCTGGGCGACTTGCTGCCGTATGCCGGCGAGCTCGACGGCCTCGCGGCGCTGATCTCTCTGGGCGGCGCCCTGAACGTCGACGACGACGCCACCCACCCGTTCCTGGCCGACGAGCGCGAACTGCTCGCCGAAGCCATCGCCCGCGAGGTGCCCACGCTCGGGGTCTGCCTCGGCGCCCAGCAGCTCGCCCTGGCCGGCGGCGGCGAGGTCTATCGTCGCGAGAGCCTGTTCCTGGGCTGGAACCCGATCGAGTTCGCGGCGCGCGACGCGCTCGTCTACGACCTGCACCCGCGCCCGCTCGTCTTTTCGTGGCGCGACTACGCCTGCCGGCTGCCCGACGCGGCGCTGGTGCTGGCAGAGGGCGACGCCGGGGGGAGCGACGAGCCGCAGATCTTTCGCTTTGGCGAGGTCGCCTGGGGGCTCATGTTCCACCCCGAGGTCGACAAACCGCTGCTGCTCGACTGGTTCGAGCGCGATGCCGCCGTGGTCGAGCGGGCCTACCCGGGCGGCGTCAAGCCTCTCCTCAAGATGAGCAAGCGCGAACTGTTGCGCTCCGCCATGGTGTGCGGCCAGCTCATGGCGAACTTTCTGGCCGCAGGGCGGGTGCGCGAGCGCTAGGTCGCAGTGGGCGTGAGGCACTGGCGCGGCGGGGCGTGAGGCTCTGGCGGGGCGGCAATGAGGCTCTGGCGGGGCGGCACTGAGGCTCTGGCGCAGCGGGACTGAGGCTCTGGCGGGGCCGGCTTGTCGAAGGCCGGCCCCGCCTGAAAAAAGGCAGCCCCAGAGGGGGGTCTGGGGCTTGTGAAAGGAGCCATGGGTGGTACCTGGGGGGGTACCGAACGACCCGGACGTACCGCGGTTGGGGAGGCCTGGCCCGAAGTCGCAAGGACACTATTACCACGCTGTGTGTAGTGTAAACATGCCGCGCTCCACGGATCCCAGCTTCTCGCTGAGCGGCGCGTTGAGCGGCGCGGTCTTCAAGGGCGCCACGCGAGCTGCCGACAACTGGGGGGTGGCGACGGCGACCGCAAAGAAGACGATGTTCGAGATCGAACGCGAGGCTCGCTGGCGGGTGTGGGCTCTGTTCGGCCTGCTCCTGCTCATGGTCTTCGCGTGCGTCTGGGTCGTCGCCCTGGTCGCCGAAGCCGTCGTTGACGCCCTTAACGCCTCTGGTGGCGCCCTTCCAGGGCCGCCGTCGTTCGCCCTGAGCCTGCCCGGCGCGGCGCTGATCCTGCTGGGCTCCGCCACCCTGGCCGTGCTGTACTGGTTCCTGACGCGCGTCGGCGCCCGCGACCACCTCATCCGCGTCATGCACGCCCGGGCGCTCGATCCCGACGACCGCTTTCACCAGCGCCTCGCCGACATCGTCGAAGAGATGCGCATCGCCACGGGCGGGCCGCCGGTCCGTTGCCTCACCGTGCCCACGCAGGCCATGAACGCCTTCGCCTTCAGCGACCTGCACGGCGGCGCCTGCATCGGGGTCACCGAGGGCGCCCTGTCGCGCCTCTCACGGGCCCAGGTCGAAGCGGTCGTCGCCCACGAGTTCGGGCACGTGATGTCGGGCGACTACGTCACGGTCACGAGCGCGTGCCTGCTGTTCGGCGTGTTCACCTCGCTGGGCGGCGGCCTGCAGGACGCCGGCGAGGATTCGCGCTCGTTTGGGCCCATCGTCGCCGCCGGCGCGCTCTGGCTGGGGGTGTGGCTGTTACAGCTTTGCGCGACCGTGATCGACGGCGCCATCTCGCGCCAGCGCGAGTGGCTCGCCGACCTCGCCGCGGCGCGCTACACACGCGATCCGTTGAGCCTCGCGCAGGCCCTTCAGATGATGGTCAGCCACCCGGGCGGCGGCTACGTGCCCGAGGGACTCTCGGCGCTGTGCATCACGCCCACCGATCAGGACAACACGTCGTGGCTCACGCGGGCCATGGCGACGCACCCGCCGGTCAACGATCGTATCGCCGTGCTGCTCAAGCTCGCGCACGTCGACGCGCAGCAGTTCAGGGCGCAAGCCGCGGCCGCCGAGACGGCCCTCGAGCAGCGCGAACACATCACGACCGCGCCCGCCGCGACGGCGGACATGCCCGGGGCCGAGCGGCCGACCCGGCTCGTGGCCGGCCCCCTCATGGCCGCCGCGCCGGCCGCCGCGCCGCTGCTGGGGGCGGCCTCGCTGGCATCGCCCGGCGTGGCGCCGCTCGCTGCGCCGAGCGCTGCGCCGAGCGCCGCACCGTCGGCCACTGCATCGGCTACGGCATCCTCGACGGCGCAGGCCGGCTCGTCGCTTCATGCCGGCGCGGTCGTGGGGCCGGCGCCCACCTGCCCGGGTTGCGGGGCGGGGCTCGAACGGGTCGACTACGAGGGGACCGGCGTGCTCATCTGCCGCGCGTGCGGCGGGCGCCTTGCCACGACGCCGCAGGTGCAGCGCATCCTCACCCGCCGCGAGATGCGCTTCGACGACCGCCAGCACGCCTTGGCCGATGCGGTCGTCGAGCACGGCGACGAGCTGCGGCGCGACTTCGCCCGCCGGCGCGCCGCCCGGTCGCTGGCGCTGGTGAAATGCCCGCGCTGCGGCCGCACGATGATGCGCCGCCACTTCAGCTACGATCAGGCGGTCGAGGTCGACTACTGCAGCCTGTGCGACCTCTACTGGTTCGCAAAGGACGAGCTCGAGGTGCTCCAGGTCATCGTCGAAAAGGACCAGCAGTAACCCGATCGCACTGCGGGCCGTTCACGCTACCGGTAGAATGGCCGCCATGAGCGAAGAACGGCAGGCCGGGGGGCAGTCCCCCGCACTCTCTTTGTCACCAACGACTTTCCGCCACGGGTCGGCGGCGCCCAGACGTACTACTGGAACATGATCCAGACGCTCGATCCCGGCGAGGTCGTGATCGTCGCCCCCGCGCACGACGACGCCGCCGCCTTCGACGAGACCCACCCCTACACCGTCTATCGCACCGCGCACCCGACGGTGATGCCCACGGCCTCGCTGGAGCGCCTGTGCGAGCGGCTCACCCGCGAGCACGGCATCGAGTTGTTGCAGCTCGGTCACCCGCTGCCGGCCGGCCTGCTGGGCCCGTGGCTGCGGCGCACGGCCGGTCTGCCCTACGTCATCTTCCTCGGCGCCGCCGAGATCACCGTGCCCGGGGCCCTGCCCGGCTTGGCCCGTCTGCTGCGCTGGGTGCTCGCCGAGTCGACGATGCTGTTCGGCGTGAGCCGCTACACCGCCGACCAGGCGGTACGGCTCTCGGGCGGCCGCGCTCACGCCGAGGTCCTGCGGCCGGCGCTCGACGTGGAGCGCTACCCGCTCACCGAGCAGGCCGACGCGGCCGCGGCGCGCGCCGCGCTCGGCCTCGGCGACGAGCCGCTCGTGGTCTGCGTGGGGCGACTCGTGCCGCGCAAGGGACAGGACATGCTGATCTCGGCCCTCGGCGCCCTCGACGGCCGGTTTGCCGACGCGCGCGTCGCCCTGGTGGGCGGCGGCCGCCTGGCAGACGAGCTGCGCGAGCGGGCGGCCGCCGCCGGGCTTGCCGATCGCGTCGTGCTGCCCGGCGAGGTGTCAGACGCTCAGCTGCGCCTGTGGCTGCAGGCGGCCGACGTGTTCGCCGGGCCTTCGCGCACCCGCTTCGGCGGTCTCGAGGTCGAGGGCTTCGGCATCGTCTTCGCCGAGGCCGCGCTGACCGGCTTGCCTGTGATCGCGGGGCGTTCGGGGGGCTCACCTGAGGCTGTGGTCGAGGGTGAGACTGGCCTCGTGGTCGACGCTCACAGCTACGAAGAGCTCGCCGGCGCGCTGGCGCGGCTGCTCGCCCTGAGTTCCGGCGAACGTCGCAGCATGGGCGCTCGTGGCCGCGAGCTCGCCCTCTCACGCCACGCTCCCGAAGTCGCTGCGGCGCGCTATCACGAACTGCTGCGTCAGGCGGTCGCGAGCTCTCGTGTCTGACCGGCCCGCGGAGCCGGGCTCCGCTCCCGCAGACCTCTCAGAGTCCAGCTCCGCCTCGGCAGATCTCTCCGAGCCGCGCTCCGCCTCAGCAGATCTCTCCGAGCCGCGCTCCGCCTCAGCAGATCTCTCCGAGTCGTCGTCCGACTCTCGCGACGCGGAGCGGCCCGCCGTCGTCGCCGCGGCGTGGGCGCCCGAAGAGCCGAGGTCGGAGCAGGACGTGATCGAACTGCTCGAAGAGCCGCTCGTCGCGCCGCCCGAGAAGCTGCGCAGGTTCCTCACCAAGCCGCGCATACTGCTGGGCTTTGCCCTCAGCGTCATGGTGACCGTGCTCATCAGCCGCCTGTTCAGCATGCATCTGAGCCACAGCTTCGGCGAGGTGCGCACCCAGACCCACGAGCCCGAGTTCTTCGCCTACGCCGTGCTGTGCGTGCTGCTCTACCTGGCGGCCGACACCGCGACGCTTGTGTTGCTCGCACGGGTCCACGGGCCCACGATACGGTTGCGGCCCCTGGTGCTCCTGTCGCTGCGCGCCAACTTCGTGGGCGGCACCACGTCGTTCGGGGGCGTCGAGATCCCGTACCAGGCGTTCTCGCTGCGCCGCCAGGGGCTGAGCCTGAGCGAGGCGACCTCGGTCATCCTGGTGAAGGGCGTGGTGCACACCTCGGTGCTGCTGCTGGTCGCCGTGACGGCGCTGATCCCCGCCACCGGCTCGCCGATCACCCCCCTGCAGCGCTGGTTCGTGCTGGTCGCCCTCGCGCTCATGGCGATCGCCTGGCTGGGCGGCTCGCTGTGGGTGCGCCGGCCCATCGGCATCGAGCAGCTTCCCGAGCGCTTTCACAAGACGATCCACGCCGGCCGCGAGGCCTTCGCCGAGTACCACCACGCCGGCTGGCGGGTGTGGCTGGGGGTCGTCGCCACGACCGTGGTGTACTGGGCGGCGATGTTCGCCATCATCCCGCTGATCCTGATCGGCCTGGGCTGGCACGGCCGGCCGTTCTCGATCATCACGGGTCAGGCCGTGCTGCAGGTCATCATGCCGATCTCGCCGCTGGCCGGCGGCGCCGGCGTCGCCGAGCTCGGCTACCTCGCACTCATCGGACCGGCGACCGCCGAGACGATCCGCGTGCCCAGCCTCATCCTGTGGCGCGTCGCCACCTGGCTCATACCGGTCGCGGTCGGCGGCCTGGCGTTCCTGGTGCGCAGCGGCGCGCCCGAGACGCCGGCCGACGATGCCGCCCCGGCGCCGGCACACAGCGTTCCCGCGGCGGCGGGCGGGGCTGCGACGGCGCCGGCACACAGCGTTCCCGCGGCGGCAGGCGGGGCTGCCCTGGCAGCCCCGCCCGCCGCCGCCCCACCACCAGAGGAGGTCGGCCAGAGTGAGTAGGTCCCGGACAGCGAGCATCGCCCTGATCGGGCTGCCGGCGGCGTTTGCGCTCGGCTGCATACCCAGCGGTCGCCTGGTGAGCCGCCTGGTGGGCGGCGGCGACATCTCGCAGAGCGGCGACCGCAAACCAGGCGCCTCGAACGTGGCCCGCACACTGGGCTGGAAGCCGGGCGCCGCCACGCTCGCCGTCGATCTGGCCAAGGCGGCGCTCCCGGCCGCCGTCGGGCGCCGCGCCGGCGCCGGCCCCGACCTCACCGGCGCGCTCGCCGTGACGCCGGTGGTGGCCCACATCGCCGTGGTGCGCGGTCGCGGCGCGGCGGCCGCCCTTGGAGCGGCCCTGGCCTACGACGCGCCCGCCACCGCGCTGGTCCTGCCGGCTATCGTCGGCGGCGCGCTCACCAAGCGGGCTGCGTCGGGCGTCATGGTGGCCGCGCTGGCCCTGCCGGCCATCAGCCTCGGCTTGGGGCATCGGCGCAAGGCGGCGTGGTGCGCCGCGCTGCCGGTCGTCCTCGCCTACGCTCGCCTGCGCGGGTCGGACGGCGGTCAGGCGCCGATGAGCGGCCGGGTCTGCTGGGAGCGGTTCTGGTTCGATCGCGACCCTGCCGCACCCGTCGACCCGGCTGCACCCGTCGACCCGACTGCGTCCGTCGACCCGGCTGCGTCCGTCGACGCGCCCGCGACGGCCGACCCCACCTCGCCGGCCGACGCGGCCGCCGCCGGCCCCGCCTGAGACGCAGCCGCTGGCGGCGGGTACAAGTCAGGACAGGTTCTCAGCACTCTCCCGGAGGTGACCATGGCAGGCGACGAAGAAACGACCGTCTCGTGGAAATCGATAGAGCCCCACTGGAAGGTCTGGTCGGCCGACGACATCGAG
This sequence comes from uncultured Actinomycetes bacterium, assembly GCA_963755025.1. Lineage (GTDB taxonomy): Bacteria > Actinomycetota > Thermoleophilia > UBA2241 > UBA2241 > Bog-752. Next base: position 47,381 of record CAVWIH010000020.1, read on the forward strand.
ATCGGCGAGGTCTTCCAGCCGGTCGGCGATGAGAACGCCGACATCTTCGACGGCATCGCGATCACCCATCACGGTGGTCCCGGCGTCATGCACAACTGGCTCGACCGGCCGCGCTACGTGAATCAGGAGCAGGTGGCCGCCATTCAGGACGGCCAGGTGCGTCTGACGATCAGGGCCGACGAGGCAAGCACGTTGCCCGAACACAACGTGCCCGAGAGCGCCGAGATCCTGCCCGAGAAGGCCAGCTTCACCGACCGCATGAAGACCGACATCGAAAAGCACCTGCACGAGGACAAGAACTACTAGGGCTTGGGCTCAGCCGGTGCGCCCCGGCCGCGTGCGCGGCTCGACCTTGGGCAGCCACTCGCCGGAGCGCTTGAGGGCGCGGTTGCGCTCGTCGGGCGGCAGGTCGCGCAGCTTGCCGAGTGCGGCTTCGAGGTCGACGATGCGCGCGGCGACGATCGCCAGGCCGCGTTCGTCGTTGTTTTGCAGCTCGCCCTCGATCAGCAGGTAGACCGCCTCTTTGAGCACGCGCCCGTAGCGCAGGTAGATGTCGTTGAAGACGACGACCTCGGCCAGACCGGTCTCGTCTTCGAGCGTGAGGAACAGCGTGCGGTGCCCGCTGCGGATCCAGGGCATCTGGGCGCGCTCGAGCACGCCCGCCAGACGGATGCGCCGGCCGTCGGGCACCGTGTGCAGCTCGCCGAAGGGCACGACGCCGAGCGCCGTGAGCTGGTCGCGCACGAAGGTGAGCGGGTGCGCCTGCACGTTGAGCCCGAGCACCTCGAGCTCGACCGCCACCTTCTCGCGCGCGCTCCACGACGGCACGAACGGCAGCGCCCCGAACTGCTCGTCGGTAGCGAACTGCAAGGCCTCGCCCTCGCTCGCCGCCAGCACCCCGGCCTCGTGTCCCGCGCCCCGCCCCGCCCCGCAGGCCGCGTCGTCGTTCTGGCCCGCACCGAGTGCAGCGTCGGCGCTCGTGCCGCGCCGGTCGCCGGACGCGGCCGCCCCGGTCGGGGCGGCCGCCGACGCGGCTCGAGAACCGCCGCCCGCCGGCGAGCCCGAGGGCGACAGCCGCTCGTCGCGAGACCGCCGATCGCCACGCCACCCCGCCCCGCCGCGGGCGGAGGGCGGGGTGGGGGTCGATAGCCGCTCTCTGCGGGGCTGCCACTCCGCTGTTTGCGCCGCGAGACCGGCCGCAGAGCCGCGGCTGGAGACCCCCGCCCCGCCCGCAGTCCGCGGCCCCGCGGGCGCTTCGCCGCCCGCCGACAGCCTCGCAGGCGTGTCGCCTGCGAGCTGTCCGCGCTGCGCGGCAGTCGGCGCGAGATCCGTGTCCGGACGCCTTCGCCCCGCTCCCGCCGCGCCCGCTCACGACCTGCGCGTGCACGAGCGGCACCTGCACGAGCAACTCTTCGCGGCGCGCCCCCAGCCCGTCGAACGCCCCGACCCGCACCAGGTTGATGACGATCTCGACGCTCACCCGTGTGCGCCGGCAGAAGTCGGACAGCGAGCGGTAGGGCCCGCCGCGCTGCGGCGCGCGCTCGGTCACGATGGCCGCGCCGGCCGCGTGGCTCATCTCTTTGACGTAGCGCAGGCCGACCCGCAAGGCGTGGCCGTCGGCTTCGACGGTAAAGCCGTACAAGCTCTGGTTGACGCTGACCGGCCGCACCTCGAGCCCCCAGCGCCGGGCGTCGTTGAGCACCACCCGCGGCGAGTAGAAGCCCATGGGCTGGTTGTTCATGAGGCCGCAGAAGAACTCGGCCGGGTAGTGCGCCTTGAGCCAGGCGCTGGCGTTGCAGACCACGGCAAAGCAGGCGGCGTGCGCCTTGTTGAAGCCGTAGGCGGCAAAGCCGCGCAGCTGGCGAAAGACCTCGTCGGCGGTGGCGCGCTCGACGCCGCGCGCGACCGCCTTGGCGACGAAGTCGCGCCCGATCAGGTCCATCTCTTCCAGGGAGCGCTCGTGGGTCATGGCGCGGCGCAGCAGGTCGCCGTCGGCGAGCGAGAAGCCGGCGATCGCCGCGGCCACCTCGATCACCTGCTCCTGGTAGAGGATGACGCCGTAGGTGCGCTTGAGCGCCGGCCACATGTCGGGGTGGGGCACGAGCGCCTTCTCGCGCCCGTGGCGGCGACGGATGAAGGGCCCGATCATCTCGGCCTGCAGGGGCCCCGGACGGAACAGCGAGATGGCGGCGATCACGTCTTCGAAGTCGCGTTCGCGCAGCCGCAGGGCGAGGTTGCGCTGGCCCGAGCTTTCGAGCTGGAACACGCCGATGGTGCGCGCCTCGCCGATCAGCCGGTAGACCGCCGGGTCGTCGCGCGGCACCTCCCAGGCCGAGACGTGCTCGCCGGTGCGCGCCGCGATGAGGCGCACCGCTTCGGCGATGGCGCTGTGCATGCGCAGCCCGAGGATGTCCATTTTGACCAGGCCGAGCGTTTCGACGTCGTCTTTGTTGAACTGCGCCACGATCACGCCCTTGGCCGCCCACTGCAGCGGCACGCGGTCGGTGATGGGATCGCGCGACAAGATGAATCCACCGAGATGCGTGCCCAGGATGTAGGGGAACCCCGCGAGGCGCTCGGCGTAGTCGACGAGGCGCCTGTAATGCGGGCTGCGGAACTCGTGGTTGGCCAGCTCGGGGCGCTCGGCGAGCATCTGCGAGAGGCCGGCGGCGCTGCCCCAGGGCACCTTTTTGGACAGGGCGTCGATCTCGTCGGGGCGAAAGTCGAAGGCGCGCGCCACAATGCGCACCGCCGAGGGTGCGCGCACCGTGTTGACGTTGGCCACCATCGCCACGCGCTCGTGGCCGAAGCGCTCGTAGATGTATTCGATGACCTCGTCGCGGCGCGCCGACTCGAAGTCGATGTCGACGTCGGGCATTTCGCGGCGGGCGGGGTTGAGGAAGCGCTCGAAGAGCAGCTCGTTGGCGATGGGGTCGGCGTCGGTGATGTGGAGCACGTAGCTCACGATGCTGTTGCCGGCCGAGCCGCGCCCCGAGTAGTAGATGCCGCGCTCGCGAGTGAACTGCACGATGTCGCGCACGGCCAGGAAGTACTCGGCGAAGCCGAGCTCCTCGACGACCTTGAGCTCGCGCTGCAGGCGTGCGAGCACCTCGGGGGTGACCGGGCTGTAGCGCTCGGCGGCGCCCGTGAAGCAGTGCTTGACGAGCAGCGAGTAGGCGGTCTCGCCGGGCGGCAGCGGGTAGGCGGGAAAGAGCAGCCGGCCCAGGCCCAGGTCGAGGTTGCAGCGCGCGGCGATGCGGGCGGTGTTGCGGTAGGCCTGCGGGTAACGGCCGAACAGGCGCCACATCTGCTCGGGGGTCTTGAGAAAGAGCTCGCTGTTGCGCCGCCCGAGCGGGTTGGGCAGCGGCTGGTTGGCGGCTTCGGCGGCGAGGATGTCGTGCAGCGGCGCGTCGGCCGCGGTGGTGTAGTGGACGTCGTTGGTGGCGACCGTGGGCAGACGCAGTTCGCGGGCCAGCAGGTCGAGCTGCTGCACGTAGCGGGCGGAGCCGGGGAGCTGTTCGTCGATCAGCTCGATGTAGAAGTCGTGGCGGCCGAAGAGCCGCGCCCAGGCGGTCGCGGCCGCCCGGGCGCCCGCCTTGTCGCCGGCCGCGAGGCGGGCGCCCACCTCGCCGCGCCGGCAGCCCGACAGGGCGATCAGGTGGTCGTGGTTGGCGGCGATGGTGGCGACGCGCGCCTGCGGCGCCTCGCCGCGGTGCTCGAGGTGGGCGGCGCTCACGATGCGGCAGAGCTGCGACCAGCCCTGGTAGTCGCGGGCCAGCAGGACGAGGTGGTAGCCGGTCGCGGCGAACTGGCCGCGCGGCGGCGAGGGGGAGAGGTCGGTCGTGGAGACGCGCGGCACGCGGGCGGCGTCGGCTGGCGCGGCGGCCGGCGCCTCGGCTGACGCGGCGGCTGGCGCCACGGCGCCGGCTGCGGCGGGGTCGGGGCTCGGGCTCGCGCTTCGCGAAAAGAGGAGGGCGCCCGCGGCTCGCGCCGCGGGCGAGACTCACGCTCAGAGTTCGCCCTCATCCCCGACCCCGCCTTCGCCGGCTCTGTCGCGGGCAGGTCTGCCGCGGCCTCGCCGGCGGCTGCGGCTCTGCGCCGCAGCGCCGGCTGCCGCGCCCGCCGCCTCGGCCGGCGCTCCACGATCGGAGGTGGGGGAGCTGGGAGGCGGGGCGTCGGCGATGGGGATGCCGGCGTCGAGCACGGAGTCGACGCTGATCTCGACGCCGACGATGGGCTTGATGCCGGCGGCTTTGCAGGCCTGGTAGAAGCGCACGGCGCCGTAGAGGCCGTCGTGGTCGGTGACGGCCAGGGCCGGCATGCCGGACGTGCGGGCGGCGTCGACGAGCTCGTCGATGCGCCCGGCGCCGTCGCCGAGTGAGAAGTTGGTGTGAACGTGCAGGTGGACGAAGCTCATGTGACCACCAAACGAGCGGCATGGGGAAGAGGCGAGCGGAGACGCCGCGGGGTGCGCCGCCTGCTGCTTGGCGCCGCCGGCAAGGCTGTGTGCGACGACGCGGACGCGGGCGAAGCCGGCCGCCTGTACTCCTGCGCTCGACTTTCCCCCGGACGGCGCAAGTATAAACGAACGTATGTTCGTGTCAAGACGTGCGGCACGGCGCCGGAACGGCCGCGGGGAGACGGCCGGGGCGCCCATGCCCTACACTGCCAACAGGCGCCCTTCCGCGCCGTGCGGCCGTACACGCCGCGCGGCGGCCGGCGCTCACAAGCGTCAACGACGGCTACCGGCGAGGTGCTTTCGTTTGGTCCCTGACGATCCATACGTGGCCGACGCAGCCGGCGCCTCAGGCGCCGCGGCCGGCGCCGCCGACCCGGCCGACGGCCGGCTGATCGCCGGGCGCTACCGCGTGGTGCGCCGCCTGGGCGGCGGCGGCATGGCCGAGGTCTTCCTGGCGCGCGACACCACTCTGGACCGCCTGGTGGCGGTCAAGGTCCTGCGCGAGCGCTTCGCCGACGACCAGGAGTTCGTGACGCGCTTTCACCGCGAGGCGCGCGCCGCCGCGGCCCTGAACCACCCCAACGTGGTCGCCATCCACGACCGCGGCGGCGCGGCGGGATCTTCGTACATCGTGATGGAGTACGTGGCGGGCGAGACGCTGAAGGAGCGCATCCGGCGCGAAGGCCGGCTTTCGCCGGCCGCGGCGCGCGCCGTCGAGTGCGACCTGCTGGCCGCCCTGCAGGCGGCCCACGACCGCGGCATCGTGCACCGCGACGTGACCGCCCAGAACGTGCTGCTCGCCGACGACGGCCGCGTGAAGGTGGCCGACTTCGGCATCGCGCACTTCGGCTCGTCGGCGCTCACCTCGACGGGCGTCGTCATGGGCACCTCGCGCTACCTCTCGCCGGAGCAGGCCCGCGGCGAGCCCACCGACGAACGCTCCGACGTGTATTCGGCGGGCGTCGTGCTGTTCGAGATGCTGACCGGCCGCCTGCCCTTCGAGGGCGACAACGACCTGGCCATCGCCCTGCGCCACGCCAGCGAACCGGCTCCGGCGCCGAGCTCCCTCGAGCCCGGGTTGCCGCCGCAGCTCGACGCCGTCGTGGCTCGCACGCTGCGCAAAGACCCCGCTGAGCGTTTTCAGACGGCCCAGGAGCTCGCCGCCGCGCTGAACGCCCTCGATCTGAGCGGCGCCCTCGATGCACCCCTGCCGCCCGCGACCATGCCCGTGGCCGGCGCTACAGCTGCGACCCGGCCCGTCGCGGGCGCGGCGGGTGAGACCGCCGCGACGAGGATGGTCGCCTCCCCAGCCGTCACCCGCGTCGCTCCCGCCGCCGCGGGCGCGGCGGCCGAGACGGCGGTCACTCGCGTGGTCGCGCCCGACGGGCGCGCGCGCCGGGCTTCGCGCAGGCGACGCCGCCTGTGGGCGGCGGTCGGTGTCGTCGTCGTGATCGCGGCCGCGCTCGCGGGCTTCTTCGTCTACCGCGCCTGGGCCGCCCGCCCCGTCGCGATGCCCTACGTGGTGGGCATGACGCAGGCGCACGCGACCGGCTCCCTGCGTGCCAAAGGGTTTGCGGTGCACACCGCCGGCGGTTACTCGGACGCCTATGCGCCGGGCGTCGTCATGGCGCAGCGCCCCGTGCCGGGCTCGTCGCTCAAGAAGGGCCAGCGGATCCGCCTCGTCGTAAGCCGCGGCCTGCTGCACCCGGCGGTGGTGAGCGTCGTCGGCGAGACCTCGGCCGCCGCGGCCGCCGCCTTGAGCGCCCAGAGCTTCGTGCCCACGCAGCTGTCGCAGCACTCGACCAGCGTGCCCAAGGGCAAGGTCATCCGGCAGAGCCCGGTGGCGGGCACCGCGACCCTGCGCGGCAGCGCCGTGAGCTACTGGGTGAGCAGCGGCCCGCCCAAGGTCCCCGTGCCCTACGTGGTCGGCGTCTCCGAGGGCAACGCCACCGATGCGCTCAAGACGGCCGGCTTTGCCGTGCAGGTCAAGAACACCTTCGGCCTGGGCGCGTTCCCGGGCAACGTCACCAAGCAGGCCCCCGCCGCCGGCGCCCTGCTGGCGCGCGGCGCCAAAGTGACGATCTGGGTGGCCGTCTTTTAGGCGAGTTCGTCCCCGCCCGCCATTCCCGCAGCTTGGAGTGTTGTGAGCGGAGCAGAGTCGGCAAGCCCCCGAAGCCACGCCCGCCGTGGTCGCGCATCCGGCGCAGTGGGTGCGCGGCGCAGCCGCGCACGACGCCCGCCGCCGTCCGGCGCCGCCCCGTCCCGCCCCGTCCCGCGCCGCGCGGCCCCAAGCCCGGCTCAGGCGGGAAGGTGAGGCGGGGGTGGCGGCGGAGGGGGCACTTCCGAGCGTGAGCCCTACCCCGCGGCGAGAGCCGCGGGGTGCCCCGCTTCTGGTTCGCGAGGCGTGTCCCCGAGCCGCCGCCCCCGCCGAGCCGCCCCGCCGCAGCCGGGCCGAAGGCCTCGGCTGCACGCGGTACGGCGGCTGAAGGAGCGGCGTGGAACGGAGAGCGTCAGTCGCTCTCGGCCAACAGCCCGTAGATGCGCTTGCGCGCCTCGGCGAGGATCTCGAGGGTCTTGTCGATCTGCTCCTGCGAGCCTGCCATGCCGATCTGCTTGACGGCCGCCAGGAGCTGCATCGTGGCGCCGCGCAGCTTGAAGCGCGAGCCCGCGGGGCCGGTCTCGGAGGTCGCCCAGGGCGAGCCCTGGCTGGTGATGGCCTCGGCTTCGACCTTGCCTTCGTCGGTCAGCGAGAACACACGCCGGCCGTCGACCTCTTCGCTTCTCACGAGGCCCTGGTCCTCGAGCAGCTGCAACGTGGGGTAGATGGAGCCCGGGCTGGGCTTCCACATACCGCCGCTGCGCGACTCGAGCTGCTGCATGACCTCGTAGCCGTGCATGGGCTGCTCGGCCAGGACGGCGAGGATGGCCGCCTTGACGTTGCCGCGACGGCGCGCGGCCGTGCGGGCCAAAGCCGTGCGGTCCGCAGTGACGGCCGTGGGGGCCGTGGCCGCGGTGCGGGCCTTCTCCTTCTCCTTCTTCGTGGAACCGGCGCTCGGACGAGTGGCCGTAGGACCAGCGCCCGGCGCCTTCGCTCGGGCCGAAGCCCGATCGGGGATCCTGGAATGACATGTGTGCCTCCGTTGTGTGTCGTTACCGCTGTTACGCGATATATCGTGACACATCTTTTCACGATGTCAAGCAAAGCAAACCTGAGGGCGCCGCGGAGGGCGTCGGGGCGCGGCTGGACGAAGGTCGGAGGCGTGCGGCGCGCAGGGGCCGCGGGAGCGGCAGTCGGAAGAGGCGGCGGGCGCGGTGCGCTACCGTGCGACGACCGCCACCTCGCCCAGGTCTTTAACGACCACGTCGGCGCCATGGTCTTTGAGCGCCTGGGCGTGGTCGGAACGATCGACGCCGATGACGAGCCCAAAGCCGCCGCGCCGGCCGGCTTCGACGCCGGCCTCGGCGTCTTCGACCACCACGGCCTGGGGCGGCGCGACGCCCAGGCGGCGCGCCGCCTCGACGAACACTGCCGGGTCGGGCTTGCCCGGCAGGCCGAGCTGCTCGGCCACGGTGCCGTCGACCTGCGCGGCGAAGAGGTCGGCGACCCCGGCCGCCGCGAGTATGGCGCTCGCGTTCTTGCTGGCCGAGATGATAGCCGTGCCGACTCCCGCCTTCTGCAGGGCGTGGATGAGGTCGACCGTGGTGGGAAACGGCTTGACGCCCTCGCGCTCGACGACGCGCACGAAGTAGTCGTTCTTGCGGTTGCCCAGCCCGCAGACTGTTTCGGCGTCGGGCGGGTCGGCGGGGCCGCCCCACGGCAGCGTGACGCCGCGCGAGGCCAGAAAGTCGCGCACGCCGTCGTAGCGCGCCTTGCCGTCGACGTACTGCAGGTAGTCGCTCTCGGGGTCGAAGGGCCGGAACGGCTCGCCGCTCGCCGCCGCGCGCTCCTCGAGGAAGGCGTCGAACAGCGCCTTCCAGGCGGCGGCGTGCACGGTGGCGGTCTGGGTGACGACGCCGTCCATGTCGAACACGACGGCGTCGTAGCGCGCCGCCTCGATGGTCACCTGGGACTGAGTGGACAGAGCAGCCTCCTGAAGGGTCGTTGAGCCCGTAGTCTTGCCGGTTCGGGGCTCGGCGAAAACCAACGGCTTAAGCGGGCGTCACCCCGGTCCATCCTCTGGCAGAAGGTCCCTGACGACAAGGGAAGGGAGGCACCATGGAAGCAGGCAGTCACCTCATGCAGGCGCCGCCACCGCCGCCGGCCGAGCGCCTGGCCGAACGGCTGGCCGAGAAGATCGGCTCGTCGGCGCGGGCCACGGCCGTGTTCGGCGAGGCCGTGGAGCGCGACGGCATCACCGTGATCCCCGTCGCCAAAGCGCGCTGGGGCTTCGGCGGCGGCGACGGCGGGCAGGGCGGCGTCCGTCGCCCGGGTCGCGCCAGGCGCGGCGGCGACGGTCGGGCGGCCGAAGCCCAGGCGGCTCAGGAGCGCGGTGAGGGCGGTTCGTTCGAGGGCCGCGACGCGGCGGGATGGGGCGGCGGTGGTGGCGGCGGCGTGCAGATCGCGCCGGTGGGGTTCATCGAGGTGACCTCCGACGGCGCGCGCTTTCGGCGCATCGTCGACCAGAGCGCCGTCATCGCCCTGGGGGCGATGGCGCTGGTCGCCGCCGGCATGGTGTGGCGCATAGCGGCGCGCCTGGAGCGCTAGCCGCCGCAGGCAACGGGCGCCGGGCACACAACTGCGGCGTCGATTGCCTCGTCGGGCCACAACACACTCGCCGGTGCCTGCATGTCCGTTCCGCTTTCGTCTAGCGTACGACGTACAGCCGCAGCCACAGGTGACCCTGCGAGCGGCGCGCATCGATGTCGCGCCGCTCCATGCTAGAACTCGCGGGGGGCACTACGTCGCCCGTGGCGCGGGCGACGCCGCACGAGCGCGACGGGCGGACTGTCGTTGCGCATGGCGTGGGCGGGCGACGCGCTGCGCGGGGCGGCCCCGCTCGTCTTACAGGGCTCGGTCTACAGGGCTCGGTCGAGGAACCAGCGACGCCGGGTGCGGTCGAGGTAGAGGTCGAAGACCTGGCCGTCGGCGACGACGCGCAGGTAGCGGCGGTCGACGCGTGCGTCGTCGCTCCACCAGCCGGTGTCGATAGACCAGCGCTGCAGCACGCGCTCGACCCGGTAGCGGTGCTGGCGCCACACGAAGGCCCCGGGTGCGTGGGCCAGCGGGCGCCAGTCGACGGTGATGAGGGCGGGCAGATCTTGAGCCATGCGGTGCTTCTCTCGCGACCTAAAGCCCGGCGCGCAGCCGGACGGGCACGCAGCGTAGAACGAACATACGTTCGTGTCAAGAGGTCGCGTCGTTCGCGCATCGGGTCGTTCGCGCATCGCGTCGTTCGCGCACCGCGTCGTTCGCGCACCGCGTCGTGCGCGCACCGCGTGCGGAGGCCTCGGAGCAGGCCCGACGCGCGGCGTCAGTCGACAGGCAGCGCGCTCTGGCCGGCCGGCGCGGGATCGCCGGCCGCGGGGCCGGCTGCGGTGGCCGTGCCCGCGCAGAGCGGCAGGCGCAGGACCAGCTCGGCGGCGGCGGCCCTGCGCAGCTCGGCGGGTCCTTCGGGGGTCGGCAGCTTGACCACGTTGACCGCTTCGCGGTGGTGGCGCAGCCAGCTCGACACCAGCAGGATCTCGTCGATGGTGTCGACGGGCAGCGGCGGCGCCGGAGGCGTCGCCGCGTACAAGGCCTCGATGAGCTCGAGGGCGGCCTCGAGTGAGAGGTCGCCGGGGCGCACCGACCGTTCGTCGATGACGCTGCCGCCGGCGACGCTGTAGATCGTCACGCGGCCGGCCTGGCGCGCCGGGTAGACCAGCAGAGCCCAGGTGCGGCAGGCGTTGTGCAGCTTGCCGACTGTGCGCAGCGCCTGGTCGAGCGTCTCGCGCCACGACTGCAGGCGCGCGGCCTGCTCGAAGGCGAGCTCGGCGATGAGCGCGCTCTGGCGGCCCTCGAGCTCGCGATCGAGCTCGCGGCCGTTGCCGTTCAGCACCTGGCTGACCTTGGCGACGACCTCGTGGTACTCACCGTTCATGGCGCCCTGGCAGGGCGCCAGGCAGGCGCCGATGTCGAGCCGCAGGCAGGCGTGCTCGCCGTCGGTCTCGGCGCTGCGCAGGCGCACGCAGGTGCGCAGCGGGTAGACCGCGTTCAGCAGGTCGACCAGGCGGCGCGCAAAGCTCGCCCGGCGGAACGGGCCGGCGTAGAGGGCGCCGTCGTCGCGCCTGTTGGGCGTGGCGTAGAGGCGTGGGAACTGCTCGGTGGTGAGCTTGATGTAGTGGTAGCTCGCCACGCGCGTGCCGTGCTGGTTGTACGGCGGGCGGTGCTTGGCGATGAGCCGCGACTCGAGCAGCAGGGCGGCGAACTCAGAACCCGTCTCGAGCACGTCGAAGCGGTCGAGCAGCTCGAGCGCCTGACGGGCGCCGTAGGCCTGGCGCTGCAGAAAGTGGTCGCGCGCCCGGCGGCGCAGGTTCTCGGCCTTGCCGATGTAGAGCTCGTGGCCGCGGGCGTCGCGCATGATGTAGACCCCGGGGCGCGTGGGCAGGCCCTCGGTGAGCACGATCTTGTGGTAGTTGCGCCGCGCTCCCGGCTCGCAGAGGCGCACGACCTCTTCGAGGGTGGTCACGCCCTGCTCCTGCACGCGGGCCAGCAGCAGCAGCAGGATCTCGGCCGTGGCGAGCGCGTCGTCGAGCGCCCGGTGGCTGGGCTTGACGGCCGTGTCGAAGCGCTCGGCGAGGGCCGCCAGCGAGCAGCGCTGCGGCGTGAGCAGGCGGCGCGCGAGGCGCAGCGTGTCGAGCGTGGGCCGCGGGAACGTGCGGCTCATGAGCATGCTCAGCTCGTAGTCGAGAAAGCCCAGGTCGAAGCGCGCGTTGTGGGCCACGAGCACGGAGTCGGCCGAGAACTCGAGGAACCGCGGCAGGACCTCTTCGATCGGCGGGCAGCCGACCAGCATGGCGGGGCTGATGCCGGTGATCTCGGTGATCTTGGCGGGGATCGGCTGGCGGGGGTCGACGAGCTGCGAGAAGGTCGCGACCTGCACGCCGCCCTCGACCCGCACGGCGCCGATCTCGGTGATCTTGGTGAAGCCCGGCGTGCCGCCCGTGGTCTCGAGGTCGACGACCGTGAAGGCGACGCTCGCCAGATCGCGGCGTTGCGCGCGCCATTGCTCGAGACCCACGTGGAACGGCCCGTCCCACACGACGCGCTCATCGTCGCGCACGATGTCGGAGACGAGCGTGCGCATGAGCTCGGGCGGGCAGTTGGCCACCGGGAACAGCCGGGGCCAGACCTCGCGGTAATCAAGCGGTTCGCCGGCCTGCTCGAGAAGAGCGACCAGCTCGTCGACGGTCGTGAAGGCTAATTGCACCGACCTATCGTAGCGCGTCTCGAGCGCAATACCAGCCGGCAACGTCCACCTCAGGGGGCCGCCATGGTGAGCCGCGCCGGGCGGGCGGCCCCTGTCCGTCCGTATCCCGGCCGTGCTTGACTTGGCTCGGGCGACGCCGCGCTTGCGGCGTCGCGCCGGAGTGCTTCGCGGCACATGTCACTAGGTTGGCAGGGGGTGGGCGGAGGGGCCGCGGGGCACGCGCCGCACTCGTTTGTGGCGCCGGCGGGGCGGGCAAGCAAGCGCTCGTGGCAAACGGCAACGGCAGCGGGTCGCGCGCCCCGGCGGCGCCCGCGCAGAAAGGGGCGTCCGCATGGGCACGCAGCGCACGCTCGCCGGCCGCACCGTCATGGTCACGGGCGCGACCGACGGCATCGGCAAAGAGACGGCGCGCGAGCTCGCGCGCCGCGGCGCCCGGCTGCTGCTGCACGGCCGCGACCCGCGCCGCGCCGCCGCCGCCCGGCGCGACATCTGCGCGACCACCGGCAACGACGACGTGCAGGTGGTGCTCGCCGACTTCACCTCGCTCGCCCAGGTGCGGGCGCTCGCGGCTCAGGTGCGCGCGCTCACCGACAGGCTGCACGTGCTGGTCGACAACGCCGGCGTCTACCAGGAGCGCCGCCATCTCACCGAAGACGGCCTCGAGACCACCTTCCAGGTCAACTACCTGGCGCCGTTCCTGCTCACCAACCTGCTGCTCGAGCCGCTGCTCGCCGCGGCGCCGGCGCGCGTGGTCGTGGTGAGCTCGGCCGTGCACCAGCGCGCCCAGATCGACTTGAACGACCTGCAAGGCGCGCGGCGCTACGACGGCTACTCGGCCTACGGCCTCTCCAAGCTCGCCGACCTGCTGTTCACCTACGAGCTCGCCGAGCGCCTGAGCGGCACCGGCGTCACCGTCAACGCGCTGCACCCCGGCGCGGTGTCCACCAAGCTGCTGCACGCCGGCTTTCGCGCGTCGGGCGGCGCCACGCCCGCCCAAGGCGCCCGCACCGCCGTCTACCTGGCCGCCTCGCCCGACGTCGAGGGCGTCACGGGCGGCTACTTCATCGACGAGCGCCGCACCACCTCGTCGCCGGCCAGCTACAGTCGCGAACTGCGGGCCGCGTTCTGGAAGCTCAGCGAGCGCCTCACGCTCACCCGCGACGAGCCGGTGAGCGCCACTGGCTGAGCCGTCGTTGCCGTCCTATACACTTCGGTAGCCGCCCGGCGCGCCGCCGGCCGTTAGGCTCGCGGCGGGCGCGGGTAGATGTGAACCGCGCCGGAGTTCCCGGCCGCATCGCCGTGCCGAAGGAGTCGTTTCGTGGACCGAGACAAGTTGCACCGTGAAGTGCTGCGCACGTTCGACAACGCCTGTATCAGTCGCAGCGCGCAGTACTCGAGCAGGGCCGGTTTCGTCCCGCTCTCCGACGTCTATTTCGAAGAGAAGTCCAACGAGCTCGTGGTGCGCTTCGAGCTGCCGGGACTGACGCGCGAGGACATCCAGCTCGAAGTCGAGCCCCGCAAGGTGGTCGTACACGGCCGCCGTACCTTCCTGGGCGGCGAGCACCGCGTCTACCAGCAGGTCGAAATGGACTACGGCGACTTCGAGCGCCAGATCCGCCTGGCGGTCGACGTCGACGTCGACACCACGCAGGCCACCTACGAAGCCGGCGTGCTCGAAGTGCGCCTGCCGCTGGTCGCTCACGATCCCCGCAAGCAGCGCATCGAGATCAAGATAGGCGGTGAGTCGTGACCGACGCCGACGAGATCCAGGTCAAAGTGCCCGACGAAAGCGAGCTGCCCGGCGAGCTGCCGGTGCTGCCGCTGCGCGACACGGTCGTCTTTCCCGACACGATGATCCCGCTGACGGTCGGCCAGGAGCGCTCCATCAAGCTCATCGACGAGGTGCTGGCCGCCGACCGCCTGCTCGTCCTGGTGGCCTCCAAAGACGCCGAGGTCGAGATCCCCGGGCCCGAGCTGCTCTACCAGATCGGCACGGTGGCGCTGGCCCACAAGATGGTCAAGCTGCCCGACAACACCATGCGCATCCTGGTGCAGGGTCTGCAGCGCGTGAAGATCACGGGCTACACGTCTGAGGAGCCGTACCTGCGGGCGACCATCGAAAAGCTCGAAGACGTGGTCGTCGAATGCAAAGAGGTCGACGCCCTGCGCGCCAACCTGCTCTCCGTCTTCTCGCGCATCGTCTCGCTCGTGCCCTACCTGCCCGAAGAGCTCGAGATGGCGGCCGCCAACGTCGAAGAGCCCGGCGCCCTCGCGTTTCTCGTGGCAAGCACCATGCGCATCAAGACCGAAGACAAGCAGGAGCTCCTCGAAGAGGCCGACGTCGAACAGCGGCTGCGCAAGCTCACCCGCATACTGGCGCGCGAGCTCGAGGTCCTCGAGCTCGGCTCCAAGATCCAGTCCGACGTGCGCTCCGAGATCGACAAGACGCAGCGCGAGTACTTTCTGCGCCAGCAGCTCAAGGCCATCCAGCAGGAGCTCGGCGAGACCAACGAGCAGGAGGCCGAGGTCAACGAGCTGCGCACCAAGCTCGACGCCCTCACCCTGCCCGACGAGGTGCGCAAGTCGGCCGAGCACGAGCTCGAACGGCTCTCGCAGATCCAGTCGGCCAGCGCCGAGTACCCGGTCATCCGCACCTACCTCGACTGGATCGTCACGCTGCCCTGGAACATCTCGAGCGACGACAACTTAGACATCAAGCACGCCCGCGAGATCCTCGACCGCGACCACTACGACCTCGAGAAGGTCAAAGACCGCATACTCGAGTACCTCGCCGTGCGCAGCCTCAAGAGCGACCTGCGCGGTCCTATCCTGTGCTTCGTCGGGCCTCCCGGCGTGGGCAAGACCTCGCTGGGGCGCTCCATCGCCGAGGCCATGGGCCGCAAGTTCGAGCGCATCAGCGTGGGCGGCGTGCGCGACGAGGCCGAGATCCGCGGCCACCGGCGCACCTACGTGGGCGCCATGCCGGGCATCATCCTGCGCGCCATGCGCGACGCCGGCACCGACAACCCGCTGTTCATGATCGACGAGATCGACAAGATGGGGGCCGACTGGCGCGGCGACCCCTCGAGCGCCATGCTCGAGGTGCTCGACCCCGAGCAGAACAACACGTTCCGCGACCACTACCTCGACCTGCCGTTCGACCTCTCGAAGGTCATGTTCATCACCACGGCCAACCAGCTCGAACCCGTCCCCGGGCCGCTGCGCGACCGCATGGAGATCATCCCGCTGGCCGGTTACACGATCGAAGAGAAACTGCACATCGCGCGCAACTACCTGGTGCCCAAACAGGTCGTGGCCAACGGCCTGCGGCCCAGCCAGGTCGCCTTCGACGACGCCGCCATCCGCGAGGTCATCACCTCGTACACGGTCGAAGCCGGCGTGCGCAACCTCGAGCGCGAGCTCGGCTCGATCTGCCGCAAGCTGGCCCGCATGGTCGCCGAGAACGGCACCGGGCGGCGCCGCTTCAAGGTGGGTCCCAAGCGCGTGCGCGAGCTGCTCGGGCGGCCGCGGGTGTTCGCCGAGACCAAGCGCCGCACGGCCGACGCCGGCGTGGCCACCGGCCTGGCGGTCACCTCGGTGGGCGGCGACATCCTCTTCGTCGAGGCCAGCGCCATGCCGGGCAGCGGGCACCTCACCGTGACCGGTCAGCTGGGCGACGTCATGAAGGAGTCGGCCCAGGCGGCGGTGAGCTACGTGCGCGCTCACTCCGGCGAGCTCGGCCTGCCCGACGACTACTTCGCCAAGCACGACCTGCACATCCACGTGCCCGCCGGAGCCACCCCCAAAGACGGCCCCAGCGCCGGCGTGACCATGGCGACCGCGGTCGCCTCGCTCGTCACCGGCACGCCGGTGAGCGCCGACGTCGCCATGACCGGCGAGGTCACCCTCACCGGTCAGGTGCTGCCCATCGGCGGCCTCAAAGAGAAGACCCTGGCGGCGCAACGCGCCGGCATCACCACGGTCATCATGCCGGCCCGCAACGAAGCCGACCTCGAAGACGTGCCCGAAGAGCTGCGCAAGGGCATGACCTTCGTGCCCGTCGACCGGGTCGAGCAGGTCTGGAAGGCGGCCATGGGCCTCAAGCTCGACGGCCGCCGCGCCCGGCGCCGCCCGCAGGCGCTCGCCGGCGTGGCCGCCGACCGCGCCGCCGACTCCGTCTCCTAGCGCACGCAGGTGCGGCGGGGCGGCCGGCCCGAAAGGGCCGGCCGCCCCGTTTTTGTCTGCGTCGCGCCCGCCCGCCTCGCGGCCGTTCTCGCCGCCCCGGGCGCTCGTCCTGCGTCACGCCCCGCGGTCCGGATGAGGCCCTGTTACGAATCGCGCCGAACGGTAACCCTTGGGAGTATGGGGTCGCATGTAGGTTCCCCTGCAAAAACCGGCAATCCCCTCAGACATCTGGAGGTGTCTAGATGTACGAGCAACGGGCTGACAGACCCGTAGAGCACGACCGCCCGTCGGGCTCGCCGACTCTTATGGACGCGGCCAACCTGCCTCGTTCGGGCATGGTGCCGAGCTGGATCACAAGGATCAGCTGGGGCAGCGTCTTCGCGGCCACGTTCGTAGTGGTGGCGCTTCAGTTCGCCCTCACCGCCCTGAGCATCTGGGGCAACTTCGGGTTCGGCAAGCTCACGAGCATCGGCTCGGTCACCGGTTCGGCGACGACCATCGCCGTCTGGACGGGCATCTGGGCGGCTATCGCGCTGTTCATCGGCGGCCTTGTGGTCGCTGCGCTCTCCAACTCGAGAAGCGTCTCCGACGGCGTCATGCACGCCCTCGTGACCTGGGGCGTGAGCGTCGCCTCGATGACCATTCTGAGCGCCATCGGCGTCGCCGGGCTGCTCGGCTTTGGCCTGAACAGCGGTGCGGCGGTAAGGACGGCCATCGGCCTGCCGTCGACGGCTTTGAGCCCGCTCACCAGCGCGAGCGCGGCCACCGGCACGTACGCCGGCTACTACCTGCTGTTCAGCGGCGTCGGCCTGATCACCGCGGTGATCGGCGGCGTCGGTGTGGCGGGCGCCATGCGCCGGCGGCGCATCACGCAGGTGCCCTCGTCGGTGACCACCCGCGAGGAGACCGAGGTGCGCCGGGCCGCCTGACGGCCTGACGACCGAGGTGCGCCGGGCCGCGTCCGCGGTCCGCGGGCGGGCGCCGGGGCCGCAAGGCCCCGGCGCCCGCCCTTTCGCACCGCGGTCGCGCGGCGCCCGTACGGCGGCCTGCGGAGCGTGCGGGCGTGTCGCTCGAGCGGCGGCGGCGGGCCACCCGCGGGTATACTCTCGGCAGCATCCGTACGCAGTTCCTTGGTGGCCGGAGACCCATGAAGACCTCGAGCGTGGCCGTCGGCGCAGGCCGCCAGGGGCTTCGTCTTTGAAGAACGGGGGGCGTCGATGCCCATAGTCCCGCTGGCCGGTACGGCGCCGGCGGTCGAGCAGACGCTCGTCCTGCTGCTCATCATCGCCGCCACCGTCGCCGTGCTGGCGCGGCGCGTCGGTGTGCCCTACACCATAGGGCTCGTGCTCGTAGGCCTGGCCGTCGGCTTGGCCACGCACATCGACACCCTGCGCCTGTCGTCCGACCTGGTCTTCTACGTCTTCCTGCCGATCCTGCTGTTCGAGGCCTCGTTCAACCTCGAGGCGCAGCACCTGCGCGAGCAGTGGCGCCGCATCCTGGCGCTGGCGGTGCCCGGCGTGCTGGTCGCCTTCGCGCTCACCGCCCTCGGCGCGCACTACGTGGGCGGCCTCACCTGGTCGCTCGCCCTGCTGTTCGGGGCGCTCATCGCCGCCACCGACCCGGTGAGCGTGACGGCCCTGTTCCATCGCCTGGGCATCTCGGAACGGCTCACCACGCTGGTCGACGCCGAGAGCCTGTTCAACGACGGCGTGGCGGCCGTGATCTTTGCCGTCGTGCTCGCCGCGGTGGTCGACGGCCACAACGTCACCGCCGGCTGGGCGATCGGCAAGTTCGCCTGGATGGCGCTCGGCGGCCTCGTCGTGGGGCTCGCCGTGGGCGCGGCCGCGTCGTTCGTGCACCGCAACCTCGACGACCACCTCATCGAGATCACCTTGTCGACGATCGTCGCCTACGGTTCGTTCCTGGCGGGTCAGGCGCTGGGCATGTCCGGCGTGGTCGCCTGCGTCACCGCCGCCATCGTGCTCGGCAACCTCGGCCGGCGCCGTACCATGAGCCCGGTCACCCGGGTGACCATGGGCACCGTGTGGGAGTATGCGGCGTTCGTCGCCAACTCGCTGATCTTTCTGTTGATCGGGCTGAGCTTGCACCTCTCGCTGATCGGCGCCCACGTGGGCGTGGTGCTGATCGCCTTCGTCGTGGTCGTGGCGGCGCGGGCTGTGACGATCTACGGCTACGGGCTGGTCGCCCGGCCGTTCGGCGTCGGCCTGCCGCTGCGCTGGCAGCACGTGCTGGTGTGGGGGGGACTGCGCGGCACGATCGCCCTGGCCCTCGTGCTGAGCGTGCCGGCGAACGTGGCCGGACGGGCCACGCTGCAGGTGGTCACCTTCGGCGTCGTGCTGCTGTCGCTGGTCGGTCAGGGCCTGACCATGCCCTGGCTCACGCGCCGCCTTGGCCTGGAGCGCGAAGAGTCGGTACCCGGGCGCCGCCGTGAGGTCCTGCTCGACGGTTTTGTCAGCGCTCACGAAGAGCTCGACCGCCTGCAGGAGAGCGGCGCCCTGCCGCGCGCCGAGCGGCGCCATCTCGAGCGCACCATCGAAGAGCAGGAAGGTCTGCTGCTCGACGGCATGGCGCCGCTCGCCGAGGAACCCGGTAACGGCGACGACGAAGGGCTCGCCGAGCGCATCGGCGCCCTGGTGGCGCAGCGCCGCCGCATAGACGCGCTGCGCCACGCCGGCGCGCTCGCCGCGCCCAGCGCCGAAGAGCTGCTCACCGAGGTCGACCGGCGCATCGCCCTGCTCGGTGAGCGCCTCGCCTGCCAGCGCGACCCCGACCGCTGCTAGCCGAGCCCCCGTGCGTCGGGCTCGAGGGCGACCTCGACGAGCACGCGGTGCGACTCGAAACGCTGATCGACGGCCTCGCGGAGCAGGGTCTGGTGGCGCATGAGGACGGCGCGTCTGTCGTCGGGCACGATGTCCTTGAGCGCGTCGATCAACGAGGCGAGGCGCCTGGTGACCTGCGGCGAGCCGGCGCCGAACTCGGTGATCTCGGTGAGGGCGAGGTCGACGAGCTGGTCCCAGCTGCGTACCTGCATCATGAGGCGCACGGTGCCGTTACGGTCGGCGAACAGGCCGGTGGGCCAGTCGCGCGTCGACATCTGCCGCAGGAAGTCCTGAAGGCGGTCGAGCACCTGCACGGCCGTGGTCGGCGCGTTCACCGCCGGCGACAGCGCCTGCGCGGCGACGTCGACCAGGGCGCGCACGCCGTAGAAGGGGTCGCGGTAGACGGTGCGTTCCGGGCCTATGTCGACCGTGCGCAGAAAGTCGTTGTCGGCGGGCAGGCTTGCGGGCCCGTCGGGCCCCGCAAAGAGCTCGAACAGCGGCTCGCCGCTGCCCACGTACTGGCCCACCTGGGGCGTGAGGCGCGCCACGCAGTCGTGCTGGCGGGCGAGCCGCACGCAGGCGGCGATGTCGACGGCCTGCAGCATGCCCTGATCGAGGTGCACGCCCAGGGCGAGCGGCCCTGCGCGGTAGACGATGGTGCGGTCGGGCGCGCCCAGCACCGGCTCCGGCACCGCCGCGTAGCGCTCGGGTGGCGGGAACATCTGCTCGAGGGCGCGGCTCGTCTCGACGGCTACCGTGCTGATCGCGTAGGCGATGCGCATGCCGCGGATCGTCAGGGTGACGTAGGCGATGAACACGGCGATGCTGGCGATGGCGAGGGCCATGGCGACCACGACCGAGACCGTCGAGATGTCGGCGTGGCCGCGGCGCGAGAGCTCTTCGAGGTAGCCCAGGCTGAAGAGCGGATAGATGAAGGTCGCGATGAAGGTGCCCAGGGCGACCTTGGTGGTCGTGGTGCGCACGTAGTTGCGCAGCACGCGCGGCGAGAACTGCTGGCTGGCGAGCTGCAGTGCGACGAGGCCGATCGAGAAGACCACGCCGAGGAAGGTGAGCATCGCGGTTGCCAAGGTCGAGAGCACGACGCCTGCGTCGCCGGCGCTCACGATCCAGGGCGCGGTACCGGCCGTGACCGGCGGCAGGCTCTGGTCGATCTGGCGGGTGACGATCGACAGCAGCAGCGCCCCGACCAGGAACGCCGCCGGGATGAACCAGAAGTTGTTGTAGAAGCGCTCGCGGGGACGCACCAGGCTGAAGCGTCGCCCGTCCGCGACCACCTGCGCTCGACTAGCCACCGCCGCCTCCTTTTGCACCATCCGTTTGTGCGACTTGCGAACGCGCAGCCGGTCGTGTGTGCCCCGACGCAAACGAAGGCGCCGGAACGTCTCTGGCGTTTCCGGCGCCTTCGTGCATGCGTAGCGCCGGTGCCGACCAGACTTCCCGGCGCTCCACTAGCCGTCGTTAGTCTATCCGAATCGCCACGGCTGCGGCCATTCCTGCGCTGCGCCGGCGACTCCCTCAATGGCCGCGCGCCGACGGCCGGGCGGGGCGCCGCGGCCGACGGGCGCCGCGGCCGCGACGGGCCGATGGATTGCGCCGGCAGCGCGTCGAGGGCTACGATTGGCGAGCACGACCCGAACGCAAGGCAGGGGAAGGGGGGACGATGAGCCCGGTCGACGCCACCACCAACGTGGGCGCCGGTAACTGGAAGGGCCTGGGCATGTGGGCCTGGCTGCTCTTCCGCATCGCCGGCCTCGTCCTGGTCCTCTACCTGTTCGCCCACATCGTCGTCATCTCGAGCGCCCGCTGGGGTGGTCACTCCACCCTGAACAGCGCCTTCACCATGTTCGACCACCCCCTGTTCGTGCTGCTCGACCTACTGCTCGTGTGGGCGGTCCTGTTCCACGCCGTGAACGGCGTGCGCATCCTGCTCATGGACTTCGGCCTCGGCATCCACCGTCACAAGCTCGTCTTCGTGGCCTGCATGGCGATCGCCGTGATCAGCCTCTGCTTCTTTGCCTTCAAGGCCTTCTCGTACGTCGCGGCGCACCACGCCGGCGGCCTGGGAGGTCTCGTATGACCGCGCAGGTCACGCAGACCCCGCCGCAGGCGCCGGCGGCGCCGGCGCCTGCGAGCGGCGCGCCAGCGCCCGCCGGCCGCATGCGCCGCGGCGTGATCGACGGCAGCAGGGGCGGCATGTGGGCCTGGCTGTTCCAGCGTGTCACCGCCGTGGTGCTCATCGTGGGGCTCATGACCCACCTGATCGCCACCCACATCCTGAACCTGGGCCACCTGAGCTTTCTGAACATCAGCGCCCGCCTGGGCTCGAGCTTCTTCGTGGTCATCGACGTCAGCCTGCTGGCGGCGTCGATCTTTCACGGCCTGAACGGGGCGCGCATGGTGGTGCTCGACTACTGGCTGCAGTCGGTGGCCGCCCGCCGCACGCTGGCGATCGCGCTCTGGGTGTTCGGCTCGGCCACCTTCGTGTACGGCATGTGGGCGCTGTGGCCCTGGATCTCAAAGTGAGGGGCCGGCCGTGATCAAACATCAGCTCGTTATCGTGGGCGGCGGTCTGGCCGGCCTGCGCGCCGCCGTCGAAGCCAAGGGCGCGGGCATCGACGTCGCCATACTCTCGCAGGTCCACCCCGGCCGCAGCCACTCGGGCGCGGCGCAGGGCGGCATCAACGCGGCCCTCGCCAATAACCCCGAGGGCCACGACGACACCCCGCAAAAGCACGCCTTCGACACCGTCAAGGGCTCCGACTACCTGGCCGACCAGGACGCCGTGCTGCAGATGACGAGCGACGCGCCCGACACGATCTTCGAGATGGAGCACTGGGGCTGCCCGTTCAGCCGCTACGACGACGGCCGCATCGCCCAGCGCCCGTTCGGCGGCGCCGGCTACCCGCGCACCTGCTACGGCGCCGACAAGACCGGCCACTACCTGCTGCACACGCTGGTCGAACAGGCCTACCGCCGCCAGGTCGCCATGTACATCGAACAGTTCGTGACCAGCCTGATCATGGTCGACGGCCAGTGCCGCGGCGTGGTCGCCTACGACATGATCCGAGGCGGCTTCGAAGCCTACGCCGCCGACGCCGTGATCATCGCTACGGGCGGCGCCGGGCGCACCTACTCGAACACCACCAACGCCATCATCTCGACCGGCTACGGCGCGGCCATGGCCTACCACGCCGGCGTGGCCCTCAAGGACATGGAGTTCGTGCAGTTCCACCCCACGGGCCTCTACACCACGAACATCCTCATGACCGAGGGCTGCCGCGGCGAGGGCGCCTACCTGGTCAACGACCTGGGCGAGCGCTTCATGTCGCGCTACGCGCCCAAGGTCATGGAGCTCGCCCCGCGCGACATCACGGCGCGCTCCATCTGGACCGAGATCCTCGAAGGGCGCGGCATCGGCGGCAAAGACTTCGTCTACCTCGACCTGCGCCACCTGGGCGAGCAGAAGATCGCCGAGAGGCTGCCCGGCGTGCGCGACCTGTCGATCCACTTCGAGGGCGTCGACCCCGTGCACGACCCGGTGCCGATCGTGCCCAGCCAGCACTACACGATGGGCGGCATCGACACCGACATGAACGGCCGCACCGCCGTACCCGGCCTCTACGCCGCCGGCGAGTGCGCCTGCGTGAGCGTGCATGGCGCCAACCGCCTGGGCGGCAACTCGCTGCTCGAGACGATCGTCTTCGGGCGGCGCGCCGGCAGGGCGGTGGTCGAGTACCTGGGCGGCGCCGACGGGCGCCCCGCGCCCGACGCCGGCGCCCACGAGGCGCTGGCGGCCGTGCAGGCGCGCGTCGACCGCCTGGCGCGCGCCGACGCGAGCGAAGACGCCTACGACATCCGCGCCGAGATGGTCGACACCATGAAGCTCAACTTCGGCATCTTCCGCGAGGCGCGCCAGATGCAGGAGGGCGTCGACAAGCTGCTCGCCCTCAAAGAGCGTCTGCCGCGCACAGGCCTGCGCCACGCCGGCGGCGCCTTCAACCTCGACATGATCCGCACGATCGAGCTCGAAGGCATGCTCGACGTGGCCATCGCCACGGCGGTCGGCGCCTTCAAGCGCACCGAGTCGCGCGGCTCGCACGCGCGCACCGACTACCCCAACCGCGACGACGCGCGCTGGCTCGAGCACACCCTGGCGCTCTACCGGCCCGACGGTCCGCCCGAGCTGCAAAGCGCGCCGGTCGCCCTCGGCATGTTCGAACCACAGGAGCGCAAGTACTGATGAGCGAGGCTCGCTTTCGCATAAAGCGGTTCGACCCGGCCGGCGACGCGGCGCCGCACTTCGAGACCTACGTGGTGCCCTACGAGAACAGCCTGACGGTGCTCGAGGGCCTCTTCTCGGTGCAGGAGCGCCAGGACGGCTCGCTGGCCTTTCGCTACTGCTGCCGCGCCGCGGTCTGCGGCTCGTGCGCCATGTACATCAACGGCCGCTACCGCCTGGCCTGCCAGACCAACGTCGCCCAGCTGCCCGCCGGCGACGTCACGATCGAGCCCATGCCGCACCTGCCGCTGGTCAAAGACCTCGTCTGCGACATGACCGACTTCTTCGCCAAGTACGAGTACATCAAGCCCTGGCTCATTCGCGACGAGGCCGACGACCCCGAGCGCGAGATCGCGCAGTCGCCCAAGGCGCGCCGCAAGCTCGACATGCCGATCGACTGCATCCTCTGCGGCTGCTGCTACAGCTCGTGCCCGTCGGTGTGGGGCGAAGAGAACTACCTGGGGCCGGCGGCCCTGCTCAAGGCCTACCGGTTCGAGGTCGACTCGCGCGACGACGCCCGCCGCGCCCGCCTGCCCGAGTTCGACAACGAGCGTGGCGTCTACCGCTGCCACACCATCACCAACTGCGTCGAGGCCTGCCCCAAGGAGCTTAACCCGACCGAGGGCATCCAGTGGCTCAAGGGCGCGGCCGTGCGGCGGCGCCTGTTCGGGCGACGCAAGTAGCGAGCGCGGGGCGGCTGGTGAAGACGACCGTGGGCAAGACCGTGCTCGAAGTGGTCGCCGCGGACATCGCCGCGCTCGACGTCGCGGCCATCGCCAACGCCGCCAACAACGAGCTCTGGATGGGCGCCGGGGTGGCCGGCGCCATCAAACGGGCCGGCGGCGTCGAGATCGAGCACGAAGCCATGCGCCAGGGCCCCATCGCGGTCGGCGAGGCCGTGGCCACCGCCGGCGGCACGCTGCGCGCGACCTGGGTCATCCACGCCGCCGTCATGGGGCACGACCTGCGCACCAGCGCCGACCTGATCGCCGGCGCCACGACGCGCACGCTCGAGGTCGCCGAGCGGCTGGGCGCGCGCTCGCTCGGGCTGCCGGCCTTCGGCACCGGGGTGGGCGGGTTTCCCATCTACTCCTGCGCCCAGATCATGGTCGAGCGCGTGCGCGCCTACCTTGCCGAGCGACCGACCTGCCTGCGGCGCATCGTGTTCTGCGCCTACGACGAGGTCGGCGCCGCCGCCTTCAAACACGCCCTGAGCGGCGCCACGCGACCCGACGCCTAGAGGCGCCGCCGCGCATCGCGGCGGGCGCGAGACCTTAGTCGCCGTAGCGGCGGCGGTGTGCGGCGGAGCTCATCGGGCGTCACGGCGGCGGTGCGCCGCGCGAGACCTCAGCCGCCGTAGCGGCGGCGGTGCGCGGCGATCAGCCCGGCCGGGCCGGTCATCATCATGTCGCCGTAGGGCGCCGGAAAGCGCACGGGCAGCGAGCTGCCGGCGAGCAGGTGGCGGTTGGGCCCGGTGACGAGCACGGGCAGGCCGGCGGGCACGCCGCCGCGCAGCTCGTCGGCCAGCGCGGCTCCGTGCCCGCCGGCCTGCCGCACCTCGTCGCCGGGCAGCTCGCCGGCCAGAAAGCGCCGCAGCAGCGTGTCGAGCAGGGGGCCGTCGAGCCGGTAGGTATGGTCTTCGTAGACGCCGGCCAGGCGGCCTTCGAGGGCGATCGCGCAGATCGTGTGGCCGTTGCCCACGTTGATCAGCACGGCGTCGGCACAGGCGCCGCCGGGCTCGTCGCCGAGGGCGCCCAGCAGGGCGGCGGGGCCGGTGTCGGCGGCCGTGACTCGCGGCAGAGCCGCGAGCTCGCCGGCCGCCGCCCGCAGCCGCGTGAACTCGGCCGGCACCTCGTCGGCGCCGCCGCCGGCCGCGTAGAACAGCTCGTCGAGCGGCGTGCGCACCGCCAGGGCGCGCTCCCAGAAGGCGAAGCGGAAGATGCGGTTGGAACCCTGCGGGTCGAAGCCGTGGTCCTGGGCGGCCACGCAGCCGCCGGCGAAGTCGGTCGGTACGCCGAAGCCGGCCAGCGCGCGCAGCAGCGCGGGCAGGTCGAGGTCGCCGGCGCGCACCAGGGTAGCACCGCCGCGCACGAGCCCCGCGACCTCGTCGTCCGAGACCAGCGTAATGCCGCGGGAGGCCACATCCTTCAGGCTGTCGTCGAAGGTGAGAGCCGCCGTCGCGGTGGCGTAAAAGGCGTGGCCCGCGGCCAGGTGCGCGGTGGCGGCGCGCAAGGCCGAGCCGCCGCCCATGGTCGATCCGGCGAAGGCCACGGCAAGGCCGCGGCGCGTGGCGTCGCGGATCTGGGCGGAGGCGACCCGGGTGGCCGAGGGCACGACGAGCTTCACCGAGTTCTCGGGGCGCTCCTCGGGGGCGAAGACGAGGATGTCGGTGGTCCCCGTGCCCACGTCGAGGGCCAGCAGGCGGCCGGCGGCGGTCATGGGCGGGCTGCGGTCATGGGCGGGCTGCGGTCATGATCGAGCGGCGGCGGTCACTTGAGCGGCTGCCGGCGGCGGTCACGGGCGAACCGTCAGGCGTGGCGCGCGCCGCGGTCGAGCCGCAGGCGCCAGACGCCGAGCATGGCCTCGACCACGATGTCGTTGGACATCTTCGACTCGCCGACCTGGCGGTCGACGAAGGTGATGGGCAGCTCGACGACCTTGAAGCCGAGCTTGTGTGCGCGATAGGTCATCTCGATCTGAAAGCCGTAGCCGCGGGCGTCGACGGCGTCCAGGTCGATCGCCTCGAGCACGTCGCGGCGGAAGCACTTGAAGCCGCCGGTGAGGTCGCGGTAGGGCAGGCCGAGGATGGTCTGGGCGTAGAGGCAGCCGCCGCGGCTGATGACGCGCCGCGACAGGGTCCAGTTCTCGACGCCGCCCCCGCGCACGTAACGCGAGCCGAGCACGACGTCGGCGCCCTGCTCGATGAGGCGCACGAAGTGGGGCAGGTAGCTGGCGTCGTGCGAGAGGTCGGCGTCCATCTCGAACAGCAGGTCGGCGCCGCCCGCCAGGGCGTGGCGAAAGCCGGCGATGTAGGCCTTGCCGAGGCCCTCCTTGCCGGAACGGTGCAGCACCTCGACGTCGGGGTACTCGCCGGCGAGGCGGTCGGCGAGCTCGCCGGTGCCGTCGGGCGAGTTGTCGTCGACGATCAGCGTGTGGAGTGGCAGGTCGTTGCCGTCGGCGACCTCGCGGATGCGCTCGAGGGCGTGGCGCAGGTTGTCGCGCTCGTTGTAGGTGGGAAGCACGATGGTGTTCATGGCGCCAAGTATACCTGCTGGGGCGAGCTCGCCGAGGCTCGGGTGCGGGCGCGCCCCGGCGACGCGCCGCGGCGTCGCGCGGGGCGTTGCGGGTTAGCCCGCCGCGCGCCGCTCCCGCATCGCCGCCGCCCCACGCGCCACCCCGTGAGCCGCGCCGCGAAACGCCGTCCCCAAGGCGCGCTACACTGGGGGACCAGGGGGTCGATTCTCACCCTCAAGGTGAGAATCACCCTTACCACTACGAAAAGATGTCGTCGGAACGGCAGGGAACCGTTGCAACCACGGCGAAATCCGCTATATTGTGACGAGCCAACCCTCCAGGCACTACATCTTGTAGTCCTCGGTAGCAGGAGTCCTAAGTCCGTGCATTGCCCTTTCTGTGGTGACGAAGACAGCCGTGTGGTCGATTCGCGCGATTCCGAGTCGGGCGACACCATCCGCCGGCGCCGCGAATGCGGCCACTGCGGACGGCGCTACACCACCTACGAGCGCGTCGAAGAAGCGCCGTTGCTGGTCGTCAAGCGCAGCGGCGCCGAAGAGGTCTTCGCGCGCGCCAAGCTGCTGAACGGCTTGCTGCGCGCCTGCGAGAAGCGCCACATCTCGCTCGAGCGCATCGAGCGCATCTCCGACGAGATCGAAGGCGAACTGCGCCGCGAGTCGGTGCAGCAGGTCACCTCGGTCGAGATCGGCGAGCGCGCGCTGCGCTACCTGCGCGACCTCGACCGCGTGGCCTACATACGCTTCGCGTCCGTCTATCGCCAGTTCGACGACATCGACGAGTTCCAAAGCGAGCTCGCCCGCCTCGACGAGCCGGCCGCAAACGATGGACCGGGCGAGCGAACGGCCGACGCGACGCGCGAGCACGCGGCCGACGCGCCGCGCGACCGGGCGACCGACAAGCCACACGACCGGGCGGTCGACGGGCCGCCCCCCACCGCAACGTCAGACGACGCGCCGGTCGACCAGCCGGCGCTGACCACATCGAACAGAGCAGGGGGCATGACTCATGACTGAGACGGGGCGCGACGTGATAGAGCTGTCGGCCAACGCACTCAAGGTGCTGCAACGTCGCTACCTCAAGAAGGGCGAGAACGGCGAGCTGCAGGAGACGCCCGAGCAGATGTTCCGTCGCGTCGCCCGGGCGATCGCCCAGGCCGAGCGGCTGCACAACCCGAGCGCTCCGGTCGAGCAGGTCGAAGAGACCTTCTACGAGCTCATGTCGAGCCTCGAGTTCATGCCCAACAGCCCCACGCTCATGAACGCCGGTCGCGAGCTCGGTCAGCTCTCGGCCTGTTTCGTGCTGCCCGTCGGCGACTCCATGGACTCCATCTTCGAGGCCATCAAGAACACCGCCCTCATTCACAAGAGCGGCGGCGGCACCGGCTTTTCGTTCTCGCGCGTGCGCCCCAAGAACGACGTCGTGCTGTCGACCGCCGGGGTCTCGTCGGGCCCGCTGTCGTTCATGAACGTCTTCGACGCCGCCACCGAGACCATCAAGCAGGGCGGCACGCGGCGCGGCGCCAACATGGGCATCATGCGCGTCGACCACCCCGACATCCTCGAGTTCATCAACGCCAAGCACAACGACGACTGCCTCAACAACTTCAACATCTCGGTGGCCGTCACCGACGCCTTCATGCACGCGGTCGAAGCCGACGAAGAGTACGCCCTGCTCAACCCGCGCTCCGGCGAGACGGTGCAGATGCTCAAGGCGCGCAAGGTCTTCAACCTCATGGTCACGCTAGCCTGGAAGAACGGCGACCCCGGCGTCGTGTTCATCGACCGCATCAACGAGCACAACCCCACGCCCCAGCTGGGTCCCATCGAGAGCACCAACCCCTGCGGCGAGCAGCCCCTGCTGCCCTACGAGTCGTGCAACCTGGGTTCGGTCAACCTCGCCCGCGTGTGCGACGACGGCCACCTCGACTACGGTCGCCTGGGGCGCATCGTCAAGACCGCCGTGCGCTTCTTAGACAACGTCATCGACGTCAACAACTACCCGCTGCCGCAGATCGCCGAAATGAGCCGCGGCAACCGCAAGATCGGCCTGGGCGTCATGGGCTTCGCCGACATGCTCTTCAGGCTCGGCATCCCCTACGACTCCGACGAAGCCGTGCACCTGGCCGGCGAGCTCATGGAGTTCGTGCACGCCCAGGCGCGAGAGGCCTCTATCGAGCTCGCCGAAGAACGCGGCGTGTTCCCCAACTTCGCGGGCTCCATCTACGACGTCGAAGGCGGCCCCCGGCTGCGCAACGCCACCGTCACCACCATCGCCCCGACCGGCACCATCTCGATCATCGCCGGCTGCTCGAGCGGCATCGAGCCCCTGTTCGCCCTGGGCTACGTGCGCCGCAAGGTATTAGACGACGACGAGATGGTCGAGCTCTACCCGTACTTCGAAGAGGTCGCCCGGCGCGAGGGCTTCTACTCCGACGAGCTCATCAAGCGCGTCGCCGACCAGGGTTCGGCGCGCCACGTCGACGACGTGCCGGCCGTGTGGCGCAAGGTCTTCGCCACCGCCCACGACGTCACGCCCGAGTGGCACATCAAGCTGCAGGCCGCCTTTCAGGACGCCACCGACAACGCCGTCTCAAAGACGGTCAACTTTCCCAACGACGCCACCGCCGACGACGTCGACAAGGTCTACCGCCTCGCCTTTCGCTCGGGCTGCAAAGGCGTCACCATCTACCGCGACGGCAGCCGCGACGAGCAGGTGCTGAACGTGGGGGCCGCCTACAAGCAGGGCGCTCCGCGCGACCCGGCCGCCGGCGGCATCGCCACCACGCGGCCCTCGCGGCCGCGCCTGCTGTCGGGCGAGACCGAGCGCATGGACACCGGCTGCGGCAAGCTGTTCGTCATCATGAACGACGACGAGCACGGCCCGCGCGAGGTCTTCGCCAACATGGGCAAGGCCGGTGGCTGCGCCTCGTCGAACACCGAAGCGCTCGGCCGGCTGATCTCGCTGGCCTTAAAGAAGGGCGCGTCGCCGAGCGAGGTCGTCGACCAGCTCAAGGGCATCCGCTGTCACGTGCCCTACGGCATGGGGCCCAACGCCACGCTGTCGTGCGCCGACGCCATCGGCAAGGCCATCGAACGGCGCTACATCACGGGCGCCGCCGCGCCGGCCGCCACCATCGAGCCGCAGCTCGCGCTCGTCGAGGTCGCCCAGGGCGCCTGCCCCGACTGCGGCGGCTCCATCGAACACGAAGGCGGCTGCGTGGTGTGCCGCACCTGCGGCTACTCCAAGTGCGGCTGAGACCCCGCCGGGGCGGCGCCGGCCGTCGCGGCCGGCGCCGCGGCGGGGTAGAGTAGGGCAAGCACGCTAGGCACGCCCTTTCCGACCGGGGAGCCCGCACATGGCCGACCAGCAACCGCCCGAAACGCCGCCCACCACGCCGCCCGGCGAACCGCCGGCCACGCCCGACGAACCGGGTGCGCCGGGTGCGCACGTGGCCGCCGGCGAGTTCGAGATCGGCGACACCGTCATCGCCAAGATCGCCCACATGGCCTGCCGCGAAGTCGAGGGCGTGCACGCCCTGGGCGGCGCCACCTCGCGCGCGCTCTCGAGCCTGCGCGTGGCCGACAACCGCACCCAGGGGGTCACTGTCGACCTGCGCGGCGACAGCGTCGACGTCGACCTCACGCTGGTCGTCACCTACGGGCGCAGCATCCCCGAGGTAGCCCAGGCTTGCCGCGAGCGCGTGCGCGACCGCATCGAAGCCACCACCGGCCTGGCCGTCAAGGCGGTCAACGTCGTGGTCAGCGACATCTACTTTCCCGAAGGCGCTTCTGGCGGCGAAAACGAATAGGCCCGTCCGGTCGCCTCGCGGCCTCGCCCTCGACGCCCTCGAGGCGACGCTCGGCTTCGTGGCGCTGCTCGCCGCCGGCGTGGTGCTCGTGTCGGCGGCGATCGAGTTGCTGGCGGCCGCCGTGGGCCGCCACCTCACCATCTGGCGCGCCGTGCCCCTGCCGCACTCCCACGAGGGGCGCATCGCCCTTCTGCTCGTACTGCTGGCCGGCTCGGTCGCGCTGGCCGCCCTGGCCTTGCGCTCGCGGCCCGCGGCGCTCGTGCTGAACGTCGAGGGCGGCAGCCTGCGGCTGCCGCCCGACACCCTCGAGCGCTACCTGGCCGCCGAGCTCGCCCGCGACCCCGACGTGGTGTCGTCCAGAGCCGCCTTTGCGCTGCGCGACGAGCAGCTCACCGCCCAGGTCCGGGTGGCCGTGCGGCCGCTGGCGCCGCCCGCCGTGCTGCGCGAGCGCCTGGCCGGCGCGGCCCAGGCGGCGCTGCGCGACAAGCTCGAGCTGGCCGTCGAGGTGCGCGAACCGGTCGTCAAGGTGCTGCGCGTCCACGACCTGCCGCGCTACCTCAAATGAGGCGCGCGGCGACCCTCACCGCGGCGCTCATCGGCACGGTGCTCTGCGCCGCCCTGCTGGTGCGCGAGGGCGCCCTCGCCGCCGACCGCACCGTGACCTGGTCGGGGGCGCGCTGGTGGCACGACCTGCTGCACGCCCAGGGCGTGCTGGTCGCGCTGGCCGGAGCGGCGGCGCTCGCGCTGGGCGCCGCGTGTCTGTGGCTCGCCCTGCGCATGCTCGCCGGCAACCACGCCGACGACGGCGCCGGGGTCGAGCTCGGCGACCTGCAGGCGAGCGTCGTCGTCAAGGCCGAGGCGCTCGAGCACCTGGTCGCCAACTGTCTCGTCGCCGAACTTGCCGAAGTCAGGAATGCGCGTGTGCGGGTCACAAGGCGCGACGAGCGCCTCGTGACCCGCACGTCTCTTACGCTTGCCGCGACCGACGTGCGTCGCACGCACGCCCGCGCCCGGGCCGTCATCGACCGGGAACTGCGGGCCGCGACGGGCCTCGAAGCGGGCGAGCTGACAGTCGAGGTCGACGAGCTGCTCGTCGGCCGAGGAGGTGCCACGTGAGTCTCAGGTTCATCGGATTGGGCGTCGGCCTGGTGGTCGGCGTCGTGTGGATGGCGCTCGGCCTCGAGAAGCTGGTCGTGGTGTGCGCGATCGGCGCCCTGGGGTACCTGATCGGGGGTGTGCTGGCCGGCGAGATCGACGTGCAGCGCTCCATCGACAACCTGCGGCGCAAATGAGGCGGAGGGGCGCCGAGGGACCATCGCGGCGCAGCCGCCGCCGGCCCGCCTTAGCGCAAAAAAGAGACCTGATGGGGATTCAGGCCTCTTTGAGAAGCGCTCCCGCGACAGTCGGGGTGCGTCCTTCTCCTGTCTCTCAGTTTACCCCCGCGGCGGCGGTCGTCAACAGCGTTCGGACATGATGTCGGAGTCGCACCCGGCCACCGCGCCGCAGCGCCTCCTGCACCGCCCCGACCTGGTCGCCTCAGACCTCGACGGCACGCTGCTGCCGCCCAGCCTGCAGTTCCTGCCGCTGACCGCGAGCGGCGTCAACGAGCTGCGCGGCGCCGGCGTGCCCTTTGTCGTGTCCACCGGGCGCATGTTCAAAAGCGCGCGCCACATGGTGGCGCGCCTGGGGCTCACGAGCGGGCCCATCGTCTGCTACCAGGGGGCCCTGGTGGCCGACCTGGGCAGCGGCGAGTGGCAGCGCCACCTGCCGATCGCGCCCGAGAGCGCCGCCGAGGTGGTGCTCGCCATGCGCGAGCTCGGCCGCCACGTCAACGTCTACGTCGACGACGAGCTCTACGTCGAGCAGGACGACAAGTGGGCGCGGCAGTACGCCGAGTACGCCGAGGTCGGCATGAACGTGGTGCCCGACCTGCTGGCGGTCGTCGCCAGGCCGCCGACCAAGATCGTGATCTCGAGCGAGCCCAGCGACGTGGCCGCCCTGCTGCCCACGCTGCAGGAGCGCTGGCGCGACAGCCTCTACGTCACGCGGTCGCTGCCGCACTTCATCGAGGTCAGCGACCCCCTGGCCAGCAAGAGCTCGGCGCTGGCCTACCTGTGCGACGCGCTGGGCCTGGCCCGCGAGCGCACCGTGGCCTGCGGCGACGGCTGGAACGACATCGACATGATGGAGTGGGCCGGCCTCGGGGTGGCGGTCGCCGAGGCCGCCGACGACGTGCGCGCAAGCGCCGACCTGGTCGTGCCGCGCGACGAGCTCGGCGCGCTCTTTGCGAAACTCGCGGCGGCCCCCCGGGGCTAGCGAGCGCCGGCGCCAAAGCGAAGGCGGCGCCCGGAGGGTAAGGCGCCGCCTTCTTGGGGTGCTGGTGGCGCCGGCGCTTGCACGCCGGCTTCCCCGTGCAGGGGACCTGGACACTCTGTCACCCCGTTCTGTCCAGCATGCTCGGTGCGGGGGACGCGCTACACGCGACCCGCCGTCCGCTGTTTAGTGTACCCGAGCGCTCTAATCTCACACGAGCGGCGCAAATAAAAGAGGCGGGCGGGGTCGCTTGCGACCCCGCCCGCCTCGCTCGCCTCGCCGCCCCCGGCCGTTGCCGATCGGGGCGTGCTCGGCCGTCGTGCCTCTTAGCGCACGTAGACCTTGCAGGTCGCGGTGGCGCCGATGTACTCGTCGGAACCGCCCCAGACCGCCTTGTAGGTCTGCGCGGTGGCGCCGAGCTTGACGGTGGTGCTGAAGATACCCTCGCCGTATGAGTCGACGTGGACCGGTACGGTGGCGAACGGCTTGGTGGCCTTGCCGGCGTACAGCGAGACCCGGGTGAGGTTCGAGTCTTCTGCCTCGATCAGGCCGACCAGCCTGACCGTGTGGTGCTTGGCCACGAGGGGAGCCGCGGGGCGCAGGCGCATGTAGGCCGTCGACTTGGAGACGTTGCCCTGCACGTACCAGGTGGTGCCGTTGTTGATCATGGGCAGGGTGGCCGTGACGATGTTGATCGGCTGGCCGTCGGAGCCCACCGGCACGACGAAGTCGTTGGGCACGTCGGCGATCAGCGTGGCGTTCAGCACGTCGTTGACCTGCCACGAGGCGACGTCGGCCGACAGGTCGGCCAGCGTGGGCGAGTCGGGAACGGCGGTCGGGTCGACCGACGGCGTGTTCAGGCGCGTGGCCATGCCCGAGTCGTCCGACGGATCGGACGAGTCGTCGCTCGTGTCGTAGCCCGACGAGTCGTAGACCACGACCTCGCCGGTGGTGGCCACATTGGAGGGCACCGTGAGGGTGATGTCCTGCTCGTGGGTGCCCGTTTCGCCGTAGGCCCGCACCAGGGCTTTGACCGTGTTGGCGCCGTGCTTCAGGCCGCCGGGCACGGAGAAGTCCATGATCTGCAGGCTCTTGTTGGCCGGCGTCAGGGTGGCCGTGAAGGTGACCGCGTCGGGCGTGGTCGCCAGCAGGGCCGGCGCCGTGCCGTTGGGGTTCGACTGCAGCTCGCCGAGCATGTCGTAGACGTCTTCGCCCGCGTAGTTGCTGACGTCGTAGGAGTCGTCGTAGACGTTGTCCATGGTGTTGGTGTAGGTGGTGGTCGGCGCCGTGGCGTCGGCGACCGTCACGCTCGAGTCCATGAGCGCGTGGCCGGGGTAGAGGCCGGCGTCGATGACCTTGGCGACCGCGAAGTAGCAGGCGCTGGCGATCATGTCGGAGCCGTAGTCGATGTTGTCGGCGACCCAGAGCGGCACGTTGGAGTTCGTGACGACGGGCGTGCCGGTACCGATCGCGGCCGAGGCCGTGACGGGCACTTCGGGGGTAGCGGCGCCGAGCTCGCCGGCGATGCCGTAGGTGCGGTCCTGGGTGATCAGGCCGCGCGTGGCGCCCAGCGAGACGAGCTTGTACGAGGCATACGAGTCAGACCAGATGCCGTAGACGTTGGCGTTGGTCATGTCGAGGCCGGAGGCGCCGTCGAGGTCGGCCGGGTGGCCGAAGGCGACGACGACGTTGTCGTGCGCGTAGGTGACGGTGCCCACGTAGGCGGCCCAGAAGTCGCCGGTCGAAAAGGCGGCGCCCACCGCCGCGCCGGGCACGAGGTCGGTGGTGAAGCCGGAGTCGCTGGGCCCCGCGCCGACCGGCCTGACGTCGACGCCGCGCTTGGCGAAGGCGGCGGCGAGGCGCTTGTACGCGGCGCTGGTGCTGGGCAGGCCGCCGACCTCGAGGGCGCTGAGCGGCACGAAGACGGCCGTGCCGGCCGCCGGGTGCAGGGTGCGGGCGATCGAGCGGCTGCGGGCCACGACGAACGTGCCGAACGTGCCGGCCGACGTCTTGATGGGCTTGGCCGCGAGAGCCGTGCGGGTCTTGGGCATGATGGGACCGGCGGTCTCGAGCGACGGCGCCGCCGGGGCGCCGGTGCCGGCCACGGCCTTGTCGAGCGGGGCCACGCTGTAGTCGGTCTCGATCGAGGTCATGTACTCGATGGGCGTGGCCAGGCCGAGGCCGTTGGTGGTGAAGGAGTCGCCATACGAGGCGGCGCCGATCATGGGATCGTCGTCGCTGGGACTGCTGGCATCACCGAGGTAGACGGGGCTGCCGCTCATGCCCTCGGCCAGGCCGCCCTCGCTCACGATGGTCGGGTCGGTGATCTGGAAGAAGATGAGCGCGGAGCCGTCGACCGGGTTCTGGCCGTCGGCCACCGCGAGCACCTGCACGGGGACGTTGCTGATGGTCGAGCCCGAGAGGACGGTCTTGAAGTAGCCCTGCTGGGGGCCGCTGTTCGCGAGAAGCGCGCGCAGGTCGCTGAGACCCATCGTGGGCCCCGTCGGCCCGGTGGTCGCGGCCGCGGCCGGTCCAGCGGCCATCAGCGCGCAGGCGGCCATCGCCGCCAACGCCAAGAGCAAGAGTAGCGGCACGCGAGAGCCGCCCGATCGGACCGACCTGTTCATGTTCCCTCCAAAAGTGGACCCCTGCCCCTGTCGCGATTCGTCGGGGCGCGACGAGCGTGCGTGTTTTGCATGCCGCTTGAGCCGTGCACGCGGCTCCCTGGAGACGGGCACTGAGCATAGAAGGTTCGGTAGCGAAGGTAAGCCACCTGTATTGGCGAGGAGAAGCTCACCTCTAGTATCGGCCCCAGGGGCCGGTTTGGACAGTTTAGAGGGCGCTTACAGTCGCTCGCGCGCGCAGCGAGAAGGCGAGCGGGAACTCGTCGCGCAGGCGGCGCAGGGCGAGCGAGCCGTCGGGGCGCTGCCCCAGGCAGGGCCAGTCGAGGCGCCGGTGTTCTTCGAGGCCGCGGAACTCGTGGAGGTACTCGATCGTCAACCCGGCGGCGGTCAGGGCCGAGACGATCTCGCCGAGCGGGTGGTTCCACTGGTACTCGACCGCCGCCGCCACGTGGGCCTCGGGGTCGGCGTAGCTGCCGCGACCGTCGTTTGCCCAGGCGCTGGCCGCCGCCCTGTGAAAATAGGAGTCGCGCGCGAGGAGCGGCTCTTCGTGGTCGTCGGCCAGGGCAAAGAGGAACGGGTGGAACTCGGCGATGTAGAAGATGCCGCCGGGGGAGAGGTGGTCGGCTATGAGCTGCGCCCAGCGCTGCAGGTCGGGCAGCCAGCAGATCGCGCCCCACGAGGTGAAGACGATGTCGAAGCGCTCGTCGAGCTTGGCGGACAGCGCGTAGAGGTCGGACTCGATGAAGGTGGCCGGCAGGCCGGTCTGCGCCGCCAGGCGGCGCGCCAGGGCGATCGCCCTGCCCGAGAAGTCGACGCCGGTGACGGTCGCGCCGAGGCGCGCCCACGACAGCGTGTCGAGCCCGAAGTGGCACTGCAGGTGCAGCAGGCGCTTGCCGGGCACGCTGGGCCCGAGCTCGTCGAGCTCGGGCGCCGTGAGGCTCGAGGCGCCGGCCAGAAAGCCCTCGACGTCGTAAAAGGCGGAGCGCTCGTGGATGGCGGTGAGCTCGTCCCAGAGCTCGCGGTTGGCGGCGCGCTGGTCGGGCGACGGGCCGGGTTCGGCGGCGCGTCGGGCGCCGGCTGCGCCGGGTTGGGCGGAGCGCTGCTCGGGCGAGGGGCCGGGCGCGCCGTTCATGGCCGCGGCGCGGCGTCGTCGGCGGCGCGGCTCGCCCTGAGCGAGAACAGGAAGGGCACGTCGCGGCGGCCGCCGGGCAGGTAGTACCAGCCGTCGGGCGCGCGCTTCATGGAGCGGCTGAACGGCACCACCGAGCAGGGGAACTCGTGCAGGTACTCAAGGCGCAGGCCGGCGCCGAGCAGCGCGTTTATGATCTCGGCGAAGCTGTGGGTCCAGCCGTAGGCGACGTTGTGCTCGATGGGCGCGTCGGGCTCGGCATACGAGCCGTGAATGCGCAGGCGCTGCGGCTTGTGCGCCGGAAAGTAGGGCCCCACGACGCGCAGCTCGGGGTGGGCGTCCAGGTCGTCGAGGGTGCGCGCCAGCGGGTGCAGCTCGACCATGTAGAAGGTGCCTCCCGGCGCCAGAAAGTGGACGATGGTGCGCGCCCAGGCGCTCAGGTCGGCGAGCCACTCGATGGCGCCGTACGATGTGAAGACGATGTCAAAGGCGCCGCTCAGATTGGCCGGCAGGTCGTCGACGGTCGACTGTACGAAGGTGGCCGGCAGGGCGAGCTCGCTCGCCAGCGACCGGGCGAGCGTGACGGCGCGCTCCGAGAAGTCGACGCCGGTGACGGTCGCCCCGAGGCGCGCCCACGACAGGGTGTCGAGGCCAAAGTGGCACTGCAGGTGCAGCAGGCGCTTGCCGGCCACGTCGCCGAGCTCGTCGACCTCGATCGAGTGCAGCGACGACTTGCCCGCGCGAAAACCTTTGAGGTCGTAGAAGGCCGAGGTCTCGTGGATCTCGGTCCACTCGTTCCACAGACCGAGGTTCGCCTTGAGGAACTCGTCGAGCACGACGCCTCAGACCCGCTCGAGCGCGAAGTCGCCGTCGCGGGCGCCGAGCGCGAAGCTCACGGCGCACACGGGGCAGCGCACCGCGGCGCCGTCGGCAGGTTCGGCGCCGAAGTCGAGCTCCCAGCCGCAGATGGGGCAGTAGAGGACGACCGCTTCGTGGCCCAGGTTCAGGCGCTCGATGGCGCGCTCCAAGCCGCGGCGGTGCCCGGTCTCGGCGCGCACGAGGCCGCGCATGAACTCCTTGAGGCGCGGGTCGGTGAGTTGCTTGACGTTCGCCGCGTAGGTCGCGACGGCGTGGCGCTCGAACTCGAGGTCGGACGCGAGGGTGGCGAGCGTGCGGACGTAGCCGCGCTCGCGCAGCGGCGCGGTGGGGGAGGGTTGGGCGAACGGCGTCGAGAGGTCGGCGGTCGCGGCGGGGTCGGCGAGGTCGGCGGTGGCGCGGCGGGCGCGGCGCTCGCAGGACCGGCGGGAGCGCCTCGGCGGCGGTGGCGCCGGGCGCGGCGGAGCCCATGACGCCGGGCGAATCGGTGTCGGCAGCGCCGAGCGCCACGAGCTCGGCGACGATGCGCTCGTGGTGGTCGGCCTCGTTGCGGCGCAGCCCCTCCCAATACGCGCACATCCGCGGGTCGCACGCCGAGAGCTGGTGTTCGGCGTAACGACGC
This sequence comes from uncultured Actinomycetes bacterium, assembly GCA_963755025.1. Lineage (GTDB taxonomy): Bacteria > Actinomycetota > Thermoleophilia > UBA2241 > UBA2241 > Bog-752. The sequence goes on from CAVWIH010000020.1 coordinate 85,201, forward strand.
GTTGCGGCGCGCTCCAGCTCGAGCGTCTCGCGCAGTATGCGGATCGTGTCGGAAGCGTCAGTCATGGTAGAGGAGGGCGGCGAGCGGGCCGCCATCTGCGGGAAATTGTACGAACGTGGGCGGCGGGGCGTCAACGAGGGCGAGGGATAAGAGACAGGCGAGGGCGAAACGTCGCAAAGTGTGACATCCGGTCCCCGCTCGCCCCCGCGGTACGCGGCGGCTCGCCTACCCACCGAGGGTCGTCGTCAGGGTGGCAGATACGGAAGGGTCGCCGCTCGGCTCCTCCGGAATGGTGTCACGACCACGTCGGTCAGCTTCCCCCCTCGGACGACCTGTTCTGCGTCGCATCCGATTGCGATAGCATCTAGCATCGGGCCGCATGGCTCACGATGGGGGGCGGCGCAGGTGACTAAGAGGTCAACCCTCGCGACGATTCTTGCAGTCATAGCTCTGCAGGCGAGCGCTTTTGCTGTGGGACGCGTCGATGCGTACCTCGCTCTCTCTGCCCTTGCGGTGCTTGTGTTGTGGGTGCGGTTGCTTGCCGCCGCATGGGCCGCTCGCACGATTCCGATCACTGGGGGCGAGGCTCTCGCAACGACAAGGTCGCGCTTCTTCGGCAAGCTTATCGACTGCGTCGCTTGGTACCCGGCACTGCTCCTGATCGCGGCACTTCCGCAGCACCTGGCCTGGCCCGCCTTCTGGGTCTACACGGTTGCGTATTTCTGGCTCGCTCTGGGTCTCATGGAAGGTCTGACGGGAACCTGCCCTGGCAAGCTCGTGCTCGGCATGGAAGTACATCGGACAGACGGCTCTCCCCGTACTCTCGGAAGCGCGCTCCTGCGCAATGTGATACCGCTCTGGCTCTTCTGGCCGGCCGTCGTTGAAAGCGTGATCATGCACCACACCGCACGGCGGCAGCGGGGCGCAGACCTGATGGCCCATACAGTGGTGGCGGCGATAGGTCCACACCGCCCCAGGTAGTCAGATGGCTGCTGGCGGGTCAGCCGATGTGGTCGTCCCCCCGATTTGAGTACAGCCTGATCTGGTGGGGTCTCCTGGGAACAAGGTGACCGGTGGGCCTGCGGCCGGGGCGGCCGGCGGGGCGAGGACGCTCGAAGGCTTTCGGCGACCCCCTAAGGACTCGCCGGCGAGTGGCTGAACACGACGCCGTCGTGAGTGCCGGGGTCACTCTGAACGAGCGGGCTGCCGAAGAATCGCTGCGCCACCGCCAGCACATCGTCGCGCGACCTCACGACGATCTCGAAGGACGTCGGCAGGGGATCGCTCCGTACCCAGACGAGGTCACCGCGTCGCTCCAGCCACCGCATCGTCGTGAGATGCTTGGAGACGAAGGCGAACTCCTGGACGCCGGGTGTCCGGGCTATCTGGTCGGCCAGCTGAGCGCGTTGCTCGGGTTTCACGGTGCCCTTCAAGAAGACCGAGACGATGCGCGCCTGGAGGGCCGAACCGATCGCCGGATCGGGAAGTGAAGTGGCGGCGACGGAGGGCGCGATTTGCGGGGTCGGCGACGACTTCGCCGCGGTCTGCCCGCCGCAGCCGGCGACAAGAGCAAACGACAACCACGTCGAGAGCAGCGCGACCAGCAGCACGTGCCCGTGAGCAGACTCGGCCCGGTTCGACATGACCACACCCTACCAGACGCGCTCCGACTCGCTCCAGTTCAGCGGTCGAGCCCGGACTTGCGACCTCAGGACGGCCCCTTGGTCGATGTGGCCGGCCCGGCTTCGTCGCCTTGCGCCAGCCAGGGCGGGTAGAGGTCGCGCGTCGTCTGGCGGCGCGCGCCGGCCAGCGCTGCCTGGCGCGCGGCGTGTCCCTTGCGGATCGTCAGGCGCGCGTGTACGTACTCCCACACGGCGTGGGCGGCCGCCAGGGCGCAGACCGCCGCCGGCAGCAGGGCGGCCGCGCCGAGCACCGCGGCAAGAACGACGAACGGGACCAGGTGGGCTGGACGACCCCGGCCGTCCAGGGCAAAGCTCATGAACAGCCAGACTCCGGCCATGCCGGCGATCAAGAGGAGGGGGTACAGCCAGAACAACAGGACCGAGTGGCTGACACGCACCTGGCTCGCCGGCAGGATCGAGATGAGGGACGACACCAGCAAGGCTGCCGCCCAGAAGAAGCCGTCGACCACGGCGACGACGCGCAGGTAGGCGAGAAGCCGCCTGAAGTCGGGCTGAGCGCCGTCGAGCAGCCGCCAGCAGGCGGCGAGCGCCAGGCCGGCGACGGTCAACAGGCGCACGTCGACGCCCCGCAAGAAGCCCATCAACACACCGAGCGTGCCGGCCGGCACGACGATCAGCAGCCAGCCGCGCGCCCCACGCACCGCGGGCGCCGGCTCCTCGCTGCCGGCGATCTCGACGTAGCGATCGCCGATGACGCGCCCGGGAGCGTAGAGCGCGGCCGCGAGACCGCCCTCGACGTCGTCCCTCCCCAACGCCGGCGGCTGGTGCCCGGCCTTGCGCACGCAGACACGGACGGGGCGCCGCCACGCACCGCGTGCACCCCTGCGGGCGAAGATCGAGTAGTAGACGTCGTGGTCGCGCGCGGCGTGCCCGTCGAGGATCTGGCCGCCGCTGCCTTCGTAGATCAGGTCCTGGGACCACTCGCCGGTGAGGTGCGACTCGGGCGAGTCGCAGAAGCACTCGGTCGAACGCAGCACCCGCACCTGCGCGGCCCGGCCCGCCCAACGCCACCCCAGGTGGACGGAGGCGTCGTAGCAGCTCACCTTCAGTTCGCGCAGCACCGGAACCCGCGACACCTCGACCTCCCCCAGCGGGCGACGTTACTGGATTCTACGTCTCCTGGGCGCCTTTTGCTCGGAGGGGCAGACCCCCCGCGGGGATGGGCTGTCAACGACCGCTAGCCCTCCCGACTAGCCCACTCGCTGCGTCGGCGAGAACGTCTGCACGATCTGCTCGAGCATCGGTTCTATGGCGTTCCAGTCGCGGACGAGCGACCCGGCGAAGATCGCGAAGTCGCGGCCCCCGTTTTCGAGCGCACTCATGGCGAAGCGGTCGATCCCCGAGACGTAGGTCGTGCGCCGTGCCGGGAGTCCGTTGACCGTGACCCGTTCGCTTTCGTGCTCCAGCTCGCAGTCTATCCACGCCGCATGCATCACGCCGGGCACGATGGCGGCCAGGCTGGTCAGCCGCCCCGATTCGTCGGTGGTCGTGGAAGACCGCAGCTTCGCGACGTACACGGCGACCATGGGGGCCGTGGCGTCGGCGACGCTGCCGATGGCCGCAGCGTCCCTGTCGCCGAACAGGACCGACCAAACGCCGTGTCCATGCCCCTCGCCGAGGACCACGGAGTCGGCGGGCAGCGTCAGGCTGAAGCTGTGGCGCGGGTCGCGATACGTGACGAACCCGGGGTCCGCCGCCGGCGCGATGACCCGGTACGTTCCCGACTTCTGCTCGAGGCCGGGATGCCGCAAGGACTGGTGCGCCCGCCGGTCGGCAAGCCAGGCCACCTTCGCGTCGATCAGCGCGTGCCAGACGCGCTCGTCGGCCGAGTGGCGCAGGGCGCCCATGACGAACGAGCGAGAGCGCGGCTGGTCGAGGAGGGCAAGGAGAGCGTCGACCCCCGGCTGGCCGCACGCGGACAGGAGCTTCGCGAGCCAGCGACACAGGTCGGGCGATCGCGACTTCCGGAGCATCTCGCCGACCTGCTGTGCGTGGCCGGGGGTGGGATCGCGTGCGAGCAGCTCGGCCTGGGCCCTTACCGCCAGCTCGTTCTTATCGCGCTCCGTGCGGAGGCCCCGGCCGGCCTGGCGTCGTCGCGAGCCTTGCCGTTCGTCGTCAAACGTCTCCCTGCGGGCCTCGCCTGGCCGCCGCTCGGTCGGCGGCGGCTCGCCCCGCGCCGCCAGCCGCGCCTTGCGCCGCGCGATGAGCTGGGCATGGTGAACCTCGCGCCACAGCGGCTGCTGTTGCTCGAACGCCTGCACGGCTTGGGTAGCGCGCGGTTCGTCGAGCGAGGCCAGCGCCTGTTTGGCAAAGGGTCGCGTGTTGATGTCCTCAAGGAGCTGGACGAGGGCCTCGAACCCCGGGTCGCCGCACCGGGCGAGCGCCGCGGCTGCGGCCTCGTTGACGGCGCCGGAGTAGCGGTCGTGAAAGTAGGCGACGAGCGCGCTCGCCGCCTCGGTGTCGCCGAGGTCGCCGAGAGCCTGCGCCGCCGCGATCCTGTCGCTCTCGTGTTTACTGCACAGCAGCGTCGTGCGGAGCGTCGGGAACTCTCTGGCCATCTCCCTGCCCATGACGTTCGTACGGTTCCCGGTGGAGTCTACATCGGCCCCCGTCCTGCCGCGCCGGCTCGTCGTGCTGTGCCGACTCCTCTTGCTCAGCCGTCTCGATGAGCGCGCGCACCAGACAGCCGATCATGAAGGCGAGGCACTCGAACTCGAGGAACTCGATGGCCGTCCTGTCCAGCATGATCTGCACGCCGACCGGAAAGTCGTCGTCGGCCTCTTCGAAGGCAAGCTTGACCGGGATCTTCGGAAGCACCGCGAATTTCCACAGATGAGAGCCCGCGCGCGACGCCTCTTCGACGCCGCCCAGCCTCGTCGCTGCCGCGCTGAACGCGCCGTAGCCATCGGCGAAGTATCGCTCGAGCGGATCGCTCATCAGCCGGCTCTGCGCCCCGAGCATGCCGACCATCCGGGGCAGGGCCTCGACTAAGACGTAGGAACCTTCTGGGTCGCCGCGTCCTGTGGAGAACAGGTAGTAGAGCAGGACGCTCAACGTGTTGACGTTGGTCGGTCGGCCGTCGTCGCACTGCACGCCGTCGCGAGTGATGCGATACGGCCTGCCCAGAAAGGTCAGGCGAACGCTGCCCTCGACGTGATCAAGGCCCAGGCGGCCGGCGGCCTCGCGAAAGTCGCACTCGGGCAGCCGGGCGACCAGCCCGCGGTAGATCGAGTCGTAGCCTCCGTGCACAGCGCGTCCCTCCCGGTCCGGCGCTCCTGTGCTCGAGGAGTGGAGCGCCGCCCAACGTCCGGGCGTCGAACCGCGCCCGCTGGCTGTTGAGCATAGCGCAGAGGGCGGCGCGGGCGCTGCTGCGCAGTGCGCTGCGAGGCGGCGGCGCGGTCAAGGGCCGCCGCCGGGCTGCCGGTGAGCGAGGCGACCACCCCGATCGGAGCCCTTGCGTGAAACGCCTGCTCAAAAGCCGGCTCAGCGCCCTTGCCCTGCCGTGCGCGGCCTTGCTCTGCGCGGTCCTGCTCTGCGCGGTCCTGGTGGTCGGCTGCGGGTCGAGCGGTCGCCGGGTCGATCCCTACGGCGCGCTGCAGACTCCGGGGCCGCCGCCGGCGGCGCGCAGCGGCGCCCAGGTGTGGGCGGTCGGCATGCCGGTGCTCGTGGTCGCGAGCGCCGACGGCGGCGCGACGTGGCGCACCGCTGGGGCGTCGACGCACGGCGATCCCTTCACGCAGATCCTCTACGCTGTGGCCTTCGCCGACTCGCGACATGGCTGGGCGGTGGGCAAGGCCGGACTCGTCGTGGCGAGCTCCGACGGCGGCGCGCACTGGGCCGTGCGCCACCGCGACGCGGCCGACGTCTGCCTGCTGGGCGTGGTAGCGATCAGCGGGCGCAGCGCTCAGGCGGTGGGCTACGCGCGCGACGGGGCGCTGGGCATCGTCGAGTCCACGAGCGATGCCGGCAAGACGTGGCAGACGCGCTACGCCGGTCGCGACGCGCTGCGCGCCGTCGCCTTTGCCGACGCTCGTCACGGCTGGGCGGTGGGCAGCACCGGCATCCTGGCGACGACCGACGGCGGCGCCCACTGGCGCCTGCAGCGCGCGGTCTCGGGCATGTACCGCTTCAGCGCCGTGACCTTCGCCGACGCCCGCCACGGCTGGGCTGTGGGCGGCGCCGGCGCCGGGCCCTTGAAGCCGGGGTTCATCATGACGACGACCGACGGCGGCGCCCACTGGTCGACGTTCATGCCGGGCACGCCCGATCGCCTGAACGGCGTGTCGTTCGTCGGCGCGCGGCGCGGCTGGGTGGTCGGGCAACCGCGGCGTGGTCTACCACACGACCGATGGCGGCCGTTCGTGGGTGCTCGGGCACGTCGACGTCGACTGGGAAGCTCGGCGCCGTCACGTTCAGCGACGCGCGGCACGGCTGGGCGATCGTGCACCCTCACTGGGACCTGGAGGCGGCCTCGTCGGGCGACTCCGCACGAGGCTGGGGGCTGCAGCGTCAGCTCGACCTGCTCGCCACGAGCGACGGCGGCGCCACCTGGACGGCGGTCAAGACGGTCGACGGCCTGGCGTCTCCGGTGATCCTGACCGCGGTCACGTGCCGCGACCTCTCCAGGTAGGACGCTCGCGCAGACAGGCGGCGCCCCCGAAAGCCGCGGGAGGCCCTTCGCGCAGGCCGGGAGCGGCGCTCACGAGAGCCGCGGGAGGCGCTTCGCGCAGGCCGGGAGCGGCGCTCACGAGAGCGAGGGCCCGCGCTCACGAAAGCCGCAGACGGCCCTCCGGACACCAGCGCCGCGCCAGGCAATGGGGACAGACCGCCTTGCTGACGAGCACTCGTCGCACCAGGATCAGCACGGCGACCAGCGCCGTGAGCAGCGCGGCCGTTGCCGAGAAAGACAACACGAGGCCGGGCACGACCAGCGGCAGCGGCGCCAGCCACGACACCAGTTCGAGCCGCTTCGAGCAGAGCGTTCCCCGCGTGCGCTGCTGGAACTCGCCGGCGGCCGGCGACTGTTCGCACAGCAGGGCTGAGACCAGGTTGAGGCCGTGAGGGCAGCGGCCGTCGCGCACCGTCCGGTAGACGCACCCCGGACACACGACGAGCGGCATGAGCACGTAGTGCTGCGTCATGGCGTAGACCAGATAGGCGAGGCCGACGGGCAGGCCGACGATGGGGAAGCGGCGGTAGGCGAGCACGATGGCGGCGCAACCGACGAGGTACTGCGCAACGGTCAGGCCGTTGAGCGCGCCGGTCTGCCACAGCGGCATGCGGCGGCGCGGGCGGGTGGCCTGAGGCTGGGGCATCGCGGAGGCGCTGGGCGCATGCTGTAGGTCGGGCGCGCCGGGCGGAGGTTGCGAGGCGGGCGCGCCGGAACTGTCGGCGCCGGTCGGGCTCGGCCTGTCGGCGTTGGGCACAAGGCGCAGCGGGGCGCCGCTTCGTGCTCGCGCCGAACGACGGGCGTCCACCGACCCTCCTTTGCACCGGCGCGCCAAAGTCGCGCCTGCTCGCAGTGTGCGCCCTGAAGAGCCGCACGGCAACCCGGGCGGGCGATGAACGCGACGGGAGCGGGTGGGGAACGCTCGAAAGGAGCGGCTCGGGCACGCGTCGGGGCCGGGCGGCGCACACCACCAGGGAGTGGGTGGCACACGCGAGAGGGGCGGGCGGCGCTTCAGCGCCGCCCGCCCCTCTTTACTTGTCAGCCGATGGCCCCGAGCCGCTTGCGGCTCGGGACATGCAGCGACCCGGGTCAGGCTGCCTTGGTCACGTCCTGCTCGGCGGTCGCCGTCACGCTGCCCGTCGCCCTGTTGACCCGCCGGGCGTGGACGAAGCCCAGCACGGAGAGGACCAGGAGGATGGCTCCGCCGACGAGGCTCACGATCGCGGCGATGCCGACGATCATGCCGACGGTGCCGAACGCGTAGGCGTTCAGCAGCAGGCCACGCAGGGTGGTGCCCTGGAACAACGTGGCTTCCTGGGTCTTAAGGGTGACGTTGGTGGGATCGGCGAGCGCCGCGGAGCTCACCTGTGCGTAGGTCTTGCCGCCGGCGACCTCGCTCAGGTGCACGGCGATGAAATGGTTGGCGTAGGTCTGCGCCTGAGCGCCGGTGGTGAGTTGCTGGCCGGCGTACTTCTGCATCGCCACGAACTGCGGACCGGCGATCGCCGGGCTACCCTTGGGCGGGAAGAAGATCTTCTGCGAAGCGAGCTGCGTGTGGACCTGGTTGTCGATGTAGGTATGACCCCAGACCAGGAGGCCACCGGCCGCCAGGAGTACGACGGCGACGATCAGACCGGTCCAGCTTATGAAGTAGTCGACGAATCTGCGATCCATGGTGACCCCTCCTGAGTGACGCCGCGGGGCCGTTGCGGCCCCGCGTTGCGGATACTTTGTGAGGGTTATCACCGTGACCGCAGTGTTTTAACCACGTGAACGCGCGATCGCGGCGGGCCGAGAGGGTCGGCACCCCAAGGGAGGGGCCGCGCGGCTCGACAGTGCCGCGCGGCCCCACATGCGTCGGTGGTGTCCGGGCCGCTCAGTCGGGCGGCAGCAGCCTCACCGTCATGGTGAGGCTCGTGCCGCGGCGCTCGCGCACGACGGCCACCATGCGGTAGATCGCCAGGCAGCCCGCGAGGATGGCGACCCAGAGCAGGATCGCCTTGGGCTGGTGGGCGATGCTCGTGCCCGAGTTGGCGTCGGTCAGGTTGAGGTACGCGGCCACGAGCACGGGCGGTATGGTCACGATGCCGAGCCACGTGAGCGAGCTCAGGCCGGCAAAGCGGCGCGCCGGCGGCAGGGTGAAGTTGCGCCGGCCGGCCACCCGCGGCAGCACGATCGCCACCAGAGCGACGCAGAGCCATTCCGTGAACATGACGATCATGCCCGAGAGCAGCGAGAGGTGGGCGTAGATCATGAGCGCCGTGAACACGGTGGCCACGGCGAAGGTCAGCAGCAGGGCGCGGTAGGGGGTGTGCCAGCGGGGGTGCACCTCGGCGCACCAGCGCGGCAGGAGACCGTCGAGCGACCAGGCGAACAGGCAGCGCGAGACGCACATGGCGGTCGGTCCCACCCAGGCGAAGCCCCACACCGTGAAGGCGGCCATGAGGGCGATGGCCAGCACGCCGTGGTGCAGCGCGAGGGCGACCAGCTCGGCGAAGGCCGGCGTAGAACCCAAGCCGAGCTTGGCGGCCGGCGTGAAGGCCAGGTTGGCGAAGAACGTCATGCCGAACAGGTGGCTCAGGGCGAAGGTCACGCCCAGCAGCCAGGCGAGGGTCCAGGTCGTGGCGCCGAGCACGCCGATCGACTGCGTGCGGGCCGGACGGCGCACCTCGCCGGCGATGAACACCGAGAAATAGCAGCCCAAAAAGACGATCCACGGCCAGATCGCGGCGTGCAGCGTGGCCGACCAGGAAAAGCCGGGCGCCTTGCCGGCGGCGAGCGCCGCGACCGGCCCGGCGTGGATACGCGCCAGCTGGCCGTCGACGTGGGCCAGGGCGCCGGCCCGCGAGAACAGCAGGGCGGCGATCACGACGGCGGCCAGGGCGGCCGTGCCCAGCACGAAGGCCGCGCCCTGGGCGCGAAAGTAGAGCTTGCCGCCGCGGATCATGAGCGCCGCGTAGGCGGCGAGCACGGCCAGCGAGACGAGGAAGGTGCCGGTCGGGGTGCTCAGCCAGTTGGCCAGATGGTTCGCCCCGGTGCTGCCGGTGTAGGCGGCCGCGACGCGCGCCAGCGGGGTGAGGCCGTACTCCACCGTGTAAAGGCCGCCGAGCCCCACGAACAGGCAGAAGTAGGCCATCGCCGCGGCGTTCACGGCGAAGCCCAGGGCGGGGCTCAGCGTGCGCGAGATCGAGACGTAGTCGCCGCCCGAGCGCGGAAACGCGACGGCGAGGCGCACGTAGAGCAGGTTGAGCGGCAGGATGCCGACGAAGGCCAGCAGCACGGCCAGGTAGAGGTTGGCGCCGGGGTAGAGGCCGGGGCCGAGCAGCGTGAGCCACACCAGGCCTATGCCGATGTTGGCGTTCATCACGTTGAAGCCAAACACCTGCCACGAGGTGATCTCGCGCACCAGGCCGCTGGCCTGCCGCGCGAACGGGCTCACCGCCGAGCGCTGCGCCGCGGATTGCTGTGAGAGAGCTTGCATGTGCCGACCTCCGGATCCTCGCCAGAAAACAACAAATCCCGGGCCGCCTCTCTGCGAGACTGCCCGGGACCCTGACGCTGCTGGATCCGTGCACGAGCAGTGCCCGCCCCGTACCACGGGGGCGGCGACGGCACCGCTTGGAGACAGGTCTTCTGGCTTGCCGGATCGTCCTTGCGCCGCACCTTCCCACCGGCGTAAAGCCGGCAGTGGCGTGTTCAGCGGCGGTCGTCCCCGGTCACAGCGGCGGGTCCGCGACGGCTTTGCACCGTCTTCCCTCGAGGCCCCTTACGGGCATCTCCGTCGTTAAGGGTAACGGGGTGCGCGGGGGAGCGTCAACCCAGGGCGGGCCGGCGTCGGTCCCATCAAACGCATAGGACAGCGCCGGCCGCAGTGCTCGACGAAGTCCTGGCGCTGCTCGACGCGTGTCTCTACTGAGCGCCGCCGGACGCGTCACCTGACCCGCTCCAGCGCGGAAGAATGCCGGCACGGGAACGGCGCGGAGCGGCGCCCGCTCCGCTCAGGCCCCGTCAGGCGTCGTAGGCGACCACCCTGATGAGGCCGATGGTCTCGCCGGTGTCGCCCGCGGTGGTGGAGTCGCTCACCGAGTAGACGGTCGTCGCCTTCTCGTCGGCGAGGAACTTGCCTACCGTCTCGTCGAGCTCGGTGAGCTCGCGGATGGTCGCGAAGATCTTGATGGGGGTGGCGAAGGTCTTCACTTTGATCATGGCTGTCCTTTCGACCGGTGGGTGGGCCGGCGCCCCTTGGGCGTCACCCCGAGATACCCACCCGACGTACGTCGCAAGCAGGCCACGAGTTCCCGGGTCGGCAAGGTGGGTGCGCGCCCGTCGTCAGGGCCCCCGCGGGCTACCCAACGACCCACGTTTTGCCGCCCGTTCGCGGGGGCGTATAGTTAGGCAACGATGGCAATCGTGCGACAATGGGACCTCTCGCAACTGGGCACCCTTGGGGGCGCCCTGGGCGACGCGACCAGGTTCGCCATGTACAAGCTCGTCGTCGACTCGCCCGAATCGGTCTCGGCCGCCGAAGCGGCCGACGCCTTCGGCCTGCACCGTACGGTCGCCCGCTCGCACCTCGAAAAGCTCGCCCACGCCGGTCTGCTGGTCGTCGACAACCGTCGCAACCCGCGCGGCGGCCGTCCGGCCAAGGTCTACTCTCCGTCGGGCGTGCGCCTCGACATTCAGCTGCCGCCGCGCCGCTACGAGGCCCTGGCCGGCATGCTGGCTCGCCTGGTCGACACGTCGGGGGCGGGCTCGGCGGCATCGGCCCAGGCGGTCGGCTACCAGTGCGGCCGCGAGATCGCCGCCGACCTGCCGAACGGTCACGGCGAGCACGAGAACGGCGCCGGCCTCGACAGCGTCATGGCCTATCTCGCCACCGCCGGTTGCAGCCCGCGGGTCGTCTCGCGCGACGCGCACAAGCTGGTCGTCGAGGTGGGCAGCTGCCTGTACCCCGAAGTCGCCCGCGAGCACCCCGGTGTGGTCTGCGACCTGAGCTCGGGCCTGCTCTGCGGCCTGCTGGGTGTCGACCCCGCGGCGCACCGGCACACCAGGTCTATCCTGAGCGGCGACGCCACCTGCATGCACGAGTTCGCGCTGCCCGCCTGACGCAGTTCGCGCCGCGGCCGCGCCTGCCGCTTACTTCCGTATGACCGCGGCGTTCACCAGCCGGGCAGCGCTTGCTCGCCGCTCAGGCTGCGGGCGTCGGTGAGGTCCTGGTTGACCTCGAGGATGCCGCGGTAGGCGCCGGCGTCGTCGCGCACGGCCGTGTAGCGCGTGTAGTGGAACTTGTCGCCTTCGCTGTGCCAGCCTTCGGCCACGTCGCGCTCGCCGCTGCGGAAAGCCTGCAGGATGGTCTCGAGCACTGCGAGCGAGCCGCCCGGGTGGCAGGCGCGGACGTCCTTGCCGATGAAGTGCGGGTCGCAGGTGCGGTAGGTGATCCCCGACCAGTAGCGCAGGATGTCGTTTTCGTCGGCGAAGCTCACGTCGACCGGCAGCATGCGCAGCACGAACGGCAGGTGCTCGGCGTCGATGGCGCCGCGCTGAAAGAAGAGGGTCATGGTGGTGGACTCCTTACGTCGCCGGCCGCCGCGTGCGCCCGCCCGACCGACGAGCGGGAGTGGCGACCTTCCGCGAGAAGTCTAGTCCTTCGCGGCCCGGTAGTCCCACGGCCCGGCTGCCAGGGCGGCCTCGAGCGCTTTGCGGCCGTCGTGCAGGACGGGGTCGCCGTGAGTCGTGAGCACGCGCTCCACGTCGCGGTGCAGCAGCGGCCGCATGGTCGGCACGAACACGCGCTCGTGCCAGGCGGGGTCGGTCGACGCCTGCTGCCACACGCGCAGGCCGCCGTCGATGCCGATCACCGCGTCGCCAAAGGCGAGCGCTCGGTGAGCGGGGAAGAAGAGCGGCATCTCAAAGCGGCGCGGCTTGCCGATCGCCAGGGCGAGAGCGTCGTCGCCGACCGGCCGCCCGGGCTCGATCTCGTGCAGGGTCGTCGCCGGGTCGAGAAAGCGCTTGGCCACAGCGCGGTGCCCCCAGATAGTGGTCGGCAGGGCGTCGCGGTAGCGCGCCAGCAGCTCCTCGGCGCTACGCGCGTGGTAGGGGATGGTGATCATGATCTCCAGGCGCGTCGCCTCGCGCGCCAGCCGGTCGAGGGCGCGTTCGACGTCGGCGCGCGTGTCGGCCCCGGGGCGCGCGTCGGCGTCGGGGCGCGCGTCGGCGCCGGAGCGACCGCCGGCGTCGGAGCGACCGCCGCCGGCCCGCCGCTTGCCGCCGTTGGCGCGGGCGTCGTCGGCGCGCGCGCGTGCGGCCTGCGCTTCGCCGTCGGCGAGGCCCGCGCCGGGGGCCGGCAGCAACGGGTCGACCAGCACCAGCGCGTCGCCGACCAGGGCGAAGCTCGCCACCTCGTGGCCCCACTCGATGCGCGTGTGCCACTCGGGGTGGCGCGCGGTCCAGCGCCAGATGCCCGGCGCGATCTCGTTCATGGGCCTCCCCTTCGTTCGACGTTGGTCACTGGAAGGAACATACCCGCGGGCGGCGCGGGGCGCGCCGGTGGGCCGAACGAGCGCGGGGCTGCGCCCGGCCGCAGGCACGCAAAAAGGGGCGGCGCGTGAGCGCCGCCCCTTTTTGGGCTTTGGTGGTGTGCGGCGTGCGGCCGTGCTCTAGGCAAGCACCGCGTCGACGGGCACCATGTGCTTCTTGAGGCCGAGCTCGCCGTCGCCCACGCCGATGGCGCGGCCGACGAACTGGCTCAGGTAGACGATCGGCACCTCGACCCAGCTGGGGTCGGCCTTTTTGATGTCGCCCTGCCGCGTGTCCAAGTTGACCTGGCAGAGCGGGCAGGCGCAGGCGATGGCCTGGGCGCCGCAGGCGCGGGCGTTGGCCACGATCTTGCGCACGAGCTCGACCACCACGGCCTGCTCGCAGAGCGCCAGCGAGGCGCCGCAGCAGTCGGTCTTGAAGGTCCACTCCACCGGCTCGCAGCCCAGGGCCTCGAGCACTTCGTCCATGTGCGTGGGGTACTCGGGGTCTTCGGCCAGGGTGACCTTGGGCGGCCGGGTGAGCAGGCAGCCGTAGTAGGCGGCCACCCGCAGGCCGGCGTAGGGGCGCTTGACCTTGGCCTTGAGCGTGTCGAGGCCGACCTCGTCGTGGTAGATGTCGACCAGGTTGAGCACGCCGACGCCGCCCGTGTAGGGGCGACCGACGACCTGGGCCACGTCGCGCGCCGTCTCGTCGTCTTGCACGTCGTGGTTGGTGGCCATGAAGCGGGCAAAGCAGGCGGCGCAGGGCACCGCGACGCGCTCGAGGCCGAGGTCGTCTTTGACCTTGGCCATCTCGTTGGCCGGCAGGGCGGTGGCCAGCAGGCGGTTGGTGGCGTGCGCGGCGGTGTTGCCGCAGCACTCCCAGCCGGGGATCTCGACGAGGTCGACGCCGAGCGCTCTGGCGGTGCCCCGGAACGAGCTGTCGAGCTCGGGGGCGGTGCCGTGCAGCGAGCACCCGGGGTAGTAGGCGACGCGGCTCATGCGACACCTCCTGGGCCCGACTCGGCGGGCGCCTTGGCGGGCAGGTCCATCGCCTGAGCGATGGCCCGCTTGTCGCGCGTGATGCGGTCGGCGACCTGCGCCATGCGCTTCATCTGCGGACGGTCGCCCAGCGTGGGCAGCGGGTTGATCTTGCCCTTTAAGAACATGCGGATGCCCATCGCCACGTCGTCGGTGAAGCTCGAGGGCCGCGTGATCTTGTCGAGGGCGAGCAGTTCGACTTCGTAGAGACGGCCCCAGCGCCGGAACGAGTCGTAGTTGAGCTTGAGGATGTTGGCAAAGGGCGCGTCGGAGCGCACGCGGCCTTCTTCGCGGGCGATCATGCGCAGCTCGTCCATGATGGCTGCGATGTCGATGCCCTGGGGGCAGCGCGTGGTGCAGGTCTCGCAGCCGGTGCACAGCCAGATGAAGCGGCTGTCGACGGCGGCGTCGACAGCGCCGATTTGCACGGCGCGCATGACCTGCGCCGGGTGAAAGTCGCCAAAGCCGGCGACCGGGCAGCCGGTGCTGCATTTCTTGCACTGGTAGCACTTGTAGGCGTTCTCGCCCGAGCCACGGTTGACGCGGCGGGCGAGCGTGGCATCGATGGTCGTCGTCACGTCACCCTCCTTCCCGCTACGCCACAGCCGGGCGCGGCAGCAAGCCGGCGGCTTCGACGATCTCCGGCACGGCCGGCTCCCATTCGACGGCCATGAGGTGCACGCCGGCCACTCCTTCGATCTCGGCGATCTCCTTGATCATCTCGACCGCGAGCTTTTTGCCCTCGGCCTGCTGCTCGGCGCCCTTTTCTTTGCGCGGCGATGCGATCGACGATCTCCTGCGGCACGTCCATGCCCGGCACGAAGTTCTTCATGTACTTGGCCATGCCGGCGCCCTTGATGGGGGTGATGCCGGCGAGGATCTTGATCTCCTTGTGCAGGCCGATGGCACGCACCTCTTCCATCCACTTCTTGAACTTGGGGATGTTGAAGATGCACTGGGTCTGCATGAAGTCGGCGCCGGCCTCGACCTTCTTCTTAAGGCGCAGGGCGCGGAACTCGAACGGGTCGCCGAACGGGTTCTCGGCGCAGCCGATGTAGAGCTCGGGCGACACGGCCATCTCGTCGCCGCACTGGAACTTGGCCTCGTCGCGCATGTCCTTGTACATCTTGATCAGGTTGATGGCGTCGAGGTCGTGTACGCCCTTGGCTTGCGGGGTGGTTGCCGAAGCTCATGTGGTCGCCGGTCAGGCAGAGGATGTTCCTGATGCCCAGCACGTAGGCGCCGAGGATGTCGGCCTGCATGGCCAGGCGGTTACGGTCGCGGCAGGTCATCTGCATGATCGCCTCGAGGCCGTTCTGCTGGGCCTGCACGCCCGACGCCATGGAGCAGACGCGCACCACGGCGGTCTGGTTGTCGGTGATGTTGACGGCGTCGACGAAGCCCTTGAGGATCTTGGCCTTGTCGGCGATCACGCTGCCGTCGGCGCTCTTGGGCGGACCGCACTCGCCGGTGACCGCGAACTTGCCCTCGGAAAGGATCTTCTCGAGGTTGCTGCCTGCCTTGTACTCGGTCGCGGTCATACCGGCTTCGCCTCCTCACGCACCATCTTGCGGGGGCCGCCGGAACTGCCCTTGCTCCAGTTCTTGGGCGGCCGATTGACGAGCATCAACTCTTCGCGACCCTGGGCCCTGAGGCGCTCCCAGATGAGCGCCCAGGCGCACTCGATGTCTTCTTTTTCGGGGGTCGTGACTTCGCACTTGCCGTCGTGCGAGCCGCCGCAGGGGCCGTTCATGAGACTCTTGGAGCAGCGCACCACCGGGCAGATGCCGGCGGTCTCGCCGATGACGCAGTCGCCGCAGGCGCCGCAGCGCTCGAGCCACACGGCGTGCTCTTGCGGCATGCCCAGCATGTTGGTGTTGACGGCCGGCATGACCAGGCGAGGGCTGAACTTCTCGGCCATCGACTGGACGCCTATGCCACAGGCCATGCTCAGCACGAGCGGGTACTCTTCGACCTTGGCGCCGATGGCGTCGAGGTACTCCCACTCGCACTGGCGGATGGCGGCGGTGTGCTCGATCTGCACGTCGCGACCGTCTTCTTTGGCCTTGATGCGCAGCTGGGCGGCGAGGATCTCGGCCTCTTTTTCGCCGCCGGTCAGGCAGACTGCGACGCACGTGTCGCACCCGGCCACCAGGACTTTGTCGTGCCCCTCGGTCATGGCGTAGATCTCGTCGAAGGGCTTGCGTTCGGCTGTGATCATCTTGAGTGTCCTTCCTCCACGAAGATCGCGGTCATGCGCTTGGGGGGGTGTCGGCGTCGTCGGGCATGGCCAGGGCGCCCATCTCGCGGACGACGACCTCGTGGGCCGTGAAACCGTCGCGCGGACGCACCGGGTTGGGCCCCAGGCCGCGGATGCGCGCGGTGAAGTCGCGCGCGGTCTGGGCGAACTGCGGGCCCATGGCCGACGACATGTTGTACATCTCGACGCGACCGGGGTCGACGCCGATCTCTTCGAGCAGCTTCTTGACGTAGCCCACCCGCTTTTTGGCCCAGAGATTGCCCTTGAGGTAGTGGCACTCGCCCTCGAGGCAGCCCGCGGCGTAGACGCCGTCGGCGCCGGCTTCGAGCGCCTTGAGCAGGTGGATGACCTCGAGCTTGCCGGTGCAGGGCAGCTTGATCATGCGGATGTTCGAGGGGTACTGCAGGCGCATGCTGCCCGCCAGGTCGGCGGCCGCATAGGCGCAGTAGTGACAGGCAAAGACGATGATCTCGGGCTCGAAGCCCTCGTTTGCCGGCAGGTCGGGCGCGGCGTCGCCTGCGGGGGCCGCGCCTTGTGAGTCGGCGGGAGCCGCGGCGGCCGCGGTGGGCTCGTCGGCCATCTCAGCTCACCTCCATCGTGAGCGCCTCTTCTTTGGCGAAGATCTGCGCGTCGGTGTAGTGGTGCAGGACGATCGCCTTGGCGGGGCACTCGCTGACGCACACGCCGCAGCCCTGACAGGCGGCCGCTTCGATCACGGCCTTCTTGGCGACCGGGTCGATGGTGGGCACCTCGTAGGGGCAGATGCGCACGCAGGTGAGGCAGGCGGCGCATTTGTCTTGATCGACCTCGGCCACCACGCCGCCGGCTTTGAGGGCCGGCTTGGCGAGGATGGCGGCGGCGCGGCCGGCGGCCGCGTAGGCCTGGCTCACCGACTCGTCGATGCTCTTCGGGTAGTGGGCGCCGCCGCACAGGAAGATGCCTTCGCTGGCGAAGTCGACGGGGCGCAGCTTGACGTGCGCTTCGAGGAAGAAGCCGTCGCCCTGGAGCGGCACCTTGAGCATTTTGGAGAGCTCGGAGGCGCCGTCGTTGGGAACGGTCGGGGTGGCCAGCACGAGCAGGTCGAGCGGCAGCTCGACGCGGCGCTGCAGGTAGGGGTCGGTGTAGGCGACCTTGACCGGCGTGCCGGGCTTGCCGTTGGCGGCGCTGCCGGCGCTCACGATCTCGGGCTTGGAGTCGTTGTCGTAGCGCGTGAAGATCACGCCGAGCTCGCGCGCCCTGGTGTAGTACTCCTCGAAGAGGCCGAAGGTGCGCACCTCTTTGAACCACACGTAGACGGGCCGCTCGGGGTCTTGTTCCTTTAGGCGGATGGCGTTTTTGACGCTCTGCTGGCAGCAGGTGCGCGAGCAGTAGTTGGCGCCCTCTTCGAGCGAGCCGGCGCAGAGGATGAAGCCCACCGCGTCGGCCTTGGCCAGGCGCGCCTGGTCGGTGGCGAAGAGGTGCTCGAGCTCGAGGCCGGTGACGATCTTGTCGCTCTGGCCCAGGCTGTACAGGTCGGGGCGCGCCTCTTGCGAGCCGGTGGCCACGATGACGACGCCGTGGTCGATGGGCGTACGCCGCCCGTCGGCGGCGGCGATGACGCTCGAGAAGTTGCCGATGAAGCCGTGGAAGTCTTCGAGCGTGGACGCCAGGTGGATCTTGACGTTGGGGTTGTCGATGACGCGCTGCTGCAGGGCGGCGGCGAAGTCGGCCGGGCGCGAGCCCTTGATGGTCTGGTCGAGCTCGAGCACGCGGCCGCCGAGGGCGGCTTCGCGCTCGACCAGGTGGACCTCGTGGCCCATCTCGCCGAGGGCCGCGGCGGCGGTCATGCCGGCCACGCCGCCGCCGATCACGACGGTGGCGTGCGTGAGCGGCACGTCGACCTTGTAGAGCGGCTCGAGCAGGCGCGCCCGGGCCACGGACATGCGGATGAGGTCTTTGGCCTTGTCGGTGGCCTCGCCGGGGTGGTCGCGGTGCACCCAGCTCGCCTGGTCGCGGATGTTGGCCATCTCGAACAGGAAGGGGTTGAGACCGGCCTCGCGCAGGGTGTCCTGGAAGATCGGTTCGTGGGTGCGCGGCGTGCAGCTGGCCACGACGACGCGGTTGAGGTCGTGCTCGGCGACCATGTCCTTGATGAGGGTGAGCGAGTCGGACGAGCACGTGTACATGGTGTCGTTGGCGTAGACCACGCCGGGCAGCTTGAGGGCGTACTCGGCGACGCCTTCGACGTCGATCACGCCGGCGATGTTCGAGCCGCAGTGGCAGACGAAGACGCCCACCCGCGGTTCGACGCCCACGACGTCGTGCTCGGTCGGGTACTCCTTGTCGACCGTGAGCGTGCCGCGCGAGTCGGACAGGCCGGTCATGACCTTGGCCGCCGCGGCCGAGGCCTGGGCGACGGAGTCGGGGATGTCTTTGGGCTCGCCGAACGGGCCCACCACGTAGACGCCCTCGCGGCTCGAGTCGAGCGGCGCGTACTCGTGCAGCTCGCAGAAGCCGTGGCGGTTGAGGGCCACGCCGAGCTTGCCGGCGGCCTCTTGCGCCTTGCGCGCCGGCTCGAGGCCGGCGGACAGCACGACCATGTCGTAGCGGTCGGTGTGCAGGGCGCCCGTCTCGTCTTCCCAGGTGATGAGCAGGTCGTGGGTGAGCGGGTCCTCTTTGATGTACGAGGGCCGCGAGCGGATGAAGTTGACGCCCATGTCCTGGGCGCGCTGGTAGAAGGCGTCGAAGCCCTTGCCCTGGGCGCGCATGTCCATGAGGAAGACGTCGGGCTTGACGCCGGGCACGTGGTCGATAGTGAGCATGGCCTGCTTGTTGGCGAACATGCAGCAGACGCTCGAGCAGTACTCGTGGTCCTGGTCGCGCGAGCCCACGCACTGGATGAAGGCGATCTTGCCGGGGTGCTCGCCGTTCGACGGGCGCTTGACCTCGCCGATCGGTGGGGCCCGAGGCGGAGAGCATGCGCTCGTACTCGAGGGCCGAGAGGATGTTGGGGTAGCGGCCGTAGCCGTACTCGCCCTTGTTGCCGGGGTCGTAGAGGTCGAAGCCGGTGGCCAGCACGACGGCGCCGACCTCGACGTCGAACTCGCGGTCGTGCTCGCCGTGCAGCAGGGCGCCCGGGCCGCAGGCCCGCACGCACTCCATGCACTCCGAGCAGACGGCGCAGTTGAGGCAGCGCTTGGCTTCGGTCACGGCCTGCTCGGCCGAGAAGCCGGTGTTGACCTCGTCCCAGGTGAGCTTGCGGGCGGCGCCGGCCAGGTGCGGCATGGCGAGGCGCGCCATGACTGCGGTCTGGGCCAGCACGTCGTCGTCGGGCTTGGCTTCGTCCATGGACTCGTCGTCTAAGGGCAGCAGCTCTTCGCCGCGCAGGAAGTTGTGGATGGCGCGGGCGCCGCGGCGGCCGGCGGCGACGGCCTCGATGGCCGTCCAGGGGCCGCGCGCGGCGGCGTCGCCGCCGGCGAACACGCCCTCGCGGCCGGTGGCCTGGGTCTGCTTGTCGATGACGATCTGGTTGCGCTCGACCGCGAGGCCGGTGGCGCCTGAGGCGAAGTCGTCGACCATGCCCTGGCCGGTGGCGAAGATCACCGTGTCGCAGGCGATCTCGCTGAAGGTGTTGTCAAGGGGCACCGGCGGGCGCCAGCCGCGCGCGTCGGCCTCGCCCAGGGTGCAGGCGGTGAACTCGACCTTGGCGGCGCGGCCGTCGGGGCCGGCCACCACGGCGGTCGGCATGCACGAGCAGATGAAGCTGATCGACTCGTCGAGGCCCTCTTCGATCTCGTCGGCCGAGGCCGGCATGGTGGCGTCGTCTTCGATGCAGACGAGCTGCACGTGCTCGGCGCCCAGGCGTACGGCCGTGCGGCCGGCGTCGAAGGCCACGTCGCCGCCGCCGATGACGACCACGTTCTTGCCCATGGCGACGGGCTGTTCGAGGGTAGCGTCGCGCAGCAGGTCGACCGCGGTGAAGACGCCCTCGAGGTCGTTGCCCGGTATGGGCAGCGGACGACCGCCCTGCAGGCCGACCCCCATGAAGACGGCCTGGTAGCCGTCGGCGAGCAGCGAGTCGATGGTGAAGTCGGCGCCGGCAGCCTTGTTGCACTGCAGCTCGACGCCGAGCGCCAGGATGCGGTCGATGTCTTGCTGCAGGGCGGCCTTGGGCAGGCGGTACTCGGGAATGCCGAAGCGCAGCATGCCGCCGGGCTCGGGCTTGGCCTCGAACACGGTGGTCTGGTAGCCCAGCAGCGCCAGGTCGCGGGCGCACGACAGGCCGCTCGGGCCGGCGCCCACGATGGCGACCTTCTCGGTGAAGGTGGCCTCGACGGGCTCGGGCAGGGGCACGTTGTCGAAGGCGAAGTCGGCGACGAAGCGCTTGAGACCGGCGATGGCGATGGGCTGCTCGATCTCGCCGCGCGTGCAGTCGGTCTCGCACTTGTGGGTGCAGACCCGGCCGCAGACGGCGGGGAAGGGGTTGGGCTCGCTCGCGACGCGGTACGCGTCGGCGAAGCGCTCCTGGGCGATGAGCGCTACGTAGCCTTGCGCCGAGGTGTGCACGGCGCAGGCGCGCTTGCAGGGCGAATGGCCCTTCTTGGTGACCGCATAGGTGTTGGGGATGGCCTGCGGGTAGAGCTTGTAGATGGCCTTGCGCTCGCCGAGCTCTTCGTTGTACTGGTCGGCGACGACCACCGGGCAGACCGGGGCGCACTCGCCGCAGCTCGTGCAGAGGTCGGGGTCGACGAAACGGGCGTGGTGGAAGACCTTGGCTTTGAAGTTGCCGGGGCTGCCCTCGAGGCCGGTGAGCTCGGAGTTGGTGACGATCTCGATGTTCAGGTGACGCCCGGCTTCGACCAGCTTGGGAGCCAGCGTGCACATGGAGCAGTCGTTGGTGGGGAAGGTCTTGTCGAGTTGCGACATGTGGCCGCCGAGCGCCGGCGACTTTTCGACCAGATAGACCTTGTATCCGCCCTCGGCTAGGTCGAGCGAACACTGGATGCCGGCGACGCCGCCTCCGAGGACGAGAGCAGCACCGGTCGAGGTGGGACCATTTGCCCTTGGCCATACACTCTCCTTCGCGCGAGTCGGCAGGCTTGCCGTCGGGCGAGAAGCCTCCGCCGAAACGACCAGCCGGTGGGACAGGGAGAACTGCCTGAAGTATACCGGGGCCTGCCTGCATCGTCGACTGCAAGCCCGGCTGGTACGAGCGAATCGTTGCGCGGATGTGGGCGAAAATGGGCGAAAGTGGGCTCGGGCAGGCGAAGAGCACTCCCGGAACCGAAGCGCAGAGGCAAGCGGGCGCGCCGTCTCGCCGGCGGGCGCTACAGGCTGAGCGACCCAGGCCGCCTGATAGGCGACGACGGCGGCGAAGACCACGGTCAGCAGCACGGCGGCGGCCAGCGCGGCCGGGCGGCGCCGCACGCGCCAGAGCGCCAGCGACGCCCACGGTCACGATGCCGATCTTGAAGACCGCGGCCAGCAGCGTGCCCTCGTGTAAGAAGTAGCGCATGACGTCGTTCTCCTCGGTGGCGAAGCCGAGCCACAGCGCATACCGGGTGAGCAGCAGGTCGGCCACGTTCAGCACCCAGAGCTCGAGCAGGCACCAGAAGAGGAGCTGCTCGCGCCCGACGCCGCGCGTGCGGGTGACGGCCTCACCGTCGGCGGGGCGCCCGATCATTGCGGCAACCGCGCCGTCTGCAGCCACGAGCCCGCCCCGCTGCCGGCCCACCAGGCGACGCGGGCGCCGCTGACCAGGACCGCCTGCACGGTCTCGGCGACCCGGGCCACGCGGACCGCCGGCCCGCCGCTCAGGCGCCGGCTCATCGATCTCGCAGCCGGCGCCGCTCGGCGCGCACTGCGCCCAGACGACCGTGGTGCCGTCGAAGTCGGGCGCTCCCACGAGCGCGCCCGACGCGACCACGCGGCCCACCAGCGAGCGCAGGTCGTAGGCGTTGATCGTGCCGCTCTGCCCGGCGCTGCGCTGCCAGACCAGCGTGTCGCCGGCGAGGATGGGCGCGTCGAAGACTGGCGCCCGAACTGGTCGGGCAGCGTGATGTCGCCGACCTCGTCGGTGGCGGTGTCGACGACGACAGGGTGAAGGGCGCCGAGGGCTGCGCCTGGCGCGACCAGGCCACGAAGGAGCCGTCGGCGAACAGGAACGGCCCAGGTGGCTGCCGTGCGCCAGCACGCGCCGACGCCCCGTGGACAAGTCGCACGACCGCGACGGTGGCGGCGCTGCCGGTCGCCGCTCAGCCAGACCACGCGTGTCGCCGGCCACGACCGGCGCGGCGATCAGCGGGGCGTGGGTCTCGAGCAGGCGCTGGC
Organism: uncultured Actinomycetes bacterium; assembly: GCA_963755025.1. Lineage (GTDB taxonomy): Bacteria > Actinomycetota > Thermoleophilia > UBA2241 > UBA2241 > Bog-752. The sequence continues at coordinate 107,698 of CAVWIH010000020.1, forward strand.
GGCGACCCGACGAGAAGTCGTACGGCGTAGACCAGGTTGGTGTCGTCGGCGGCCGGACGAGTATTCGGCCCACGCCGCGGCGCGCGCCGAGACGTCGGGCGGCGCCAGCGACTGGGCGCCGCGGGCGTCGCCGACGAGGCGGGTCTTGCCCGAGCGCAGGTCCATGACGATCGTGTAGGGCCCGGCGCTCCAGGCTGCGTGGTCGCCGGCCAGCGAGGGTTCGTCGACGCCGAGAGAGGGCTGGCTCACGCGCCAGCCGGCGGATGTCGGCGATGACTTGCGGCCGCCAGCCGGCATGGGCTTGCTCCCAGGCAAAGCCGCCGACGCCAACGACGGCGCCGACGACGACGATGAGCGCGGCCACCAGGAGCGCGCGCAGGCTGGCAGGTCGGGATGAGTCCGTGGCCCCTCCGGCGCCGCGAATGACGGCGTAGCCAAGGTATCGACCTGAGGGCCGCGCCAGACCTGAGCGCCCGGCGCTTAGCAGGGGTGCGTCGAAGGCGGCCAGCGCTGCCGGCAGGGCCTGGGTGACGGCGTTGCCGACGGCCGGCAGGCCGACGAGCACCGCCGAAATGACCTCGTCGCGGCTGGCGCCCAGGGCGCGGGCCTGGCCTGCGTGGAAGGGCACGCCGCTCGTCAGGCGCGTGGCGGCGAGCACCGCCAGATAGGCGAGCGCCGCCGTCTTGTCGTCGAGCGCGCTCGCCGCGCCCAGGCGCTGCACCGCTTCCATCCAGGCGCCGGCGTGCTCGGGCGCCTCGTGCAGGAAGGCCTGGAAGGCGTCGCTCACGCCGGCTCGGTCCGTCGCTCATCGCAGTTCCCCCTCGGGTGTCGCTTGTCGGCCTGGCTCTCAGCCTGCGGCGCATCCTACCGGACAGCTTGTCGAACGCGGTCGCGCCGGATGGTGGATCGGGCCAGTCGACGGCCGCGCAGCGCCGCGCCCGGGCTGGTAGAATCGCGCGCACACCCGCCTCAGTCCAAGCACGGCCCCTCTCGGGCACGGCCCCCGGCTGTAAGGCACAGCAACCCCGCAAAGAAACCGTCACTCGAAGGGTGGTCGATAGTAATGGGTGTCCAGGACCAGTACCGCGACTACGTAATGACCGGCTTCGTCAAACGCATCGAGCCGGTCGTGGTCGACCACGGCGAGGGCGCCAGGCTCTACGACGTCGACGGCAAAGAGTACGTCGACTGCTTCGCCGGCATCTCGGTGACCAACGCCGGCCACCACAACATGGCCATCATCGAGGCCGCCAAGGCGCAGGCCGACAAGCTCGTCCACGCCTGCAGCTACGTCTACTACGTGCCCACCGTCGGCGCCCTGGCCGAGAAGCTCGCCGAGGTCACCCCCGGCGAGCTGCAAAAAGAGCTTCTTCTGCAACTCCGGCGCCGAGGCCAACGAAGGCGCCATGCGCCTCGCCAAGCGCTACTCGGGCAAGACTGCGAGCTCGTGGCCATCGAGTCGAGCTTCCACGGCCGCACCTACGCGACCCTGTCGATCACCGGCAACTCGGGCCGCAAAAAGGGCGGCGGCCCCTACATGCCGGGCGTCGCCTTCACGACCACGCCGTACTGCTACCGCTGCCCGCTGGGCCTGCAGGCAGACGAGCTGCGGCCTGGCCTGCGCCGAGCGCCTGCGCGAGGTCATCCGCCTGCACCTGTCGGGCGACGTGCTGCGCCTTCATCGCCGAACCGGTGATGGGCGAGGGCGGCATCATCGTGCCGCCCGACGACTACTTCAAGGCCGTCAAGAGCATCCTCGACGACGAAGGCATGCTCTTCATCGCCGACGAGGTGCAGAGCGGCTTCGGCCGTACCGGCAAGTTCTTCGCCATCCAGCACTTCGGCGTCACGCCCGACATCATCACCATGGCCAAGGGCATCGCCGACGGCTGGCCGCTGGGCGCCTTCACCGCACGCGCCGAGATCGCCGACGCCTTCCAGGTGGGCGACCACCTCTCGACCTTCGGCGGCAACCCGGTGAGCTGCGCCGCCTCGCTGGCCAACATCGACTTCATGCAGTCGACCGACCTGCCCGGCCAGGCCGCGGCCAAGGGCGAGAAGCTCATGGCGCGCTTCCGCGCTCACGCCGAGCACGAACCGCTGATCGGCGACGTGCGCGGCAAGGGCCTCATGATCGGCATCGAGCTGGTCAAAGACCCCGAGACCAAGGCCTACGCCACGGCCGAAGCCGGCTTCGTGCGCAACTACTGCCTCGAGCACGGCGTGCTGATCGGCGTGGGCGGTAACTTCGGCAACGTGCTGCGCCTGCAGCCGCCGCTCGTGATCGACGAGGGCGAGCTCGACACCGTGTTCGCCACCATCGCCGAGGCCCTCGAGGCGTCGCGCACCGCGGCCACCGCCTGAGCCAGACGACCGTAAAGGGGCGGGGCGGGGCCGCAGGCCCCGCCCCGCCCCTTTTTGCGTGCAAATCGGCCGGTGCGGCCCGCCGGGTCTGGCGTCGCCGCCTCCGATAGGGCAAAGTAGGCAGATGCCGAGCGAGAGGGTGGTGACATGAGCGACGACATGGATTGGCGCGACGGTTCCGTACAGCGCACCATGCCCGACAGCGCGGGCTTCGAGTGGTCGCGGTCGCGTTCTCGTTCGCGCGGCCGCCGGCGGGCGCGCCGACACGTGCCCTGGACGCCCCTCGTCGTTCTCGTGATGATCGTCGTAGGCGTGGTGCTGTGGCTCGAGAACCGCAGCCAGGTGCACCTGAAGTTCCTGTCGGTGCACGTCACCGCGCCGCTCTGGGTAGTGGCCGTCGTCAATCTGGCGATCGGCCTCGTGCTGGGCGGCGTGCTCGTCGCCCGCTCGCGCCGCTAGGCGAGCGGTCGTCGCCGGCGGGCATAGAGTCTTCCTGCGAAGGGCATAGTCCCGGCGGAACCCCACACGAAGGCCGAGAACATGAGTGACTACTCCGATCCGCGCGACACGCGCCCCCCTCGCAGCACGCCCGACACGCGTGGCCCGCGCCGGCTACCCGACGACAGGGCGCGCCGACTACCCGACGACAGGGCGCGCCGGTCACCCGACGAAGGCTCGCGCCGGTCACCCGACGAAGGGCCGCGCCGGCCCACCGACGAAGGGCCTCGTCGCCGGCGAACCACCGACCCGCGTCGCACCGTGCTGCTCGTCGTGGCGGCCGTCATCGTGGTCGGCGCCATCATCTTCTGGGCGCAGAACCACGGACGCGTCAGCATCTCGTACCTGACGGTCAACATCACGGCGCCGCTGTGGTTCATGGTCACCGGCTACTTTCTGGTCGGCATACTGATCGGCGCGCTGCTCACCGTCTACTACCAGCGCCGGCAGCCGTAGCCGTGGCGCCCGCCAAAGCACCCGTCGGCGCCGCCGCCAGGCGGCGGCGCCTGCGCGACGTCGTGGCGTGCCTCGACGACGCCTACGGCCGGCCGCGGCTCGAGCCGCGGTTCCCGCCGGTCGGCGAGCTCATCTACACGGTGCTCTCGCAGAACACGGCTGACGTGAACACCGACCGCACGTACGCCGAGCTGCGCCGCCGCTACCCGACCTGGAGCGAGGTGCGCGACGCGCCCGTGGCGCAGGTCGAGCAAGCCATCGCGCTCGGCGGCCTGTCGCACGTGAAGGCGCCCCGCATAGTGGCCATCCTGCAGGCCTTGAGCGCGGCCGGCGGCGAGCCCGACCTGAGCCTGCTCGACACCCTCGACGACGAGCACGCGTTGGCCTACCTCGAGAGCCTGCCGGGCGTGGGGCCCAAGACCGCGGCCTGCGTGCTGCTCTTTGCACTGGGGCGTCCGGCGATGCCGGTCGACACCCACGTGCACCGCGTGGCGCGCCGCCTTGGCCTGCTCGACGAGGGCGTGAACGCGATGGCCGCCCACGCCGTGCTGACCGCCATGGCCGGCCCCGAGCCGGCCGACATCTATGCGGCTCATGTGGGCCTGGTGCGCCACGGACGTCGCGTCTGCCACGCCCGCCGGCCGGCCTGCGCCGGCTGCCCGCTCAACGACCTCTGTCCCAGCGCCGGCTCGTTCACGTGAGCGCCCGGCGCGCCGCACGAAAGGAGCTCGGCGTGTCCAAGCTCAGAGACGACTTCTCAAAGAAAGACTGGAAGGAGTGCTGCGGCAAGGGCTGCAAGAAGTGCGCCGTGCACAACGCCTACCTCGACGCCTACGGCAAAAAAGAAGGCGAGAAGAAGTTCGCCAAGGACTACGACAAGATGCACTGACCGGCGCGAGGGGCCGGGGCGCACGTACCGTCGCGCCCCGGCCCCTCCCTCGTCGTCTCTAAAAGATCTCGGGGACGAAGGTCTGGTCTTCGTAGGGCGGGCGCATGTAGCCCTTGTCTTCGCGGCGCGGCGGCAGCTTGAAGGGCTTGGGTGTGAGATCTTCGTAGGGGATGACGCTCAGCAGGTGGCTGATCACGTTCAGGCGGGCGCGCTTTTTGTCGTCTGAGTTGACCACGAACCAGGGCGAGCGCTTGGTGTCGGTGTAGTGGAACATCTCGTCTTTGGCGCGCGAGTACTCGACCCACTTGTCCCAGCTGGCGAGGTCCATCTCTGAGATCTTCCAGCGCTTGGTGGGGTTCAGGATGCGGTCTTTAAAGCGTCGCTCCTGCTCTTCGTCGCTCACGCTGAACCAGTACTTCACGAGGATGATGCCGCTGCGGATGAGCATCTCCTCGAACGGCGGGCACGAGCGAAAGAACTCGTTGACCTCGTCTTCGCTGCAGAACCCCATGACGCGCTCGACGCCGGCCCGGTTGTACCAGGAGCGGTCGAAGATGACCCACTCGCCGGCGGCCGGCAGGTGCGGGACGTACCGCTGAAAGTACCACTGGCTGATCTCGCGTTCTGTGGGCACGCCCAGGGCGACCACGCGCACGAAGCGCGGGTTCAGCGTCTCGGTGACGCGCTTGATGGTGCCGCCCTTGCCGGCCGCGTCGCGGCCTTCGAAGATGGTGACCATCTTGAGGCCGCGCTCCCTGATCCACTCCTGCAGCTTGACGAGCTCGATCTGCAGCCTGCCCAGCTCTTTTATGTAGGTGCTGTCGTCGAGCTTCTTGCGTTGCGGTTCGACGTCGTCGAGCGCATCGGGTTTATCGGGAGTCACGTCCACGTCCTTCCCATGCTCGCGGCTGCCTGCGCGGTGAGCCTGATCGCCGGTCCATCTTCGTGCCGTAGTATGCCCCGTAGTCTACGCCACCAGCGCCGGCGTGCGCACAACGGCCTGCCGCGCGCCGTCGGCCGCGAGCGTTGGCAGTGGGGCGCGGCGGGGGATAGGGTGTTGACCGATGGTCTCCGTAGCAGACAGTCAAGGCGCAGGCGACGGCCCCGACGGCCGCGTCGTCGGCTTCATCGACATCGGCACCAACTCGGTGCGGCTCATGGTCGTGCGCATCTCGTCGCGGCGCTCCTACCAGGTGATCAACCTGCAGCGCGAGGTCGTGCGCCTGGGCGAAGAGGAGTTCGCCGACCACATGCTACGCCCGGCGGCCATAGAGCGCGGCGTGCTCGTGTGCCGCTCGTTTGCCGGCCTCGCCCGCAGCCACGGCGCCACCGAGGTCCTCGCCGTGGCTACCTCGGCGACTCGCGAGGCGCGCAACCAGGGCACGTTCGTGAACCGCCTGCACGACGAGGCCGGCATCGACGTGCGCGTCGTGTCGGGCCGCGAAGAGGCGCGCCTCATCTACCTGGGCATCCAGAGCCGCGTCGAGCTCGGGCAACGCACCGTGTTCTGCTTAGACATCGGGGGCGGCAGCACCGAGGTCATCGTGGGCGACACGCGCCGCCATCTCTTTCTCGACAGCCTGCCGCTGGGCGCCGTGCGCCTGGCCGGCGACCCGGCCCTGCCCGACGTCTCGGGCCGTGTCTCGGGCGACGATTACCAGCGGCTGCAGCGCGCCGTGCGCCTGGCGTCGGTGCACGCCGTGGCCGCCGTGCGCAAGTTCGACATAGACGGCGCCTACGGCACCTCGGGCACGGTGCGCAACGTGGCCGCGGTCGCCGCCCGCGTGCTGCACGACCGCGAGCCGCAGCGCGACGAGACGGCGAGCCTCGCCGACGTGCGCAAGGTGGTCAAGCTGCTGCGCGGACTGTCGCTCGACGAGCGCCGCAAGGTGCCCGGCCTCAACCCCGACCGCGCCGACATCGTGATCGCCGGCGCCGTCGTGCTCGAGACCCTGATGAGCGACATCGGCCTGCCCTCAGTGACGGCTCTGAGCGAAACGGGCTTGCGCGACGGCCTGCTCATGGACTACCTGTCGCGCGGTCCCGACGCCGCCCTGGTGCACGAGCTCAGCGTGCGCGAGCGCAGCGTCTGGCGCCTGGTGCACGCCTGCGGCGCCGACGAAGACCACGCCCGCCACGTGGCGCGCCTGGCGCTCGAGCTCTTCGACAGCTCGCGCGAGGCCGGCTTTCACGCGCTCGGCGACGAGGAGCGCGAGCTGCTCGACTACACCTCGCTGCTGCACGATGTGGGCACGTTCGTGTCGTACCCCGACCACCACCACCATTCGGCGTACCTCATCGCCAACGCCGACATGCTGGGCTTCGACCAGCGTGAGATCGCCATCATGGCGGCCACCGCGTTGTTCCACCGCAAGTCGGCGCCCGGCGTGCGCTACCCGGCCTTCGCCCAGCTCGACCAGCCGGCGCGCGCCACGGTGCGCAACCTGGCCAACCTGCTGCGGCTGGCCGAGCGCCTCGACCGCAGCCATAGCGCGGTCGTGCGCCACGCTCGTCTGGTGGCCGACGGCCGTCGCTCGCTCAAGCTGCTGCTCACCACCACCGGGCCGGCGCGCCTTGAGCTCTGGGGCCTCGAGAACCGGCGCGTGTCGATGGAGAAGGCCATGGGGCGTCGCCTGAGCATCGAGGTCGAGTCGTCGTCGGGCAGCGACGACGACTCCTAGAGCTTGCCGGCCTGTTCGCGGCGCGATCTAAAGCTCGCCGACCACCGTGCCCAGCCGGCGACCGAAGTCGGCGCCGCGGATCTTGGCCCACATCTCGGGGAAGGTGTCGACCAGGCGGTTGAGCTCGCCCTGGCGCGTGGCAAGGTACGTGGCCACTCCCGGGGCGATGATCATGGTCATGGCGCGGCGCATGTTGCCCACCGGCGGTTCCCAGCTGCCCCAGGTCAGGAAGTTGCGCAGGATGGTGCAGGTCACGACCGCGTCCTGCAGGTCGCCCAGGTGGTCCTGCATCTCCTTGGTGGTGCTCACCAGCGGCTTGGCCTGCGAGCCGAGGACCTCTTCGAAGAACTCGAAGGTGTAACGCAGGCTCTTGCCGGCGATGCGCAGCCGGTGAAAGCGCACGAGCGGCGTGTCGTGGCCGCCGATCACGTCGTCGTAGGCCCAGACCGCCGCGACGCGGTCGTAGAGCACGGCGGGCAGGACGTGCCCCACGCGGTGCGGGCGCGCCTCGCCGTCGTCTGAGACAAAGGCGAGGCTGACCGCCGCGGGGTCTTCGAGCAGGCCGGTGAGGCTCTCGACGAACCTTGGGTAGCGGTCGCCGTCGAGGTAGGCGAGCAGCGCGGCGCGCGCTTCGAGGCGGCGCTCCGCCCACACGGCGAGCAGCGGGTCGAGGTCGCCGTGGCGCTCGGCGGGCAGCGAGTCGAGGTAGCGCATGGTCTTCTCGTGAAAGACGTCGAGGTCGCGCACGGCGCCGAGCATGTGACCGGTGCGCTTGAGGCCGCGTTCGACCGGGCGCAGGGCGTGGGCGTCGAGGTAGGGCTCGAAGACGCGCAGCGCGGCCCTCATGCGGCGCGTGGCGACGCGCATGTCGTGCAGGTCTTCGATGTCGTCGTCGGCGCGCGTGCCGGCTTCGTGTTCGAGCATGCGGTCAAGGTGAAAGCGCAGCGTCTTGAAGGCGGCCTCGGCCATGGTGTCGGTCGCCCGTATGCCGGGGCGCGGGGCGCGAGCGCCGCGCGGCGCCGGCGTGGCGGCCGGCCTGGCTGGAGCTTCGACTGCGGGGGGCGCCTGCTCGGCCGGCGCGGCAGCCGCACCACCTTGCGCCTCGCCTGCCACGGACTTGCTCGCTGGCGTGGGTACCGGCGGCGCGTGGAGCGCGGCGGCGGCTGCCGCGGCAGCCTTGTGCGCGCGCTTGGCCTGGCTGCGCAGCTTCTTGGCGGCGCGGCGCTCGGCGTCGGCGTCGGCTTCGGCGGCCGGCGCCACTTTGCCGATCGCCGCGGCGGGCGTTGCCGCGCCGGCACCCGGGGCGTGCACCGCGCCGGCAGCGGCGGCCTGCACTGCGACGGCAGCCGGGGCCGCGTCGGCCGGGCGCCGCGCCGTGACGAGGCGCGCGGGGAAGATGGCGAGGCCCTCGGTGCGAAAGCGGTTGAGCCAGTAGCGCACAGTGCGCGGCGCCATGCCGGCGCGCGCCGCGGCGTCGCGCTGCAGAGCGCCGTCGTGCAGCGCCAGCAGCACGACGGCGCGCCGCCCGACGGCGTCGGTACGCCGCGCGATGCGCGTGAGCAAGTGCGCCTGGTCGTCTGAGAGCAGGCCCGCGGCCGATGCCTCGCTTGGCGCATCGGTCTGCGGCCGGGGCTTCGCGGCGGGCTGCGGCCTGCGTGCCGCCGCAGCCTGCGCCTTGCCCTGCGACTCACCCATCGCGCCAGCCTGCGACTCGCCCTTCCCGCCAGCCGGCGTCTCGCCTTGCGCGGCGGCCATGGCGCGCTCGAACTTTGACAGCGGCTGCGGCGTGAGCGCGAAGTCGCGCTGCAGCGCGCCGGCGATGGCCGCGAGGTCGTCTTCGGTGCCGTCGCCCTTGAGCTCGGCTTCGACTTCGTGCTGGGCCGGCTGGGCGCCCTGGGCCACGACGATCGTGAGGGTGTCGAGCGAGAGCTCGGCGATGGTGCGCCCGTCGCGCGCGAGGTCGCGCGTCACGCGGTTCTGGCGCACCTCGGCGACGGGCGTCAGGGGGCGGTCGTGGCCCGCCGCGAGTACCTGCTCGCGGGCCTCGCTCGGGGGCCACGCGCTCGGCGGCGCGTCGGGCGCGAGATCGGCCGGCAGGTCGACCTCGTACTCGTCGCGGCGGTGGACGGCGCCCTGTTTGCCGTCGCCGTCGCCGGCCGGCGCGCCGCGGCGTTTGACGGTGATGAGCACGCGGTCGCCGCGGTCGCGGCGCCGGCAGACGAGGCCGGCGGCCTGCAGGTCGCGCCCGGCGGTGTCGAGGTAGACGTCGCTCATGTCGGCGACCGCGCCGCCCGCGACCTGGTAGCCGGCGAGCTCGCCGAGCTCGCCGAGACGCTCGAGGGTGGCCGCGTCGGGCGCGCTGAACTTGGCCTCTATCTCCATGATGGCGCGGTCACCTTTCGCTTAAGAAGACGCGCGGCGGCAGCAGCCAGACGAGCGTGCCGCGCATGGTCTGCTCGTCGAGGTCGACGCGGGCGACGCCCGCCTTCTTGACGGCCACGGTCGCGCCCGTGAGCTGCGCGATGGTGGCGCTGAAATCGGGCTCGTGGCCCACGAGCATGAGGGTGCGGGCGCCGGGGTGGTCGGCGACGACGGCCGCCAGGCGCCTGCGGTCGAAGTCGCGGGCGAGGCGCTCGTCGTCGGCGAGCCGGTCGGCGCAGCCCAGCGCCGCGGCGGCGATCTCGGCCGTCTGGCGCGCGCGCACGAGCGGGCTGCGTGAGCAGGGCGTCGACGGCGACGCCCGCGCGCGCCAGGACGTCGGCGACCAGCGCCACGACGCCGCGGCCGTCGTCGGTCAGCGGGCGCTCGGCGTCGGGGCCGTGCCAGTCGGCCCTGGAGCCCGCGGGTCCGTGGCGCAGGAAGATGATCTGCATGTCGGTCCCTTAGCGCCCCGACGACGAGCGCCGTCGGGCGCGTTGCGAACCTTGCCGCTGGGGCGCGGGCGCGCGGTCGGCGGCGTGCGCGATGAACCAGGCCTGGCTGTCGATGGCCTCTTCGCCGTCGGCCGGATGGGCATGCACGTAGCTGCCGTCGGACTGCATGTAGCGCGCCTTGACGTTGTCGCGCAGGTAGACCCCGAGGATGTCGTCGCGCAGGCGGCGCACGATGGCCGGGTCTTCGACGGGAAAGAGGATCTCGACCCGGCGGTTAAGGTTGCGCGACATGAGGTCGGCGCTGCCCACGAGCACCTGTTCGTCGCCGCCGTTGCGAAACCAGTAGATGCGGCTGTGCTCGAGAAAGCGGCCGACGATGCTGGTGACCTTGATGTTGTCGCTCACGCCGGGAACGCCGGGTCGCAGCGAGCACATGCCGCGCACCAGCAGGTCGATCTTCACGCCGGCCTGCGAGGCCCGGTAGAGGATGGCGATCATCTTGCGGTCGATCAGCGAGTTCATCTTGAAGACGAGGTGGCCGCCGCGGCCGGCGTTCTGGTGCTCGATCTCGCGTTCGAGCAGGGCTTCGAAGCGCTCGCGCAGGTTGATGGGGCCGACCAGCAGCTTCTTGTAATCGCGCGACCGCGAGAAGCCGGTGAGGAAGTTGAAGAGCTCGGTGGCGTCCTGGCCGATGGTCTCGTCGCAGGTGAACAGATCGAGGTCGGTGTAAAGGCGCGCCGTGACCACGTTGTAGTTGCCGGTGCCGAGGTGCAGGTAACGCCTGATGCCGTCGCCCTCGCGTCGCACGACCATGCCGATCTTGGAGTGCGTCTTGAGGCCCACGAGGCCGTAGACCACGTGCACGCCCTCGTCTTCGAGTGCGCGCGCCCACTCGATGTTGGACTCCTCGTCGAAGCGCGCCTTGAGCTCGACGAGCACGGCGACCTCTTTGCCGTTGCGGGCCGCCTCGAGCAGCGCCGCGACCGCCGGCGCGTTGCGGCCCACGCGGTAGAGCGTCATCTTGATGGCCAGCACGTCGGGGTCGTGCGCCGCGCTCTCGAGCCAGTCGATGACCGGTTCGAACGTGTCGAAGGGGCGGTGGATGAGGATGTCGTGCTTGCGGATAGAGGCGAAGATGCTGAGGTCGGGGTCGCCCAGGCCGCGCGGCACGGCCGGCACGAAGGGCGCGTCTTTGAGGTCGGGCCGGTCGAGGCCCAGCAGGTTGATGCCGCTCATGCCCAGGGGCGGGGCCACCGCCACCAGGCCGTCGGGCTCGATGTCGAGGTTGTCGACCAGGATCTGGCGTACCTCGGCGGGCGTCGATTGCTCGATCGTGAGGCGCACCACCGAGCCGAAGCGGCGGCGCAGCACGCCCTGCTCTATGGTCTCGAGCAGGTCGTCGGCCTCGAGCTCCTGAATGGACATCTCGGCGTCGCGCGTGACCCGGAAGGTGTAGACGCCGACGATCGCCATGCCGGGGAAGAGCTCGTCGAAGTCGGCCGCGATGAGCTGCTCGAGCCAGACGAAGTCGTAGCGGCGCGTCTTGGCCGCGGCCGGCAAGTCGGCGGGCGCTGGCACGGTCACCAGGCGGGGCAGCGACGACGGCACCTTGACGCGGGCGAAGAGCTGCTGGCCGTTCTCGTCGCGCAGCAGCACTGCCAGGTTGAGGCTCATGTTGGAGATGTGGGGGAAGGGCCGTCCGGGGTCGAAGGCGAGCGGCGTGAGCACCGGGAACGCGCTGCGGTCGAAGTAGGCGACGGCCGCGGCGCGCTGACCTTCGTCGAGCTCGGCGTAGTCGTGGATGACGATGCCGGCCGCGGCCAGCTGCGGCTTGATGACCGTGGCCCACGTGTCGCGCGCCTCGCGCATGAGCTCGTAGGCCTGCTCGCGGCAGGCGACGAGCTGCTCGGCGGGCGTCATGCCGTCGGTCGATAAGTCGGCGACGCCGGCTTCGACCTGCTGGCGCAGGCCGGCCACGCGCACCATGAAGAACTCGCCGAGGTTCGAGCCCAGGATAGACAGGAACTTGACGCGCTCGAGCAGCGGGTTGCGCTCGTCCTGGGCTTCTTCGAGCACGCGCCGCTGGAAGGCCAGCATGCTGAGCTCGCGGTTGATGTAGAGCGACTGGTCGCCAAGGTCGATGGCCGCTACCGCGCTTTCGGCCTGCTCGGCCGGCGAGGCGGCGGCGGAGGCGTCGGGCTTAGGGCCGTCGCCGCCGGAAGAAGAGGTCGAACGTGAACGGGTGGGCATAGAGGGCTCTCCCCCGGAGGTTTTACCGACCATTTATAGTACCCCATCGGAACGTATCGACCGTACGGCCGCCGTATGTGAGGGCGCGCCGCGCGGCGCGCTCGGCGCGCGCCGACGAGGCGCCGCGCGGCTGGGGCGTTCCGGCGTTGCGACGCGGTCAGCGGCCCCGACCCCGGCCTGCCGGGCGCTGGGTGAGGGGCCGGCCCTCGGACGGGCCGAACAGGCGGTCGAGCACGCGCCAGTGCCAGACCGCGCGCACCGTGAAGCCCCACGACACGGCGATGACGATCAGCAGGATCTGCTGCAGCACGCCGATCGGCTGCATGGCGAACAGGTGGCGTCCGCCGGCGCTCGAGACGATCACCAGGTAGGCGACGAACAGCACCGCCGCCATGATCGTGGGGCGGCGGTCGCCGCGCAGGCGGGCGCCGCCCACCCAGCGCATGCTGGGCGGCACGGCGAAGGGCAGCAGCAAGATGCCGCAGAGCACGGCCAGGGCGGTCGTCGCCGTCTGCGCCTTGGGCAGGGCGGCCTGCACCGCCTGCGCGGCGGTGGCGCCGTGGTGGGCGAGCAGGTAGCTGTGCTTGCCGGTCTTGAAGTAGAGCGTGTAGACGGCCAGCTCAAAGGCGGCCAGCAGGATGGTGGCCGGCACGGCGAAGCGCGCCAGCGGGCGGTAGATGCGCCCCTTGATCGTCTGGCCCGACTGCGCCCAGACGATGAGGCCGATCGTGGGCACGGTGGCGGTGAGGTACGACAGCAGGGCGGACTGGCGCGGCGAGAAGGCGAAGCCGCCGATCAGCGCCACGAACGGTATGACGAGCGCCCGCGAGAAGATGCGCACCGCGAAGATGTTGAGGATGTCCTGCATGCCGTTGCGAATGCGCTGACCCTCGCGGAACGCCGACGGCAGCACGCCGAACGAGTCGTTCATGAGCACGAGGTCGGCTACGCCGCGGGCGGCCGGGCTGCCGCTCTCCATGGCGATGCCCAGGTCGGCGCGCTTGAGGGCGATCACGTCGTTCACGCCGTCGCCGATCATGGCCACGTAGCGGCCGCGCCGGTGCAGAGCCTCGGTCAGGGCCTCCTTTTGTTGGGGAGAGACCCGGCCGAAGACCGTGCCGTCGGCGGCCGCCGCGGCGAACTCGCGGTCGTCGAAGCGGGCGAGCTCGGCGCCCGAATAGGCGGTCAGCTCGCCGCCCAGACCCGCCTGGGTGGCCAGCGCCGCCACGGTGCGCGGGTCGTCGCCCGAGATCACCTTCACCTCGATGCCGGCGGCGGCGAACTCGGCGAGGGTCTCGGCCACCCTGGGGCGCAGCTCGTCGGCGAGACTCAGCAGGCCGAGCGGCACGAGACCGGCGGGCAGCTCGGGCGGGCGTCCGGCGGGGGCGGCGGTCGCGGTGCTCGCACCGGCGCCGGCGACGGGTGCGGCCGCGTCCGGCGCAAAGCGCACCGTCGGGCGCGCGCCGGCCAGCAGCAGCACGCGCAGGCCGGCCGCCGACCACTCGGCCTGGCGCTCGCCGAGCTCCGCACCGGCCCGCAGGCGCGGAGCCAGCACCTCGGGCGCGCCCAGCACGAGCGTGGCCCAAGGCATGGCGTCGCCGGCAAAGGCGAGGCCGCTCCACTTGCGGGCCGACGAGAAGGCGGCCTCGTCGGCGACCGGCAGGGCGCGCGCCGGCAGGGCGGCGGCGAGCGCCTCGATGGTGCGGTTGGGCACGGCGGTGCTGGCCGCGTAGGCGGCCAGGAGGAGCTCGAGCTCGTCGCGCGTCACTTCGAGCGGTTCGAGGTCGCTCAGGCGGATGACGTTGGTGGTGAGCGTGCCGGTCTTGTCGGTGCACAGCACGTCGACGTTCGACAGCGACTCGACCGCGTTCGATTCCTGGATGAGCGCGCCCTTGCCGGCCATGCGCACGGCGCCCAGGGCGTAGGCCAGCACGATGGCGAGGATGAGGCTGTTGGGCACCAGGCCGACGATCACGGTCGCCGCCTGGATGGTCTCGACCCACGGCAGGTGCTGACTGAAGTGCTGAGTGACGACCAGCGCGCAAAAGGCGAGCGCGATGACGAGCAGGATCCACACCAGCACGTTGGCCTGATGCTGCAGCGGCGTGAGAAAGCGGCGGTGCGACTGCGCCGTGGCGGTCACCTTGTTGGCGAAGCTCTGGGCGCCCACGGTCTCGGCCTCGTAGTAGCCGCCGCCGGCTACGCAGAAGCTGCCCGAGAGCACAGCGTCGCCGGCGCGCTTGACGACGAGGTCGGACTCGCCGGTGAGCAGCGACTCGTCGATCTCGAGGTAACCGCGACCGACCACGTGGCCATCGACCACGATCTGGTCGCCGGACTGGGCGCGGATGATGTCGCCCACGACGAGCTCGGCGGGATCGACCTCGCGCTCCACGCCGTCGCGCAGCACCACGGCGTGCGGTCTGGTCAGGATCGCGATGCGGTCGAGCGTGCGCTTGGCGCGCACCTCCTGGTAGAGGCTGATCACGGTGTTGGCGGCGACGACGCCCACCGACAGCAGCGCGTCGAGGTAGTGGCGGAACGCGATGAGCACCGCGGCCAGCACGAAGAGGATGTTGTTGATGAAGTTGAAGACGTTGTCGCGCACGATCTGGCGATACGTGCGCCCGGCGGTCGCCGGCACCTCGTTGCCGTCGCCGGCCGCGCGCCGCCGCGCGGCTTCGGCCTCGGTAAGGCCGGTCAGGCCGCCGAGTCCGGCGACCGGCTCGGCGGGCTGTCGCTCGTGGGTGGGGATGATCGGCTCCTTGGCGGGGCGACGAGAGACTCGCGTCATCGTACCACCGGGCCCTGCGCGAGGCTGGGCGCCGTCTGCGAGAACCGCGACGGGGGCCGGTCCTGGCACAGGACCGGCCCCCGTCGCGGTTGGGCGGCCGGCGCCCAGCCGGCCGCGGCCCCTTTGTTCGTCTGCGGTCCGCGGCGCGGCCTCTCGGCTCGCCGCGGCCACTCGGTCCGCCGCAGCCTCTTAGGGCGGCGCCGGCTCTCAGCTCGCCGCGGAGAGCTCCTCAGGGTGGGCGAAGCGTTCGGGGTCGTCGTCGAACTCGACCTTGCAGCCGGTGCTGCAGAAATAGTAGGTCCTGCCTTCGTACTCGGACGTGCCCTTGGCGTCGTGCTCGTCGACCGTCATCAGGCAGACAGGGTCGGTGGCCATTGCGGGGGACCTCCTTTACGGCCGATTCGGCCGATGCTGGTTGTCGGGTCGGATCGTCACGTGAGCGCGGCGCCCCGGTCGTGCGACCGTCGCGCCGCGTATGTGGAGTGTGTTCCCGCTCGCGCGTCAGTGACTCACCCGGAGGGGCCGGCCTTGGGCCGCCGGCACGACGAGGGGGCGGGCCCTGCGGGCCCGCCCCCTCGTCGTGCTCTGCGTCTGGCTGGTAGCTTTGTCAGTCTAGCGCGCCCGCGCGGCGCCGCTGCGTGCGCCGTGGGCCCGCGAGCCGCTCAGGCGGCCCGCGCCGTCGGCGCAGAGAGCTCAAGGCGCGTCGTGGCGCATCTCGTGACGTCCGGTGAAGGCCCGGCCGAGGGTGAGCTCGTCGGCGTACTCGAGGTCGCCGCCTACCGGCAGGCCGCTCGCCAGGCGCGACACGCGCACCCGCGGCGGCAGCAGGTCGGCGATGTAGAGTGCCGTCGCCTCGCCGGTCATGGTCGGGTTGGTGGCGACGATCACCTCGGTCACGCCCGCAGCGACACGATCGACGAGCTCGGCCACGTGCAGGTCGGCCGGATCGACGCCGTCGAGCGGCGACAGCGCGCCGCCGAGCACGTGGTACAGGCCGCGGTACTCGCGTGTGCGCTCGATGGGGATGATGTCGGCCGGCTGCTCGACCACGCAGAGCAGCGAGGGGTCGCGGCGCGTGTCGGAACAGATCGTGCACAGGTCGCCTTCGGCTAAGTTGAAGCAGCGCTTGCAGAAGCCGATCTTCTCTTTGACCTCGACGATGGCCGTGGCCAGGGGCAGGATCTCGCCCGGCTTGACCTTCAGCATGTAGAAGGCGAGTCGCTGCGCTGTGCGCGGGCCGATGCCGGGGAGCTTGGAGAGCTCGGTGATCAGGCGTTCGACCGAGGGTGAGTACACAGAGATCAGAACAGACCGGGGATGTTCGGCAGATCGACGCCGGCGGTGGCGCCGCCGAGCTTCTGCTGCGCGAGCGCCTGGGCGGCGCGCAGGGCTTCGTTGGTGGCGGCGGTGACCAGGTCCTGCAGCATCTCGACGTCGTCGGGGTCGACGGCGCCCGGGTCGATGCGGACCTCGCGCACCTCGAGCGCGCCCGTGACCACGACCGTGACGGCGCCGCCGCCGGCGCTGGCCTCGACGGTCTCGAGGGCAAGCTCTTCTTGCGCCTTGGCCATCTTCTTCTGCATGTCCTGCACCTGCTTGAGCATCTTCTGGTACTGCGGGTTCATGGACCTGCGTCTCCTTCTGGTCGTCTAGTCGTCGTCGGGTAGGTCGCTGGCATCGAGCTCGCGCTTGGCGAGGGCGATGCGTTGGGCGATGGTCAGGCCGGCGTCGGGCGCCGCTGCTTTGGGCGCGGCCGGTTCGGACGGGGCCTGCTCGAGCTCGAACTTGAGATCCGGGGCATCGCCGGTGGTGCGGGTGATGATCGCGGTGAGCAGCGCGCGGTTCTCGGGGGTCGAGGCTTTGCCGAACGTGAGGCTCGAGGGCAGCCCCACGACCAGCCGGTCGCCGTCGGCGCGCACGCGGGCGTCTTTGAGGGCGGCGTACAGGCCGATGTTCTGGGCTTCGGTCTGCTGCAGCACGAGCGCCCAGGCGCGCTTGACGCGGTCGGCGCCGCCCGCCGTTGGGGCGCCGTCGTCGGTGGCCGGCGGTACGGCCTCGTCGTCGGGACCCGGCGGCACGTCTTGGTCGTCGGGAACCGGCGCTACGTTGTGGTCGTCGGCCGGCGGGCTCGACGGATCGGGTGTGGTCGCGGGCGCGCTTGCCGCCGGCGGGCTCGCCGGCCGTGGCGCGGCCGCGTTGCTGACGGCCTCGGCGAGTCGCGCGGCACGGGCGGCCTGCGCCGGGTCGTGGGGTTGCGCGGGGTGGGTCGCAGGCGCCTGGGCGGGGGCGAACGGCACGCTGCCCGACTCGAGCCGCCGTAGCCGTTCTTCGAGGGCGTCGGGCGAATGGTCGACTTCGGGGCGCGCCGCGCGCACCAGCGCCATCTCGAGCTGCAGGCGCGGGTCGAGGCCGCCGCGGATCTCGGTCTGGGCGCGGCCCAGCAGCTCGATCAGGCGCAGCAGCTCGCGACCCGAGAGCTGGTGGGCCTGACGGGCCAGGCGGTCGAGCAGCTGCTCGTCGATCTCGAGGTTCTGCGCCAGCGCGAGCATGGTGCCGGGGTCGTCGGAGACGTCGTCCAGGTACTGCACCAGGAAGATCTGCCGCAGGTGGCGCAGCAGGTCGTGGATGAACTGCGGGTAGCTCGTGCCGCGCTCGGCCAGGCGCTGCACGAACAGCAGGGCGGCGGCGGGGTCGCGGTCGATGACGATGTCGATAATCTCGAAGAGCAGCTCAGAGGCGATGACGCCGAGCACGTCGAGCACCTCGCGCGACGTGATGGCGGCCGCGCCGAAGAACGTGGTGAGCTTTTCGAGCGTGCCGATGGCGTCGCGAAACCCGCCCTCGGCGTGCCGGGCGATCTCGAGGATGGCGGGCTCGTCAATCTCGATGCTCTCGGCGGCCGCGACGTGGCTGAGCACCAGGGCGATGTCGTGCACGCGCGGCCGGCGAAAGTCGAAGCGCTGGCAGCGCGACAGGATGGTCGCCGGAATGCGGTGTGCTTCGGTGGTGGCGAGCACGAAGACGACGTGCGGCGGAGGCTCTTCGAGGGTCTTCAGGAGGGCGTTGAACGCCTCTTTGGTGAGCATGTGGACTTCGTCGATGATGTAGACCTTGTAGCGCCCGTTGACCGGCGCGTACCCGACCTTGTCGCGCAGCTCGCGGATGTCGTCGATGCCGCGGTTTGAAGCGGCGTCCATCTCGATCACGTCCATGGCGGTCGAGGCGGCGATGGCGCGGCAGCTGTCGCACAGGCCGCAGGGCGTGACGGTGGGCCCGGTGATGCGTTCGGGCAGAGCGGGATCGCCGGTGCAGTTGAGGGCCTTGGCGAGGATCTTGGCCATGCTCGTCTTGCCCGTGCCACGCGAGCCGGCGAAGACGTAGGCGTGGGCCACCGCGTCGCTGCTCACGGCGTTGCGCAGGGTCTGCGAAACGTGATCCTGGCCGACGATCTCGGCGAAGGTCTGGGGCCGGTACTTGCGGTAGAGGGAGAGCTCCATGGACGTCCTGTGCGGGCTTCGTTACACGCCTGGTGCCGACGATCTGCCTTGTGGTAGTCGCCCAAGCCGGCGCGACTTCGTTGCGCCCCTGGTGACGCCGACCGGTTTTGTCGTCGACGCCCAGGCTGGCGCGTGTTCGTTACGTGCCTAGTGTACCCTGCGCGGCGCGGGCAGGTGAAGAACCCACCCGCGCTGCGCAGACGCCTGATGGGCGACGACGCATGAGGTTCGAGAGCGGCCGCGCACCCGCCGTCGAAACACGTTCCCCGGACGCCTTTGCCGGGCGCAAGCTCCGGTCAGGATGACCCACGGCACATGGGAGCGCCTGCTTACCGCTGCTTCCTCCCGGACCTGACGGGGTTCGCAGGTTCCCATTGCGTGGGGCCCGACCATCGACGCCGCGCGTCGGCCGACTGCTCCACAGAATGGCCCCTCGGGCGGGGATTCAGCCCCGCTGTAGCGGATTGCGGGTACAGGGCACCGCTGGCTCCCCGCCTAGCGCGGCCACGGGGGAGTCTACCCGCGGCTTGGTGGCGAATCAAACGTGGTCGGGCGGCGCGCAGCCGACGCGACGCGTCCGCGAGCGCGGCGCACCGGCGGCAGCGACTCAGCCGGCGCCCGGCCAGCGCCCGCTCACGCCGAGGCGGCGTGCTCCTGGCGGGCGGTCAGGGTCCAGGCGTCGGCGATCGCCGACGCCACCGCGGCCGGGTGGGTGATGTGCAGGGCGTGGCCGCCGTTGCCCACCACGATCAGGCGCGAGTCGCGCAAGCGCCGGTGAAAGGCTTGCGACTCGGCGGCCGGGGCGATGCGGTCGTAAGCGCCGACGACCACCACGAAGGGCACCTCGAGCAGGCGGTACGAGCCGGCCAGCACGTGCAGGTCGGCGGTCGCGCGCTCCAGGTCTTCGACGGCGTGGCGGAACGGCTCGGGGCGCAGCGCGACGGCCAGCGCGGCGCGAGCGTAGGCGGCCGGCAGGGGCTGCGGGTAGCAGGCGCGGCGCAGCAGCACGTAGCCCACGGGGTAGGCGGTGGGCACGAGCACAGTCGCCGCCGCCAGGCGCCCGAGCACCGGTACACGCAACACGCGGATGAGCCGCGAGATGGGCAGGCGGTAGGGCAGCACGTGGCCGCCGACCGTGACCACGGCGGCCACGTCGTCGGGGTAGAGCTCGGCCCAGGCCACGGCCACGGCCGCGCCCAGCGAGTAGCCCACGAGCAGGGGGCGCTCCAGGCCGAGCTGCCGCACGGCCCGGTGCAGCAGGTAGGCCTGGCCGATCGGCGTGTGGCCGTCGGCCGGCGGCGCCTCGCTGTAGCCGTTGCCGGGGCGGTCGAAGGCGATCACGCGGTAGTGCCGCGCCAGGTGCTCGTTCAGCACGATGTCGAAGTCGTGGGTGGAGCCCAGCAGGCCGTGGATGAGCACCACCGGCGGGCCTGTGCCCGCCTGCGTGTAACGCAGTTCGACGCCGTCGACCACGACGGCGCCGGCGGGGCGCGGGTAGCGCCGCTGCGCGCGCCGCACCACGAGGCGGGTGAGCAGCGCGGCGGCCACGAGGGGCGCCGCGCCCGCCGCGAGCGCGACGGCGAGGGGGCGGGCCACCGCTTTGGCATTGGGCTCCATGTCGAGCCTATTGTGCCCACAGCCAACGCCTGAAACGCGCAAGGGGGCGGGGCGGCGGGCCGTCAGGCCCGCCGCCCCGCCCCCACAAGGAGCAGCTCGCGGCGCTGTGCGCTAGACGCGCAGCACCACCTTGCGGATCTCGGGGTCTTCGGAGGGCCGCACGTCGAAGCCCAGCGACTCGACGAAGCGCACCATGCCGTCGTTCGAGGCCAGCACGTGGCCGTAGATCTCGCGCACGTACGAACCGCGGGCGGCCTCGATGAGCGAGGTCATGAGGGCGTCGCCCACGCCGCGGCGCTGGTAGCTGTCGCGCACCACGATGGCGAACTCACCCTCTTCGGTGTTGGCCGTCTCGATCGTGAGGCGGGCGACGCCCAGCATCTGCTTCTTGCGGCCCTTGCCGCCGATCGCCACGATGGCGATCTCGCGGTCGTAGTCGATGTGGCAGTAGCGCACCATCATCGACTTGGTGATCTCTTTGATCGGGCCGAAGAAGCGGTATTCGGTGGTCGCCTCGGAGAACGACTCGACCATCTCGCGCCACATGACTTCGTCTTCGGGGCGGATGGCGCGCAGCTCGACCTTCTCGCCGTCGATGGTCATGTCCCAGTGGAACTTGGTGGGGAACATGGAGATGATGAGGTGCGAGCCGGGCTGGGCGATCTTGCGCACGTCGCGGGGCTCGATCATGATGCGCGCGTCGAGCGCCGCCAGGCCGTCGGCGCGCACCTGCAGCGGGTTGACGTCCATCTCGACGATCTCGGGGAAGTCGACCAGCAGGTAGCTCGCCTTGACCAGCACGAGCTCGAGGGCGTCCATGTCGACCGGCGTGCTGCCGCGGTAGCCGCGCAGCAGCCTGGAGACCTTGGTCTCGGCGATCATGGTGCGCGCCAGGGCCTGGTTGAGCGGCGGAAAGTCGACCGCGACGTCGCGGAAGAGCTCGACGCCGGTGCCGCCCATGCCGAACATGATGGCCGGACCGAAAGTGCGGTCCTTGCGCGAGCCCACGATGACCTCGTGGCCGCCGCGCGACATGGCCTGCACGGCCACGCCGAGGATCTTGGCCTGCGGGCGGGCCTTGGCCACGCGCTCGGTGACGACGCTGAACTGCTTGGCGGCCTCGGGTGCGGAGCGCACGTTGAGGGCGATGCCGCCCACGTCGGACTTGTGGGTGATGTCGTGCGAGAGGATCTTGATGGCCACCGGAAAGCCGATCTCGGCGGCCTTCTTGGCGCACTCGTCGGCCGTGGTGGCCAGCACCGTCTTGACGGTCGGTATGCCGTAGGCCTCGAGCACGTCCTTGGCTTCGATCTCGCTCAGGGTGGTGCGCTTCTGGCGGGCGACCTCGATGAAGATGTCCTTGACCGCGGCGCGGTCGGGCGTGAAGTGCGGCAAGATGTCGGCCGGCGTCTCGTAGAGCTGCGCGAGGCTCTTGGTGTACTGGTACATGTAGAGGTAGGCGCGCACCGCGTCTTCGGGGGTGTCGAAGGTCGGCACGTGGGCGGCGCGCAGCAGGCGGATGCCCTCGGCTACCTTGATCTCACCCATGAACGAGGTGAGCATGGGCTTGCGCACGTGGCGCTTGGCCACCTCGATCAGGGCCTCGGCGGTCTGCGTGGGGTAGCTCATCGCCTGCGGCGTGAGGATGGCCAGCACGCCGTCGCAGTTGGGGTCGTCCATCATGGCGGCGGCGGCGGCGGCGTAGCGCTCGGCGGGGGCGTCGCCGCCGACGTCGACGGGGTTGCCGCGGGCGGCGAAGGTGGGCAGGCACTCCTTGAGCCGGGCGTCGGTCTCGGGCGCCAGCTCGGCGAGCTCGCCGCCAGGGCGAGCAGGCGGTCAGAGGCCATCACGCCGGGGCCGCCGGCGTTGGTCACGATGCCCAGCTTGGGGCCGCGCGGGCTCGACACGCGAGACAGCGCCTCGCTGGCGTCGAAGAGGTCTTCGATCTCGTCGACCCGCACCGCGCCGGCGCGGCGGAAGGCCGCGCTGTACAAGGTGTCGTCGCCGGCGATGGCGCCGGTGTGGCTGGCCGCAGCCATGGCCGACCGGGCGGTACGGCCCGACTTGACCACGATGATCGGCTTGGTCTTGGCGAAATGGCGCGCCGCGCTCATGAACTTGCGGGCGTCGGAGAGTGCCTCGATGTAGAGGATGATCGAGTTGGTCTGCGGGTCGGCGCCGAAGTAGTCGATCAGGTCGCCGAAGTCGACGTCGCACATGGAGCCCACCGACACGAAGGCCGAGAATCCGACCTTGTTGGCGGTCGCCCAGTCGAGCACGGCGGTGCCCAGGGCGCCCGACTGGCTCAGGAACGCCACGCGGCCCGGCTCGGGCACGGTGTGGGCGAAGGTCGCGTTGATGTTGTGGCCGGGACGCACGTAGCCCAGGCAGTTGGGGCCGAGCAGGCGCAGGCCGTACGACTCGGCGGTGCTGACCACCTGCTCTTCGAGCTTCTTGCCGCCGGCGCCGGTCTCTTTGAAGCCGGCCGTGACGATGACGGCGCCCGATACGCCTGCCTGCCCGCACTCACGCACCACGTCGAGCACGCTCTTGGCCGGCACGGCGATGATCGCCAGGTCGACTTTGTGGGGCACCTGCGAGATGCTCGGGTACGCTTGGATGCCCTGGATCGACGCGGCCCTGGGGTTGACCGGGTAGACGACGCCCTCGTACTCCGCGCCGATCAGGTTGCGCAGCAGGATGTAGCCGACCGAACCCTTGGTGTTCGAGGCGCCGATGACGGCGATCGACTTGGGGTCGAAGAGTTTGTCGAGGTTGCGCGTGCTCATGAGTCGTCCCTGCGTGCGTGTGTCATCGGCACTCCACTTCGGTACGGTTTCTGCGTTGATCTGAGGGCCGCGGCCGCCCTGGGAAGGTGGCCGGTACCGGGCCGCGCAGTCGCCCCGCGCCCTAAAATGCTTCGCTCGTAGTGTACACCCGCGCCTGCCCGCGCCCCTCGCGGGCAGGCGCGTCGAACCATGGCGGCCGGCGGCGACTTACAGGGCGCCCAGCTTGAGGTCTTCGACCACGGCCGGGTCGGCCAGCGTTGAGGTGTCGCCCAGGCCGTCGAACTCGCCTTCGGCGATCTTGCGCAGGATGCGGCGCATGATCTTGCCCGAGCGCGTCTTGGGCAGCCCCGTCTGGGCGAACTGCATCTTGTCGGGCGTGGCGATCGGGCCCACCACCTTGCGCACGTGGGCGGTGAGGTCTTTGCGCAGCTCGTCGCTGGGCTCGGCGCCCTCGATCAGGGTGATGTAGGTGTAGATGCCGGTGCCCTTGATGGCGTGCGGGTAGCCCACCACCGCCGCCTCGGCGACCGCCGGGTGGCTGACCAGGGCCGACTCGACCTCGGCCGTGCCTATGCGGTGTCCCGAGACGTTCAGCACGTCGTCGATACGGCCCTTGAGCCAGTGGTCGCCGTCGGCGTCGATGGCGCAGCCGTCGCCGGTGACGTAGTAGCCCCGGAACATCGAGAAGTAGACGTCTTTGAAGCGCTTGCCGCCCTCGTCGCCCCAGGTGCCGCGGATCATGCCGGGCCAGGGGTGCGTGATGCAGAGGTGACCGTCTTCGCCGACCTCGGCCGGCGAGCCGTCGTCTTTGAGCACGATCGTGCGCACACCGAAGAACGGGCGCCCGGCCGAGGCGGGCTTGAGCGGCGTGGCGCCCGGCAGCGGCACGATCATGAGGCCGCCGGTCTCGGTCTGCCACCAGGTGTCGACCAGGGGAATGCGGCCCTTGCCGACCTTCTCGAAGTACCAGAGCCACGACTCGGCGTCGATCGGCTCGCCGACCGAGCCGAGCACGCGCAGCGAGGGCATGTCGTGCTTGTCGACCCAGGTGACGTCTTGGCCCTTGAGCGAACGTATGACGGTCGGCGCCGTGTAGATGGTCGTCGCCTTGTGCTTTTCGACGACCTCCCAGAAGCGGTCGGGGTGGGGGGCGGTGGGCAGACCCTCGAACAGGATGCTGGTGACGCCGTTGCTGAGCGGCCCGTAGACGATATAGCTGTGGCCGGTGATCCAGCCGATGTCGGCCGTGCAGAAGTGGATGTCGTCGTCGTGCAGGTCGAACACGTACTTGGCGGTGTCGTGCACGTAGAGCAGATAGCCGCCGCTGCAGTGCAGGACGCCCTTGGGCGTGCCCGTCGAGCCCGAGGTGTAGAGGATGAAGAGCGGGTGCTCGGCCTCGACCGGCACCGGTGGGCAGTCGGTGGAGATGTCGCCGGCGGCCATCTCGTCGTGGTACCAGACGTCGCGGCCCGCCGTCATGGGCACGTCGCCGTCGACGCGTTTGATGACGATGACCGTCTCGACCGTGGTCTCGCCGGCCACGGCGATGTCGGCGTTGGCCTTGCTGGCCGTCGTCTTGCCGCCGCGGTAGCCCTTGTCGGCGCAGATCAGCACCTTGGCGCCGCAGTTGTCGATGCGGCTCTTGAGCGCCTCGGCCGAAAAGCCGCCGAACACCACCATGTGGATGGCGCCGATGCGCGCGCAGGCGAGCATGACGACCGGCAGCTCGGCAAGCATGGGCAGGTACAGGGCGACCCGGTCGCCCTTCTTGACGCCGTGCTTTTTGAGCACGTTGGCGAACTTGCTGACCTCGTCTTTGAGCTCGGCAAAGGTGAAGACCCGGTTGTCGCCGGCGTCGCCCTCGAAGATGATCGCCGGCTTGTCGCCCTTGCCGGCGTCGACCCAGCGGTCGACGCAGTTGACCGACACGTTGAGCTCGCCCCCGAGGAAGTACTTGATCGACGGCGTGGGCTCGAACTGCCACTCCACGACCTTGTCCCACTTCTTCGTCCAGTCGAGCTCGGCGGCGCGTTCGGCCCAGTAGCCGTCGGGGTCGTCGATGGAGCGCTTGTACAGGGCCTCGTACTCGGCCAGGCTCTTGATCCACGCGTTCGCCGACCATTCGGGCCGGGGCTGGATGACCACGCTTTCTCCGGTCTCGGTTGCCACCCTCTCCACCTCCGTCACGTTTGCGGGGGAAACTGCCGTCGCGACCACACGGTACGCCTCATTATCGGCGTAACGGCGTTGCATTTGCACAGGGAGGCGCCGGGGCCCGCTCCGCGTCGCCCCGGCGGCCGGTACGACGACGAACAGATGTTCGTCGTCAGGCACGGGCTTTTGGCGCGGGCCGGCAGGTCGGTGGCGAAGGACGCGGCGCGACGGACCATGCGGACGCGCTGGCGCGAGCCGCCGGCAAGCCGCCACATTGGGCTCGAAAGCGAACAGGTGTTCCCGCCTGCGGCGGCCGCGATCGGCCGGCTGACGGGGCGGCGAGGCATCGCCGCCGCACCGGCGCGTGGGCCTGCCGAGAAGGCGAGGGTGCTAGAAGCCGCCGAAGGCGGGCGGGTACTCGACGGCGCGCGCCGTAAAGGCGGCCGGCGGGCACTGCGCCGGCAGGACCATGAAGTGGCCCGGCGGCACGTCGAAGCGGCAGGTGCAGCCGTAGCCGTCGGCCGGCTCAAAGTCGAAGCGGCCGTAGAAGCCGGGAGCGCCGATCACGAAGACCGGCAGCGCCGGGTCGGCAGCGGCCAGCGTGGCGCGCACGAGGGCGCTGCCTATGCCGCGCCCCTGGTGCTCGGGGGCGACCGCCACGGGCGCCAGCGCCAGGGCGGGGCAGGCGGCGGTGTCCGCCGCGGCTGTGCCGCTTGCCCTCAGTGCACAGCCGGCGGCGTTCGGCGCGGCCGCCGCGGCCACGCAGCCGGCGCCGCCGCTCAGTCCGAGACAGCTCAGCAGGGCGTGACCCACGACAGACTCGCCGACGGCGGCGACCATCGAGACGGCCACGCGGCCCTCGCGCTCGAGGCGCACGATGAGCTGAGCCTCGAGGTCGTAGCCGAACGCGGCCCGCACCGTGGCGAGGATCGCGGGAAGGTCGGCGGGCGCGGCGAGGCGCACCACGAGGTCATGGGGCAGGACGCAGCGAGGCGAGGAGGCGCAGGGCGGACGGGAGCGCGAAGGGCCGGCGTGGCCGGCGGCCACGGAGCCGAGTCGCACGCTGTGGCGGGTCTCGGTCACGTTCGTCTCACCGCATGGACAGGCGAAAGTGGTGGGCAATGTTGGATTTGAACCAACGACCTCCTGCGTGTGAAGCAGGCGCTCTCCCCCTGAGCTAATTGCCCGTGACGTGAGAGGTTACCACGTCGGGCTGCAGTTGTGCACCGCGTGATCGGAGAGTCGGCGCTCACGCCGGACCGGGCGCCCGGGGGTCGGTCGCGAGTCGATCCCGGCGACCGTGGAAGCGCAGCTCGCCTTCTCCAACGCTTCCGCTCGGCCTACCTCGTTCGCGGGGGGTATGTACGACTGCGACATGACCAAAGGAGGGAGAGATGCTCGCCATCGTCGCCGCGCTCACGGCGCACAGCGCGCGCCGGATCACAGAGCTTGGCGCCTTGCTTGGACTTATCGGGGGCCTTGCCTTGGCGGCCAGGGAGTTCCCGTTCTTCCGGCGGGCAGGCCTGGTGGTCGCCGGGCTGCTGCTGGCCGTCGGCTTCGCGCTCATCATTTACGCGCTCCATTTTGGCAAGACGTTCTAGCGGTCCTCCATGGAACTGCTGCGCACTGGCCTGAGCGATACGGCGTAAGGACGAGTCGAGACGGTGCAACTGACCACGGAGCACTCGGAACCGGCGGAGGGCTTTCCGCTCGGAACGTACCTGGCGGTCATCGGCAGGCGGAAGTGGCTGGTGGTCGGCGTGACGGTGCTCTTTGTCGTGCTCGGTTATGCCTACCTCAAGGGGCGCACGCCGATGTACTCGGCGAGCGCCGAGCTGCTCTACGCTCAGCCGGCCAACGGCCTTGACCCGCTTGCCCCCGCCGTGGTCGACCAGACGCTGCAGCAGGCCGATCTCGGCAGCGTGCCCACCGTGCTCAACGGTTCTGCCGTCAGCGCTCGGGCGGCGCAGCTGCTGGCGCACACCAATACCTCAGCCGGCTACTCCGTCACCGCCCTGCTGCAGCTCGACACCCAGACCAACGCCTACTCGAACATCGTCGCGATCGACGGGGTGTCGAGCAGCCCCAGCCTGGCCGCCGCCGTCGCCAACGCCTACGCGCGGGCGTTCGTGGGCTGGCGCCAGACCAGCGCTCAGGCCCAGGTGGGGGAGGCCGTCCTCGCCGTGCAGAGCAGGCTCGGCGCGTACACGACGCCGACGTCGCAAGCCACCGCCGACTACGTGGCTCTCCGCCAGCTGCTCGGCAGCCTGCTGTTACAGCAGAAGACAGCGACCGGCGACTTCACGATCCTCTCGCCGGCCGACCTGCCCTCGACGCCCTTCTCGCCGCGCAAGCTGCACACCCTGGGCTACGCCGCCGCCGTCGGCCTGCTTTTGGGCCTGGGGCTTGCCTTCCTCCTTGAGCAGCTCGACGGGAGAGTGACCGGCGAGGAGGAGTTGCGCGACTCACTGGGCCTGACCGCCCTCGGCCATCTGCCGCCGCTCAAACGAGGAACGCAGGACGCCGACGCCGTGCAGACGCTCTCCGATCCGGCGAGCCCAGCCGCCGAGGCTTTCCGCACGCTGCGCGGCAACCTTCAGCTTGCCGGCGGTGAGACCGATGTGCCGGTGTTGCTCGTGACCAGCTCGGTCCAGGGCGAGGGCAAGTCCGTGACGGCCTGCAACCTGGCGGTCTCGCTGACGCTTGCCGGCAAGCGCGTCGTGCTCGTCGATGCCGACCTGCGGCGCCCGCGGGTCCACAGCTACATGGGTGTCTCCAGCGTGCCGGGTCTGACCACCGTCCTCGCGCGGGGCGCGACCGTGCAGGAGGTGCTCGTTCCGGTCGCTCTCGACGAACGCCACGGGCGAGGGCCAGACGACCCCGTCCTCAAGGTGCTGCCGGCGGGCCCGCTCCCGCCCAACCCCGGAGAGCTGGTGGCCTCGCAACGCTTCGTCGAGCTGATCGGTGTGCTGGCGCGCGAATCGGACGTCGTCGTCATCGACTCGCCGGCTCTGCTGGCCGTAGGTGACTGCTCGTCTATCGCGGCAACAGCGGACGCGCTTGTGTTCGTGGTGAACACGGCGAAGGTCCGGCGGCCTATGCTCGAACGCGCCGGCGCCAAGCTGCGCAGGCTGCCGTGCCGCAAGCTCGGGTTCGTCGTCGTCGAGGCCAAGCCGGCGCGTCAGTATCGGTACGACCACTACCGACCGCGTTCACGGCACGCGGCTGGAGCAGGGTGACGGGCCGGTCGATGGCTCCAGACGGCCGCAGGGGTGTGCAGACAGATTGACACCGCGTCGGCCGTGCCGCCGACGAGGGGTCAGGCTACGAAGATGAAGCGCACAAACACCGAGGTGAGAAGCACGAGCGCCACGGTGGAGACGGCGAGGAGCGCGATGCGCGTAGCCACCAGGCGTTCGGTCAGCAGGGCGATCGCCAGGAACACCGGGAACGCCACCAGCGCGAAGCGCGACATCGAATACAGCGGCTGCAGCGGAGTCGGGTAGAACAGCGGGGCAGCGAGGGTGGCGAACCCGTACACCAGGTAGGGTGCCTTAAGGCGCCGCGCGCTCAGGCCGAGCGCGACCACCGCCCCCACGAGCACCACGATGTCGAGCGCGTTGGGCAACGCGTTGCGGGCGACGTGCGATGACACGAGGAGCGAGCCCTGCGCCGTCGCCAGAGGCGGCGCCTGACCATGGTGCAGCAGTAGCGTCGTGATCCCCGAGATCCTTGTGCCACCCGGCGACCACGGTGACCCACGGCGCCGTGAAGCTGCGATGCCAGTGAAGCTGGGCCTGGCTGAACGCCAGCGCGTTGCCGAGCCTGACCCGCAGGTACGCCATCCAGACGGCCAAGCCTGCGGGAACCAGGCCGAACCAGGCCAGGCGGCGATCGATGCGGCGCGGTCGCCAACCCCGGGCGCCCAGGTAGAAGAGCGCCATCGGCAGAAGCAGCAGGATGCCGGTGTTACGGGTGAGGGCGGCAAAAAAAGCCGGCCAGACCGGCGAACAGCCATTGCTCGCGGCGCGCGAAGAACAGGCACGTCACTACCAGAAAGAAGAAGGCCGACTCGGTGTACACGGCCTGAAAGAAGAAGCTCGTCGGGAACAGGCTGGCGAACGCCACCGTCCAGGTGGCCACGCGACTCCCATAGTCGATGGCGATGAGCCGGTAGAGCACGTACATCGCCGCCACGTAGAACGTGAGCGACAGAGCGACGCCGGCGATGATGTAGCGGTGGGCCGTCAGCGGGCCGAGCCAGCGCACGAGCGTCGGGTAGAGCGGAAAGAAGGCGGCGTAGTCGCGAGTCGGGTATCCGACGCGGGCGATCTTCACGTACCACTGTCCGTCCCAGTTCGCCCAGGCATTGAACATCTGGCCGAGGGCTCCGGGCAACAGCTGCGCCCGGTTGTAGGTGAGCGTGCGGGCCGTGCTGGCCGCTTGCGGCACACGAGCCACCGTCAGGTACCCCACCAGAAAGAGCAGAGCCCGGCTGCCGACGACCGCCGCCCAGACGCCGGGCGGCGGTGCGAGGGTCGCCCGCCGCAGAGCGGCCGCTCCCGGCACGAGCCGCAACTCGGCCCTTTCGGGCGAAGGGTGCAGCGGGTCGGTCGTCTGGTCCTGGGGCAGCGGCGCGGCCAATGCCGTCCTTCGGTCGACTGGGCACGAACCTGGCGGCCTTTGTACCCGCGCTGCGAGTGGGCAAGCCCGGCCGGCCGTTGGCGAGCGGCCCTCGAGCACTGCCGTGGGCCGCCAGTCCCGGACCACGTGCGCTAGTACGCTGTCGTCAAGGCGCGTGCGCCGCTTATCATGGCTCTGGGAGCCATCCACAACGGGGGGTAAGACGTTCTGAACCACGGGTACTACCGCGCTTCATTCCGGCTGCTCGTCGTGCTTTCGGCGCTCCTGCTTTGGGGGGCCATCGCTCACGACCCATCCGCCGGCGACGCCGCCGACGCCGCTTCGTCTGTCTCGGCTGCGCCTTCCGCCTTGGCGACCCCCGCGGCGTCGCCCACGGCCGCGCCCTCCGCAGTGGCGACCCCCGCCACGTCGCCCACGGCCGCGCCTTCGGCCACACCCGTGGCGAGCGCCGCAGCGAACGAGAGCAGCGCCGCCGCGAGCGAGGCCGTCCTCGCCCTCGACTCGTTCGATCGAGCCTTCTTCTCGGTCGGCCTCGGAAAGGGGACGTTCCTCGACACCAGCGGTGGCCACGCCGCCAGGTTCTGGGCGCAGGCCGAGATGATGGAGACGGTCGAAGACGCCTACGCGCGAACGCGCAAACCCGTCTACAAGCGGATGATCCGCCAGTTGCACGATGGGGTCGTCGCGCGCTTCAGCACGCACTGGATGGGCGACCACTACAACGACGACATCATGTGGATGGCGATCGCCTTCATGCGCGCCTACAACCTGACCGGCTGCCTCGCCTACCGCAGCCAGGCAAAGTGGAACTTCGATCACGCCTACGCGAGGGCGCACAGCGCCGACTTCGGCGGCGGTCTGTGGTGGACCACCAGCCGCCAGGAGAAGAACGCCTGCGTCACCGCGCCAGCCGCGATCGCGGCGTGTCTGCTGTCCCGGTCTCTCGGCGACGCGTCGTACCTGGCAAAGGCTCGATCGATGTTCGCGTGGCTGCAGTCGACGCTGTTCGACCAGAGCACCGGCGCCGTGCACGACCACATCAGCCGTGGCTCGGGCACGGCGACGGTCGTCGATCCCTCCACCTACACGTACAACCAGGGGACCTTCATCGGCGCGGCGGACCTGCTGCACCGCGCCACCGGAAAGTCCGTCTACTACACCGACGCGCTGTCCGCCCTCGGCTACGCCCGCACCGACCAGACCGACAGCAACGGCATTCTCAAGAGCGAGGGCTCGGGAGGCGACGGCGGCGCGTTCAAGGGCATCTTCGCGCGGTGGGCGACGAGGTTCACCGCCGCCAACGGCATCACCGCCTTCAATGCCTGGTTCGACAGCAATGCCGACACCGCCTGGGCTCACCGCGACGCGCAGGGCCTCATGGGTGAGAACTGGACGGTCGTCTCGCCCGCGGGCTCGCTGCACTCCCTTGACTGCTCGTCGGCGGTCGTGATGCTGCAGGTGCGGCCGTAGCCTGCATCAGCGCCGTGGCACGAGGGCGTAGAGGGTGTGGCTACCGTTCAGGTACAGCGTCTGGCGGTCGGCGGTAGCCGGGCAGTACCGCCCGTCGGCGAAGGTCCACTCGACGCGTCCCGTGCGCGCGTTCAGGCCCCAGGTGTGGCCGGAGAAGCTCGACAGGTACACGATCCCGTCGATGACGGTGGGAGCGCCGGAGATCGGTGAGCCGGCGCGGAACTTCCAGGCGAGGCTGCCGGTCGCCGCGTTCAGGGCGTAGAAGTAGCCGTCGTAGCTGCCCTCGTAGACCAGGTCGCGCCACACGGCCGGCGATGAGTACACCCAGCCGTTCGTGGCATACGACCAGCGCTGGCCACCGTTGCCCAGGGCAAAGGCATAGATGGTGCCGTTGATGCCGCCGATGTAGGCCGTGCCGTACGCGAGAGCGGCGGTGGCGTAGAACTGGTTGGCGCCGAGGATGCCGCCGGTCGAGGTGCTCCAGAGCAGCTTGCCGTTGTAGCTCAGGCAGTAGACCGAGCCGTCGTAGGAGCCGATGACGAGGCGCCCGTTCAGCTCGGCTGGGGCGCCTTTCAGGGCGCCGCCCGTGCGGTACCGCCAGACCACCTTGTGCGTGGTCAGGCTCATGGCGTAGAGGCTGCCGTTCTCGTCGCCGAAGAACACCCGGTGACGCCACACGAGCGGCGACGACTCGCTGCGCCCGATGCCGGACAGCCCCCACTGCGGCTTGCCCGTCAGGCGGTCGAGGACCAGAAAGAGCCCCGCCAGCGAGGTGACGTAGACGGAGGTCGCATCGACGGTAGGGGTCGAGGCGAAGCGGGCGTCGTGGCGTACCTGGTAGCTCCAGATGATGCGGCCGTCGCTCGCCCGCAGGCAGATGACCCGGCCGTGCCCGGTGCAGACGTACAGGCCGCCGCTGTAGATCGCCGGCGGGAACTCGAGCAGGTCTCCGGCGGAGAAGCGCCACTTGATGCGATAGGGCGGCCGCAGCGTGACCGTTGGATCGAAGCGGGTGCGCGCCAAGTCATAGCCGTAGGTCGGCCAGTCGCCCAGCGATGGCGCCGGGCCGCGCGCCGCTCGAGCCCGCGAACCCGGCAGCAACGCGCTCACGGGAAACGCTGTCGGCTTGGGGCCGGATCGGGGCGCCAGCAACACGGAGAACACCGCCGTGCCGCTGCCGATTATGACGGCGGCCATCACGAGGTCGATCAGCAGGCGCTTTCGCACAACGCAGTTCTATGTATCCACAACGGCGGCGGCCGTGACTGGTCGCACCGTTTGGGGTAACCGGACAAGCGCGAAACCCACAAGCTGGGGCGAGCCAGGTACCTCGACGAGAGCCACCAGGGGGCCGGCATGACCGGTAGCCCAGACAGCGAAGGCACGGTGAAAGGCGTGACGAGCGCCACCACGGGCCGCCGCGTACGCGTGGCCTTCTTCGGCGTGGTCTTCGCCCTGATCGCGCTCTTTGTCTGGCACTCCTGGCTGCCGGGGACGCAGAAGTACTTCAACTACGAGACGCGCAGTCACGGAGCCAACTGGGACTTTCGCGTCTACTACGCCGCTGGCCACAACTGGGCTCTCGGGCTCGACCCCTACGGCAGCGAGCAGCAGACCCCGACGATCGTGACGGCGGAGCAACCGATCCGCTTCGTCCATCAGGCCACCATCCGCTTCATCTACCTGCCGACCCTGCTTCCGGCCTACCGCTGGCTCGCACACCTGCCGTATCACACCGCGCGCCGCGTCTGGCTCTACCTCAACTTCGCGGTGCTCGCGGCGGCCGGCGCCGTCGCGGTAGCCCTGGAGCGCGGGCGGCGGCTCGAGGTCTCCGCGACGCTCCTGGTGCTCGGGGTCGTGTCGTCCCCGTTGCTCTACCACATCCGCGAGGGCAACATCGACATGATCGTCGCCGGGCTGGCGACTTGCGGGTTTCTGCTCTACGGCCGCTACCGCTCCTGGCCGTCGGCGGTGCTGCTGGCGCTGGCCGTGGTGGCCAAGGTCACGCCGCTGCTGGTCGTCGCCGCGCTGGTCGTCTACTACCGCGACCTGCGCTTTCTGGCGAAGGCTCTGGCAGCCGTCGGGGCGCTGATCGGCCTCTCGCTGCTTGCCGTGCCGCTGCGCTACTACAGCGAGGCGGCGCAGGTGTTGTTCGTGCGGTCGCGGAGCATGAGCGGCTATGTGAACCAGTCGGCCATGCGCCTGCTCTACAACGTACCGTGGGGAGCCCGGATCGTGGGCGCGGCGGCCTTCGCCGGTCTGCTCGTGCTGTTGTACGTCCTGGGTCGCCGGCGGGGCGCCGACACGAGTCGCGCGGTGGCGGCGGGCGGGGCGCCCGACGTGCGGGTGTTCGCTCTCACCGTGTTCGTCATGCTGCTCTTCACGCCGATCGCCTGGGTCTGGACCTACGTCTGGGTGTTGGTGCCGGGAGCCATGCTGCTGACGGGCCGCCAGCGCCTGCACGGTGTCGTCGCCACAGGGCTCCTCGGCGCCGCGCTGGTGCTCATGAGCTTGCCGATCACCCGTCGTCCCTGGCACGACTCGCTGACCATGATGGGCGGCGGCGTGGCGCTGCTCTGCCTGTTGCTCTGCTGCCTGGGGCTCATCGGCAACGACGCGACCCTCGCGGCGCCGGGCACGGTAGTGGCCCTCGATCCCGCTCGAGACTCACGGCGAGCTGCCGCCTGAGTCCTGTCACGAGTGCGGCTGATCCGAGGGACCGCTGCGCACGGTCGAGGTCGACCTGGCAGATGACGAAGCGAGCGATGCAAGGCGACGAACAGCTGCGCGGGCGGCACGGACGATCCCACGTCCTGCTGGCCCTCGCGATCCTCGCGCTGACCGTTACAGCGGCGGCGTGCGGCAAGCCCGCGGGTCACGCGACGACGAAGGTGAGCGAGTCGGCTACGGCGAGCGCCAGCCCCGCCGCCGCCGGGACGGCGCCCGTTCCGTCGGGCGACTGGCTGCGCTTCGACTACGACGCGCAGCGCAGCGGCGTTTACCCGTCTCCCACAGGGATCGACCGCAGCGATCTGGGGCAGCTCAGGCGGCGTGTGGTCCGTCTCTCAGGCGTCGTCGACTCTTCAGCGGTCGAGCTTCACGCGGTACGGGCCGGTGGCCGCGTGCGCGACCTGATCTTCCTCACGACGACCTACGGAGAGACGATCGCGATCGACCCCGCCACCGGCGCCACCGTGTGGCGCTACGTACCGCCGGACATCGCCACCTACCAGGGCGGCAAGCAGATCACGACCGCCACGCCGATCGTCGACCCTGGTCGCGCCTACCTGTATGCCGCCTCTCCCGACGGCTTCATCCACAAGCTCTCCGTAGCTACGGGATCCGAGGTGCACTCGGGCGGCTGGCCGGCGCGCGTGACCCTCGATCCGACCCACGAGAAGATCGCCGGGGCGCTGAACCTGAGCGGCGGCTCTGTGGTGGTCGTCACCGGCGGCTACATCGGCGACGCTCCGCCTTACCAGGGGCACGTGGTGATGATCGACCGCGCCACGGGGCGCATCACCCGCGTCTGGAACTCGCTGAGCTCGAACCGTCAGGGCCTGATCAGGCCGAGTTCGTCGCCGGCGAGCGACTCGGCGATCTGGGCGCGGTCGGGGGCGGTGATCGAACCCGGCAGCGGCCGCATTCTGGTGGCGACCGGCAACGGTCCGTTCAACGGCGCGACCGACTGGGGCGACAGCGTGCTCGAGCTCTCGCCGAACGCCTCCCGGCTGCTGCACAACTGGACCCCTCGCGATCAGGCGCAGTTGAACGCCACCGACACCGATCTCGGCAGCACCGGCCCGGCCCTCGTGTCGGTGGCCGGCTATCGGCTGGCGGTTCAGGG
The DNA here is from genome assembly GCA_963755025.1 of uncultured Actinomycetes bacterium. Lineage (GTDB taxonomy): Bacteria > Actinomycetota > Thermoleophilia > UBA2241 > UBA2241 > Bog-752. Next base: position 142,521 of record CAVWIH010000020.1, read on the forward strand.
TGGCAAGGACGGCCAGCTCCATCTGCTGAACCTGGACGCGCTGAACGGGACGCGGGGCGGGGCGGGCAGCCGGCTGGGTGGAGAGCTCCAGGACGTGCGCGCGCCCGGCGGCGCGCAGGTGCTTACGGCCCCGGCGGTGTGGCGGCACGGCGGTCGGGTCTACGTGTTCGTGGCCGACGGTTCGGGCACGGCGGCCTACGCGGTGCGAGTCGCTGGCACGCCGCGGCTGGCGACCGCCTGGCAGAACGGCTCTGCCGGCACCAGCCCAGTGGTCGCCGGTGGCCTGCTGTACGTGTACGACGAGCTGGACGGGAAGCTCAACGTTTACGATCCCACCGGCGGGCGGCTGCTGCGCTCGCTGCCCGCGGCCACCGGGCATTGGAGCAGCCCGATCGTGGTCGGCGGGCGGATCATTCTGCCGACCGGTGGCAGCCCCGCCAACAACGCCTCCGGCAGCAGCCTGTTCATCTACCACCTGCCCGGGCGCTGACTGCGTGAACGCCCCTCGCCTCCGTGAAGACGCTCATTCTCTGATCGCCTCCACCCGGGGAGGTCAGGCGGGCAGTCGAGGCTGCTGCACGCGCCCCGCACGTGGCTAGCCGGCCGCTCAGCCCACGCGATGTCGCAGGCGAAGCGTGACCGCCCAGACGATCGCAGCGACGATCGCCACGATCACGGCGTAGTCGAGCCACTTGAAGTTCTGCTCGATCGCGTGCCAGTTCGCGCCGACTCGAACACCCAGCCAGGCAAGGAAAGCGACAAACGGCACGCTGCCGAGGGCCGTGTAGAGCGTGAACCTCCAGAACGGCATCTTGGCCACACCGGCCGGCAATGAGACGAAGCTGCGCACGACGGGCAGCATGCGACACAACAAGACGGTGATCGGACCGTAACGGGCAAACCAGCGCTCGGTGAGCTCGACGTGTTCGTGTCGCAGGAGGACGTACTTGCCGTAGCGATCGATGAAGGGCCGTCCTCCATAGAGCCCGATGTAGTAGACGAGCCAGGCACCGACCACGTTGCCGGCGACACCCACGCCGATGGCCGCCGCCAGTCCCAGCTTGCCTTGGCTCACGGCGAACCCGGCGAACATCATGGTCGCCTCGGCGGGTATGGGGATGCAGGCGCTCTCCAGCACCATGAGCACAAAGATCCCCGGCAGACCGAACACGGCGATCAGGTGGGTGCACCAGGTGACGAGGTCGTTGACGATGCCCTGCATGCAAGCAGCATACCCACGCGAGGCGAACCGCAATTTGGGCTCGGCTGCAGGACCTTCGATCCGCCGACCGAGCCGGGTCGAGTCGCCGCTGCCCGGCGCCGCCGATCAGCCCCTCTCGCGGGGCGCACGCCCGGATGCCTGCCCGACGACGGACGGCACGGTCGAGCGATTCGCCTGGTACAAGACCGTGAAATAGCCGGCATTCGCGCGTCGGTAGGCGATGCCGTGCGACTTCAGGGAGCGTTCGAGGGCCGCCAGTGTCAACGACAGGTCCGGCAGCCAGGGATGAGCGCCAACGGCCGCATCGAGTGCGCCCAGGGCCGCTGGCCTGGGGAACACCCAGGCTTTATGCGGGCTTCGCGCGATGTCGTTGAGGTACGGAGGGTAGCGATCGACGCCCGGGTCGGCCGCGATGACGTGACCACCGGCGTCGAAGGTCAGGGCGTAGGCCACCCAATAGCCCGCGTAGGCGCCTTGCACGTGCGCACGCTCCAGAGCGCTCACCAGGGGCCGCAGCCACTGATCGGGATCGGCCTGCCAGCTGCTCCAGGCCGGTCGAGCGCCACCGCTACCTCCGCCGGGAGCGTAGGGGGCAAGGCGGACCGCCGCACCTGCGGTCAAGGCGAGGGCCGCCGCCAGACCGAGGGCCGGCACAGCACGCGCGACTCGCGACGATCGTGAGGCGATCGCGCTCAGAGCCGAGGCGACAAGCAGGGCAAGCACGGGAGCAAGGTAGATCGCGTAGCGCCCATCCCGCCAATACGAGGAGAAGGGCGAGTATGAGTAGGCAAAGGGAAACAGCGTCACGAAGACGATGAGCGATCCGGCGCGGTGTTTCAGGGCCAGGCGGGCGACCCAGACCGCGAGCAGCACGGCGAGCGAGATGGAGAGCGTCGCGCCGAGCGCGGGCCCGACCAGCCAGCTACCGCTGCTGCGCAGCCTGACCCCAAAGACCAGCGGCGCGACGTGCTCGACGAAGATCGCCAGGCGACCGGTCCAGGGCGTACCGTGCGATGGCGGCACGGGCTGCAGCGACGGATAGCCGTGTCCCACGTTTGCCGCCAACCACGGCAGGGCGCCAAGTGCCGCCATGGCGACACCCAGGGCCAAGCCGCCGAGACGTATCCGCACCACGCCGCCACTGATCGTGTCGTAGGCCAGCCACAGCAGGACGGGGATCGCGTAGTAGACGATCTCCGGCGAGCACCACCAGCCGACCCCGAGCGACAGCCCCAGCCCGGCCCAGTCGACGAGTCGCGTCGGGCGCGTCTGGGTCAGGCGCGCCGCGAAGAGCAGGGCGGCCAGGCCACAGACGAGGGTCAGCAAGCGAAAGCCGTACTCGACTGACGAGAGGTAGAGATAGACCTCGGGCCAGATCCAGAAGATGAGGGCCGCGAGCACGGCGGCGCGCGGGTCGAAGAGGCGCCGGCCGATCCGCCAGACGAGCAGGGCGGCGAGCCCGTCGAGCAGGACCGGGGTCAGCCCGAGTGTCAGACGCGACTGGCCAAAGAGCGCGAACAGCACGGCAACGACGTAGGGCTCCCCGCCGCCGTAGTGCTGGCCCCAGTAGAAGACGAAGAAGTGGCCGTGGAGGATCTCGCCCGCCATCAGTCCAACGACTGCCTGGTCTGAGTTGATCGGAGTGCGACCCAGGGCCCAGATGCGCAGGAACAGACCAAGCGCGATCGTGAGACCGATCGCGAACCGTACCGGGCGGCCGTGGGCCATCGACGGCGCGGCAACGGCGGGCGACGACACCGGGCTCTCGCTCACTTCCACGGCATTCTTTGAGATCTCCGGGACAGCCTGCTGGCGTTGGCCGCCGTCGGTGTACCCGTCTTGCGCGAGCCTAAGCGCGTGGCATGACCTTGCCCACTGCGGGTGTGCTCAGGGGCCGGCCCCGATGATCGCGGCGGCCATGGTCGCGGCGTCGGTGTAGCTAAGGAGCGACGTGGAGGCCGAGCGGCAGTTGACGAACGGAAGGCGTTCCGGCAGGAGGCCTCGGGGTCACGTCAGGCGGGGCGACCGGAATCGAGAGCGCCGAGAACATGTTCGGACTGATCTTGGCGGAGAGGGAGGGATTCGAACCCTCGATGCGCCTCGCGACGCATAACGGTTTTCGAGACCGCCGCTTTCAGCCATCTCAGCCACCTCTCCGCGATAAAGCACTCAGCCGAACGTGTGACACGAGGTGATCTGGCGGAGAGGGTGGGATTCGAACCCACGAGACAGGTTACCCCCGCCCACGCGATTTCCAGTCGCGCTCCTTAAGCCAACTCGGACACCTCTCCGTGCACGCGTCTCGCGTTTCGGCAGGCGACAGTATACCGCAGGGCTCGCGCCCGCGGCGCCGGCGCAGGGCGCCGCGCCGGCGGCCCTCAGCGCCGTCGCCGAAAGAACTCCTGGAGCAGCTCGATCGACTCGCTTTCGAGCACGCCGCCGACCACCTCGACCGAGTGGTTCAGGCGCGGGTCGCGCACGATGTCGAACAGGGTGCCGGTGGCTCCCGCCTTTTCGTCGGGCGCTCCGTAGACGAGCCGTGGGATGCGCGCCAGCACGATGGCGCCGGCGCACATGGGGCAGGGTTCGATCGTGGCGTAGAGCACGGTGTCGAGCAGGCGCCAGTGGCCGATATGCCGGGCGGCCTGCTCGATGGCGAGGATCTCGGCGTGCGCCGTGGGGCTCTGACGCAGCTCGCGCTCGTTGCCCGCCGAGCCGATGACCTCGCCCTGAAAGGTGACGACGGCGCCGATCGGCACGTCGCCGGCCTCGCCCGCGCGGGCGGCCTCGCGCAGCGCGAAGCGCATGAAGTACTCGTCGAGTGGAAAGTGGTGCTCGCTCACGGTCCTGATGATGCCCTCGGGGCTACTGAGGATATCAGAGGCGCGTCTTGACGGCCCGGCGCTCCTCCGCGCCGCGGCGGCGTCGAGGCTCACGTGCGCGGGCGCCGCGGCCGATACCTGCAGGCAGACCGCGCACGCGGTGTTCGTCGTTCGAGGAGGTCTGCCGTCGTGGAACAGAGGACGTGGCCGGCGTGGATGGCGGGCCTCAGGCGGCCGCGGCGCGCGTTTACGCGCACCGACTGGATAGGCGACGGGGCCGTGATGGTCGTGCTGGGCCTGGCCGTCGTGGCCTCGGTGTTCCTGCCCTGGGCCAACGTCTCGACCGGGCACGACGTGAACCTCAGCCTGCGGGCCGCCGACGGCGTGAACGGCGCCCTCGCCACGCCGTGGGGGCTGCCGGTGCTCGCCTTGGGGATCGTGGTCGTGGTCGTCGGCCTCATCACGATCGCGCTGCGCCCCATCAGACTCTCGATCCTGCCTTGCCTGGCCGTGGCGGTCGCCGGCCTGGCGATCACCATGGTCTGTTTCTCGGCCGCCTGGCATGTTTGGGACCCGCTGCGACCGGGCCTCGGCCTGTACGCCGACACGCTGGGCGGCATCCTGCTCATACCCACGGGCCTCGCGGCCGCCATGGTGGCCGGCATCCTGAGCTCGCCGGCGACCATGGCGCGCGTGCGGGCCCAGGCGCGCTCCGACCAGGCTCGCGACGCCCGCAGAGGCGAGCCGCAGTACTGAGGCCGGTCGCGGCTCGGCCGCTCCTCCGCGGTGAGGCCGAGCCGCGGCTGATGGGTCGCGCTCGGTCCGCTCGCGGCCCGGCTCGGCCCCTACGTCACGCCTGGCTCGCGAGCCGGTCGCTCAGCAGTTCGCGGGCGCCGGCGACGGTGTAGCCGCCGTGGTAGCCCACAAAGCCGTCGAACCCGAGGGCGGCCACGCGCCGCGCCGAGGCCAGCGCCAGGTCGTTGTCGGCCGACATGGTCGCCGGAGACAGGTCGATGACGCCGTCGATCAGGCGCAGCAGGTCGCCGGCGATCAGCAGCGAGGCGGCCGGCAGGTAGAGGCACAGGTGTCCGGGGGTGTGGCCCGGGCTGTGCACGATGCGCACGCCGCCCAGCACGTTCAGCTCTTCGCCGCCGACCAGGCGCAGGTCGACCGTCGCCGGCGCGATGTGCGCCATCTGCTCGAGGCGGTCGGCGGCCGCGGCGCGCCGCTCTTCGGGCAGCGAGGCGAGCATGGCCGTCACGCGCTCGGGGGGAATGCCCGCGCGCGGCTCGTGGCCCTCGATCACGGCGGTGTCGTCGCGGTGGGCCCAGACCTCGGCGCCGCTCGCCGCGACGACCTCGGGCAGGCCGCCCACGTGGTCGACGTGATGGTGGGTGACGATGACGCGCTGCACGGCGTGGGCGGACAGGCCGATCGTCTCGAGATAGGCGAAGACGCCGGCGGCGCTGCCGGGCAGGCCGGCGTCGATCATGGTGACTCGGCCGTGCTCGACCAGCAGGCAGAGGTTGAGGGCGCCGCCGGGGCCGGCCGCCCCCTGCGCGTCGGCCACCACGTGCACGCCCGGGACTATCTCGGTCATGGACTACTCCTTTCGTAACCTCAATCTACTTTGTATCACCAATTAGATTGGAGTTATAGATGGATATTGCTACACTACGGGTACAAAACGCCAAGGTAAGGATTCGATGAGCGGCAGCAAGGCAAGCGAGAGCACCACGACCGGCCCAGAGACCACGGCGCGCGAGCTGCGCAGCGAAGACGTGGTCGACGACCTGTGGACCGTCTATGCGAGCCTGCACACGCTCAACCTGCCGACCTGGTTGCGGCTCGACCTGACCATGGCGCAGTTCAAGGCCCTCATGGCGGTCGAGCGTAGTCAGGGCATCTCGGTCTGCGAGCTCGGCCGCGAGCTGGGTATCGGCGAATCTGCCGCCAGCCTGCTCGTCGAGCAGCTGGTGCGGCGCGACTACGTCGGCCGCACCTCCGACCCGGCCGACCGCCGGCGCGTGCTGCTCGGCGCCACCGCTCAGGGCGAGGCGCTGCTGCGCGAGCTGCGCCACGGCCGCCGTCAGGTCCTCAAAGAGTGGCTTGCCGGCCTGGCCGACGACGACCTCGACGCCCTTTCGAACGGACTGCGCGCCCTTACCCGGGCGCTGGGTCCCGACGCACCCCCAGCCGCATGCGACGCAACCACGGAGAGTCACACGACATGACACAGCGAAGCTCGACGACCGCCGCGACACAGGGCGCGCCCACGCCCGGACCGGGCGCCGGCACACAGGGACGGATCGCCTACAAGTGGGTCGTGCTGTCGTGCACCACGCTCGGCGTGCTCATGGCCATGATCAACGCCTCGAGCCTGCTGATCGCCCTGCCGGCGATCTTCCGCGGTATCCACCTGAGCCCGCTCGACCCCGGCAACTTCACCTACCTGCTGTGGATCCTCATGGGTTACGGCCTGGTCTCGGCCGCCACCGTCGTGACCGCCGGCCGCGTGGGCGACATGTTCGGCCGCGTGCGCATGTTCAAGATCGGCTTCATCATCTTCACGCTCGCCGCTCTGGGCCTGTCGCTCGTGTGGAGCACCGGCGCCACCGGCGCCACCGAGATCATCGCCTTCCGCATGATCCAGGCTGTCGGCGGGGCCATGATGATGGCCAACTCGGCGGCTATCCTGACCGACGCCTTCCCGGCCGACCAGCGCGGCATGGCCCTGGGCATCAACGGCGTCTCGCTGCTGGCCGGGTCGTTCCTGGGCCTCATCATGGGCGGCGTGCTGGCCGCCGTCGACTGGCGCCTCGTCTTTTTGGTGAACGTGCCGATCGGCATAGCCGGTATCGTGTGGTCGTTCCTCAAGCTGCACGAGATCGGTGAGCGCCACAGCGCCCGCATCGACTGGCTCGGCAACCTCACCTTCGCCGCCGGCCTGGCCGTGCTGCTCACCGGCATCACCTACGGCATCAAGCCCTACGGCTCGTCAAACATGGGCTGGGCCAGCCCCTTCGTCATCACGGCGATCGCCGGCGGTGTGGCGCTGCTCGTGGCCTTCGTGTTCATCGAGCGCTACGTCGCCGAGCCCATGTTCAACCTCGCCTTGTTCCGCATACGGGCGTTTGCCGCCGGCAACCTTGCCGTGCTGCTGTCGGCGTGCGCGAGCGGCGGCCTGCAGTTCATGCTCATCATGTGGCTGCAGGGCATCTGGCTGCCATTGCACGGCTACAGCTTCGAACAGACGCCGCTCTGGGCCGGCATCTACCTGCTGCCCATGACCACCGGCTTTCTCGTGGCCGGGCCGGTGTCGGGCGTGCTCTCCGACCGCCACGGCGCGCGCCCCTTCGCCACCACCGGCATGCTGCTCGCCGCGCTCAGCTTCTTGCTGTTCATGGCGCTGCCGGCGGACTTCTCGTACTGGATGTTCGCCGCGGTGCTCTTCTTGAACGGGGTCGGCTTCGGCATGTTCTCGGCGCCCAACACGGCGGCCATCATGAACAGCGTGCCGGCGCGCAACCGCGGCGTGGCGTCGGGCATGCGGGCTACCTGCCAGACGCTCGGCATGCCGCTTTCGATCGGCATCTTCTTCTCGCTCATGGTCGTGGGACTCACGTCCCACGTGCCGGGCGCGATGTTCGCCGGCCTCACCGGACAGCACGTGCCGGCCGCCGTGGCGACGCCGCTCTCCCACATGCCGCCGACCGGCTACCTGTTCGCCGCCTTCCTGGGCTTCAACCCCCTCAAGGAGCTGCTCGGCCCGCACGTGCTGGGCGCGCTGCCGGCCGCCAGCGCGCACGTGCTGGTGGGCAAGGAGTTCTTCCCGTCGCTGATCTCCGCGCCCTTCAAGGACGGCATCGTCGGCGTGTTCATCTTCGCCGCGGCGATGTGCCTGGTGGCCGCGCTCGCCTCGTGGCTGCGCGGCGGCAAGTTCGTGCACGACGAGGCGCACGCTCACGGGCACGAGCAGCTCAAGGCCGCCCACGCGCAAGACCAGCTCGTGGCCGCACAGGCGCAAGCCGTCGACCTGGCCGAGGGCCGGGCCCAGGACTGACCGACGGGCGGCCGCGCGCTTCGGGCCATGAAGACGGCTGATCGGCACCTCGCTCCGCCGGCCGGACCACAGGTAGGTTCGGAGGCCGCGCGCGGCGGACCGGACCGCGCCGGGGCCGACGGCGCGCGCGGCGCGCGCCGCGACGCCGGGCGCGGCGGCCTGCCCGGCGCGCGGGGCGACCGCTACAAGTGGGTCGCCCTCTCGAACACCACGCTGGGCACCATGATGGCGACGATCGACACGTCGATCATGCTGATCGCCCTGCCCGACGTGTTTCGCGGCATCCGCCTCGACCCGCTGCAGGCCGGCAACAGCTTCTACCTGCTGTGGATGATCCTGAGCTTTCAGGTCGTGACGGCGGTGCTCGTGCTGAGCTTCGGCCGCCTGGGCGACATCTTCGGGCGCGTGCGCATGTACAACCTCGGCTTCGTGGTCTACACGGCGGGCTCGCTGCTGCTCACCGTCACCTGGATGTCGGGCTCGAGCGGCGCACTGTGGCTCGTGGCCATGCGCGTCGTGCAGGCGGTGGGGGCGGCCTTCCTGCTGGCCAACTCGGCCGCCATCCTCACCGACGCCTTCCCCGCGCACCAGCGCGGCATGGCCCTGGGCATCAACCAGGCGGCCGCCATCGGCGGCATGTTCATAGGGCTCGTGCTGGGCGGCATCCTGGGGCCGATCGACTGGCGCCTCATCTTCCTGATCTCGGTGCCGATCGGCCTGTTCGGCACGGTCTGGGCATACCTCAAGCTCGAGGAGCGCGGCGTGCGCCGGCCGGCGCGCATAGACTGGGCCGGCAACCTGACCTTCGCGGCGGGGCTGATCGCGGTGATGGTCGGCATCACCTACGGCATCCAGCCCTACGGCGGCCACGCCATGGGCTGGACGAACCCCGCCGTGCTCGCCGAGATCGGCGGCGGCGTGGCGCTGCTCGTGGCCTTCGCGGTGATCGAGAGCAGGGTGGCGGCGCCCATGTTCCGCCTCGCGCTGTTTCGCATTCGCGCCTTCACCGCCGGCGTGCTGTCGAGCTTTCTGGCCGCCATGGGACGCGGCGGCCTCATGTTCATCCTCATCATCTGGCTGCAGGGCATCTGGCTACCCGAGCACGGCTACAGCTTCGCCCGCACGCCGCTGTGGGCCGGCATCTACATGCTGCCCCTGACGGTCGGCATCCTCGTCTCGGGACCGCTCTCGGGGGTGCTCTCCGACCGCTTCGGCGCGCGCCTGTTCGCCACCGGCGGCATGCTCGCCACGGCGGCCGCGTTCGTGCTGCTCGAGGCCCTGCCCATCGCCTTTCCCTACTGGGCCTTCGCCGCGGTGCTGCTGCTCGGCGGCCTGTCCATGGGCGCCTTCTCGGCGCCCAACCGCGCCGGCGTCATGAACAGCCTGCCGCCCGAGCACCGCGGCGCGGGCTCGGGCATGAACACCACCTTTCAGAACTCCGCGCAGGTGCTCTCGATCGGCGTCTTCTTCAGCCTCATGATCGTGGGCCTGGCCGGCTCGCTGCCGGGCAGCCTCTACCACGGCCTGGTCGGCCAGGGCGTGCCGGCGGCCGCGGCCGCCGGGGCGGCCCACCTGCCGCCCGTCTCCACGCTGTTCGCCGCCTTTCTGGGCTACAACCCGATGCAGCACCTGCTGGGGCCGTCGGTGCTGACGCAGGTGAGCCACGCGCAGGCCGCGACGATCACCGGGCGGCGCTTCTTTCCGGCGCTGATCACGGCGCCGTTCAAGTCGGGCCTGCACGCCGCCTTCGACTTTGCCATCGCCGCCTGCCTGGTCGCCGCGGCGGCGTCGTGGACGCGCGGCGACTCGCGGGCAGGCGACAAGTAGGAGCTGCGCGAAGGCCGGGGCGCGACCGCGGGCTCGCCGGCCGGCGGCCGTCGCGAAGGTCGTACCGCGTGCTGGGCTCGTCGGCCGGTGCCGGCTGCTCGTCAGTCGGCGAGCGGTATCGTCTGCACGGCCACACTCTTCTGGCCGTTGCGGTCGATCGCAAAGATCTCGATCTGGCCGCTGCATATCGTTCGGGAAGCCGAAGGCGGCTCGAGCCCGCCGCATGCGGCCGGGCGGCTCGCCAGGCTGGTCCGCGGGACGCGGCCGGGCGTGTGGCAGGGTTCAGTCGCGCGGCGCGTCCGCGCGTGTGGCAGGTTCAGTCGAGCGTCGCGTCCGGGTCGGCGACCAGGGCCACGCCGATCACGGCGGCGTCGTCGGTGAGGTCGCCGCCGGCGAACTCCATGGCCGCGGCCAGCAGGCCGTCGACCAGCGCCTGGGGGTCGCGACCGCCGCCGGCGAGCGCCGCCAGGAGGCGCTCGTCGCCGAACAGCTCTCTGCCGCGCCGCGCCTCGGTGACGCCATCGGTATAGGCGACGAGCACCTCACCGGGGGCCAGGCGCCTGACCTGCTCGGTGTGGGGCCGGTCGAACGTGCCCAGCGGCACGCCGGGCACGGTGAGCAGCGCTTCGCAGCGCTCGCCGCACACCACGGTCGGCGGGTGGCCCGCCGACGCGTAGCGCACGTCGCCGGTCACGAGGTCGATGACGTGGAGCGACGCGGTGGCGAACAGGGTCTCGGTCGGCCCGCCGGTCACCTGACGCATGAGTGACTGGTTGACGTGGTCGAGCACGAAGGCCGGCGAACGATCGAGGTAGGCGACCGCGCGTACCGCGCTGCGGATCGTCTCGGTGAAGCCGGCGGCCGGCACGCCCTTGCCGCTGACGTCGGCGATGAACAGCGCCACGGTGCGTTCGTCCAAAGCGAAGAGGTCGAAGAAGTCGCCGCCCACCCGTTCGGCTGCGGCTGCAGCCCGGTGCGCCGCGCCTATGCGCACGCCCGGCAGCACGGGGACCGGACGGGCCAGCAGCTTGCGCAGGGTCTCGGCGGTGCGGTGCTCCACCTCGTAGACGCGCTCGTTCTCGATGGCCAGGCCGCCGGCCGTCGCCAGGGCCGCGGCGAAGCGCGCCTGGTCTTCGGTGAAGGGGGTCGCCGCGCTGAGATTGGCGAAGGCCAGGACGCCGATCACCTGGTCGCGCACGACAAGGGGCACAAAGAGCAGCGAGCGCAGGTCGAAGCGTTCGGCGAACCCCGGCGTCAGGCGCTGGTCGTGCTCGGCGTCGTTGGCGACGAAGGGCTCGCGGGTGAGCTCCAGGTCACTCCCGATGGGGTTCTCGTCAAGCGGAAAGCGCTCGCCGAGCAGGGGCGCCGCGGCGCCCAGCGCCACGCGGGTGACGAACTCGTCGCCTTCGGCAAGCGACGCCACGGCGCCCTCGCTGCCCAGCACGCGCATGCCCTCGTCGGCCAGGATCCGGGCGATGGCGTCGACCCCGTCGGCCGCGCTGATCGCCACGCCGATGTGGTTGAGCGCTTCGGCCAGGCGCACGCTCTCGTTGCGTTCCGCGTACAGGCGGGCGTTGTCGAGCGACAGCGAGACTGCCGTGGCCAGCTTGGCGGCGAAATCGACCTGGGCGCTCGACAGCGAGACGCGGCGGTCGTGCCAGTTGAACAGCAGCACGCCGTTGACTTCGTCTTTGGCGACCAGCGGCACCGCCAGCACCGAACGCAGGCGCAGCAGCTTCACGGCCGCCAGGCTCGTGCGGTCGTCCTGACCGGCGTGGCTGATGGCGACCGGCGCCCTCGTGCCGGCCGCCAGCGCGACATGGGGAAGGTCGGTGTCGGTGAAGCGGCTCCCCAGCACCTCGTCGTCGTAGCCGAAGGCGTAGCGCGTCACCCAGTCACCACCCTCGCGCAGGGCGATCGACGCCGTCTCGGCCTGCAGGGCCCGGGCGCTCTCCACGACGGCGCGGCTCAGGATCTCGCCGGGCTCGAGGGTCGAGCTGATGGCGAGGTGGATGGCGGCGAGCGCGCTGTTCAGCAGCGCCGTGTCGTGGATCTGGTCGGCGCTGCGCTTGACCGCGTCGATGTCGACCAGCGCCAGGACGGCGCCGTCGGCTGCGCTTTCGGCCGTGCGGTAGGGCTGGATGCGCAATGAATACCAGCGGCCGTCGTCGGTCTGGGTGTCGATCATCAGGGGGGCGAGCGTGTCGATGACGTGGCGCACCCGCTGCGGCAGGTCGGGCAGGTCGATGGGCAGATCGACGTCGGCCAGCGGACGGCCGATGACGTCGAGGCCGACTCCCAGCGCTTCGTGGGTCGCCGGCGTGAGACGCCGTAGGTGCAGGTCGCGTCCCACCACGATCAAGGGAATGTCGACGCCGGCGAAGAGGTTCGAGAGGTCGTCGGTGAGCGCGCTCAACTCGGCGTTGCGGCCGCTCAGCTCGTCGTTGACGGTGGCGAGCTCCTCGTTGGTCGACTGCAGCTCCTCTTTGGCCGTCTCGAGCTCTTCGTTGATGCTCTGCAGCTCTTCGTTTGCTGACTGCACCTCTTCGTTGGCGGCGCGCAGCTCCTCGTTGCCGGCCTCCTGGTCTTCGATCACGGTCTGCAGGTAGTCGCGCGTCGCGGCGAGCTCGCGCGCGATCGTCTGGGCTTCGGCGTCGGCGGCGGCGGCCGCATCGGCCGGCGTCGCCGACGCTCCGGCCGACTCGAAGACCACCGCGTAGTAGCGCTCGCCTTCGGGCGTCGCGAGCGGCGCGACGTGCACGTTCAGCAGCTCGTCGCGCCCGTCGTGGCGCCACGGCAGGTCGCGCAGCGTGAGCGGCGCGCCGGCGCGCCGCACCTCGCCGATGGCCGCCCCCAGGTGCACGCCCAGCGCCTGGTCGGCCATGGCGAGAAGGTCGAACGAGGCCACGCCGCTCGTGTGTCGCAGGTAGGGCTCGGTCTGCCCGCGAAAGCGCACGATCTGGAGGTTTTCGTCGACCACGACGGCGGGCGCGGCGTACAACGCAAGGACCGCCTCGTCGGCGGCGCGATCGAGGTCGAAGGGCTCGCCCCGCGGCGCGCGGGCGGTGCTGCGCGTCGCCAGCGCCACGGCGCCGGCGGCCGCCTCGGACAGCGGCGGCCAGACGTCGTCGGGCAGCGTGGCCCGGCGGCCCAGGGCCCGATAGATGCGCTGCTTCTTGTCGACGGTCTCGAACAACCGGTCGCCCTGGCCGCCGACGGCCTCGGCGGTGCCCAGGACAAGGTAGCCCCCAGGGCTCAAGGCGTAGTGCAGCGTGGGAATGACGCGCTTCTGCAGCAGCGGCCCGAGATAGATCAGCAGGTTGCGGCAACTGACGAGGTCGAGCCGCGAGAAGGGCGGGTCGCGGGTGAGGTCGTGGACGGCGAACACGCAGAGCTCACGGATGGCCTTGCTCACCAGGTAGCCCTCGTCGACCTGCGTGAAGTAGCGGCCCAGCAGGTCGGCCGGCAGCGAGCCTGCGATGCTCTCGCCGTACACGCCGGCGCGCGCCCGGGCGATGGCGCGCGGGTTGACGTCGGTGGCGAAGACCTTGAGCGCGGGACGCACGGGCTGGCCCCTGAGGAACTCGCTGAGGGCGATCGCCAGGCTGTAGACCTCTTCGCCGCTGGCGCAGCCCGGCACCCAGACGCGCAGCTCCCTGTCGGGCGCGCGACCTTCGAGCAGCTTGGGGAACACCTCGGCGCGGAGCGCGTCGTAGGTCGCGGGCTCGCGGAAGAACTCGGTCACCATGATGAGGATGTCCTGAAAGAGCGCTTCGAGCTCGACCGGGTCGTCGCGCAGCAGGGCGACGTACTCGTCGAGGCTCTCGAGGTGGCGCAACGCCAGGCGGCGCGTGACCCGCCGGCCGATGGTGCTGAACTTGTAGTGGGTGAAGTCGACGCCCCAGGCCTGTCGCAAGAGGCGGAAGATCTCGGCGTAGGGGTCCTTGCGGGCCGGCTGCCCGCCGGGGATCCCTTCGGGAGACGTCGCCGGGGCCACGTAGGGGTGGCGCGCCAGTCGTTTGAGCTCGGCCGCGATCCTGCGTGGGGTGAGCACGAAATCGACGGCGCCTGCGGCGATGGCGGCGCGCGGCATGCCGTCGTACTTGGCGCTCGCCGGGTCTTGGGCGAAGGTGATGCCGCCCTCGGCCTTGATGGCGCCCATGCCCAGCGTGCCGTCCGAGGCGGCGCCCGACAGCACCACGCCGATGGCGCGGTGGCCGAGCGTGCTGGCCAGCGAGCGAAAGAAGGAGTCGATCGGCAGGGGCGGGCGCTGCGAGCGGTCGCGCGCCGTCAGGCGCAGCCGGTCGCCGTCGAGCCGCAGGTCGCTGTCGGGCGGTATGACGTAGGCGTGGTCGGGCTCGACCACGACACCGTCGACGACCTCGCTGACGGGCAGGTGCGACTTGCGGCTCAAGAGCTCGGCCAGCAGGCTGTCGTGGTTGGGGGCGAGGTGTTGTACGACGCACAGCGCCATGCCGGTGTCGGCGGGTATGCGTTCGAGCAGCTGCGAGACGGCCTCGAGGCCCCCGGCCGAAGCCCCTACCCCGACGATGGGAAAGTGCGGCGGCGAGTCGTCGGGCGCTGGCGGCACGGCGTGTACGAGGGCAGTCTCGCTGCCGTCGGGCCGTCGTGCGCGCGGGGCCGCCATCGCATGTCCCCCAACCGAACCGCCGTTCGTGCGGCCGCCTGCTATGTGCGGCCGACCTTCACCACGGCATCGTACACCCCGGCGCGTCGGGCGGTCCGTTGGCGGTGGGCGACGCCGCAGCCGGCTTCAGGCCAGTCTCAAGACGACGACCTGCAGGTCGTCGTCGAGGCGTCCGGCGAACGCCAGGGCGGCGTCGCGCACGCCTTCGGCGACGCCCTGGGCGCTGTGGCCGCGCAGCGCGCCGGCGACCTCGAGCAGGCGCCGCTCGCCCAGCAGCTCGCCGTCGCGGCGCGCTTCGGTGACCCCATCGGTGTAGAGCACCAGGTAGTCCTCGATGGTGAGCATGGCGTGGGCGTTCTCGTAGGGCCTGGCGAACGAGCCCAGCGGCGGTCCGAACCTCATGGGCAGGGGCTGGCAGGTGTAGGCGCCCAGGTGGACCGGGGCCGGGTGGCCCGCGCTCGCGTAGCTCAAGTGGCCGGTGGCGGCGTCGAGCACCGCGAAGAACGCGGTCACGTGGGGCTCGTCGGGGTCGAGGCGCAGCAGCAGCTCGTTGGTGCGGGCGAGCACGACGGCCGGCGAGGGGTCGATGCTGGCGAACGCCTGGATCTTGGAGCGCACCGTCTCGGTCATGCCGGCGGCGCGCACGCCCTTGCCGGCCACGTCGCCGATCAGCACGGCGACGCGTGTGTCGTCGAGCTGGAAGAGGTCGCTGAAGTCGCCGCCCACGCGGTCAGGCTCGTACGCCGGCTGGGACACGACCCCCAGGTCGAGGCCGCGCACCACGGGCGACTCGTGGATGAAGTTCTCCTGCAGAGTGAGGGCGATGCGGCGCTGCTGGTCGAAGACGCGGGCGTTGTCGAAGGCGGCGCCGAGCAGCTCGGCGATGCTGCGGTAGAGCGCGAGCTCGTCGTCGGCAAAGGGTCGCACGCCGTCGAAGGTAAAGCCGAAGGCGCCGAGGGTGACGCCGCCGCGCCTGATGGGCAGCGCGAACCAGCGCTGCCGTGCGGCGCTCAGGCGGTCGGCGCGCCTCGCGCTCGCCGCGCCGGCGAGCTCCGAGTCGTGGGTGACCTGCGGCAGGTCGCGCAGGACCAGCTCAGCCATGCTCGTGCCGCCCGCCAGGGGCAGGACGACGATCTCCGCGGCGATGTCGTCGGGGTAGCCCGCGAGCGCGATGGCGCGCAAGGCCTCCTGGGCTTCGTCGACGACGAAGATGGCGCCGCTCGCTGCGGAGAGCGCGCGGGTGCCGATGGCCAGCACGCGTTCGCCGATCTCGGGCAGCGAGAGCGAGCTCGTGGCCGCCGTGGTGACCTCTTGCAGGAGCGTGGTGCGGTCGAGCTCGTGGCGCACCTGCTCCTGGGCTCGCTGCGCGGCCTCGTAGAGCTGGGCGTTCTCGAGCCCGGTCGCCGTCTGGGCGACGACTGCTTCAAGGAAGGAGAGCTCTTCCGCGGCAAAGCGCCGCGGCTGCCCCCAGGCCACGTAGAAGGTGCCGATCGCTGCGCCCCGGGCGAGCAGGGGCAGCAGGGCGTAGGAGCGCACGCCGCCGTCGCGCGCGTGGCGCCGGCTGCCGGCGCTGACGTCGAGCTCGTCGACGTCTTCGCCGAGGCGCGGCCGCCCGGTGCGATAGCAGACCGCCGTCTCCACGTCGGCGTCGGCGGCGATGGGCCCGAGCTTGTCGAGAAAGCCCCGGGGCAGCCCGGCGCTGGCGACGATCTTCAGGGTCGTGCGCTCGGCGTCGGCCAGCCGGATCTGGACCTGGCGCGCGTCGAGCAGCCGGCGCACCGCGCCCACGACGCTGGCGGCGACCGTATGGACGTTCAGCGACGACGACGCCGAGTCAGCCACGTCTTTGAGGACGGAGAGCCGCGCGACGCGCTGCGACTCGGCCTCGCGGGCGGCGAGCTCGGTCTCGAACAGGCGGACGTTCTCGATAGCCGCACCGGTCTGCGCCGCGATGCCCTCGATCAGCTCCAGCTCCTGTGGGCTGAAGGGGCGCCGTTCGCCGGGCTCGTCGACCATGATGAGGCCGACGAGCCGCTCACGATAGACGATCGGCACGGCCAGCAGCAGGCGAAAGCCGTGCTCGTCCAAGTAGTCGCCCATGGGGTCGGGGAGCGCGGTCGCCGAGTAGTCGATGATGAGCCTCTTGTGGGTAGTGATCACCTGCCGCGTCGCGGCGGAGACCTGATCGAAGCCGAAGCGTTGCCTGGGGACGGCTTCGGCCCCCCGCGAGACGGCGACCTCGACCTCGCGGCGCGCCTCGTCCCAGAGCTCGAGGACGATGCGTGAGTGCGCGGTGGAGCGCACCAGCAGGTCGCCCAGCGACTGCAGCATGCGGTCGAGGTCGGCCGACGACGACAGGGTGGTGGCGGCCTCGAGCAGCAGCTCCGTGCGGCGCAGCTCAAGAGCGGCCTCGCGCTGCGCGTCGAGCGCCGCCGTGAACAGGCGCGCATTCTCGATCGCCAGCCCGACCGTGGTGCCCAGGCGCCTGGCAAAGTCGACCTCGGCCGCCTCGAACCGGCGCGCGCCGCGTCGCTGAAACAGGATGAGCACGCCGACGGCGTGCTCGCGCTCGAGCAGCGGCACGGCTACGAGCGAGCGCATGCCGTGGCGCCTGGCCGCGGGCCCGATGTCGGCGTGGTGGGCGGCGTCGTCGCTCACCAGCACATCGCCGGTACCCGCCACCAGCCGGGCGATCAGCGGCTGGTCGATGAGCGGCCGGCCGAAGGCGTCGTCGGACAGGCCGTGGGCGTGGCGCACCGGCCAGGCGTCGCCCTCGCGGAGCTCGATCGCGGCGCCGTCGACGCTGAGCACGCGCGTGGCCTCGCGCAGCGTCAGCCTGAGCAGTTCGTCGGTCTCGAGCGTCGAGTGCAGGTGGGCGGAGATGGCGTTCAGGCCGGCGCGCAGCTCGCTCTCGCGCACAATCGCGTCGCGTTGGGCGCGCAGCTCCTCGTTTTGCAGGCGCAGCTCCTCGCCCTGGTTCTGCAGCTCCTCGGCCTGTGTCTGGGAGTCCTCGAGGAGACGTTCGCGTTCGAGCTCGGCGCTGCGGCGCTCCTGCTGGGCGCGCTTGCGTTGCGAGATGTCGGTCATGAACGAGCGGTAGTGCACGAGCTCGCCGGCGGCGTCGAAGATGGGCTGCACGAACGCCTCGACCGGCAAGACGGCGCCGTCTTTGCGCACGTACTCCTTCTCGTAGCGCACCGGACGGCGGTCGCGCACCGCCTTGGCCAGCAGGGCGGCCTCGGGCTTGCGCCACCGCTTCGGCGTGAGGTCGATCGCCCAGGTGATGGCCCTGCTCTCGAGCTCCTGCCGGCTGTAGCCGGTGAGGTCGGCGAACGCCTGGTTGAAGAAGAGCAGTCGGCCGTCGGGGGCGCCCACGCCGAACGGCGCGGCGGCGTCTTCGACCACCTCGGCCAAAAAGCGCTCGCGGCTCCTGCTGTCGTGCAGCTCCTCTTCGAGTCGCAGCTTGGAGATGGCGACGGCGAGCTGGTCGGCCAGCCGCTCCCAGAGCTCGATGTCTGCGGCGGCGAAACGGTCGGTACGGCGGTCGTTCAGCTGCAGCAACCCCAGCCGTTCGTCGCCGACCCGCAGGCCGACGAGGGCCACCGACTGGTAGCCCTCGCTCATGCAGCGGCCGCGCAGGGGGGCCTGGCGCGCGTTCTGGTCGATCGTCGCCAGGAGCGCGGCGGTGTCGTTGCACCAGAAGCTGCCGCGCGCCGTGGTGTACGGCGCGGCGGGGTCGAGGCGGCCGCCGACCACGTCGCCGCACAGACATTCCAGGGTCGCATGGCCGGCTGCGTCGCGACACACCCGGCTCTCGTCGTCGAGGCCGGCGAGGCTGCGTTCGAGGGCGACGAACTCGGGCGAGAGGCCGCGCGTGATGACGTAGGGGTTGTCGTCGCCGTCGCGCAGGCGCAGCCCGACCGCCTCGCAACCCGAGTGGCGCTCGAAGAAGGCGATCGTCGCGTCGGCCAGCGCGCCCAGCGTCTCGCTTTCGTTCACGATATGCAAAAAGGCGATGGTCGTCTCGCGCTCGAGCTCGGCGCGCTTGCGCTCGGCGATCTCGCGATAGTAGACGCTGACGCCCACCGACGTCGGGTAGATGCGCACCTCGATCCAGTCGCCGCTGACCTGCGAGCGGTGGTCGGACACCGAGGGCTTGCCGAGCTCCATGGCGTCGCGGAAGCGCTCGCCCAACGGGTCGTCGGCGAGGTGCGGGAACAGCTCCCACAGGGTGCGGCCGAGCAGTTCGGGCAGCGATCGCTCGAGCATGCGCACGGCCATGCGGTTGGCGTGTACGTAGCGATACTCCCAGTCCAGCGCTACGAAGGCCTCGTCGACCTCGTCGAGCAGGGCGCGCGTGCGCGCCTCGCGCTGCTCGAGCGCGGACGACGTGGTCGCGGGGTCGCCCCACACGCTGAGCTCGCCCAGGCCGCTGTCGAGCGCGGCCGCCACGGGACGCGCCGCCGTTTTGCGCTTCATGCGCACCTCGAGCCCACCGTCGACGCTCAGGTCGAGCGAGTCCATGAGGGCGGCGATGATGAACAGCCCGCGGCCGTGGTCTTTGCCCGGGTCGGGCACGCGCTCCGGCCGAAAGCTCGTCACGTCGAAGCCCACGCCGCGGTCCTTGACCAGCGCCACCAGGCAGCCGTCGTCGAACTCGAGGGCGATTTCGATGTCGGTGTCGACGCCGCTGTGGCGGATGGCGTTGGTGGCCGCCTCCTCGACGCACAGCACGAGGTCGTCGATCAGGTCGCGCTCGGCGCTGTACTGGCGCAGGTAGTCGCGAATGCGCTCGCGGGCGCGCCGCAGGTGCGACGGCTCGGGGGGAACGCGAAAGCGCAGGCGCGGCGGAGCCGCGTGGGTCCTTACATCGCTATTCGGCAACTGACTCCCAGCACGTGCGTCGCCCGGTGGAGTGTCGTCCATTGTAAGGACTCGGGCCGGGGGCGACGCCGTTGGCGTGTGGGCGACGCCTGGGGAGTGGGGGCGCTTCGCTCGACGAGGCGAGGCTCCTCGTATCTTCGGGTACCAGTGAAGGACGATCCATCGCGAAAAGAAGGCATTCATGAGCGTTGACACGGACACCCGGGCGCTCCTCGCACGGCACTGGCAGGCGTCCGAGGAAGGCGACGCCGAGGCGGAACACGCGATCTACGCGCCCGACGCGGTCCTTGACTACCCGCAGTCCGGCGAACGTTTTCGCGGCCGCGACACCATCAGGCGGCAGCGCGGCGGACACCCGGCCGAGCGGCACTTCGAGGTGCGGCGCCTGATGGGCGCGGGAGACCTGTGGCTGAGCGAGTGCGTGATCACCTACGACGGCGCGCCGACCTTCAGCGTCAGCATCATGGAGTTCGCCGACGGGCTGGTCACGCACGAGACGCAGTACTTCGCCGACCCGTTCGCCCCGGCGCCGTGGCGGGCCGCCATGGCCGAGCGCATGCCGGACCGGTGAGTGGGGGTTCCTTGGCGCGCCAGGAGGGATTCGAACCCCCGACCTTCGGTTCCGTAGACCGACGCTCTAATCCAGCTGAGCTACTGGCGCACAGGGAGTGGAAGTATACCGCAAAACGCCGCGCGTACGAGCCCGGTTCGGCGAGATGCTGGCGGAGAAGCCGGGATTCGAACCCGGGAACGAGCTAAACACCCGTTAACCGCTTAGCAGGCGGCTGCCTTCAGCCACTCGGCCACTTCTCCGCGCGGGCGCTCACTATACCGCACTGCCCGGGCGCTCGAAAGCTTACGCGTACGAAGCGCGCGCGGCGCGAGCCCCCGCGTGAAGTCGCGGGCTCCTCACTATAGGATTCGAAGCCGAACACCGAGAGGAGACCCCACCGTGGAGATCGCCGGTATCGCCCCCGAACTGCTCGCGCGCGTCGAGCGCGAGACGACCGAGTTGCTCAGCGCGCTGATCGCCATCGACACGAGCAACCCGCCCGGCAACGAAAGCGCGGTGGCGGCCTTTCTCGACGACTACTTTCGCGGTCACGGGCTGACCGGCGAGATCTGCGGCGAACCGGCCGCGCGCCGCAGCTTCGTGGCTACGCTGCGCGGCGCGCGCCCCGGGCCGCGCCTCGTGCTCATGGCCCACGAAGACGTGGTGCCGGCCGCGGCCGAGGAGTGGGCCGAACCGCCGTTCTCCGGCGTTGTCAAAGATGGTTACGTGTGGGGGCGCGGCGCGGTCGACGTGAAGAACCTGCTGGCGGCGTTCTGCGTAGTCATGCGGCGCCTGGTCGACGAGGGCGTCGAGTTCGCCGGCGAGGTCGTCTTTGTGGCCGAGGCCGACGAAGAAGACGGCGCCATCGGCGGGGCGCGCTGGCTGTGCGCGCAGCGCCCCGACCTGGTGCGCTGCGACTACCTGCTGAACGAGGGCGGCGGGGAGTTCGTCACCATGCCCGACGACACGCGGCTCTACGAGATGCACGTGGGCGAAAAGGGTACGGCGCAGTTCCGCGTGATCGTGAGCGGCGAGTCGGGCCACGCCTCGGTGCCGCTGCGCCACGGCAACGCCGTGGTGGGCGCCGCCGACGTGGTGCGCGCCCTGCACGACTACGAGCCGCGCCCCAGCCTCGAGACCGTGCCTCCCGAGTACGTCGAGCTGCTGGTGGCCGACCCCGCGCTGCGCGCCGGGCTGCTGACGAGGGCACCGCGCGGGCCGCTCTGGCCGAGCTCGGCGAGCGCGACCGGCGCGCCGCCGACCTGCTGGCGCCGCTCTACGGCGTCACCTTCTCGCCGACGATCGTGCACTCCAGCGGCGAGCCGGTGAACGTCTACCCGGGGAGCGTCGTGGTGACGGTCGATTGCCGCATGCCGGTGGGCTGGAACGAGGAGCGCGTAGCCGCCGAGGTGGCGGCGGCGCTGGCCGGCGTCGAGGCGCGCTGGGAGCTGTCGTTCCTGGGCACCATCGAGGGCAACGCCTCGCCGGCCGACTCGCCGCTGCGCGAGGCCGTCACCGCGGTGATGGCGCGCCTGGTGCCGGGGTCGCAGATCGTGCCGATCCACTCCGTCGGGTTTACCGACTCGAACTGGTTCCGGGCGGCGTTCCCGGGCGTCGTGGCCTACAACTTTGCGCCGTTTCTGGTTGACGACGGGGCGGCGGTCTCACCGCTGTTCCACAACGTCGACGAACGCATCACCGTGCGCGACCTCGCCTTTCAGTCGGTGTTCGCCTTCGAGCTCGTGAGAGAGCTGCTCGGCTAGGCACAGGGCCCGCGCGTCGGCCGGCCCCCGCTCACGCCGGGCCGGCGCGCCGCGTTCGGGCGCGCCGCGATCGGGGTGCGGCTCAGGCCAGGCTGGGTTCTTTGGCCGGGTCCGCGGCGGCCGGCGGGGCTGCGAGCGGGCCCAAGCCGTCGCGCGACATCGAGCACTTGTCGGCCGAGGCGCACCAGTCGGCGCAGGTGCGCGTGATGCGCGGATTGAACATGACGGCGCAGCAGCTCGCGCAGCGCCGGCGCTTGTCGTCTTTGAAGAACTCCACCGGGGCGCCGCACTCGCGGCAGGGCCATCGAAGATGTCGTCGGGCGTCCAGTTGATGAGATCGCGTCCGGGGCAACCGGCCATGGCGTCCTCCTTCTGCTCTGCCGCCGACATTAACCC
>CAVWIH010000021.1:0-81783 GCA_963755025.1 uncultured Actinomycetes bacterium
CTCTTCCTGCGTGAGCTACGCCAAAGCGACGGTGCGCAGCCTGCTGGGCACGGTCAGTCTGGTCGAGAAGGCGATGTGGGCCGTGACCGTGCTCTTTGCCTTGGCTGCGATCCTGCTCACCTCGACCACCGTGCGTCTGTCGATCTTCGCCCGCCGCCGCGAGATCGAGATCATGCAGCTGGTCGGGGCGACCGACTGGTTCATCCGCTGGCCGTTCGCACTCGAGGGGTTCATCACCGGCCTGATCGGTTCGCTGATCGCCGCGCTGGCCGTGTGGGGCGCCAACTGGGCGGTCGACGACTGGATCCACCAGGCAAAGCTCGACTTCCTGAGCCCGGTCCGCTACCCGCTCTTCGCACAGGCCGGTTCCTGGCCGCTGGGGCTGCTTCCCACGCTGGTGCTCTGCGGCGCCGTGCTGGGGGCGCTGGGCAGCACGCTGGCACTGCGTCGCTACCTGCACGTCTGAAAGCCCGGGGCGAACTGAGCGAACAGCCGGAGGGCAAACCCAAAGAGAGGAGCTTCGTGTGGCCGAGATCGAGCTCACCGCTGATACCCTGCTCGTCCATGTCAAGGGCGCCGACCGCATCTTTGCGCTGAAGAGCGAGCTTGCCATCCCGCTCGAACACGTGCTGGGGGCCGCCAGAGACGAAGAGGAGGCGCGGCACTGGTACCACGGCGTACGGGCTCCCGGGACCAGCGTACCGGGCGTGATCACGGCGGGCACGTTCCACCAGAACGGCGAGCGCGTCTTCTGGGACGTCCACCATCCAGAGCGCGCGGTAGCGTTAAGTCTGCGCGACGAGACCTACGCCAAGCTCGTTGTCGAGGTGGAAGACCCGGACGCGACGATCCTCGCGATCGAGGCGGCGTTGGGCAGCCGCCGGCTCTCCTGAGGCAGGGACGAGTTCGCCCGCGATCAATCCCCGTGGGGCACGAACACCACCGCTGCGATCCTCATCGCCGCCTCCTCCTGCATCGCCGGGATGGCATGCGAATAGGTGTCGAGAGTGATCGCGACGGTGGCGTGGCCGAGACGCTCGCTGACGACAGGCCACACGCCAGTGATAGCGCAGCGTTGCAAGCTCAGACCTGCGCGAGCCAGCCCTCGAAGTCGGGGTGCGCGGCGTTGGCGCAAAAACGCGCGATGCGGTCCGTACCGTACGCATAGAAGTCGAACCGGAGTCTGGAGACCTTGTACTGGATCATGGCCCAGATGCTCCACCATAGGTCGACGACCAGCTTGTAGAGCATCATGCGGGCATAACGGTGCTCCTCCACGCTCCCGCAGTAGGTGGTGAGCGCAGACCTCTCCTCGTCGTCTGTGAGCGCATGCTCGACGCAGAAGTCGCCCAGGTCGAAGTAGGGGTCGTTCATGCCGCCATGCTCCCAGTCGAGCACCCACAGGCGGCCCGCGGGCGTGAGGATGAAGTTCTCGGAGAGCAGGTTGTTGTGGCAGGCCACGGGCGCAGGCTCGTCGCGCTGCATCGCCTTTTCGATGCGCTGTCCGACCCAGACCATCCATTCGGTCTCGTGCGGCTGTGGAGCGCCGACCTCGCGCGCCCTGCGCGTATAGTCGCGGATCATGTCGAAGACCCTGATCTCGTTGCCGAAGACGGACCCGTCGTGGCATGCCCTCACCGCCTCGACGATGAGACGCTGGCGCTCAGGATGGCCGGCGATCGTTTTGGAGTGCATGGTCTCGCCGACGACGAAGGGTACGATCGTGCAGTAGCCGGGCTGGATCAGGTGAAGCACCGGAGGGGCCACGCCGACGGCCGCCGCGGCTGCGCGGTTTCGTTGCTCGGACTCGCGGTCGATGAAGCTGTCGGTACCCTCGCCGGGGATGCGCAATACGAACTCACCGACGCCCGGCTGGCCGGCCTCGCCGGCGACCGTGACGAGGTAGTTGCGGTTGGTGAGGGCGCCGTCCAGCACCTGATAGCGCACCTCGCGATTGTGCCACTCGTCGATCTGGGCGATCACTTGATCGGGCGTCATGTCACTCATGTTCGTGTTCCCCTCGTCGCTTTCTTCACTGTACGTGCTTTCGCCGGCCCAGGCCGTGTTCACCACATGCTCTGAACGTTTCGTGGCGTGGACGGCTGGTACGGAACCGACGCCACCCCTTTGGGGTGCACGCCAGTCACCTGTACCATGACGTCCATGTCACTCCATGAACCGACATCCGCCGACGTCGCCGCAGCACAGCGGGTACTCGCCTGGTCCTTAACGAGGCTTGCCGATCGCGAGGCGGTCTTGCCACCAGCAGCGCCCGCGACGCTGCCCGAGCTGAGCGCGCAAGGCATCGGCATCCAGGCCGCCGTCGAGCTGCTGCTCGGCGTCGTGTTGCCCACCGCCGTGCCGCCCGATCACCCTCGCTACCTGGCCTTCATCCCCGGGGCGCCTACGGTCGCCTCAGCGATCGCCGACATGGCCCTCTCGGCGGCGATGGTCTACGGCGGCAGCCGTGCGGAGGCCGGCCTGGCCGCCGACGCCGAGGACGCCGTGATCCGCTGGCTTGCCGACGTGGTGGGGTTTCCGGACAGCGCCGGGGGCACCTTTGTGAGCGGCGGTTCGATCGCCACGCTGAGCGCCTTGGTGGCCGCCCGCGGGGAACGCTGCGCCAGCGCCCGCCGACAGGTCATCGTCGCCGGCTCCTCGGCGCACGCCTCGGTTATGGCGGCAGCACGCATCATGGGCTGCGAGTGCGTCACGGCGCCCCCGGCCGATGCCTACGGCCGCCTCACCCCCGAGACCCTCAGAGTCGCCCTCGACGGTCGCGACCCCGACGATATCGTGGCCGTCGTCGCCACCGCGGGGGCGACCAACAACGGTGCCGTCGACGACCTCGCCGGCCTGGCTGCCCTGTGCCAGAAGCGCGGCATCTGGCTGCACGTCGACGGCGCCTATGGCGGCGCGGCCCTGCTGGCCCCCCGGGTTCGCCCGCTGTTTGCCGGCATCGAGCGAGCCGACTCCTTCATCGTCGATCCGCACAAGTGGCTCTATGCGCCGTTTGACTGTGCCGCTGTGCTCTACCGCGACGCCGCAGTGGCGCGGCCGGCGCACACCCAGGAGGCCGACTACCTCGACTGGCTCTCCGGTACGGCCGGCGACAACCCCTCGGACCTTGCCATCCACCTCACGCGCCGCATTCGCGGCGTGCCACTGTGGGTCTCGCTGCAGGCCTACGGCTGGGGCGCCTACGCTGAGGCCGTCGAGTGCTGCTTTGCGATCGCCGCCTACGCCGCCGAGCAGGTCGCCCTGCACCCGCGGCTTGAGCTCGTGCTCGAGCCGGCTCTCACTGTGCTGCTCGTGCGTCGTTGCGGCTGGAATGCAGCCGACTACGACGCCTGGTCGGCACAGGCGCTGCAGCGTGGCCTGGCCTTCGCGGTTCCCACCAGGCACGACGGCGAGACCGTGCTGCGCTTGTGTTTCATCAACCCGCTGACGAGCCGCGACGACGTCGACCTCGTGCTCGACGATCTGGGCTGACGGGTCCGCCCAAGAGGCCAATGCACTACCAGCGGCCCGCCGCCTGCTGGCTCAGGCGACGGGCCGTGATCATCTTCTTCCGTTTGCGCTAGATCGTGGTCGTGTGCGAGCGCGTCCGTGTCCACGGATTTGTCCACGGGACCCGCTGAAACTGGCGCTCTGCGAGTGCGACAGGTGATAACGGCCGTGGACAAAATGTGGCCGCTTTGCAGGGGTTAAGTGAGATTCTGGCCGAGTGGCTGCGACGCCTGATAACGGCGCCCGTCGGTGTACTCGTCCCACTCGAGGCCCGCGCGGCGCAACGCGACCACCCTCAATCGC
Organism: uncultured Actinomycetes bacterium; assembly: GCA_963755025.1. GTDB lineage: Bacteria > Actinomycetota > Thermoleophilia > UBA2241 > UBA2241 > Bog-752. The sequence continues at coordinate 3,814 of CAVWIH010000021.1, forward strand.
TGACCCGCCCGCGTACCCTTGTTGGGCGGCAGCCCGCCGAGCAGCGCCACGAACGCCCCGTACGGATACACCTCGATCACCGCCGGCGGTCCTCCCAGCATGCCGGGCATGACGGCCTGCTCGGGGGTCTCGAAGCCGGCGCGCCGCAACCGGCGAAAGTAGTCAAAGCCTGCGCCCATCCAGTCGGGCAGGCGGGCTTCGCCCGACGCGACCGCATCTTTCGAGGGGACCGGATACAGCCTGATGCGGCGAGCGAGAAGCTCGCGGTCGCAGGCCCGCTGCCACGTCGCCGTCGCCGCCGCCTTGCCGCCGCGCGCCGGCGTGCCCGCAGGCCGCCGCCGCGGGCTCTTGAAGTCTTGTGGCGCGTCGATGCCGACCACGGCCGGCTCGTGCCGCCCGATCCACGCCATCAACGCGTCGACCTGGTCCGGCCGGCGATGATCGGCTTCCATCCATTCGATGACGGTCCCGACCACGCCCGAGCCGGAGCCGCCGCCGCGGCCCGGTCGGCGCGCCATGCGCACCGCCACCGCCGTGCTCGGCCGTACCGCCGCCACATCGATGCCTATGACCACGTTCGTATCGGTCATGCGTCGATTCTACCGCGCGCCGGCGTCGGCGCCGCGCGGCGGCCCATCTGCCGAAGCGCATCCGATAGACTGATCGACGACGCGCCGGACGGCCGTCGTCGATCAACGGCGGCCGTCCCCTCTGCCTTCACCCTCGTCGTCGGACTCGGAGGTGCTTCGTGAAACGGCCCCATCACGCCGGACGGACACGCAGCGGAGGCCTGTCACTCAACGTCTTCACCCCCGCCGAGATCGACGACATCCACGTGGCCACGCTCGAGGTCCTCGAGCGCACGGGGGTCTTCGTCGAAGACGACGAGCCGCTCGACATATTGAGCGACGGCGGCTGCCGGGTCGACCGCGACGCGCGGATCGTGCGCATGCCGGCGCACGTCGTGGCCGACGCCCTGGCCGCCTGCCCGCCCGCCATCAGGTACTGCGGTCGCACGCCCGACCGCGACTTCGTGGTCGAGCCGGGCCGCGTGACCTTCACCAATTTCGACGAGGGCATCAAGTACATCGATCCCTACTCCGGCGAGTACCGCGACCCCACCATCGCCGACGTCGCCGACATCGCCCGCCTGGTCGACGCCATGAGCGACATCGACGGCTACGAGTCGGCCGTCGGGGCCACCGATGTGCCCACCGAGACCTACGCCCTGCACGGCCTCGAGGCGGCCCTCAACAACACCACCAAACCGGTGGGCTGCGAGGCCATCGACAAGTGGGAAGCACGCAAGTGCATCGAGCTGGCGGCCATCGTCGCCGGCGGCGAAGACAAGCTGCGCGAGCGGCCCTTCCTGGGCCTCGGGGTCTGCCCGGTGAGCCCGCTCAAGCTGCCGCGCGACGCCACCGAGGTGATCATCGAGTGCTCGCGGGCCGGCCTGCCCGACACCATCCTCTCGATGGCCATGTCCGGCGGCTCGGCGCCGGTCACGCTGGCCGGCACGCTCGTGCAGCACAACGCCGAGGTCCTGTCGGGCATCGTGCTGGCGCAGCTCACCGAGCGCGGCTCGCCGATCATCTACGGCTCTTCCACCACCGCCATGGACCTGCGTTACGCGTCGGCGTCGGTGGGCTCGCCCGAGCTCGCCCTGATCGGCGCCGCCGTCGCCCAGCTCGCCCGGCAGTACCGGCTGCCCAGCTACATCGCCGGTGCGTAGGGCGATTCCAAGCTCGGTGACGCCCAGAGCGGTCACGAGAAGACCCTCACCGGACTGACGGTGGCGCTGGCAGGGGCCAGCATCATCTACGGCGCGGGGATGATCGAGTCGGGAGTCACCTTCGATTGCGCGCAACTCGTCATGGACAACGAGTTCGCGCAGATGATCAAGTTCGTGGTCAACGGCATCGACGATCGACGACGAGCGCCTCATGGTCGACGAGATCCACAAAGTGGGCGCCTTCGGCGACTTCCTGAGCCTCGACAGCACCTACCGGCACATGCGCGAGCAGTCACAGCCCAGGCTGCTCGACCGCCGCGTGCGCGAGGAGTGGCAGGGCGACGGCGCGACCGACCTGTACGCGCGCTCCCTCGCCAAGGCGCGCGAGATCCTCGAGCATCACGTGCCCGAGCCGCTCGACGCCGACATCGTCGAAGAAATGCGCGCCTTCGTGCTCAAGGCTGACCGGGAGAGGGGCGTCGGCTAGCCGCGCCGTCGCGTGGAGCAGCGGCTCGGGGCGCGCAGCGGCTCGCGGCGCGCAGCGGCTCGGGGCGCGCAGCGGCTCGGGGCGCGCAGCGGCTCGGGGCGCAGCGGCTCGGGGCGCAGCGGCTCGGGAGCGCGCAGCGGCTCGACGCGCAGCGCTGAAGGCGCGGCGACCCGCGGCCGCCTAGAGCCCTTCGCCGTCCCAGTAGTCGAGCTTCTCGATGCGCCCGATCAGGCCGGCGAAGCCGAAGCTGATCTTGTTGGAGCGCGGGTAGTAGCACATGTCGTCGGCGATGCGGTCGCCGTAGGCCAGATACGTGATGCCGGCGGCGCCGGCGCGGATGGCGTGGGCCACGCCGCTGCCGGGCGGGCGCACGACGATGCTGCCCACGCGCAGGGGGTGCTCCTCGTCGCCGAGCAGGCAGGCGCCGTCGCCGTCGAGCACGACGAAGGCCTCTTCTTCGGCGCTGTGCACGTGGGGCGGGCAGCCGATCCTGCCGGCCGCGACCGTGACGAGCTGCGCGCCGCAGGTTTTGGCCCCGGCGGCGCTGCCCAGGTCGCGCCGCAGGCGGTCGGTGTCGCCCACCGCCTTGGCCTGCACGGCGACGTCGCGGGCGTTGACGATATGGCGGGGCCGCGCGCTGGGCGCGGCCGGCAGCGGCAGCTCACCGGCAGCGACCTCGCGCGCCCACGGATGCTCGCCGTCGCCGGCGGTCGTCCAGGTGTCTCCTATCCAGGCCACGCCGGCGCGCGGCAGGTAGCCCACCTCGGCGTGGACGTCGGGGCCCATGATCAGCACGTCGAGACCCTCGACCCCGGCGATCAGGGTGTGCGCGCGCGAGTGCGGCAGGTGGTCGATGAAGTCGCCGTGACCGATGGCGAAGGTCTCGCCGCCCTGCCAGCTCAGGCCGGCGCCGCCGAGCACGTAGACGAGCTCCTCTTCGACGGCGTGCCCGTGCACGGGCGTCGCGAGCCGGCCGGGGTCGATGCGCACGCGCCGGAGCCCCGACTTCGTCGCTCCGGCGCCGACCCCCAGATCGGTCCACTCGGCGGCCAACGGTCCCCAGTCGGCGCGCCGGCGCGGACAGTCGTCCCAGTGCACGATCCCGTCTGTCGTCATGGTCGCTCCTTTCGACAGCGCATAGCCTACCGCGCGCCGCGCAAACGGTGTTGCGATACCACCATCGGGGCATCACCGACCTTGCCCATACCGCTGAGCCGGACACCTGGAGAGGGTGGCATCGCCGGCCCTGCGGCACGGCCCTTGGACCCCCAAGGTGTGTGCGACGGTTGGCCGGACCGGCGCCACAGGCGGCGGTCGCTCGTAAGGCGGCCGCTCAGCCAAGGAGAATGGGGCGGGTGGCTCTGAGCCACTCGCCCCATTCGCGTTCTCGCTGTCCGGCCGGCCCGGCGGCCCTCACGTTCGTCGCGCCGCGGCGACCGGGTCTCGGCGACCCGCTCTACTTGACGGTCAGTGTGTTCGTGCCGATCCTGGTCTGCTTGTTGCCGGCCGGGTCGGTGGCCGTGGCGTGCACCGTGTACGTGCCCACCGCGAGGTTGCAGACGAACTTGGCCTCGTGGAGGGCGCTCGTCGTGACCTTGCCGACCACGAGCACCTTGACGACCTCGCTCTTGGCGTTCAGGACGCGGACGGTGACCATTGCGCTATGGGCGAGATTGTCGGTCACGCGATAGCCGATTGACGCCGTCGCACCCCTGGTCACCGTCACGGCCAAGGGCACGCGGACGCTGGGGCCGACGGTATCGAGCGTGATCGAGGCGAAGATCGTCGGCGAGGGCGCGCCGCTCAGGGCGGCGTAGGTCACGCTGATCGTCTTCAGGCCGTCGCCCGCCGTCAGATACCAGGGCGACTTGCTCGGCCAGTAAGGCTCGGCCTTGCCCGCCGGCGCGCCGGCCCCGACGTTGGCCAGCGTCATCTGCGTGACCACACCAGTCTTGCCCTGGGCGAACAGCTTGAGGCTCGCGGTCTTGTCGCGCGTCCAGGCCGTGCCGCCGTCGATCGCGAGGCGCGCGTTCCAGGGCGTCAGCGTAGCCGTCCACAGATCGGCCATGCCGCCGGTGCGCTTGTCGGCCCACACGACCCGGTAGTCGGAGATGGTCGGCTGGCTCTGGGACGCCGCCAGCGCGACGACCTTGAAGGGCTGCTGCAGCGACAGGTCGTAGCCCCGCACGTCGAGCCCTGTCGTGGTGGAGCGCGCGTCGTTCCACACGACGAGGTCCTGGTCGACCGCGGGCGAACCCTGGTCGCCGGCCGCCGTACAGACCGGGAACTCGCGGCTCGTGAGCAGGTCGTAGCCGTAGATGTCGGCGCCCGAGGTGGCGGCATTGCGGGCGTCGCGCCAGACCACGGTGTTGCCGGCGATGGCCGGCTGGTCCTGGATCGCGTCGTCTATGCAGATCGGGAACGTGTAGCCGTCGACGTAGCCCATGATGTCTTCGTCGCCGTACCGTTCGTCGACCCACACCACCGTGTCGCCCGAGACGTCGGGCTCGATCTGGTCGTGCGACTCGTCGCAGATCGGCGTGGCCGCCGAGACGGTGTCGGTCGCGGGATCGATAGTCGCGCCGTAGATGTCCCAGTTGCCGTTGCGGTCGTCCTGCCAGACGACCCAGTCACCCGAGATCCGTGGCGCCACCTGCTGCGCGGCGTCGGTGCAGATGGCGAGCGACTTGCCGGTGGTCATGTCGTAGCCGTCGATGTCGGCGTCGCCGTTGTGGTGGTCCTCCCAGACGATCAGCACGTGGTTGTCGGGCTGGCCGGGGTCGGTGTCGCTGACGCGCGGCCGGATCTGGTCGCCGGGGGCGGTGAGGGCCGTGACCTTGCCGGGCAACGTGCCGGATGCCCCGTCGCCGTAGTACACGTTCCAGTCGTCGCCGTTCAGCTCTTGCCAGACGAGGTTCGTGCCCGACAGGTCGGGGGCGATCTCGGCGGTCTTGTCGGCGGTGACGGCAGAGGTCGCTGTGACCTGCGTCGCGCGCGCCGTAGCGACGGCGAACACGGCCGCCGCCAGGAACACGCAGGACGCAACAACGAGAGCGATCGTGAGCTTGGCCTTCATGGCCCCTCCTCCAGAAGGTCGCTTGGCCGGGTGGCGCCCTATTCTATAGCGCTAGGAGCGCGACCATGCGAGGGGGGCTCGGGAGACCGCCTGCAGGTCGGGCTCGCCGGGTCGCAACCTGTTGGGCCTCGCGGTATTCTGAGTAGCGAGGCAATCGAATCCTCGGAGGGCTCGCCATGGGGAAGACCATCCGCCAGCTTTGCTATGCCGTCGTCGTGCTCGCCGTGGGCCTCGTCTGGCTCTACCTGCCGTCGTTTGCGTTCTCGAAGGCGATGCCGCCGCGCCCGCCCGCTACCGTCGCAGGCCGAGGCGTTGTAACTCGAGGTCGGCAAGGCGCCACGCGTCGCCGCTCTCGGCGACACGCCACGGGTCGCCGCCCCAGGCTCGCGCCTGGGCATAGGTCATACTCTCGGCGGCACGTCGCGCCAGGTAGCGCGTCAACGCCGGATCGGCTGGGTCGGCCGCCAGCGCTCGTCGCACGTCGTTGACCTCGCGGCGCCAGGGCAGCCGCAGCGGCAGGTAGAGCAGCAGACCGAGCGCCGTCTGACCGACGCCCAGCGCGATCCCGAGGATCAGGCTGACGTGATGGATGGTGACCTTGGCCGAAGCCGCTTCGGCCTTGGCCGCCGCCGCGGTGTCGCCGAGCTGCTTGACCGCGCCGCCGAGCGAGCCGCCCACCAAAGGGATGCTCGCCAGGCCGCTTAACGTATCGGCCGTCTTCTGCAGGCCGTCGGCGGTACGTACCACCGTGTCCCCCAGCGTGCTCAGCTGTCCGATCTCGAGCGCCGCGGTCACCCCGATCACGATCCAGAACACGACCCACACCGCGACGGCGGCGTCGAGCATGCGCACCCGGCGGGCGCTGAGAAAGGGTGTCCGTGCCGTGGTCATGGGCGTCATCCTACCGCGCCGGAACGCCTTTCCGGTCGACCGGGAAGAGGCGGCGTGGCGGCGGTGAGCTCCGTGAGGTGGCTCGACGGCGGGGCGGCTGCTGAGCGGCTCGACCGGGGGACGTCTGCCGAGCGGCTCGACGGCGGGGCGGCGGCAAAGCCGCCGCCCCGCCTGCTCGACACTCGGCGGATGGCCGGCCGCGACGGGGGGGACCATCGCGGCCAGGGACGGTGATGAGGGGGGTCAGGTCCCGTCCGTGAGCTGGTGGGTATGCATCCGTCGCGCGTAGGTTTCGCCACCGCGGGTCCGCCTCCTTTGTCGAGACCGAGGGTCTACAATGGCGCAGGGTCGAGCGCACAAGAGCCGCGTGAGTCGCGAGGAGAAGTCGATGGCCGCAGGGGCGCCCTCACAGTCAGAGCCAAGCGCGCGGAGCGGTCTTGCCGACCTGATCGCGCGCGGCCTCGGCGCGACCGGCTGGGACGTCGCCCTCGCCGCCGGGATGTGCCTGGCGGGCTTCGCCGTCGTGCTGCTCGGCGCGCATCTGTCACCCCAGCTCAACCACTTCAGCGCGCTCGGCGCCGTCTTGCTGCTGGCCATGACCTTGCCGCTGGTCGTCGTGCGCAGCCATTCGTGGATCGCCTTCGCCGTAATCGCGAGCGCCTCGGTGCTCGGCGCCGTGTTCGACCAGAGCGCCATCAACGTCGGCTACGCCGGCGGCGCCATCGCACTGTTCTTCGTGGCCTCGCGCAACGACATCTGGCACAGCCTGCTGGCCGGCATGCTGGCCTCGCTCACGCTGATCGCGATCTTCGGCATGCTGCTCTACCGGGGCAACGCCACCATCTGGCTCGCCGTCGCGTCCTGGTTCGTGTTCTCCGCGGTGTGGCTGGCCGGCGTCGTGCTGCGCGCCTACCGGGAGAGCGTGCGCGAAGCGCGGGAGCGCGCTCGCGCCGAGCGCGAGCGCGCCGACCTCTACCTGCACGACCTCGAGATGCGCGCCCAGGAGGCCGTCGCCCTCGAGCGCAGCCGCCTCGCCCGTGAGCTGCACGACGTGGTCGGTCACGCGCTGAACGTCGTCGTGCTGCAGGCCGGCGCCGCGCAACGCGTCTTCGACAAGCAACCCGCCGCGGTGCGCGAGTCACTCGGCTCGATCGAGTCGATCGGCCGGCAGGCGCTGCTCGACATCGAGCGTCTCCTCGGCATCTTGCGAGCCGACGCCGCCGACCGCGAAGAGCTCGGTCCCCAGCCCGGCATGGCCGAGGTCGACGCCCTGGCCGCGCAGGTGCGCGAGGCCGGCGTCGAGGTGACGATCGACGACGAGTGCGCCGGCATCGACCTGCCCTCCAGCCTCGACCGTTCCGGCTACCGGATCGTGCAGGAGGCTCTCACCAACACCCTCAAACACGCCGGCAGCGGAGCCAGGGCGCACGTGCGCCTGCGGCGCCTGGGTGACTGGTTCGAGATCGCCTGCACCGACGACGGCGGCGGCCGCCCGGCCGCCGACCAGTACAACCAGCGCCTGGGCGGCGGACGCGGCCTGCTGGGCATGCGCGAGCGCGTCGCCCTGTTCGGCGGCGAGCTCGAGCTCGGGCCGCTGCCTGAGGGCGGGTTTCGGGTGATCGCCCGACTGCCGCTCGAGGGCACGGGATCCCTGCCGCGGGGCTTGGCCCCGGCCGGCGACACGACGACGGGAGGAGGCCGCGATGGCTGCTGACGAGACGATCCGCATCGTGCTGGTCGACGACGAGCAGATGGTGCGCCAGGGGCTGCGCATGATCCTTGAGAGCGAAGACGGCTTCGAGGTCGTCGGCGAGGCCGGCGACGGCGCGGCGGCGGTGGCCCAGGTGAAGCTGCTCGACCCCCACGTGGTGCTCATGGACATCCAGATGCCGGGCATGAACGGACTCGACGCGACCCGCGAGATCGTCGCGCTGGGCCGCGACGATTCGTCGCGGGTGCTGGTGCTCACCACGTTCGACCTGGACGAGTACGTCTACGAAGCGCTGCGCGCCGGGGCGAGCGGCTTTCTGCTCAAGCGCACACCCGCCGAAGACCTGATCGCCGGCGTGCGCGTCGTGGCCGCCGGCGAGGCGCTGCTCTCACCGTCGATCACCAAGCGCCTGATCGGCGAGTTCGCCCGCCGCCCGGCGGCCGACCGGCCGTCGCCCACTGCCCTCGACCAGCTGACCGACCGCGAACGCGAGGTGCTCGGGCTGATCGCGCAAGGCCTGTCGAACCGCGAGATCGCCGAGACGCTCTTTCTGAGCGAGGGCACGGTCAAGACGCACATCAAGCGCATCTTCTTCAAGCTCGATCTGCGCGACCGCACGCAGGCCGTCATCCTCGCCTACAACATCGGCCTGGTGGCGCCCACCGGCGCCTGAGGTCGCGCCCCTCCGGCCCCGTCGGCAGCTTCGTGTCCGGCGACACGGCGACCGCCTTGAGCGCCGGCCTCCTCGAGCCCACCCGCCCCGCAAGGGTCAGTCCGGCGCGCCTCTCAGGGGGTCAGCCAGGCGCGCCGCCGGGGAGAGGGAGACCGGCGAAGTTCCCCCCTGGCGGTGACGGTGCGTTCACGCCGTAGCGAGACGCCGCGCGCGGCGCCGCTCTCTAGGCTGGCGGCAAGCCCTGGAGAGGACCGGAGGGACCCATGGAGCCGAACGCCGCGCCAGCAGACCACAGCCCCGACACGTCGTTCTCGGACGGCATGCCCTACCCGCTCGCCGAGATCGACCGCGTGCTGGCCGTGGCCACCGGCCGCGAGATCGCCGGGCGTCATCCCCCCGCAGGGGACCGAAATCTCCCCCTGCGGGGCGACGACGCCCGGCGATCGCGCGGCTAGGCTGGGAGCAGGCTTGGAGGCTACGCCCAACAAGAAGGCAGTCATGTCGGAAGCCCATACGCCAGACGTCGCGGCCCCGGGAGCGGGCGGCTCAGGCCGCCCGCCGTTCGCCCGCTTCTTCGGCGTCGTCGTGCGGCCGCAAAGCTGGCGCAACCTGCTGTATATCGCCCTCGAGTTCCCGCTCGGCCTGTTCTACTTCGTCTTTCTCACGTCTTGCCTGGCGGTGGGCATCTCACTGCTCATCATCTGGGTAGGGATCTTCGTGCTCGGGCTCACGGCCGCGTGCTGGTGGGCCTTCGCCGCCTTCGAGCGCGCGCTCGCCGACTCGCTGCTGGGCACGAGCCTGCGCCCCTCGCCGCAACCGTGGCGCCGCGCCGAGGGCGCCTGGCCGCGCATCAAGGCCCACTTCGGCTCGGGCGCCACCTGGAAGGACCTCGCCTTCCTGTTCATCAAGTTCCCGCTCGGCCTGTGCTCGTTCGTGGTCTCGATCACCCTGGCCGCGACGTCGCTGGCTCTGATCACGGCGCCGATCTACTACCGCTACGCGCAGTCCACCGATACGAACGGCGTCCTCCACCACGGCCTGAACTTCGGCGCCTGGTACCTCGACCGGCTCTGGCAGGCGCTCCTGCTGGTGCCGCTCGGCCTGCTCCTGGCGTTCGTGACGTTCCACGTGTGCAACGCTCTGGCCGCCCTGTCGCGGACGGTGGCCCGCGGCCTGCTTGCGCGCGACACCGCGCCGCGCCCGGAGCCGTCCGCCTGGCTCACGCCCAGTGCCTCCGACCGATCCGCCCCCGCGGAGCCCGCCTGGCCCCCGCCCCCCGAGTCGGCGCGGCCGGCGACACCGGCCGCGCCGGGCGCTCCCGTAGCGCCAGCCGCGACGCCGGCGCCCGGCGCCGGCGCGCCGCCGACCGGCGCGCCGGTCGCGCCGCAGCCCTACGGCTGGGTCTACTACCCACCGCCGCCCTACGCGGCGCAGGCCTATCCGCCGGCAGCCTATCCCTCGCCGCAAACCGCGGCGCCTCAGGCTGCGCCGCCGGCCTCGCCGCCGGCCTCGCCCGCCTACCCGCCGCCGGCCTACCGCCGCCGGCCGCGCCGCCACAAACGTCGCCCGCCGGCGTTCCGGCGCCGGGCGCCGCGTGGCCCGACGCGCCCTGGACGCAGTGGCCGCCCCTGTTCGGCGCACCGCAGACCGCACCGCCTGACTCCGGCGCGTCAAGCCCCGCGCAGCCGAGCCCAGGCGCGCCGTCGAGTCCCACGCCGCCGGAGACGCCCCCCGACGAGCAACCCTCAGCGCACGAGGAGGATCAGCCATGAGAACGTTGTGCGGCCCCCGCCGGATCGCCGTCGCGGCGACCGCCGCCCTCGCCCTCCTGATCCTTGGCGCGGTGGCGCCCGCACTCGCCGCGGCGGCTCCGGCGACCGGCGCCACGAGCAAGACAGTCGTGCGCTTTCAGGACTACACCCTGGCGCAGGGACAAGCGGTCCGCAGCGTCGTCGTCGTCCACGGCAACGCGGTCATCGGCGGCACCGTCGCGAGGAGCGTCGTCGTGGTCGACGGCACGGCGACCATCGAAGCGACGGCCGTCGTGGGCGCCGGCCTGGCGGCTCAGGATTCCAGCATCGTCGTGGTCGGCGGCCGTCTGGTCATCGAACCGGGCGCCACGATCCACGGCAAGACGGTGCGTGTGGCGAGCTTCGGCCTGAACGGCGGCCTGCTGCGGAGCGCGGCGGCGGCCGCGATCGCGCGCCCCGTGGGGGTCATCGTCGGCTGGTGGCAGCTGCTCTTCCTGCCGATCGTCGCGCTGGTCGTGGCGGGCCTGTTCCCGCGCTCCGTGAACCGGGTGAGCGATCGCGTCCACGAGAGGTTCTGGCCGTCGCTCGGCTGGGGCGTCGTGGGGTTGCTGGTCGCGGGCGTGCTCCTCGCCGTGCTGGCCATCACCATCATCGGCCTCATCCTGGTCGTGCCCGCGGGGCTCGCCCTGCCGGCCGTCTTGCTCTTCTGCTTCGTCGGCAGCGCCGCGCTGGTGGGCCGCCTGGTGCTGTCGTCGTCGCGCTATCGAGACAACGTCCTCGCGGCGGCCGTGGTAGGCGCGCTGCTCGCGAGCCTGGTGTGGCTGGTGCCGTTCATCGGCGGCCTCGCCGTTCTGGTGGCCACTGTGGCCGGCTTCGGCGCCGCGCTCACGCTCGTCAACGAGTGGCGCGTGGCCCGCCGGTCGGCGCCGGCGCCCGCCGCCGGCGGACCGCCGCCGAGCTCGACTCCGCCGGGATGGACACCCCCGGACTGGACCCCGCAGCCTCCGGGTTGGACACCGCAGCCTCCGCCCGGCTGGAGCTGGTCGCCGCACTACGGGTGGTCGCCGCCCCCCGACGCCGGCGCCACTCCGCAAGGGCCCGCGGGGCCTCCGGTCCTGTAAGGCGCGAGCGGCAGGGCGGCGCGCCTGAAGGCTCGCCGCCCTGCCGGGTCCAAAGGCTCGCCGCCCCGCCGCCCCGTCAGTGCGCCAAGCGCCCGAGCTCGAGCCGCAGCGCCGCCTCGAGCTCGGGGTAGCGCAGCGCGAAGCCCGCCTTCTGCAGCCGCTCCGAGACGACGCGCTGCCCGCCGAGCAGCATCACCTCGCCCATCTCGCCGAACGCCGCGCGCACGACCGCCTCGGGCAACGGCAGCACGGCCGGGCGGTGCAGCACGCGCCCGAGCGTCGCGGCGAACTCGCGGTTGGTCACCGGCTCGGGACTTGTGAGGTTCACGACGCCGTCGACGGTCGGGGCGTAGAGCAGGTCGCCGACGACGCCGATCAGGTCGTCGAGCTCGATCCAGCTCAGCCACTGGTCGCCGCTGCCGACCGGGCCGCCCGCGCCGCCGCGAAAGGCCGGCAGCAGGTTCCCGAGAATGCCGCCGCCCGCCGTGATGACGACGCCGAAGCGCATGGGCACGACCCTGACGCCGGCGCCGCTCGCCGCGGCGAGCGGCGCCTCCCACGCACGGCAGACGTCGGCCAGAAAGTCCGCGCCCCCCGTGCTCGACTCGGTCAGCACGGCGTCGCCGCGGTCGGCGCCGTAGTAGCCCACCGCCGACGCCGAGAGCAGCGTCCGGGGCGGCTGCGCCATGGCGGCCAGGGTGTTCGCAAGCAGCGTCGTGCCCTCGCGACGGCTGGCCACGATGCGCTCCTTGCGCGCCGCCGTCCAGCGGTGGCCGATGTTCTCGCCGGCCAGGTGTACGACGGCGTCGAGGCCGTCGAGCGCCGCCGCCTCGAGCCGCCCGGCGCCCGGGTCCCAGGCGACGTCGCCCGCGCGCGCCGGCGCGCCGCGGCCGATGCGCGCCACGGCGTGGCCGCCGCTCTCGAGGAAGGCGGTGAGCTGGCTGCCGATCGACCCGCCGGCGCCCGTCACCCCGACGCGCAAGCGCGGCTCGGCGGCGTGCGCGGCGTGGCGCGTGAGGTCGGCCAGGGTGCGTTCGTGACGAAAGCGGAAGAGGCGCTCGAGCATGGTGCGAATGGATGACCCCGCGACCACGTCGCCGGCCGTGCCGAGCGGCAGGCGGTACTCGACGTGGTCCTCGATCACGCAGCGGTCGGGACCGGCCGGCAGGAAGGAGTGCGTATGCTCCCACGCCTCGAACGGGCCGTGGAGCTGGCGATCGCTGAAGCGCCGTCCCGGCTCCGCGTCACCGTGGGCGGCCACCCAGCGCCCCCGCAACGGGCCGCTGCGATACTCGAACACCAGGATGCCGTGGTGCTCCAGGTCGCCGCTGCGCTCGATGACGCGCGTGCGCTGCCAAGGCGGGCTGAGCCGCTCGAACGAGCCCGGCCGCGCGTGCCAGGCGTAGACCTGGTCGGCGGAGAACGGGACGGTGCTGCGCCACTCGAACACGGTCATCGGGTGCCTCCCGGGTAGACGCGGGTGCGGGGCCGGCGGAGCGCGACGGGCCTGCCACCGCGCCGCCGCCCGTCAGCCGATCGGTCGGTCGGGGTTCTACCCCGCGAGCCCGGGCTTTGGAACGCCTCACCGCCCGCGCAGCGCCGAGCGTGGACTCGGCGCCCGCGGGGAACCATGGCGACGACGGCGCCGGTAGGCGCGCACCGCCTGCCGTGAGCCGTCGAGCCGGCCCACGAGACGAATCGACGAATCAGAAAACGAGGTCGCACGCCATATGTCAGAGAAAGCCACGTTCGCAGCGGGGTGCTTCTGGGGGGTCGAGGAACGCTTTCGCAAGCTGCCCGGGGTCGAAGACGCCGAGTCCGGCTACACCGGCGGCTGGAAGCCCGATCCGACCTACCACGATGTCTGCACCGACAAGACCGGCCACGCCGAAGCCGTGCGCGTCACCTTCGATCCCGAGGTGATCTCGTACGAGCAGCTCGTGACGGCCTTCTTCGCCATGCACGACCCGACGACCCGCGACCGCCAGGGGCCCGACGTGGGCAAGCAGTACCGGTCGGCGATCTTCACCGAGTCGCCCGAGCAGGAGCAAACGGCGCGCGCCGTGCTCGCCCGCCTGCAGGCCGATCGCGAGCGCCAGCGGCCGATCGTCACCGAGATCGTGCCGGCGACCACGTTTTACCGCGCCGAGGACTATCACCAGCGCTACAACGAAAAGCACCAGCGGGCGCGCTTCGCCTTTTAGTGCGCATCGCCTTTAGGGCGCGCCCCCTTTAGGGCGCGCCTTTTGAGGCCGCGCCCCGCCGGTCGCGCCTCCAAACGGCGGCGCTGATGATGGGCCACACACTAATAAGTAATCATTATTTGCATCATAAGGGTTACGACGCCATACTGCGGCCGTGGAGCCAAGGGGATCACCCGATAGACCGAAGCGGCAGACGGCGTCAGCGCAGACCGACGTCGAGTGCCGCATCCTCGAGGCCGTGCGCGGCCTCGAGTTCGGCTCGGTCGAGATCGTCGTTCACGACTCGCAGGTGGTGCAGATAGAGCGCCGCGAGAAGCAGCGGCTCGACAAGCCGACGCGGCCGCGCAACGACGACCCCCAGCGCGCCACCCCCTCGAGGCCTCAAGGCCAGAGCGCACCCGGCGCACCCTAGACCACGGCGGGCGGAGCCCGTCCCTCCCCTACGATCGCGGACCCACCGGACCACCGGCGGTCTCATGAAGAGCGAACCCTGCCGGGTCGCGCCTCTGTCTGAGCCGCCCCACCGGTCGATCGGATCGCTCTTCTTGCGAGCGTTTCTCGTGAAAGGAAGAGTGAGACGTGATCGAGACCATCACCATCCTCGGAGGCCACGGCAAGACCGGCGAGCCCGAACCGCGTGGAGCGCCTCGACCTGCAGATGGGCAACGTGGCGAGCATCGTCGGGCCCACCGGCTCGGGCAAGACCACCCTCATCAACGACATCGAGATGTTCGCCGACGCGCGACACGCCCGTCGGGGCGCGCGCATCCTGATCAACGGCGAGCCCGCGCCCGAGGAGTACCGCAACGACCCCTCGCGCAACCCCATCGCCCTGATCACCCAGCACACCACGTTCCTGTCCGACCTGCCGGTCGGCGAGTTCCTCGAGATCCACGCCCGGGTGCGCTCCGAGGGCGGCAAGCACGCCGCGAGCATGATCGCCGACACTATCGACTTCGCCAATCAGCTCACCGGCGAGGCGATCGGCGCTGGACGTGCGCATGACGGAGCTTTCGGGCGGCCAGACCCGCTCGCTGCTGATCGCCGACGCGACCATCATCTGCGACACGCCGATCGTGCTGCTCGACGAGGTCGAGAATGCCGGCATCGACCGCTCGCGATGTCTCGAACTGCTGCGCCGGCAGCGCAAGATCTTCATCTTCGTCACCCACGATCCCCGCATCGCGCTGCTCTCGGACTTTCGCATCGTCATCAGCGAGGGCCGCATCATGAAGATCCTCGGGCACCAACGAGCGAAGAGCGCGAGCTGGCCACGCGAGGTCACAAAGCTCGACGACGTGCTCTCGAGCCTGCGCGACAAGCTGCGCCTTGGTCTACTCGCTGACCGGCGACGAGCTCCAGGGGGTCCTCGCATGAAGCTCGCCATCGCCGCTGGGCCGGCCACGACCGGCAAGACGTCGGTGCTGCGCCACGCCATCGGCAAGCTGCTCGACCACGGCGAGCGCGTGGCGTTCCTCAAGATCGACGTGCAGTTCGCCGAAGAGGACGAGCTGCTCGCCAAAGAGTTCGGCATCCCGACCCGCAAGCTCTACTCGGGCGAGCTCTGCCCCGACCATTGCAGCGTGATGGTGCTGGGCGACGCCATGGAGTGGGCCGACAAGCAGGGCTGCAACATCCTCCTGGTCGAGACGGCCGGCCTGTGCCTGCGCTGCGCGCCCTACGTTGACGGCGGCCTCGGCATCTGCGTGCTCGAGGCGACCAGCGGCATGAACCTGCCGCTCAAGGTCGGCCCCATCCTCTCGCTGGCCGACGTCTGCGTCGTGACCAAGGGCGACCTGGTCTCACAAGCCGAGCGCGAGGTCTTTCGGGCGCGCATCCAGGACGTCTCGCCGCTGGTGCAGATCCGCGAGGCCAACGCGCTCTACGGCATCGGCATCGACCCGCTGGTCAAGAGCATCCTCGAGACCCCCGAGGCCGGCGACCACATGCTGCTGCGCGGCAGCCCGCCGGTCGGTACCTGCACCATCTGCGTGGGCAAGCGCGAGGTCGGCTGGCAGTCGCACTTCGGCGTGGTGCGCGCCCTCGACAACCTCAACTTCTACCGGGGGCAGTAGGCCATGGAGGACTACACGTATCTCGACCACGCCGCCACCACGCCGCTCGACCCGCGCGTGCGCGACGCCATGGCGCCGTTCCTCGACGGCGCCTTCGGCAACCCCTCGAGCCTGCACCGCCGCGGCCGCGAGGCGCACGACGCCCTCGAGGCCGCGCGCGCCGAGGTGGCCGCGCTGCTCGGCGCGCTTCCAGCCGAGATCGTCTTCACGGGCAGCGGCACCGAGGCCGACAACCTGGCGGTCTTCGGCGCCGTAGCCGCCATGGAGGGGCCCACGCACATCGTGACGAGCGCGTTCGAGCACCCCGCCGTGCTCGAACCGTGCCGGCAGCTCGAACGCCGGGGCGTCGAAGTGACGTACCTGCCGGTAGACGGCGACGGCATCGTGCGGCCCGAGTCGCTCGCCGCGGCGCTGCGGCCCACGACGCGCCTCGTGTCGGTCATGGCCGCCAACAACGTCGTGGGCACCGTACAGCCGCTCGTCGAGCTCGCCGGCCTGGCTCACGAGGCCGGCGCCCTGTTCCACACAGACGCCGTACAGGCGGCCGGCAAGCTGCCGCTCTGCGTCGATCGCCTGCCCATCGACCTGCTCTCGCTGTCGGCCCACAAGCTGCACGGTCCCAAGGGCGTCGGCGCCCTGTACGTGCGCGCCGGCCTCGAGCTCGAGCCGGTCGTGTGGGGCGGCGGTCAGGAGCGGGGGCTGCGCTCGGCGACCGAGAACGTCGCCGGCATCGTGGGCTTCGGCCGGGCCGCGTCGCTCGCCGGTGACGAGATGGGCGTGGACTCTGCCCGCCTGGTCGGCTACCGCGACCGCGTCTCCGAGTCCGTCACCGCGCAGATCGACAACGCCTACCTCATAGGCCACCCGTACCGGCGCCTGCCCGGGTTTCTGTGCTTCGGCTTCTCGGGCCAGGAGGCCGACGCCATCCGCCTGCTGTTCGCGCTCGACGACGCCGGCATCGCCGTGTCGTCGGGCAGCGCCTGCAGCGCCCATAACGCCGGCGAACCGTCGTACGTGCTCACGGCGATGGGCTTCGACACGATCCGCGCCCGCGGTTCGCTGCGCGTGACCATGGGCCGCTTCACCACCGAGCACGACATCGACCACCTGCTCGAAGCGCTCCCCAAGGCGGCGGAGTCGCTCACCTCGATCGCGTCGCATGCCGGGTTCGGCGTGCGCTCGTAAAGGAGCCAGACACGTGACCGATACGACCCTCAGCGAACTGGAGCTGCCCGGCCTCGATTGCGGCCTGTGCGGCTTTCGTACCTGTACCGACATGGCGACCGCGCTGCCCGCCAAGCCCGAGCTGCTCAAGCGCTGCATCCCGCTGGCCGCCGACTTCATGAACGTGCAGGCAGCCCCGGCCGGCTCGCGGCCGGGCGACGGCGCGCCGCCGGCTGCGAGCGCGCGGCCGGCCGCCGCCACCACGCCGGCCGGCGCACGGCCGACCGGCGCGGCCGCACCGTCTGGCGGGCCGACCCTCGCCGGCGACTGCGCGAGCTGCGACCCGGCGACGGGCTGCGCGCCGGGCGCCGCGCGCGGCTGGGGCAACCAGGCTCCGGTGCTGAACGCGGCGCAGTTCGGTCCGGCGACGGCCGACACCACAGCCTCGGAGACCGCCGGGCAGACAGTGCCCCGGGACGTGCGTATCAGGGTCGCGTCCTCGCCGCGCGACGAGTGGCAGGACCACCTGGGCCGCGAGTACGACTTCGTGCTCGACCACTTCCCCGAAGAAGACGGCCCGCGCGAGCAGATCGTGCCCCACAACCCGATGATCACCCGCGAGCTCGAGATCGAGCCCGGCGAGATCCTCATAGGCCGGCCGCTGGGCATCTCGTGCGGCTGCCCGATCACCCACTGCGGCATCGTGCAGAGTGTCGATACGTTCACCGGCGCCATCGTCTGGTGCGTCACCGGCCCGCTGCACCCCCGCCAGCACGGCTTCAAAGACATCGGCTACTACTCGGCGCAAGCCTACGAGGGCCTCATCAACAAGGCGCGCATCGACGTCGAGATCGGCCGCCGATACTGGTTCCAGCCGCGCATGTGCATGATGCAGTGGCGCCACAGCGGCCTGGTGAACTTCATCAACCACGGTCCTGACGGACTGCAGGTGCGCATCGAAGGCCTGTGGATCGGCTGACCGTTCGCGCCGCCGCCCGCCGCCCGACCGGGCGCCGCCGCCGCCGCCCGGCGTGAGCGCTCGCGGCGCCCCCCGCCCGGCGTGAGCGCTCGCGGCGCCGCCCGCGGGATCTTCCTGTGACACCGTCTTCAGCTTGGGAATACTGTCCGCCAACGCTATATGTGTGTTTGTTGATAGGTTTACTGAGGTTATACTGGGAACTGAAGACCGGACCACCGACATGGAGAGGGCCACTATGACTTACGCAGAGAACATCTCCGACCTGATTGGAGGCACGCCGCTCGTCAAGCTGCAGGCGCTCTCCAAGGACTCGGGCGCGACGATCCTCGGCAAGCTTGAGTCGTTCAACCCCGGGCGGCAGCGTCAAAGACCGCATCGGGCTCTCGATGATCGAGGCCGCCGAGAAGGCCGGCTTGATCACCCCCGGCAAGTCGACGCTGATCGAGCCGACCAGCGGCAACACCGGCATCGCCCTGGCCATGGTCGCCGCGGCTCGCGGCTACCGGCTGATCCTGACGATGCCCGACACGATGACCGTCGAGCGCCGCTCGCTGCTCAAGGCCTACGGCGCCGAGCTCGTGCTCACGCCGGGCGCCAAGGGCATGCCGGGCGCCATCGCCGCCGCCGGCGAGCTGCTGGCCGAGCACCCAGGCGCCTTCATGCCGCAGCAGTTCGAGAACCCGGCCAACCCCGAGATCCACCGCCAGACCACGGCCGAAGAGGTCTGGAAGGACACCGACGGCAAGATCGACATCTTCCTCGCCGCCGTGGGCACCGGCGGCACGGTGACCGGCGTGGGCGAGGTCCTCAAGGCAGCGCAAGCCCGACGTGAAGATCTACGCGGCCGAGCCGGCCGCCTCGCCGGTCCTGTCGGGCGGCCAGCCCGGTCCCCACAAGATCCAGGGCACCGGCGCCGGCTTCGTGCCGAAGGTGCTGGACACCGGGATCTACGACGAGGTCATCAAGGTCGGCAACGACGAAGCCATCGAGACGGCGCGCCGCCTGGCTCACGACGAGGGCATCCTCGTCGGCATCTCGGCCGGCGCCAACGCCTGGGCGGCGTGGGACGTGGGACGGCGCCCCGAGAACCGGGGCAAGCTGATCGTCACCGTGCTCTGCGACACCGGCGAGCGCTACCTGTCGAGCGTGCTCTTCGCCGAGCCCGAGGTGCAGACCGCAGATGCGGCCAAGATCTAGGGCCGTTACACTGACAAGCACCGGACCAAAAGCGCGGCGGGGTGACCCGCCGCGCTTTTGGGGAATGATGGCGGCGCGGCACCCGTGAGAGCGGGACTGACAACCGGAACGACATCGAGCGGTGCGAACGTGGAGAGAGATATGGAAGCTGGCGGCCCGCCCAAGACGGGGACCGATGCGCTCAGGCCCGGCCTCGACGCCCCCCTAGACCAGGCGGCCATCGTCGCGTGGTTGCACGAAGACGACCCGCGACGCCTCGAGGAGCTGTGGCGCGCCGCCGACGACACACGCCGGCGCAGCGTGGGCGACGAGGTCCATCTGCGCGGCCTGATCGAGCTCTCGAACTACTGCGTGCGCGCCTGCGGCTACTGCGGGCTGCGGGCTGCGAACCGCGAGATCGAGCGCTACCGCATGAGCGCCGACGAGATCCTCGAATGCGCCGGCAAAGCCAAAGAGTACGGCTACGGCACGGTCGTGCTGCAGTCGGGCGAGGACTACGGCATCCACGCCGACTGGATGGCCGACGTCGTGACGCGCATCAAGAACGAGGTCGGCCTGGCGGTCACGCTGAGCCTGGGTGAGCGCCCCGACGCCGACCTCGAGCTCTGGCGGGCGGCCGGCGCCGACCGCTACCTGCTGCGCTTCGAGACCTCCGACGACGCCCTCTACAAGCTGATCCACCCAGACCTGCCGGGGCGCCCATCCGACCGCTTCGCCATACTGCGTACGCTGCGCCGCCTGGGCTACGAGCCCGGCAGCGGCATCATGGTCGGCATCCCCGGTCAGACCTGGCAGAGCGTCGCCGACGACATCAGCGCCTTCCGCGACCTCGACCTCGACATGATCGGGGTCGGGCCCTACATCTCGCACCCCGCGACGCCGCTCGGCGACCTCTCGTGGGCGCGCGAGATCGCGCCCGACGAGCAGATCCCCAGCGACGAGCTCACCGTCTACAAGGTGGTGGCGCTCACGCGCCTGGTCTGCCCCGAGTCGAACATCCCGAGCACGACCGCACTCGCCACGATCAACAAGATCGACGGGCGCGAGCAGGGCCTGCAGCGCGGCGCCAACATCGTCATGCCCAACCTCACGCCGCCCGAGTACCGCGTGCGCTACGAGATCTACCCCGACAAGGCCTGTGTGAACGAGACCGCCGAGATGTGCCGCGGCTGCCTGCAGGGCCGTATCGAGGCGATCGGCCGCGAGGTCGGCAGCGGCCCCGGCGGACGCCGGCGCGCCTGAAGAAGACCGGCAGCGGCCCGGGCCGGCCGGCTGGCACCGGCTTGGCCTGCTGGCTCAGAGCAGCGTCGAGCGCCTGAGGACGAGGCTGAACGAACCCGTCTGGTTGGAGCCCGTCAGCAGCAGGCTGTCGTCGCTTTTGCGGTAGGCAAACGACAGGTGCGCGCCTATCTTGTCGGCCAGCGCCTCGATGATCGCACCGTGCGGACCGAGGGCGTCGTAGTCGATCACGAGCTTGTCGCCGCTGACCTTGCCCGGCAGCGACTCACGCGGCGCTCCGGCCTGGTTGGCGAAGACGATCATGAAGGCGCTGTCCTGGCGCGTGATCACTACCTTGTCCGACGAGTTGCCGGCGTAGGTCCACGTGCCCACGAACTTCTGCGGGTCGACCGCGGGGAACAGGCGCGGCACTGCGACCACCGCGAGCAGCGCGGCCACCACGACGACGACCGCCGCGATGACGATCGCCTTGAGGGCGTTCGAGCGGGGTGCGGTGACGGGCGCCGGCGAGCGGACCGGGAGCGGCGCGGCGACCCGGGAGCCCTGCGGCCGACTGGCCGGCGGGTCGTACCAGTTCGCCGTGGCCTCGAACGGCGACGGAGCCGACACGATCGGCTGCACAGGCGGCGGCGGAGGCGGCGCGACTTCGACGGCGGTGCCGCAGGTAGTGCAGTGCGTCGCGCCTTCGCGCAGTCCGGTGCCACAAACGGCGCAGAGCGCCACGGTAGACTCCCCAGCTCGCTTACGAATACCGTAGGCAGGTATCGGACGGTGAGCCGCCGACCTGAACCCGGCCGCGGATGCGGGCACAGCGTGCCGCCGTCCGGCTCTGCGCAAGCACGCGGGCGGCGCGGCGGGGGCATACCCGCCGGCCGTCGGGACCGTCGCCGCCCAGGACCGGCCCGCCGCCCGTCAGGACTGACCGGTCTCCCGCTTGAACTTGTCGAGGAAGTCGGCGAACTCGCGATCGATGTCGACGCCCGCCGGAGGCGCGGCCGCCGGCGGTGAGGCGGCGCCGGTCGCAGTTGCGGCGGGCGCAGTGGGCGCGGCGGCGGTGGCGCTCGCGTCGTCGCCGGTGTCGTCGTCGCCGACGTCATCGCTGTCGGCGGCGCCCGGGTCGTCGGCGCCGGAGTCGTCGCCGTCGAGGCCGTCGTACTCGACCTTGTGGCCGTCCCGGATCGCGACCAGGGTGTTGACCACCCAAGGCCCCGCATCGCGGTCGCGCAAGCTCCTTGTGAGGCGCTCGAGGGCCGGTTCGCCGATGTCGACGAGCATCTCGGAGGCAGCTCGCTTGAGGCGCTCGCCGGCCCCGCCTTCAAGGACCTCGACGAGCCCCAGCACGAGGTCGCCCTGCTCCATGGCTTCGAGGATGGCGAGGGCGTTCCCGGCGCGCGGCGGCACGTTGGGGTTGCGGGTCGCCGCCTCGAGCAGCGCGCCCACGGCGCCGGCCACCGAGATGATGTCGCTCAGGTGCAGCTCGGGCGGAGCGTCGCCGAGCGCTGCGCCGAGCAGCGCCTCGACCACGCCCGGCCCCCGACGGGCGAGCTTGCGCGTGACCTGATCGAGCAGCGGCCGGCTGGTGGGGTCGGGCGGCAGATCGAGGAGTGCCACGAGCACCGCGTCGTCGGTGTTGTCGTCGATCTCGTCGATGAAGTCGTCGAGCTGCTCGACGGCATACTCGCGCGCGTCGTCGTCGCCGTGTTCGAGCGCGTCGTCGAACGCGTCGACGAGCTGCCGAGCGACCTCTGCACCTGAGTCCATGCCCGCATGGTACCGGGCCGGCGAGCGGCCGTCACGTTCCCGTGCGGGGACCGGTGCTCCGCGGTGTGACCGTCGCGCCGCCGCGCCCGCCCCCTCGAGCGACCTCAGATGTCAGATTCGCGTGGCGCGCCGGCGGTCGGGATGTCCGAGGGCAGCTCGCCGGTCTCGAAGAAGGCACGGTAGACCAGCCCGGCGATCACGCCGCCGACGATCGGGAACACGATGAAGACCCAGAGCTGACTGAGCGCCCAGCCGCGCTCGAACAGGGCCGGTCCCAGGCTGCGGGCCGGGTTCACCGAGGTGTTGTCGACCGGGATGCTGATCAGGTGGATCAGCGTCAGCGTGAAGCCGATGGCCAGGGGCGCCAGCGCCTTGGGCGCGCGCGGGTGAGTGGCGCCGTGGATGATGAGCACGAAGAAGAAGGTGAGCACGACCTCGGTGACGATCACCGCCGCGAGCGAATAGCCGCCGGGCGAGTGCGCGCCGTAGCCGTTGGAGCCGAAGCCGCCGCTCAGGCTGAAGCCGGGCCTGCCCTTGGCGATCGCGTAGAGCACGGCCGCGGCGGCGATGGCGCCGAGCAGCTGCGCGACGATGTAGGCGATCAGGTCGCTCGCCGGAAAGCGCTTGCCGGCCCACAGACCGATCGAGATCGCCGGGTTCAAGTGCGCACCCGAGATCGGACCGAACGCATAGGCCATCGTCAGCACGGTAAGCCCGAAGGCGAGGGCTACCCCGACGAAACCGATGCCGATGTTGCCGAGGCCGGGGCCGCCGCTGAACTTGGCGGCAAGCACGGCGGCTCCGACGCCGCCGAACACAAGCCAGAAGGTGCCGATGAACTCGGCGGCGGCGCGTTTGCTCAAAGACATAACTCATCCTTTGTAGAACGTCATACAACGTGGTAGCTATGCCCACTCCCCCCGTCTGGGAACCTTCGGGGTCCGGCCCGCACGCTCCCGCGAAAGGTGTATGGGCGCGGGGCGCGGGCTATGCTAGGAAGCGGAAGAAATGTTCGACGCGCGAGGCGCGTCGGGGCGCGAGGCGCAGGCGCCCGGCAACCACGGAGACGACATGCCGCTCGGAGGTTTTTGCGAGGTCTGCGACCGCTGGGTGTGGCTCACGCCTTACGGCGCCTGCGAGAACGGCCACCCTCCCACGAAGGTGCGCGACGTGCAGCAGCTCAAGGCGAGCACGTCGGTGGGCGTCGCGCCCTACGAGGGCGACTACGCGCCGTTCTCGCCGGGCAAGGCGCGCTTTCGCTTCTGGTGGCGCCACTCGCTGTGGATCGGCTGGACCTTCACGCTCGGCTTCTTCAACTGGCTGGCGTTCGTCTACATCGGCATCCGCGCCCGGCACCCGGCCTGGACGATCGCCGGCTTCGCCTACCTCATGCCGCTGATCCTCACGCGCGGCGTCGATCGGCACGCCGCTGTTTCGCGGGCTCGTCGCGCTTTGCAGCTCTTCGTGTCGGCCGCCTCGGTCGCCCACGCGCTCTACCTGCGTCCCTACTACCGCGCCGTGATGTTCGGCGACGCGCCGCGCAACTCGCTGCCGGCGCCGCCCGCAAGACCCGCGCCTGCTGCCGCCGGCCGAGCGCCCGCCGCTGCCGCGCGGCATCGACGAGGCGGCGGGCGAGGTCATCCTCGCCGCCCGCCGCCAGGTCGACGCCGTCCGCGCCACGGCCGGCGCGATCGGCAAGCGCGCCGTGCAGGACAAGGTCGTGCGCCTCTGCCAGACCGCCGACCAGATCCTCGACGAGCTCGTCACCAAGCCCCGCAAGGTCGATGCCGCGCGCAGCTTCCTGACCTACTACCTAGACGCCGCGCAGCGCATCGTCGACGGCTACGCCCAGCTCTCGGCGCGGCCCTCGACCTCGCCCGACATCGCCCGCGCCCTGGCGCGCGCCGAAGCCTCGCTCGACAGCGTGCAGACAGCCTTCGACCGGCAGCTCGACGGCGTGCTCGAAGACCGCGTGCTCGACCTCGAAAGCGAGATCGAGCTGCTCGAGAAGACCGTCCACATGGACGACTATTACAGCCAGACCGGCGGGCTGGAGACCTAGGAGCGAGACCATCGGGAACGGTCGGCGCCACGGCCGCCGCCCGCGCCGGGCGCGGGTGTAGACTCGGCCCGAGCGCGGAGCAGGTGCAGCGCATGTTCGGCGATCGCCGCCGCGGGTACTTGAGAGACACCCGAGGCCGCTTCAGCCAGACTGGGAGACGTTGATGACCGACGAGTTCGAGCGCGACCAGACAGGGCACGACAAGTCCGTCGACACCCAGGCGCCGCTGCCGGCGGTGCCGGCAGTCCCCGCGCCGCCCGACGTGAGCGACACGACGGGCGCTACCGGCGCCGCGGCGCCCGTCGCCGGACCGCTGACCGCGGCCGACAAGGCCCACATCGCCGAGATCGTCGGCGGCGTCGACGTGACCGACTCGACCTCGGTCATCTCGTACGGCCTGCCGGCGCAGAGCCGCATCGCCACCTTCGCCGACTCGCTGCTGGGCGACGTGCGCAACAAGGACGCCGGCGCCGGCGGCGAGGCCCTGAACGAGCTGCTCAAGAAGGTCCGCGAGCTCGACGTCGACGCCCTCCGCCCGTCGGGCAAGACGCGCCTGCCGATCGTCGGGCGCTTCGGCAACGTCTTCAACCGCTTCGCCGCCAAATACCAGAAGGTGGCCGGCAGCATCGACCGCATCGTCGACGCACTCGAACGCTCGCGCATGGTGCTGCTTAAAGACATCACCGTGCTCGACAAGATGTTCGAGCTCAACCTCGAGTACCTGAAGCAGCTCGACGTCTACATAGCGGCCGGCGAGCAGGTGCTCGAGGAGCTCAACACCAAGCGGCTGCCGGAGCTCGAAGTCGAGGCCCGCACCTCGGGCGACCCCATGGCCGCCCAGCGCCTGGCCGACTTTCAGCAGGCCGTCACCCGCTTCGAGCGGCGCCTCTACGACCTCAAGCTGACGCGCACGATCGCCGTGCAGACGGCGCCCCAGATCCGCCTGATCCAGGGCTCCGACCACGACCTGGTCGAGAAGATCCAGAGCTCCATCCTGACCACCGTGCCGCTATGGAAGAACCAGATCGTCATCGCCATCAGCCTCTACCGCCAGCAGAAGGCGCTCGAGCTCCAGCAGCAAGTGACCAAGACCACCAACGAGCTGCTCGCCAAGAACGCCGAGCTGCTGCGCGAGGGCCAGGCCAAGGTCGGTCGCGAGGTCGAACGCGGCGTGGTCGACGTCGAGACGCTGCGCAAGGTCAACTCCGACCTGATCGCCACGCTCGAAGAGACGATCCGCATTCAGGACGAGGGCCGCCAGAAGCGCCTGCAGGCCGAGGGCGAGATCGTCCAGCTGCAGGGCGAGCTGCGCCACAAGCTGATCGAGCTGCGCAGCCAGGTGCCGCAGATCTCCCCGCCCGACGAGCCGCTCCTGCCCCGCGGCAACGACTAGGCCCGAGAGACCGCCTAGGCCGTCGTCGAGCGACCGCCGCGTCGACCGGTCGCCGGCCACGACGCGCAAGGTAGCCAGCGTCAGGTCGCGCGGGCCGTGGACCAGCACGCCGCGGCGCGCCGCCTCGGCCAGGTAAGCCACCGTCTCGCCCGAGATCTCCTCGCCGGGGCCGAGCACGGGTATTCCGGGCGGGTAGGGCACGACCATCTCGGCGCTCACCCGACCGGCGCAGTCGGCCAGACTCACCACTTCCGCAGGGCCAAAGAAGGCGTCGCGCGGGCTGCAGACCTGACGCGTGAAGAGCGGCAATGGCGGTGACGCCGGACTTGCCGCTTCGTTGCCGCTCCTTCCGGCTGCTTCCGCGACACCCTGGGCGGCCGCCGTCCCGGCAGCGCCGCTGCTCTGACCCGCCGCCCCGGCCGCGCCTGCTGCGCCGCCACTCTGACGGCCCGCCTGCGCCGCGACGCCGGCGACCGCATCCACCAGCCGGTCGACCGTCGCCGAGCGAATCCCCGAACGTGATGTTGACGACCACGTTGTGGGGGTCGGCGGCCTCGACGGCGAGGGCGTGGTCGGTGCGCAGCCGGCGTTCGAGCTCGTAGCCCGAGAGGCCGAGTGTGGCGAGCGACAGCGTGAGGCGCACGGGGTCGAAGTCGGCCGCGCCAGGCTGCCGTGCGCCGCCAGCGCCGAGCACCGTGACGCCGGGGATGGCGCCCAGGCGCTCGCGGGCGCGAGTGGCGAGGCTCAGGGCTTCGCCCCAGAGAGCCTCGCCACTCGCCAGCATCTGCCGGCGGGCCGCGTCGATCGACACGTAGATGGGCGCCAGCGGGCTCGTCGTGCGCAGCATGGCGACCATGCCGCGCAGCCGGTCGGGGTCGACACGGGCGCCGCGGGCGAGCACGATCGAGGCCTGCGACAGACCGGCCAGCAGCTTGTGCACGCTGATCACGGCGGCGTCGGCGTCGGCCGCCAGGGCGTCGGTCGGCAGCGCCGTCGAGAAGCGCAGGTGAGCCCCCCAGGCCTGGTCGACGACGAGCGGCAGGCCGGCGGCGTGCGCGGCGGCGGCCAGCCCCGCCACGTCGGCGCAGAAGCCGTTGTAGCTCGGCGAGGTGACGAAGACGGCGCGGGCCCGCGGGTGCTCTTCGATCGCGGCCGCGAAGCGCTCGAGCGGCACGTTCACGGCCACCTGCCAAGTGGGGTCGAAGGTGGGCTCGACGTAGACGGGCATGGCGCCCGAGAAGATCAGGCCGGCCAGCAGCGCCTTGTGGGCGTTGCGCGGCACGATGACCTCGTCGCCGGGACCGGCGACCGCCATGACCAGCGCTTGCAAGCCGCCGCTCGAGCCGTTGCCCACGAAGAAGGAGTGATCGGCGCCCCAGGCGAGCGCCGCCAGCGCCTCGGCGCGCGCCAGCAGACCGCCCGACTCCTGGGTGTCGTCGAGGCCGTTGGCGATGCCCATGTCGGCCGACAGCAGACGCTCGCCAAGCGCGTCGACCAGGTCGGGCGGCGCGCCGGCGCCGAGCTTGTGGCCGGGCGTGTGGAAGGCCGCCATGCGCCGCTCACGGTAGGCGCGCAGCGCCTCGACGAGCGGCGCCTCGCTCTGATCGGGCTCCGCCACGCGGCCCTGGCCGGGCTCTGACACACCGCCTCGCTCTCGTCCTGACACGGCGACTCCTTTGCTCGACTGGAGTCTACCGGAGCTGCGGCGTCGGCGGTGCCTCGTGCCTGTGTGGGCGACGGAGCGCCCTGGACCGGGCGACGGAGCGGCAGCGGCGGCCGACGGCGGCGGCGGGGGCGGCGGCGGGCGGCGGCGGCGGCGGGGCCGTGCTTAACCTAGCTTCGGTCGTCCTTAACACAGCCTTAAACGATGGGGGCGATACTCCTTATCGACCCCCCTCAAGGGCGACCCCAAGCCCTAGACGAGCCCCGTCCCCCGCGGGGCTCGTCCCTTTTTGGGGGTCGTTTCGTCGTCAGGCGCCGGCGGCGGCTTCGCCGGCCGGCTCGTCGAACAGGCTGAGCAGGTCGCCGTAGCCTTCTTCGGCCATGCGCTCCCGCGGCACGAACCGCAGCGCCGCGGAGTTCATGCAGTAGCGCTGCCCGGTCGGCTCGGGGCCGTCGCCGAAGACGTGGCCCAGGTGCGCGCCGCTGGCCACGCTGCGCGCCTCGGTGCGCGGCAGCACGAGCTTGAAGTCGCGCCGCGTCTCCACGGCGTCGGGCCGCAGCGGCCGGCTGAAGCTCGGCCAGCCCGTGCCGGAGTCGTACTTGTCGCGTGAGCTGAACAGCGGGGCGCCGGAGACCACGTCGACGTAGATGCCGTCGCGGTGCTCGTCCCAGTACTCGTTCTCGAACGCGGGCTCGGTGCCCTCAGCTTGCGTGACCTGGTATTGCAGCGGGGTCAGCCGGCGGCGCAGCTCGTCGTCGTCGGGCTTTTCGTAACGTGCCATCAGTCCTGTCACCTCGTGGTCAGACGTAGATCTCGTCGATGTAGCACCAGCGCCAGTCCTCGCCCGGCTCGAACGAACGCACGATGGCGTGGCCGGTCTCTGCGGCGTGCCGGCTGGCGTGCTGGTTCTTCGACGAGTCGCAGCAGCCCACGTGACCGCAGATCAGACAGAGACGCAGGTGGACCCATGCGTCGCCTGTCTCGAGGCACTCCTTGCAGCCCCCGCCCGACGGCGCGACATCGCGGATCTGGTCCATGTGGGTGCACTTCGCCTCGTCGGGCGCGCTCATGGGGCCTCCTTGGTGGCTTGCCGGGGTCGTGCTGCGGGAACGCTCCAAGCGGTTCTACCCGGGAACGACCGAACTGATGGCCGGCCGGACATAAAGCGAGGAGGATCCGATGGCGCAGCAGACGACTTGGCCGGCTCTCGACTCCGATGCGTGCCGCGACACGATCGCCACCCTTCACCTGTACGCCCAGGTGATCGGCAAGGTGCAACTCGCCCTCTCGCCGTCGCAGGCCGAATGGGCCCAGGCGCCGCTGCGACTGACCGCGCGGGGCCTGTCGAGCCAGCTGCTGCAGACCGGCGCACGAAGCATGACGATCGCCTTCGACCTCACCGGCCACGAGCTGCGCTTCGACCTGAGCGACGGCGCGCAGCGGGCACTACCGCTCGAGCCGCGTACCGTCGCCGACTTCTACGGCGCCGTCATGGCCGCCCTTCGCGAGCTCGGCGTCGAGGTGACGATCGACCCGGCGAGCGTGGAGACGACGACGCCGCTCTCGCTGGCGACCGACGCAGCGCACGCAAGTTACGACCACGCCTGCGTGGCCTCGCTCTTTCAGGCCTGGACCGCCATCGGCGCGGTCTTTGACCGGTTCCGCTCGGGCTTTCGCGGCAAGCAGAGCCCGGTCGACCTGTGGTGGGGCACGTTCGACCTGTCGGTCGCGCGCTTCTCGGGGCGCGCGGCCAGCCCACCGTTCGACCGCGACACGATCGAGCGGGTCGCGATGGACGCCGAGCAGTCGCTCGTGGGCTTCTGGCCGGGCGACGAGGTCACGCCTGCGCCGGGGTTCTTTGCCTACACCCACCCCAAGCCGGCCGGCATCGAATCGGCCACCCTGGCCCCCGAGGGTGCGCTCTGGAGTCCCGAAGCAGGTGAGTTCATCGTACCCTACGCGGTCGTCGCTCTCGCCCCCGACCCGGCCCGCGCGCTGCTCGACTTCTGCGAATCCACCTATGCCGCCGGCGCCAGACTGGGAGGCTGGGACCGCGCGCTGCTCGAGCGTCCCTCGTCGATGGGCCGCGTCGCGTGAGCCGACGCCGCCGTACCCCCCACGGCGTCGCGTGAGCGACGCGCCGCGCGCAGCGCTCGCCCGTGCGCAGCGCCGCGTGACCTGACGAAGGCCCCCGGGGCGCCACACCCCGTGGTTGACCCTGACGCTGCGGTAGGGTCTACCCTCGAGTGCGCGCCAGAGCGTCGCCGCCGACAGCCTACGGCGACGGCCGGCGGCGGCGCTGTCGGCATTGACAGACCGACGCTTGGATGGGAATGAGCAACAAACGCACGATCGGCGAGGTCGCAGCGCTAGGCTAGCCGGTGTCAGCGTGCGTACGCTGCGCCACTACGACGCGGTCGGGTTGCTGCCGCCGTCGACTCGCAGCGAGGCGGGCTACCGCCTCTACGCACCGGCCGACCTCGCGCGTCTCCAGCAGATCCTGTTCTTCCGCGAACTTGGCTTTGGCCTGCGCGAGATTCGCCGCATCATGACCGACCCGGGCTTCGACCAGCGGCGCGCCCTGGCGGCGCAGCGCACACTGCTCGCCGCCAGGGCGCGCCGCCTCGACGCCGTGCGCAGTGCGCTCGACGACGCCATCGAAGCACTCGAGAAAGGCACTGAGATGGATGCAGACGATCAGTTCGGAGCCTTCGGCGACTTCGAGCCTTCGCGCTACGACGACGAAGTCGAGCGCCGCTGGGGCGGCGCCGACGCCTACGCGGAGAGCGCGCGCCGCACGGCCGCCTACGGCAAGGCCGACTGGCAAGCCATCAAGACGGAGGCCGCCGAGATCACGGCGGCGTTCGTGGCGGCGCTCGATGCCGGGCGCGCCCCCGACGACCCCGCCGTGCAGGCGATCGTCGCCCGCCACTGGCGGCATCTCGCGCGCTGGTTCTACACCCCAACGGTCGAGGTGTACGCGGGCTTGGGCGACCTGTACGTCGACGATCCGCACTTCACGAAGAACATCGACAAGGCTCACGCCGGGCTGGCCGCCTACCAGCGCGCCGCCATGCGCGTCTACGCGCTCGGTGGGCCGGGCGGCATTGGGTAGTGCAGACCGACCGACGTGGCGACCAGGCGACGGCGATCAGGCGAGATCCATCGCGCCCCTCGCGGCGGCGCGAGCCGGCCGCTCTCGTGCTCAGCCGGCGACCAGGTCGGCGTAGTCGGGATGGCGCTTGATGTAGGCGGCGATGAAGGGGCAGCGGGGCACGACCGACAGGCCGCGGCTGCGCGCGTCGTCGAGGGCGAACCGGGCCAGGCGTGAGCCCAGCCCGCGACCCTCGAAGCGCGGCTCGACCTCGGCGTGGGGGATCGTCATGGTCTCGCCGCTAAGCACGTAGTCGGCAAAGCCCGCAAGCTCACCCGCCACGAAGAGCTCGTAGCGCGACTCCGCGCGGTTGTCGCGCACGACGACGTCGCGGTCGTCGGGCGTCACGTGGCGACCTCGGCGGTCGGCCCGGCGATGGCGCTCAAGTCGCGGCGCAGCCGCTCGATCTGGTCGGCTTCGAGCCGGCCGCCGACCAGTCCCATGAGGCCCGAGACAAAGAGCGGCGCCGCCGACTCGAGTACGCTCGCGCCCCGGTCGGTGAGCCCCGCATAGACGACCCGGCGGTCGCTGGGGCAAGCCGCCCGCAGCACCAAGCCGCGCTCGGCCAGACGATCGACCAGGCGCGTGACCCCGCTCTTGGAGAGGCGCAACGACTCGCTCACGTCGATCATGCGCAGGCGCCCTTCGGGAGCGGCGGCGAGCACCATGAGCAGCTCGACCTCTTCGGGCGCCAGGCCCGGTCCCGCTTCGAGGCAGCGCGAGAGCCGGGAGCGCACCCGGTCGGTCGCCCGGCTGAGCTCACCCCAGAGGGCGACGACCGCCCGCTCGCGTTCGGCCGTAGCGGCGTCGGCAGGGCCGTTCGTGGCGCCGCTCTTGAGCGTGCCGCTCTTGGGCGCGCCGCTCTTGGGCGCGCCGCTGTCGCGTGCGCCGGTCGGAGCGCCGAGCCGGGAGGTGACGATTTGATCGCTGTGGTCGTCCATAGACCCTTATGTACCCGTTTCGTGTGAGTCGGTACCGGTCAGAATACTACCGCATACAACTACCGTCGAGAGGCGAGCGGCAGCCGGCCGCCCATTCACCAGGAGGGACCCACCATGAAGATCGCCATCATCGGAGCAGGCAACGTCGGCAAGGCGCTCGCCGGCTCATTCGTACGCGCGGGCCACGGCGTGACGCTGAGCGCGGCGCACGCCGACCACGCCCGCGCCGCCGCCGACGCGACCGGCGCACGGGCGGCGGCCTCCGCCCGCGACGCGGTAGCGGGCGCCGACGTCGTCGTGCTGGCCGTGCCCTACGGCGCCTTGCTCGCCGTAGTCGACGAGCTCGGCGACGCCCTCACGGGCAAGGTCGTCATCGACGCCACCAACCCGCTGCGCGACGACTACACGGGGCTCGCCCTCGAAGGCACCTCGGCGGCCGAGCAGGTGCAGTCGCACGCCAAGGGCGCCAAGGTCGTCAAGGCCTTCAACTCGGCCCTCGCCGCGCGCCAGGCCGAGCCGCGCGTCGCCGGCCTGCAGAGCGACGGCTTCGTGGCCGGCGACGACGCCCAGGCCAAAGCGACGGTGCTCGAGCTCGTGAGCTCGATCGGCTTCAACCCGATCGACGCCGGCGCCCTCGAAGTCGCGCGGGCGCTCGAGGGTCTCGCCCTGGTGAACATCCTGTTCCAGCTCCACAACAACGGCAGCTGGCAGACCGCCTGGAAGCTGATCGGGGCGCCGACCGCCTGAGGCGCCTCGGCCGTGGTCCGCGAAAGGGGCGGCCGCCGGCCCTACGCGAGCTCGCCGGGCCGGCGGCGCCGGCCGGCCACGGCTTGGGCGTGGTTGAGGGCCGCCACAAAAGCCACGCCGCCGAGCACGTTGCCGAGCAGCGTGGGCGCCATGAAGTGGCCGAGCCAGGTGACCCAACCGAGCTTTCCGGTGGTCACCAGGTACAGGGTCTCGACCGACCCGGCGATGATGTGGCTGAGGTTCGCCAAGCCCACGAGATAGGTCAGGATGATGATCACCACGACGCGCGACCCGGCCGCGACCGGCTGGAGCCAGACGACGGTGGCGATGATCCAGCCGGCAAACACGGCGCGCACCACCGTGCTCCAGAAATCGGGGCTCAGAGCGGCGACGCCGAGCTGCGCGAACTGTGTCTTGACCAGCGGCCCGTAGGCGTCGGTCGCGCCCAGGATCCAGGCGAAGGCCAGGGCGCCCAGCAGGTTGGTGGCGAGCACCACGACCCAGAACTCCAGCACGCGCGCAAGCGTCGCCGCCGTGCGCCGAGTAAGCAGCGGCAGCACGACCGTCACCGTGGTCTCGGTGAATAGCTGCTGGCGCCCCAGGATGACGATGAGGAAGCCCACCGGGTAGCCGAGCTTGATGACCAGCGGCGCCCAGGAGGTGGGGGGCAGGTAGGCGTTGAGCAGGCCCTCGGCGACGAGCGAGAAGCCCATCGACAGGCCGGCGGCGAGGCCCGAGAAGGCGACCGCCTCGAGCGGGCGCCGCAACTCCTCCTCGCCCTCCAGACGGATCGCCTCGTGCACGACGAGGGCGCTGACGGCGGCTCGCTTGCGGCCCTCGGCGAGCTCCTCGCTCGGTCCGCTGGGCGCGACCTCCACGGCCGGCTCGTCCGCGGGGTCGCTGTGCAACGGCGTAGCCATGCAGGCACGATTCCCGTAGCACGGCCCGGCCTTGCACGGCCGCCGTTGCCGCCACCCGGCCTCGTCCGCGTGCATCGCGCGCCGCGCGGCGCGACCCCGGCCTCGTCCGTGCTCATGGTCGGCGCTGCATCGCCAGTTTCGCGCCGCCGGCTCGGTGGAAGTCGCACTTCAAGGGGGCGGCGTCGACCGCCCGGCCGGAAAGGGAGTGAGCCATGGCGACACCGATGGAACGACCGCTCAGAGCCTCTGTCGGCACCCAGCCACAGACACCGCGCCTGGTACGCGGCCTCACGATCGAACCCAGCCAGCGGCGCGTGCGGGCGTTCTTCGGCGGGGTGCCGGTGGTCGACAGCCGGCGCCCTCTCCTGGTCTTCGAGCCGGCGCGCCCGCCTATCTACTGGTTCCCCCGCAAAGACGTGCACGCCGACCTGCTGCAGTCCGCCGACCTCGACGGCGCCGCGCAGCCGCCGGTCGAGCGCTGGACGCTGCGGGTCGGCGACCGCATCGCCCAGCACGCCGCCTGGAGCTACCCCAAGCCGCAGGGCGAGCACGCCGCCCTCAAAGACCACCTCGCCTTCGAGTGGAACAAGCTCGACGCCTGGTTCGAAGAAGACGACGAGGTCTTCGGCCACCCCCGCGACCCCTACCACCGCGTCGACGCCCTGCGCAGCTCGCGCCGGGTGCGGGTCGAGGTCGAGGGCCAGGTGGTCGCCGAGACCAGCCGCCCCTGCCTGCTGTTCGAGACCGGCCTGCCGGTGCGCTACTACATCCCCAAGCTCGACGTGCGCCTCGAGCTGCTCGAGCCCTCCGCCAGGACGACGCGCTGCCCCTACAAGGGCGTCGCCGTGTACTGGTCGCTGCGCGTCAACGGCCGGCTGTTCCCCGACCTCGTGTGGAGCTACCCGCAGCCGATCCCCGAGTGCCCCAAGATCGAGGACCTGCTGTGCTTCTGGAACGAGCGCACCGACACCATCGTCGACGGCGAGCTCGAAGAACGCCCGGTCACGCCCTGGTCGTGATCAGGCGGCGCGGGGGGCGGCTGTAGCCTGGCAGGCCGGGCGCTGCCGCGGGGGCGAGGCGGTGATCAGGCCGGGCGCTGCGGCGGGGGCGATCAGGCGGCGCTGGGCCGGCCGTGGCCGGCTCGCCATTCTTCATAGGGGGGCACCGGTTCGGCTACGGCCCACAGAAAGTAGTAGGCGCCGCTCTCGCCCAGGAACCTGAAGTCGCGCCGCAGCTCGGCCGCGGTCTCGTCGAACGCGCCGTGCGAGGCCAGGTAGCCCGCAAAGCCGCCCTGCCGGCGGTCGAGCTCGAGCATGACGGCCGCATTGTGGATGATGGCCTCGATCTTCTTGCGGTTGCGGATCACGGCCGGGTCGGCGGCCAGGCGGTCGACGTCGGCGGGCGTCAGGGCGGCGACGCTCTCGGGGTCGAAGTCGCGAAAGCGGGGCCGGATGCCGTCCCACTTGGCATCGACGACCCTCCAGCTCATGCCGGTCGCAAAGACGATGCGGCTCATCGTCTCGAGATAGCCGGCCAGCGATGCCGGCCGGGTCGCTTCGTGTGTCGGGCTCATCGCCTGCTCCTCGGTCGGAGAGTGGTGCGAGTCTCTGTTCCCGACTGTATTCCCGACCTCAGCTGCGCCCGAGAGCCGTTTCGGCCTGCAGCAGCCAGCGCTTGCGGGCAAGCCCCGAGGCAAAACCGCGCAGGTCGCCGGCGGCGCCGATCACCCGGTGGCAGGGCACCACGATCGGCAGCGGGTTGCGCCCCACGGCGGCGCCCACCGCGCGCGCCGCCGTGGGCGCGCCCACCGCGCGCGCCAGCTCCGTGTAGCTCACGGTCTCGCCGTAGGGCACGCTGAGCAGCGCCCGCCAGACGCGCTCCTGAAAGGCCGTGCCCCGCAGCTCGAGGGGCAGCTCGAACTCACGGCGCCGCCCGGCGAAGTACTCGGCGAGCTGGCGCCACGCCTCGCCGAGCACACCGCCCGCCACCGCGCTCGCAGCCTCGGCGGCGTTACGCATCTCGCCCGGCTCGAGCGACTCGCACGGCCCGGCCGTCGCCCGCGGCAGCCCGGCCGTCGCCCGCAGCAGCCCGGCCGTCGCGGGCGGCAGCCCGACCGTCGCGTCGGGCAAGCGGATCTCGCAGACCGCGCCGGCCCGGGCGGCGATGAAGATCTCGCCGAGCGGGCTGCTCACGGTGGTCGTCGCGACAGCGTCGGCTGCCGTCTCAGTGAAGGTCGTCATAGTGCGCCTTTCCTTTGTGATCGACGTCGTGAGCGGCGGGCGCTTGCGCCCGCCGCGTCGGCTCTTGGCTTACTGTGATGGTGCCACCGCGGGGCGGCTTGGACTGGCGGGTTTCGGCCGCGTACGCGCCGTCGCGCTCAGGCCGGCCGATTCCCGCTAGTCGACCCTCGGCGCGGCGGGTACAGTCACCATCGTGTTGCCCGATCCCGACACCAGCTACCGCGCCATGCAGAGCCACGACCCGCGCTTCGACGGCTGGTTCTTCGTGGGCGTCACGACGACCGGCATCTACTGCCGGCCGAGCTGCCCCGCGCGCACGCCGCAGCGCGAACACGTGCGCTTCTTCGCCACGGCGGCGGCCGCCCAGAGCGCCGGCTTTCGCGCCTGCCTGCGCTGCCGCCCCGACGCGGTGCCCGGCTCGCCGCAGTGGAACCTGCGCGCCGACGCCGCCGGGCGCGCCATGCGCCTGATCGCCGACGGCGTCGTCGACCGCGAAGGCGTCGAAGGCCTCGCCCGGCGGCTCGCTTACAGCCCGCGCCACCTGCGGCGAGTGCTGCTCGATGAGCTCGGCGCTGGACCGCTCGATCTGGCGAGGGCCCAGCGCGCCCAGACCGCCCGCCTGCTGATCGAGACCACCGAGGTGCCCTTCAACGACGTCGCCTTCGCGGCCGGCTTTGCCAGCCTGCGGCAGTTCAACGACACCGTGCGCGCCGTCTTTGCCATGACGCCCACAGAGATCAGGCGGCGGGCGGAGAGGCGCCGGCCCGCCGGCGCCTCTGGGCCCGCCGCCGCTCGGGACGCCGTCGCGCGGCATCCCGCCGCACGGGCCGGCGCCGCGCAGGGCGCCGCCGCGCCGCAGGCCGCCGCCGGCGGGCCCGCCGCGCTGCTGCTGCGGCTGCCGCGCCGCGCGCCGTTCGACGGCGCGGCGCTGCTCGCCTTCTTGCGGGCCCGAGCGATCCCCGGCGTCGAAGAGGTCGAGGGCGATGCCTACCGGCGCAGCTTGGCGCTGCCCCACGGCGAGGGCGTCGCCGAGCTCACGAGCCGCGACGACCACGTCGAGTGCCGGCTGTGGCTGGCCGACCTGAGCGACCTGGCGGCCGCCGTGGGGCGCTGCCGCGCGCTCTACGACCTGGATGCCGACCCCGCGGCCATCGACGCCGTGCTCGGCGCCGACGCCGTGCTCGGCTCGCGCGTGGGCGCCGCGCCCGGCCGGCGCGTGCCTGGGGCCGTCGACGGCGCCGAGATCGCCGTGCGCACCGTGGTGGGCCAGCAGGTCTCGGTGGCCGGAGCGCGCGCCGTGCTCGGGCGCATGGCGGCCGCCCTGGGGCGGCCGCTGGACGCGCCGCGGGGCGCGCTGCGCGTCGCCTTTCCCACGGCCGAGGCGCTCGCCGCGGCCGACCCGGCACTGCTGCCCATGACCACGGCGCGCCGAAGCACGGTGGTGGCCTTGGCCCAGGCGATCGCCGAGCGACGCCTCGAGGTGAGCGCGGCCGCCGAACGCGACGAGCTGCGGGCGCGGCTGCGGCTGCTGGCGGGGGTGGGCGAGTGGACCGTCGAGTGCATCATGATGCGCCTGGGCGACACCGACGCGTTCCCGGCAAGCGACCTGGGCGTGCGCCGCGGGCTGCGGCTGCTGGGGCTGTCCGACGACCGCGCAAGCGTGGGCCGCCTGGCGGAGCCGTGGCGGCCCTGGCGCGCCTACGCCGTGCAGCACCTGTGGAGCGTGGGCGGCGCAGAGCCGCCGACGGAGCGACCGGTCGCGCGTCGGCGCGCCTCGACGCCGCCGATCGGACAGCACGGCGCCGTCCCACGCCGGGGCTGAAGAGCGGCCTCTCGAGCGCCGCCGCGCTCGCGCCGGGCGTGACGCGCCGCGCTGGGCGTGACGCGCCGCGCTGGGCGTGACGCGCCCGTGCCGCCACAGCGCTCCCGAGCCGGGCGATGCGCTTAAGCCGCCGCCGGCTCGGCGAGGGTCGTCTCGAACCCCACGCGCCACGAGCGAAAGCAGGGCTCGAAACCGAGCTGCGCCTTGGCCCTGGCGTTGCTCGCGCCGCGCCGCTCGGTGGAGCGGTAGATGAACTCGTCGCGCCCCAGCACGCGCACGACGAATGCCGGCACGTGACGCGGCGGCGGCGCGCCCAAGCGGGCTGCGTAAACGGGCAGCCACTCCGACTGAGGGGCGGGGTCGTCGTCGCAGATGTTGTAGACGCCGCTGCGCCCGCTCAGGGCGAGCGCCGTGGCGGCGGCGGCGTCGTCGACGTAGATGAACGAGGTCATGCCGGCGCCGCCGCCCACTATCGGCAAATGACGGCGGCGCACGAGCTGGGCGAGCGCGCCGTCGGCCGCATACGCGGTGCCCGGTCCGTAGAAGACGCCGTACCGCAGGGCGACCCCCTCGATGGCCGACGCCCCGACCACGGTCTGCTCGAGGCTCTGGATGGCGGCGGCGTTGCGACGGCGCCCGGCCGGCGTCTCGGGGTCTACGTCGAGAGGCTGGTCTTCAGCCTTGACCCAGTCGCCACGCGGCGCATAGGCGTGCGCGTAGCTCTGCGCGATCACGCGCCGCGCGCCCGCCGCCCGGGCGGCGTCGACCAGGTTGGCCACGCCGGTCGTGCGCAGCCGCACGTTACCGTCGAACTGCGTCTCGTCGCTCGGGGACAGCGTCCGCGGCAGGTCGCTGAGCTCACCGATCACTACCTCGGGCCGTTCGGCGGCGAGCAGGTCGTGGAGGCCCTCGCGGTCGAAGACATCGACCACCGCGCTCCGTACGCCCTGGCGGTCCAGGCCGGCGGCGCGCTCGGGCGACCGGCTCGTGCCGACCACCTCGTGACCGCCGGCCAGGAGCATCGGCGCCAAACTGCGGCCGATCACACCACAGGCCCCGATCAGCACGATCTTCACTGTCGTCCCTCGTTCACCGACGTCCTTCGGCTCTCGGGCAAGGCGGGCGGCCGGCGCACCTAGGCGGCTTTCACCTGCAGCGCGCCGATCTGCTCGACCTCGCGCGCCGAGAGCTTGATCTGCGCCGCCGCGACATTCTGCGCGAGGTGCGACGTGGAACCAGTGCCGGGGATCGGCAGCATCACCGGCGAACGGGCGAGCAGCCAGGCGATGACGATCTGGAAGGACGTCGCGCCGTGGCGGCGAGCGACGTCGTCGACGACGTCGTGGTCGACGTTGCCCTGGCCGATGGGGGCCCACGGCAAAAAGGCGATGCCCTCGCGCTCGCAGACGTCGAGCACATCGTCGGAGCGCCGGTCGAGCGGGTTGTAGCGGTTCTGTACCGCGACGACCTCGGTCAGCTTACGGGCGCGGCGCAACTCGTCGCGGCTTACGTTGGAGACGCCGATGTGGCGGATCTTGCCCTCGGCCTTGAGCTCGACCAGGGCGCCGACCGACTCCTCGTAAGGCACCTGCGGGTCGGGGCGATGGAGCTGGTACAGGTCGATGCGCTCGAGGCGCAGGGCGCGCAGGCTGCCCTCGATGGCCTCGCGCAGGTGCTCCGGGCGGCCGTCGGGCGGCCACTCCCCGGGGCCGGTGCGTAGCAGGCCGCCCTTGGTGGCGATGACGAGGCCCTCGGGGTACGGGTAGAGCGCCTCGGCGATGAGCTCCTCACTGACCCGCGGACCGTAGCTGTCGGCCGTGTCGATGAAGTCGATGCCGAGCGCCACGGCGCGCTGCAGCACGCGCTTGGCCTCGTCGCGATCGGGGGGATCGCCCATGATGCCCCGCCCGGTGATGCGCATGGCGCCAAAGCCGAGGCGGGTGACGGTAAGGTCGCCGCCCAAGGTGATCGTGCCGGCGACGGCGGAGAGGTCGTTCATCTCATCTGTCCTTGTCGTTCGTTTGTCCGCTTACTCTGGCTTATGCCCGAAAACGGGCGGCGGGCACGAACGCCCAGCCATAGTCGCGCGCAAACTGGCCGAAGCCGATCGGCGGACGGCCGGTGAGCCGCTCGACGTCGCTGGTGACGACCGCCAGGCGTCCGGCGCGCATCTCGGCGCCGAACTCGTGCAGCGCCTCGCTGACCGCGCGCTCGTCGGCGCTCGCGGGCTCACGACCGGAGTCTTCGGGCTCGTCGCGGTAGGCGATCGGCCGGCCGGTGACCTCGGTGAGCACCGCCGCCATCTGCGCGCCGGTGAGCGCCTCGGGGCCGGTGAGCGTGAAGACGTCGGCGTCGACCTCGTCGATCAGGGC
Organism: uncultured Actinomycetes bacterium; assembly: GCA_963755025.1. GTDB lineage: Bacteria > Actinomycetota > Thermoleophilia > UBA2241 > UBA2241 > Bog-752. Next base: position 43,189 of record CAVWIH010000021.1, read on the forward strand.
GGCCGTGGCGGCAGCGGCGATGTCGCGCACGTCGACGCTGCTCATGGCGGCCGTGCCCAGCGGCAGGCGGAAGCTGTCGTCGCCGCGGATGGAGGGACCGTAGATCGTCACGAAGTTCTGCATGAACGAGTTGGGCCGCAGCAGGGTGTAGGCGAGGCCCGACCCGACGACGAGCGCTTCGGCCTCGCGGTGCCAGCGGCTGAGCGTGTCGCGCCCGCCGTCGGCGCAACACAGCGACTGGCGCACGATGCGCTGCACCCCGCACTCGCGGGCCGCCTCGACGGCGGCCTGCACCTGGGCCACCATCTGCGGCACCTGAGGAGTCAGCAGGTAGAGCGCCTCGACGTCTTGCAGCGCCGCGCGCAGGCTCTCGGGAGCGGCGAAGTCGATCGCCACGCGGTCGATGTCGAGGTCTTCTTCGGGCACCAGATCGTCGCGCCGGTGCACGCCGGCCCGCACCAGAGCGCCGGCGCTCACAAGCATGGCCACGAGCTCGCGCCCCACGGCGCCGCCCGCGCCCGTCACGAGCACGCGGCCCGACGGCGGCTCGTCGCTCACGCTGACGCTGTCGGGAGCCCGTCCATGAGCGACGTTGTACCCGCCGCGCGCTACGCTCTCTCGAACATCGTCGTTCGGCTCAACCGTACGTGCGGCGTCGAGGTGGGCCGCAGGCCGGCCGCCACCGCCAGGTCGACGGTCGCGGCGAAGGCGCGCGTCGACACGTGACCGCGAGGCTCGACGAGCAAGAAGCGGCCGCCGGGCTTGAGCGCGGCCGCGACCTCGCCCAGAAAGCGCGCCACGTCGGGCACCTCGTGGACCATCCAGAAGGCCAGCGCGGCGTCGGCGGGCGGAAGCTCGCCCACGGTGTCGGTCGCGCAAGGTCGCAGCGTGATGCGCTCGGCAAGCCCGGCGGCGCAGGCGCGCTGGTGCACCCGTTTGAGCATGGCTGCCTGCAGGTCGACGGCCACGACGCGACCCTCGGGACCGACCATCTCGGCCAGCGGCAGGGTGAAGTAGCCCGGTCCACAGCCGAAGTCGACGGCCGTCTCGCCGGGAGCCGCGAGCCCCGCCAGCACGCGCCGCGGGTTGTGGAACAGCCGGCGCAGCGGGGTGGCCAGCCAGCCGGCGTGCTCCGCCGAGCAGACGCCGCCGCCGCCCGCCGCCGCCTGCCCGACCGCGGGCGTCACGGCCGCATCTCGGCCGGCGCGGACGCAGCGTCGTCGTCGAGCGTGACGTTCTCGACCTGCTGCGCCACCGCCTCGCGCGCGGCCACGTGGCGCGGCGCGGTGCGGCGGATCGTGAGAAAGGCGATGGGCGCGCCGGCGAGCATCATGAGGCCGCTCACCCAGAGCGCCAGGTGCATGCCCGAGGTGAAGCCCATGGCGAAGGCGTTGCCCACGGTGCGCTGAATGGCGGCCGCGTCGAGACCGGGCGGCAGCTTGCCCGTCGCTGCGCTGCGCCCCTCTTTGGCCATGGTCATGATGGCGTTGCCCACGGCGGCCGGCAGGCGCAGCGTGCGCAGGGCGGTCACCATCTGGTCGGTGAAGCGCCGCGTGACGAGCGTGCCGAGCACGGCGATGCCGAACACGCTGCCCACCTGGCGCATGGTGTTCGAGGTCGCCGAGGCCATGCCGGCGCGCGCCGCCGGCACGGTGCCCATGATCGCCGTGGTCATGGGGCTCATGATCAGGCCGTTGCCCACGCCCATGACCAGCAGCCAGTACCAGAACGAGGCGTAGCCGGTGTCGGGCTGCACCGAGGTCAGACAGAGCAGCGCCGTGCCCGTCATGCAGCAGGCCGACGGTGATCGGCAGGCGAGCGCCGATGCGCCCGACGATGCGCCCCGAGAGGATCGCCGCCGCCATGATGCCCAGTGTGGCGGGGAGCTGCAGCGCGCCGGCCTGGGTCGGCGAGTAGCCCTGCACCTCCTGCATGAACAGCGAGAGGAAGAAGATCACGCCGAAGAAGGCGAAGCTCACGATCACGCCGACCAGGTTGGCGCCGGCGAACGTGCCGTTGCGAAAGAACTTGAGCTGCAGCAGCGGCGTCTTGCCGCGCAGCTCGACGACGATGAACAGGCTGAGGGCGATCGCCGAGACGACGAAGCACGAGACGATGCGCGCCGATGTCCAGCCGTAGCTGTTGGCCTCGATGAAGGCGTAGGTGAGCGCTACCAGGCCGATGACCGCGGTGACCTGGCCGACGAGGTCGAGGTCGCGCCCGGCGCGGTCCGACGACTCGGGCACGAACAGCAGCGCCATGACGAGGGCCACAACGCCGATGGGCACGTTGATCCAGAAGATGCTCTGCCAGTCGAAGCGGTCGACCAGAGAGCCGCCGATCAGCGGGCCCACGGCCAGGGCGAGGCCCGAGATGCCGGCCCACATGCCGATCGCCCGGGCGCGCTCGCGAGGGTCGGGGAAGGTGTTGGTGAGGATCGACAGCGTGCTCGGCAGCATGAGGGCGCCGCCGATGCCCTGCACCACGCGCGAGCCGATCAGGAACGACGTCGAGGGCGCCAGAGCGCAGAGCACCGAGCCGCCGGTGAACAGCGCGAGGCCGGCGATGAACGCGCTGCGGCGGCCGAACAGGTCGCCCAGCGTGCCGCCGGTGAGCAGCAGGCTGGCCAGCGCCAGCACGAAGGCGTCGACGATCCACTGCACCTCGGAGAAGCTCGCGCCCATCTTCACCTGGATGGTCTTCAGGGCGAGGTTCACGACGGTGCTGTCGAGCATCACCATGAACAGGGCGAAGCACATGCAGGCCAGGGTGAGCCGTTTTCTGCGTCGCAGGCTGCCGGTCATTGCTCCCTCCGTGATGGCGGTGTCGGCGGCAACGCGCGCGGTCGTGGCGACGCCGTCGTTTGCCGGTGCGCCCGCGGTCGTGGCGGCGCCGTCGCTTGCGGGTGCGCGCCCGCGGTCGTCGTGGCGCCGTCGTTTGCGCCGGCCCCGGTCACTGGGGCGCCGACCATTCGCTCTTGAGGCCGTTGACGAAAGCGCGCAGCAAACGGCGCTGCTGGGCGCGCAGGCGGGCGGCCGTCGTGGGCCGCTGGCGCTGCTCGAGCGTGGCGAGCCCCTGGGCCAGGGCCCAGGCGCCGTAGGTCATGAACTCGGCGTCCTGCGGCTCGGGCATGGTGAACAGGCCCTCGGCGGCGCCTTCGCGAAAGACGCCCATCACCGTCGCTTCGAGCTCGTCGTGCTCGGGCGAGTGGGGACCCACGGCGACCGACTCGTGCATGGTGACGATAGCCACGTCGGCCGGGTTGTGGCGTGCGAACTCGAGGTACGCCATGCCGATCTCGACGGCGCGCTCGTCGGGCGGCAGCCCCACCGGTACGGCGGCCAGGGCGTCGAGCAGTGCGCCCATGGCGCGGTCGGCGAGCGCCTTGACCACGTCGTCTTTGTTGTCGAAGTACTTGTAGAGGGCGCCGGGCGAAAAGCCGGCGCGGCGCGCGATCTCGCGCAACGAGAGGTCGGCCGCACCGCGCTCGAGCAGCACTTCGCGAGCCGCTTCGAGGATCTCGTCGCGGGTCTCGCGGTGGCGCCGCGCGCGGCGCGCGACGAAGCGATCGGCGGGGTCGACGGGGGCCTCGCAGCGGCGCTGGCGCCCGCCCTCCCCATGGTGTTCGGCTCTCATATCGTCGCCTCGCCTGTGGTTGTGACCGCGCCCGATCGGGGGTCCGGATCGTAAACGGTGCTCTCGATCGCGAACATCGTACCGGATAGTGAACGGTGTTCACTTTACGGACTGAACCAGGGCGCGTCAAGCGTCGGCGCACAGGCGCCGTCGTCGACGCGTGGAAGGGCTGCCTGGTGAAGCGCTCGGCCCCAGCTCAACGCCTCGACGCTGCGCCGCAAGAGGAAGACTTCTCTCGCCAGTACCGCGCATCGGAGGTCGTAGTCACATGAAACGAGTCACCGGCATCGGCGGCGTCTTTTTCAAGGCCAAGGACGCCCCCTCGCTGCAAGCCTGGTACAAGCGGCACCTGGGGATCGACGTCCAGGTCTGGGGCGGCGCCGCCTTCACCTGGACCGACGCCGAGGGCAAGCCGATCGCAGGTACGACGGTCTGGTCCATCGGACCGCAAGAGGACGATCGCTTTGCGCCAAGCTCTGCTTCGTTCATGGTCAACTACCGGGTGGACGACCTCCACGCCCTGGTCGAAGTCTTGAAGGAAGAAGGCTGCACTGTGCTCGAGACGATCGACGAATCCGAGTTCGGCAAGTTCGCCTGGGTCATCGATCCAGAGGGGAACAAGGTCGAACTGTGGCAGCCGCCGCCGGGCCAGTGAGAGGACCGCGAACGCCTCCGGCCCGCGAGTAGTACGGTTACAGCTTCGTCCCTCACGACAGTCCCGGAGGTTCTGGTGACAGACAAGACCGTTGCTCAGAAGGCACGCGTGAGGCCAGGCACCACGATCGCGGTACTCAATCGGGTCGCCGGCGTGGTCGAGTCGCTGGGACTCCCCGAAGATGCGACGTTCGTCGAGCCCACCGATGCACACCTCGTGTTCTTGTTCGTCAGCAGCCGCGACGAGCTCGAGGCGCAGATGCCCCCGGCGGTGGCGGCGCTCGCCCCTGGGGCGGCGATCTGGGTCTTCTTCCGTAAGGGGTCCAAGACCGCCGGCCTCGACATGAACCGTGACACCGTCTGGGGTGTCGCCGAGCGGCTCGACCTTCGGCCCCTCGGCCTGTTAGGGGTCGACGACACCTGGTCTGCGTTTCGGCTGCGCCGCGCTCAGTAGCAGGCCAGGCACGGCCTCAGGATTTCGCCGAACAAGCGAACCGAACAGAGCGGCCGGCAGTATGATGGAGCTCGGAGCCGCGCTTGGTTCGTGCAGCTCCCAGGCAACACGTTGGGCCGGCGGCGACGTGGATGGTGAACGACGGGTTCTCGGGCTCTGGATCGTGGGCTGGCTCGCCATCGGCGCCCTCGACCTGGGACTCGGACTCAACAACGCCGCGCCCCACGAGATCCTGACCCTGGCCGGTGCTCGGCCCTGGGCCGGGCCTCGCGACGATTGAGGTCACCGCACGGCGGCTCTGGAGCCGAACCCCTGCGAGCCGTTTTGCCCCTTGCCCTTTGCCGGTCATCCCCTCAGGGTGGGAACGGCAGCCCGCGCCGGTCACGCGCGGCACGCCGGACAGAAACAGGAGCGCAAATGAGCGTCCGCCGAAGTCTGTGGTTCCTCGCCATCGCGGGCTTGGCCGCGGCAAGCCTGGCGGCCTGCGGCTCCCACACGAGTGACCCAAGCGCCGTCCTCACCCCGGGGCCCACGCCGGCGGCGCGCCCTGGCGCCTTCGTCTGGGTCGTCGGCTATCCCACCCTCGTAATCGGCAGCGCGAACGGCGGCGCCACCTGGCAGGTACGTCACCGCCACGCGAGCGACGACATCGTGAGTGACAGCCTTTTCGCGGTCGCCTTCGGTGACGCGACCCACGGCTGGGCCGTGCGGCGCGCCGCTGGCAGCCTGGTGGCCACGGTGCTGACGACCTCGAACGCAGGCAGGACCTGGCGCTGGCAGTACCCGGCGCCGAAGCGTGGTGAGCTCCTGTCGGTGGCGGCGACCGACGCGACGCACGCCTGGGCAGCGGGCTACCAGGGCGACCTTCGCCGCAACGGCCTGATGATCGCGACCAGCGACGGCGGCAAGACCTGGACGCGGCAGCGCCTGCCCGCCGGCTTCGTGCCTCTCGGGGTTGCCTTCGCCGATGCGCTCCACGGCTGGGCCGTGGCCGACGAGGCCGACAACGACTTCAGCTCCAACGTCCGTTACTGCGTCCTCTCGACCACGGACGGAGGCGCGCACTGGCGCATCAGTTACGCGAGCGGCTCGGGGGTCACCCTCAACGCCCTCACCGCGGTCGGGCCACGGCGCTGCTGGGCGGTCGGGTACGCGGAGGGCCGGCATTGCGGGCTTGTGGTGCGCACTACCGACGGCGGCCTCCAGTGGAGCGTGCAGCGCCCGATCCTGCATCAGAACCTCAAGGCCGTCTCGTTCCCCGATGCCCGGAACGGCTGGGCGGTCGGCTCCGGCGGCACCGTCCTCGTGACCCACGACGGCGGCGCGAGCTGGTCGCCGCAGCGCTCCGGCGTGGGCATGCCGCTCAACGAAGTCTCGTTCAGCGACCCCCTGCACGGCTGGGCGCTCATCAGCGACAGGGCGCTCCTCGGCACGGTCAATGGCGGCGCGTCGTGGTCGGTGGTCCGGCCCATGGGCACCTGGAACCTGCTGCTCGGTCTCGCCACCGTCGACTCGCGGTCGGGCGCCCCTCAATGAGCCATCTGTCCGGCAAGCGGAACTGCTGCCGGAGGCCCGGCATCTTTGGTGAACATCGGCATCGTGCTCGTGTTTGCCGCCTTCTACTTGCGATTTCTCAAGGGCCGGTGAGCCGCATGCCCCGGCGACTCTCGTGACCGTGCCGGCATACGATCGGGGCTCCTGGGAGCAGCTCTGGTCGCAGACCCTGCGCGAGCACGCCGACCACGTCGCGCGCCGTCCACCCAACGCACAGCTCGTGACCGAGGCTGCCGACCTGCCGCCGGGCGGCGGACCAGGGGCGACCGACACACGCATCGACCCGATGCCCCACGGTCTTCGTAGCAAGCTGAGACCGTGAGCCGCCACCGGACAGGGGCAGTCGTCGCGCTTCTCGCGCTGCTGTGCGTCGCCGCGTTGTGCACGCTCGGCTGCGGCGGCGGCACGACCGCACCGAGCCGACCGACCGCCTCGACCGGCCCGAGCACGCCGGCCAGCGCGACCAGCACCACGTGGACGCCGGCCCCCAAGCTCGCGGCGACGGCCAGCGCGTTCAAGTGGGCCAGCTCAACAAGGTTGCGCGGCAGGCTGCAAGCCAAGACCTGGACGTACACCCGGTCGTTTGGGCTGCCCGGCGGACCGGCGCTCGTCGTGGGCGTCCTGACGGTCCCAGGCTCGAGGATGCCTCGTTTCACCGCCCGCCTCATGCCCGACCAGCACCCGGCTGGGTTCGCCGGTTACCTTGCGAGTGGTCGTGTCGTTTCCCCCCCTTCCTTCGTGATACATCTACCCAGCATGGGGTTCGACATGGGCGCCCTGATCGACTGGTTCCCGTACGCTCTTCCGGCCGGCAGGTATCGGCTCATGATCCGCCGGGTCGGTGCGGCTCCGGCGCGCGGCACGTACGACGTCTCGATCGCGGGCGTCAGTAGTTCGTGACTCCGCCGCGCCCATGCTCGCTCCGCAGCTCGACCAGACCGGGCCGCAGCTACACGCTTATCGACAGAGAAGTCCGGGCATGGCTCGACGCCACGACGCTGGCTCTGGTCAGCCCAACGGAGGTGCGGAGTGTACTGTCCCAAGTGCCACGCTGAGTACATCGCCGGCTTCACGCGCTGCTCCGATTGCGACGTCCCCCTGGTCGACGAACTGCCGTCGCCGCCCGAGCGGACGCACCGGTCCGGCGCACACGATGCGCTTCACGCCGGTCGGCCACCGCGCGATGACCTCGATCTCGTCACCGTGCTGGCCTCGGGCGACCCCGGCCTGATGGCCGTCGCCAAGTCGCTCGTCCGCTCGGCCGGCATCCCGTTCCTGGTGCAGGGCGAGGGCGTGCAGGACCTGTTCGGCGTGGGCCGCATCGGCAGCGGCTTCAACGTCGTCACCGGCCCCGCCAGACTGCAGGTGGGAGCCGACGATGCCGACGACGCGCGCGAAGTCCTAGCCGACCTCATCGCCGGCCAGAACCGGTAGCGCACCGTAGACGTGGGGCGTGCACCGAGCGCGCACCCTGCCCGAAGGGATCGGACCCATGCCGTTGGTCGCCGTCTTCAATCTGCGCAGAGAAGACCGATTGTCGGACCTCGAGGGCGCCACCAGGCGCGCCCTGCTGAGCATGCCCGAGCTCGCCATCAACGACTGGGAGATCGACGTGGTGCCGGTCGTCATGCCCGACGGCTTGGCCGGCGAGGTGACCAGGATCGACGTCGACCTCTGGGAACACCCTGAGCGCACCAAGGAAGCCCTGCAGGAGCTTGCCACGCGACTCGCCAGAGCCTTCCAGTCGGTAGCCGGCGACGACCGGAGGGTGAAGGTCGTGATCAGGCCCTATGACGTCGGGCGGAGCGGGTGGGTCTCGCTGTGACGACGGAAGCGCCCGCCCCAGGGAGAGTCCTGATGCGTGTGCGGTTGACCGCCCACGGCTCAGCGGACTCGCTGTGAGTCGCCTCCACGGCGACGCTGGGCAGGCGATCGGGTAACTGACTGGACAGAGGGGCAGCGACCGCTGTGCCCGCGATACGACAAAGGAACCAGGTCATGGCTCAGCTCCGCGTGGCAAGTTTCTCGCTATCGATCGACGGCTTCGGCGCGGGACCCGATCAGGACCTTGAGAATCCCATGGGCAGCGGCGGGATGGCCCTGCACGAGTGGGTCTTGCAGACCCGCACGTTTCAGCGCATGTCTGGAAAGGACGGCGGCACGACCGGCACCGACGACGACTTCGCCGTGCGCGGCTTTCGCAACATCGGCGCCTGGATACTGGGTCGCAACATGTTCGGGCCCATCCGCGGGCCCTGGCCGAACGAGGACTGGTGCGGCTGGTGGGGCGACGAGCCGCCATACCACACGCCGGTCTTCGTGCTCACCCACCACCCGCGCCAGCCGCTCGTGATGGACGGCGGCACGACGTTCCACTTCGTGACGGACGGCATTCTCGACGCCTTGGAGCGTGCCAGAGGCGCCTTGGGGCTTTGCGGCTGCACCTGCGTGTCGGTGCCTTTCGCTACCCATACCCGCTCGAGGTGACGGGGAGCCGTTTGCCTGGGCTGCCGGGGCGCCCGTCTACCCGGCGAGCAGTCCGCGCACGCGCGCCGCGGTGGCCTGCTGTACTGCCTCGGGCAGCGGCGGGAACTCCGCGCTCACGAACTCCGTGAGGCCGCTCGCCAGGCGGCGCTCAACGAGCGGCCCGCGGACCATGTGGTCGTTCAGGGCGTCGCCGGCGGAGTGCGGCGCGAGGTGCAGGTGCAGGTGCGCGACGCCGCCGCCAAAGACGTAGACGTAGACAAGCTCGGCGCCCGTCGCCTCTTTGAGCGCTCCGGTGACCCTGGCGAGCACGGCGCCGAACGAGGCGGCCTCGGGTCCGTCGAGATCGTCGATGTGGGGAATGTGACGGCGCGGCTCGAGGTAGCAGAAGCCGGCCACTTCGGCGACGAGCGCGGCGGTCAGGCGCCACAGCTCGTCGCGCCAGACCTCGACGCGCAGCAGCTCGGGATCGGCCGCCTCGGCCCGGCAGAGCACGCAGCTCTCAAGCGCCATCGGCTCGCTCGGGCTCAGGGTTCAGTCGCCAGATGCCGGCGTTCAGGTAGGTCGCGACGCTCACCCAGCCCAGGTAGGGCACGAGCAGGGCGCCGGCCAGCGGCCTGACCGCCCAGAAGGCGACGATGGTGATCAGGATGGTGAGCCACAGCCCGACGACCTCGATGAGCGCCGCGCCCAGGCGGTGCTGGCCGAAGAAGATGAGCGACCAGGCGAAGTTGAGTGCCAGCTGCGCCGCGAACAGCCCCAGCGCCAGGGCGGTGAGCCGCGAGAGTCCCTCGCGCCACACGAGCCAGGCGGCCACGCCCATGAGCAGGTACAGCGTGGTCCACACCGGACCGAAAGCCGCCGGCGGCGGCGTGTAGGGAGGCTTGCGCAGCCGCTTGTAGTAGTCGACGAAGTCGCCGCCCGCGGCGAGCGCGCTCAGGCCGCCGATCGCCTCGGCGCCGGCGACCGCCACCAGGACCCCGACGATGTCTTTGGAGGCGCGCATGGTAAGGCACTATGCCCTTCGCAAGGCGCGCTTAGTCCCCGGCGGCTGCGCGCCTAGCGCGTCGATCGGCTTCGTGGTCGCCGCTCAGGCGTGCGTCACTTCGTCGCGCGCCTGGTCCCCGCCGGCCGCGCGGGGCTGGGCACCCCGCGCGGCGCGAGCGGAGCCTCTGGCGCCGTCGGCCGGGGCGGCGCCGCGATGCTCGCCGACGACATTGCCGCGACCGACGGCTAGACCTCGCAGGTCCCCAGCACTTCGTCGCAGGGCTGCTCGCGACCCTTGCGGACGGCGGAGCTCAGGCGCCAGCGTCCGGTCCAGGTCGTGACCAGGGCGACGACAAAGCCGAAGAGGACGATCGCGGCGGCCACGCGAAAGGCGGTCGAGAACCCCGCCGTGAAGGCCTGGTCGACCACCCTGGTCGAGGCGCGCGCGACCGAGCCCGACGACGCCGCGGCGCCGACCCTCGCTCCACTCGTGGCGAGCTGGTTCGTGACGCTGTGCGCCACGGAGCTCCAGGCGATCGTGCCGATCGCGGCCAGGCCGATCGCGCCCCCTACCTGCTGCCCGATGTTGATGCCGCTCGAGGCGACCCCGGCCTCCTGCGGCGGCACCCGCGAGACCACGGTCAGGGTGAGGGGCACCAGCATGCAGCCCATGCCGCCGCTGACCATCAGCATGCCCGGCAGCAGGTTCGGCCAGTAGTGACCGTCGGCGCTGAGCCCCGACAGCCACAAAAAGCCGAGGCCGGCGAGCAGCGGCCCGAACATGAGCAGCGGTCGCACGCCGATGCGTCCGACCAGCACCCTGGCCACCAGCGTGCTCACGACGATGATCGTCAGAGGGAACGGCACCCAGGCGAGCGCCGGTGCGCACCGGGCTGTAGCCGTACACCGTCTGGATGTAGATGGTGAGAAAGAAGAACACCGAGAAGACGCCCGTGTACAGCAGCAGCATCATGAGGTAGGCGCCCGAGCGCCGGCGCGAGCCTAGCAGGTGCAGTGGCAGCTCCGGCTGTCTTGTGCGACGTTCGATCGCCACGAAGGTGACGAGCAGGACCGCGGACGCCACCAGCGCTCCGATCGTGACCGGGCTTCCCCAGTGCGACACGCCGTTGGCGCCGGCGGCCGCGTGCGTGAGACCGTAGACGAGAAAGGCGAGACCCGCGCTGCTGGTCACGACGCCGGGCACGTCGAGATGCAGCCGCGAGCGCGCGGTCGGCACCAGGGCGATCGGGGCGAGCGCGACCACGGCGATGCCGATGGGCACGTTCACGAAGAACACCCAGCGCCACGACGCGTAGGTCGTGAGCACGCCGCCGAGCAGCAGGCCGATAGCACCGCCGGCGCCGCTCATGGCGGCGTAGACGCCGAACGCCCGGTTGCGCGGCGGCCCCGCCGGGAACGTGGTGGCGATCAGGGCGAGCGCCGTGGGCGCGGCGAGCGCGCCGCCCGCGCCCTGCACGGCGCGCGCCGCGAGTATCCACCACTCGCTGGTCGCGAGGCCGCCGGCGAACGATCCCAGAGAGAACACGAGGACGCCGGCCATGAACACGCGGCGGCGGCCGTAGATGTCGCCGAGCCGTCCGCCCAGCAGCAGCAGGCTGCCGAAGGCGAGCGAGTACGCCGTGACCACCCACTCGAGGCCGGCCCCGCTGAAGCCGAGCGCCCGCTGCACGTGCGGCAGGGCGACGTTCACGATGGTGGCGTCCAGCACGATCATGAGCTGGGCGGCGGCGATCACGACCAGCGCGAGGCTGAGGCGCGTCGGCACGCGCGCCTGGGGCGCCGGACGTTGCGTGGGAAGGGGGGACTGGGCTTCGGCTCGGGCCATGAGATGGGTCTCCTGGGTCTACGAGTCTCGCGGACCTGGGCCGCCGCAATGGCGGACCGCCGTCCGCGAGAACGGAAGGGACTTGCGGGTATCCGAGACAGGTACCCGAGCGGCTCCGGCCAAAACCCGCGGTGAATAAACAGAGAGGGGCGGGGCCTACTGGCCCCGCCCCTCGTCGCTTCCTGGTCTAGCGGTGAATACGCGCCCTCAGTATACCCCGCCCGGGGTGAGGGCTTCGCGGCCCACACCGATCCTCACGCGCGTCTCCCTGTACTCCGTCTTCCCGTACTCCTTCACGCGTGGGTCTCGCGGCCCTGCAGGTAGTCGACCATGGGGCCGGTCACGAGCGGCACGACGTCGCCGATCATGTGCGGCATGAGGTTGTCCATGATGCCGGGCATCATGCCGGGCATCTGCTCGGCCATGTAGTCGGGCATGGGCACGCGCTCGGCGATGCGCTCGAGCATGGTGTCCATGACCTTGGGCATCATGAGCGGCAGCAGCCGAGGGAACAGCACCGGGAACATCGGTTTCATCAGGTCGAGGGCGCCCGGGACCTTGCCCATCGCCTTCATCATCGGCCCCATGCCGAAGGGCATGGCGTCGATCAGCTCGGGCCACATGCTGCCCATCAGCTCGGCGAAGCCCTGCGGGGTCATGAGGGCGATCATCGCCTCGAACACGGCCCACTGCTTCTGCACCTCGGGGTTGGGGTCGGGCAGCTCGTAGCCCAGCGCGGCGGCGCTGAAGTGGGCCAGGTCGACGACGTCGATGTCGATGCCCTTGGCCTGGGCGCTCACGCGCAGCTGGAACTGGCAGCAGGGGCAGAGCGCGAGGATCGTCTCGGCGCCCACCTCCTGAGCTTCGCGCAGCCTGACCTCGCCGATGTCGGCGGCGGCGGCCGGGTCTTTGAGCAGGGTGAGCACGCTGCCGCAGCAATGCGCCTCTTCGCGGTTGAAGGGCAGCTCTACGAAGTCGGCGCTGGGGTTGGCTTTGATCAGCTCGCGAGGCGGCTCGTAGACCCCCGACGCCCGTCCGATGTGACAGGAGTCGTGCCAGGTGACCCGCGTCTTGTGCGGCGCGTCGTGGGCGGCGTCGGCGGGCGAGGCTGAGCCGGGCGCTCCGGCGGCCGCGGCCGCACCGGCCCCGTCGCCTGCGGCCGGCTTGCCGCTCTTCTTGCCGCTCAGCTTGCCGCTCGCATCACGCCGCGGCGGCGTCGCGGGAAAGGCGAACTCGCCGCTGGCCAGCTTGTCGGCGACGAGCTCGGAGTAGTGCCTGACCGCGATCGGGTAGTCGACGCCGAGCTTGGCGGCCCACTCCGGGTAGACCGTGCGCCACATCATGTCGCAGGCCGGGCAGCTCGTCGTGACGGTCGTGGCTCCGGCGGCCACCACGGCGGCGATGTTGCTGCGCATGACGCTCTCGAACTGCTGCCACTTGCCGGCGACCAGCATGGGCGTGGCGCAGCAAAGCTCCTTCTCGCCCAGGTAGGTGAAGTCGACGCCGGCCTCGTCGAGCAGGCGCACCGTGCCTATGCCGATGTCGCGCTCCACGAAGCTCGCCGTGCAACCGGCGAAGTACACCGTGTCGGCGGCGTGCTGCGGGCCGTGCTTCTCCCAGAGGTCCTCGGGAAACCAGTCGGCGCGGTTCTTGCGGTAGCCCGCCCAGATGTCGCCCTGGTCGCGCAGCGCGGCGCTCATCATCTCGAAGGGCGGCAGGGTCATGCGCTTGTCGTCTTCGATCAACCGGCCGCGCAGCTTCATCCAGCTGGGCTCGATGGGCAGCACGGCCGAGCAGCGCGTGTCGCAGATCTCGCAGGTGGTGCAGGTGATGAAGGTGTCGACCATCTCCTGGCTCCAGGCTTCGCGGCCCTCGATGAACTCGCGCAGCCAGAACCACTTGCCGCGCGGGCTCTGGCTCTCCCAGCCGCGCCCGTAGAACTGGTCGCACTGGTCGATGCAGTAGCCGCACTGCGAGCACGAGTAGGCGTAGAGCGCCACGTCGGCCGGGATGCCGCGCACCGACGCCGCGGGGTCGGGCTTGGCGACCGCCTTGGCGATGACGCGGTTGCCGAGCGGCCTGATGAGCGGCTCGAAGGCGGAGGCAAGCGAGAGCGCCTTGCCCAGCGCGCCGCTGCCGATCACCTTGCCGGGGTTGAGCACGCCGCGCGGGTCGACCTCGCGTTTGAAGTCGCGCAGGGCCTTCACGCGATGGGCGCCGAGGATCTCGTCGGCGCGGCTCGAGAAGTACATGCCGGTCGAGTAGGGCCGGCCGCCATGCGCCCTGGCGATGTCCATGATGGTGAGCACGAGGCCGAAGACGAAGTTGTAGTCGAAGCGGCGCTGGTCGGAGGGGATGAAACCGAGGATGATCGCTTCGGGGCGCCCGTGGGCGCCGTGCCTGACGATCACGCCCTCTTTGACCACCGGCTGGTCGACCTTGTGCTCGATCTCCTCCATGACGGCGCCAAGCTCGGCGAGCGGCACGACGACCTCTGAGGGCACGAGCGACGGCCCCAGGCGCTTGACGATCATGAGCTGGAAGCGGTGCTCCCACTCGTGGTCGGCGATGCGCTGCGGCAGGATCTCGGCCTGCATGGGCGCCACCAGCCCGGGCAGCGCGGCGGCCACGGCGGCCTGGTCGGCGGCCCGGCAGGCAAGCGTGAGGATGTAGGCGGCCGGCAGCAGCACGCGCTCCTCGGCGGGGTGGCCGTTGTGCTCGCGCAGCGGCGCGCGGTTCTTCATCTCGGCCATGCGCGGGTTGATGTAGACCATCGACCAGATCGGCAGGTCGGCGGCGATGATGGCGTCGATCAAGGCCTGCAGGTCGCGGGCGTCGGCGCAGGCGACGGCGGTGACGGCGTCGGCCTCGAGCGGGCGCACGCGCAACGTGACCTGACTGAGGATGCCGGTGGTGCCCTCGGCGTCGGCGACCAGGGCGACGTCGGCGACCGGAGAGCTCGCGCACGTTGCCGCCGGGCAGCACGACGCGCACCGAGACGACGTTGTCGGCGAACCAGCCGTACTCGTACGAGCCGATGCCGGCGCCGCCCTGGGCGAGCCAGCCGCCGACGCTACGACGAGGGGTAGCTCGTGGGGTAGAGGCGCAGCGTCAGGCCGTGCCCGGCGAGCTCGCGGTCGAGCTGCTCCCAGGTGATGCCCGGCTCGACGGTCACGGTCAGCGCGTCGCGGTCGATGGCCGTCACGTCGCGCATGCGGTAGAGGTCGACGACCAGGCCCTTCTTCACCGGGATGGCGCCACCGTAGCCCGACGAGCCCTTGCCGCGCGGCGTGAGCGGCACGCCCCGGCCGCTCGCCCAGCGTACGAGCTCGACGAGCTGCTCCTCGCTCGTGGGCTGCACGACCGCGTCCGGCGTCGTGTCGCCGACCAGCGGGCGCACGAGGCTCGGCATGGCGGCGATGTCGTGGCCGTAGAGCCGGCGCTCGCGACGGTCGAAGGTGACGTGCCGACCGAGCAGGTTCTTCAGGCGGTCCCTGTCTGCCGTCGAGAGGGGCATGGCGACTCCTTTCAGCCGTGGAGAGCTACGAAAGGCCGCTCGCAAGCGCAGCCTGCTGCGCGAGCGCGCTCATGAGCACGGCGCGCAGCGTGTCGAGGGCGTCGATCACACGCGGGTCGGCCAGCGCGTAGAGCACGCTGGCGCCGTCGCGCTGTGTGGTGACCAGGTGGCGCTCGCGCAACACCTTGAGGTGCCGCGAGACGGTCGACTGCGGCGCGTCGAGCAGCTCGGCCAGGCCGCCTACGTGGCGCGGCGCCTCGGCCAGCGCGTAGAGGATGAGGAGGCGCGTGGGGTCGGCGAGCGCCTGGCAGAGGTTGGCGTGCAGCAGCGTGACTTCGTGTCTGAGTTGTTCGTCCACGTCTGCTCCTTGATGACATGCGGACATACGATCGGGCGGATATGCCGGACTGTAGCACGCTGCGCCGAAAGTCCGCCAACGTTCGGCAACCGCGCGGCAGTCAGGCCACACGGCCGAAACGTTGCCCTCGACGCTCTTGTGCCGTCACGATAGGGGCCACTCAGGAAGCGCCAAGGAGGCGGCCGATGGACGAGGACGAACTGGCTCGCGTGCTCGATACGCTGGCGGCGCTCGGCGAGCACGAGCGCGCCCTGGCCGGGCTGTACGCCGCCTGCGGCGCTGTGTGGAGCGGCGACGTCGGCCTGTGGGCCGACCTCGCCGCCTCGGAGCGCGGGCACGCCGCCTGCCTCGCCACGATGGCCGACATGGTGAGCGGCCGCCCTGCCGCGTTTTCGCCGGGACGACCGTTCACCGCCGCGGCCGGGCGGCTGCAGGTCGCCTACGTCGAGGGCCGCACTCGCGCGGTCGAAGCCGGCGGCATGGCGCGCCGTACGGCGTTGCTCATGGCGCGCGAGATCGAACGATCGATCATCGAGACCCGGCTCGACGAGCTCCTCGAGACCGACGATCCCGATTATCTCACCGTGGCCGACAAGGTCGTGGCCGAGACCGGCGCGCACTACCGCCTGCTCGAGCACGAGCTTCAGGGCGACCGGTGACCGACAAGGGGGGTCACGACTCATGACCGCAGCCGCCGAAGGGCCACTCTCGCTCGAGGGCTTCATCTTCGAGACGAACCGCGACGGCACCCGCGCCATGCCGCTCGAGCAGTTCGCGGCCCTGGCGCTGCGGCTCGACCTGGACGACGCCCTGGTGGGCGCGCACGTGCGCTTCTGCGACGACCACTACGCCCGCAACCTGATCTGCCGCACGACGCAGTTCGAGCTGCTCGTGCTGTGCTGGAGGCCGGGCCAGACCTCGACGATCCACGACCATGCGGGCTCGCTGAACGTCACCCGCGTGTACTCCGGCGATCTCACCAGCCGCGTGTTCCGGCGCCGCCACGGCGGCAGCGGCGTGGCTACACCGGGCGGCGTGACCGGCGAGCTGCCCAGCGGCCCGGTCGACCTGGTCGACGAGCAGGTGCTCGCCGGCTCAGGCGCCGCCACGGTCGACCGCGGCGCGATCCACCAGCTCGGCAACTGGTCGCACGAAGGCCTGATCACCGTGCACCTCTACGCGCCGCCACTCACCGACATCGTGGTCTACTCGACCACTGAGGCGCACACCGAGGTGCAGCGCCTGCGGTACAGCCTGGCCGACGACTTCGCCTGAGGGGCGCGCCCGAGGGGGCACGCCCGCCCCCGCCGCCGCCGCCGGCGCGGCTCCCCGGTCCCGGCGGTCGTGCGCGCCGCAGCCGGCACGGTCGGTCGCGTAGCGCGCCTTATGGTTAGCGGCGTCGCGGACCGGGGGTAGGATGCCGCCATGACTCTGGGCGACCGCCACGAGCACGCCCACGCACAGGGGGAGCCCAGCCAGCGCCGATCCCGGCAGCGACCTGCGCTTCTCTCCCCGGCCCAACCGCGCCCACGAGATAGCCTGGCGCCCCTGGGGCCACGATGCCTTCGCCGAAGCCCGCCGTACCGGCAAGCCGGTGCTCCTCGCCATCTCGGCGGTGTGGTGCCACTGGTGCCACGTCATGGACGAGACGACCTACTCCGACCCGCGCGTGCTGGCGGCGCTCGCCGCCGACTTCGTGGCCGTGCGCATCGACAACGACCGGCGGCCCGACCTCAACCGGCGCTACAACATGGGAGGCTGGCCGACCGTCGCCTTTCTCACGGCCTCGGGCGAGATACTCACCGGGGCCACCTACCTGCCCCCCGACCAGTTCCTCACGGCGCTCGAACGGGTGCGCGACTACTACGCCGAGCACGGCGACGCCCTGCTCCGCGCGGCCGACGCCGACGCGGCGGCGCAGGGGGCGACAGACGAGAGCCCGAATGGAGCGGCGCGGGGGACGACAGGCGAGAGCGGCGGCGAGCGCGGCGCTACCGAGTCGCCCGCCGCGGCGCCTCTCGCGAGCGCGGCCGCCGCCGCGCCGGGCGGCGCATCGGCCGCCCACCCAGCCGCTTCTGTGCCCACCATCGACGCCGCGGCGGCCGCCGCCACGGTGCGCGCCGTCGCCACCCTCTACGACCCGCTCTACGGCGGCCTGGGCAGCGAACCCAAGTTCCCCCAGCCCGAGGCCATCGGCCTGCTGCTCACGGCTGGCGTGCGCGCCGGCGAGGAGCGTCTCGTGGCCATGGCCCGTCACTCGCTCGACGCCATGGCCGCCGGCGAGCTGCACGACCCCGTCGAAGGGGGCTTCTTTCGCTACGCCACGCGGCGCGACTGGTCGACGCCGCATTTCGAGAAGCTGCTCGACGACAACGCGCGGCTCGCTCTCCTCTACCTCGACGCCTTCGCCTGCACCGGTCACGCCGCCTACGCCGAGGTCGCGCTCGGCGTGGTGGCCTACCTCACGGCCGTGCTGGCCGCCCCCGACGCGCCCGTGTTCTTCGGCAGCCAGGACGCCGACGAGCACTACTACACCTGCGATGCCGCCGGCCGCCGTGCCCTGGCCGCGCCGCCGGTCGACCGCACGGTGTTCGTCGACGCGAACGCGCTCGTCGCCCGCGCCCTGCTGCGCGCCGCCACCCTGCTCGACCGGCCCGACCTGCTCGCAGCCGCGCTGGCGGCGGTCGACGACCTCTGGCAGCGCGGCCACGGCCGCCACGCCATGACCCACTACCTGGGCGGCCCGATCGACGGCTTGCTGGCCGACCAGGCGAACATGACGGCGGCCCTGCTCGACGCCTACGAGGTCAGCGGCGAGCGTGCCTACCTGGCGCGCGCCCGGCGCGTCGCCGACTGGTCGCTCGAGCGCCTGCAGGCTCCCGACGGCAGGTTCACCGACCGGCCCCGGGTGTCCGGCGAGGCGCCCACCGGCGTGCGCGACGCGCCGCTCGAGGTGCTCGAGGGCGGCGCCGAGCTGGCCGACTGCCTCACCCGTCTCTCGGCCTTCAGCGGCGTGCCTACCTACCGCGAAGAGGCGGCGCGGTCGCTCGCGGCCTACCGGGT
The DNA here is from genome assembly GCA_963755025.1 of uncultured Actinomycetes bacterium. Classification (GTDB taxonomy): domain Bacteria; phylum Actinomycetota; class Thermoleophilia; order UBA2241; family UBA2241; genus Bog-752. The sequence continues at coordinate 61,742 of CAVWIH010000021.1, forward strand.
CGCGGCAGCCGAAGCCGGCCCGATGGCCGCGGCCTGGGCTCTCGCGGTCGTGCGCTTCGCGGAGCACCCCGCCCATATCGTCATCGTCGGGCGTCGCGGCGATGCGCAGGCCGGCGCGCTGCTGCGCGCCGGCCTGCGCATCGCCGAACCGCTGCGCTCGGTGCAGCTCCTCGACCCCGACGCCGACGCCGAGACGATCGCACGCGAGGGCTACACGCTGGGCGACGAGGGCGCGGCGGCCTTCGTCTGCCTGGGCGGCGTCTGTCTGGCCCCCACCTCCGACCCGGAGCGCCTGGCGGGCCTCGTGGCGGGTACGGCCGCCGACTGAGGGGCGCCGCGCTTGGCCTTCCCGGCGGTTTGCGCTCGGGAATAGTATCTGGCCGAGGGAAGTGACGACGGTGATCGGTCCGGGCGCGTGCGTCGGAAGCTGCGCGAGTCACGGACTTCCAGACACGAAACGAGGTGCACATGCTCACGCTCTACCAGGCCGAATGGTGCCCGTACTGCCACCGGGTGCGGCAGGTGCTGACCGAGCTCGAGCTGTCCTACACCTGCGTCAACGTCCCCCTGGCGCGCGCCGATCGCGTCCAGGTACGCGAGGTCTCCGGGCAAGACGTGGTGCCGGTGCTCAAAGACGGCCGCAAGGTCATCGCCGGTTCCGACGAGATCATCGCGCACCTGCGCGAGCTCTACCCCGCGCCCGACGACGCCGAGGCGCACGCCGAGGTGGGCCGCTTCCGGGTGGCGCTCGAACTCGACGAGAGTCCCGACGAGGCGCTCGCCCTGCTGCGCGAGGCGTTCGCCACGACCGATATCCGCATCGTGAGCGAGACGCGCGGCTTCGAGCTCGGCGCCGACCACCTGCCCGAGGGCTACGTACTGGTGCAGGCCACCGTGGTCGAGGCGTTCGAGCAGGCCGTCGCGGTCGATCCCACGGTGCCGGCCGCGACCACGTTCTCGCTGGCCGTGTTCGCCGTCGACGGCGGCAGCGCGATCGCCGTGACCCGGCCCTTCGCCGAAGCGTGGCTCTACGGCGAGCCAGCCCTGAGCACGCTCACCATGGCGGTCACGCAGCGCGTCTACGAGGCGCTCGGCAAGCTTTGACCGGCTGGAGACCTGGTACGTCGATCGACTTCGTCGTCTCCGCTCAGACGGGCGCGACTATCGTCGCGCGTCTAGTGCCGGAAAACGACTACGTCGTTTCCGCTCAGACGGGCGTGACTTCGTCGCGCGTCTAGTCCCAGCGAAAGATGGCGGCGGCCAGCAGCGTCGTGGCCAGGCCGATGCCGCCCACGATCGTCGCCTGCAGCAGGTTGATGCCGTAGCCGTTCCACGGATCGACGAGGCTGATGACCACGTGGTACAGCGGCAGCGCCTTGCCGAGCGCCACCATCCAGGGAGGCAGCTCCTCGAGCGGCGCGCTCGTGCCCGACACGAACAGCATGATGAACCAGATCAGCAGGCCGACGCCCTGCGCGGCGCGCGCCGTGGGCGCCAGCGAAGCGATCAGCACGCCCAGAGCCGAGAAGGCGAACACGCCGGCCACGAAGCCGACGGCGACGCCGCCGATCGAGACCGGCACCACCACCCCGTAGGCGAAGATGCCCAGCACGCTGATGGCCAGGGCCCCGATCAGGCAGGTGCCCACGCCCACCAGGAACTGCGAGCCCAGCAGGGCCCACTCCGACACGCCCGAGGCGCGGTAGCGGCGCAGCACGCCGCGCTCGCGGTAGGTCGAGAGGTGGACCGGCAGCGAGACGGTGCCGATCGAGGCGATCACGAGGCCGATGTAGCTGGGCACGTACCAGTCCATCATCTTCAGACCGGCGTAGTCGCCGCCGCTCATGCGCTGGCCGCCGAAGATGCCGCCCAGCAGCACCAGCACGAGCACGGGGAAGGCGAACGAGAAGACGAGCGTCACCGGCTCGCGGATGAGGAGCTTGGTCTCGATCCAGGTCATGCGCAGCAGGACCTTGGCGGAGGCCACGGCCCAGCGCCAGGGCGCCGCCGCGACGGTGGCGGCCGCCGCGCGCGGCGCCGCGCCGGTCGTGGCGCTGCGGCGCGCCGCGTCGGCCTTGCCCGACGGGGGGTGCTGGGCGGGAGGCTGTTGGCGCTGCGCGCTCATTCGGCCATGACGTGCCCGGTGAGGCTGAGAAAGACGTCTTCGAGGGTGGGCGCCTCGACGTGCAGGTCGAGCGGCGCGATACCGTGCGCGACCAGCGCCGCGGCGACGTAGGCGAGCACCGCGTCGCGGCCGTCGACGACCACCCGCGGCCCCTCGCGATGCACCGACTCGACGTCGCGCACGCCGTTCAGAAAGTCGAGGTCGTCGACGTCGGTGCGAAACACGACGCGCAGCCCGGCGGCGTGCTCGGCGACCAGGCCGCTGGGGCTGTCGAGCGCGACGACCTTGCCCTTGTCCATGACCGCGATGCGGTCGCACAGGCGCTCGGCCTCTTCCATGAAGTGGGTGACCAGCACGACGGTGGTGCCGTGCTCGCGGATCTCGTGGATGAGCTCCCAGGCGACGCGCCGCGCCGCGGGGTCGAGGCCCGTCGTCATCTCGTCGAGAAAGACGACCTCGGGGTCGTTGACCACGGCCAGGGCGACGAACAGGCGCTGGCGCTGGCCGCCCGAGAGCGCGCTGAAGGCGGCCCTGCTCTTGTCGGCCAGGCCCCATTCGTCCATCACGGCGCGCCAGTCGCGGCCCCCCGGCGTGAGCGACGCGAACAGCTCGAGCGCCTCCCACACGCGGATGTGATCGGGCAGCGCCGCCTCCTGCAGCTGGCAGCCTATGCGGCGGCGCAGCTCGCGGGACTGGCGCACGGGGTCGAGGCCGAGCACCGAGATCTCGCCGCCGTCGGCCTCGCGCAGGCCCTGCAGGCACTCGACGGTGGTCGTCTTGCCGGCGCCGTTGGGACCCAGCAGGCCGAAGATCTCGCCGCGAGCCACGGCGAACGTGGCGTCGCGCACGGCCGTGAACCCACGGTAGTTCTTTTGCACGTGGGACGCCGTGATGACGGCCTCACGGCCGTCGAGGTCGCGAAGATCGACTCGGGAAGGCATTCCGTTCGCATGGTAGCACGGCGCGCCAGGGCCGGCTGTTTACGGCAGCAGGCCCTCGCCGCCCCACACGCCGAGCTTGCGGAAGCGCTCGCGACGCAGCAGGCGGCGCTCGCGCGGCAGCCATCTGCTCGAGCTCGGTCAGGGCCTCTTCGATGGCGTCGTGCACGCGGCGCGCGGCCGCTCTCGGGGTTCAGGTGCGCGCCGCCGCGGGGCTCTTCGATCACGCGGTCGATGATGCCCAGCGGCAGCAGCTGCGAGGCCGTGGGGCGCAGCGCCTCGGCGGCCTGCGGGGCGAACTCGGCATCGCGCCACAGGATGGCGGCGCAGCCCTCGGGCGAGATCACCGAGTAGACGGCGTTCTCCTGCATGAGCACGCGGTCGGCGACGGCGAGGGCGAGGGCTCCGCCCGAGCCGCCCTCGCCGATGAGGGTGGCCACGACCGGCACGCTGAGCCGCGCCATGGCGAGCATGGTCTCGGCGATGGCGCGCGCCTGGCCGCCCTCTTCGGCCGCCACGCCCGGGTAGGCCCCCGGCGTGTCGACGAAGGTGAGCACGGCCAGGCGGTGGCGTTCGGCCAGGGCGAACAGGCGCTGGGCCTTGCGGTAGCCCTCGGGCTTGGACATGCCGAAGTTGTGGCGCGTCTGCTCGTCGAAGGTGCGACCCTTCTGCTGGCCGACGACGACGACGGCGCGCCCGTCGAACCAGCCCAGGCCGCCGATCACGGCGCGGTCGTCGGCCCGCAGGCGGTCGCCCTTGAGCTCCTCGAAGTCGTCGATGAGCGCAGCGATGTACTCGCTGCTGCGCGGCCGGTCTTTGTTGCGCGCGATCTGGACGGTCAGCCAGGTATCGTGGCGGCGACGCTCATGCCGGCGGCTCTTCAGCAGGCCCTGGAGCCGCTCCGCTTCCTCCGAGAGGTTCACTCCCGGGATTCTTGAAAGCCGCCGCAACTCTTGAAGACGCGTAACGAGCCAGCCTTCGCGTGCGTCCGCCTCGGGATCGTGGTGATCCGTATCGTTCGGGTCCGTCATGTTGACCACCTCCCTTCAGCAGTCGGAGGTAGTTGCCCACTTTGTCTTTGAGCTCGGCCCGGGGCACGACGGCGTCGAGGTGGCCGAGCAGCAGGTTGCGCTCGGCGGTGCCGAAGTCGGCCGGCAGGGCCTCGCGCGTGGTCTGTGCGATGACCCGCGGCCCCGAGAAGTAGAGCAGCGCGCCCGGTTCGGCCACGCAGATGTCGGCGAGGCTGACGAAGCTCGCCACGACCCCGCCGGTGCAGGGGTCGGCCAGCACCGCGACAAAGGGCACGCGCGCCTCGTTCACGAGGTCGACGGCGCAGGTGGTCTTGGCCATCTGCATGAGCGAGAGCGCGCCCTCCTGCATGCGGGCGCCGCCGGAGCTGGCCACGGCCACGAGCGGCCGGCCTTCGTCGGCCGCCGCCGCGGCGGCGCGCCAGAGCTTTTCGCCCACGACGCTGCCCATACTGCCGCCCATGAAGCCGAAATCGATGACGGCCAGCACGCTGGGCGTGCCGGCGATGGTGGCGGTGCCGGCGACGATGGCCTCGGTCAGGCGGCTCGCGCCCTGCGCCTCGCGCACGCGCTCGGGGTAGGGCTCGAGGTCGACGAACTCGAGGGGATCGAGGGTGCGCAGGTGGCCCCAGTACTCGACGAAGCTGCCGTCGTCGGCCAGCTGGCTGATGCGCTCACGGGCGCCGATGCGCTGGTGGTAGCCGCAGGCCGGACACACCGAGAGGTTGGCTTTGACCGCGGCCGGGTCGTGTTCGCTCGCGCACTTGCGGCACACCCAGCGCCGCTCCTGCGGCGCGCTCCCGCGCCGGGCGATCTCGACCGTGACGGTCATCAGCAGTAGCGCCGAAAGACCAGCGTCGCGTTGTGGCCGCCGAATCCGAACGAGTTGGAGGCGGCCACGTTGACCGTCGCGGGGCGCGCCGTGTTGGGCACGTAGTCGAGGTCGCACTCCGGGTCGGGAGTGAAGAGGTTGATGGTCGGCGGAATGACGCCGCGCTCGATGGTGAGCACCGAGATGATGGCCTCGAGGGCGCCCGAGCCGCCCAGGCAGTGGCCGATCATCGACTTGGTCGACGAGATCGCCACCTTGCGGGCGTTGTCTTCGCCCAGGGCGAGCTTGATGACGCGCGTCTCGGCGATGTCGCCGGGCGGCGTGGAGGTGCCGTGGGCGTTGATGTAGTCGATCTCAGCGGAGTCGATGCCGGCCTCGTCGATGGCCATGCGCATGGCGCGGGCCTGGGTCTGGCCGGTCTCGTCGGGCAGCGTGAGGTGGAAGGCGTCGGAGCTCATGCCGTAGCCCACGACCTCGGCGTAGATGGTGGCCCCACGGGCCTCGGCGTGACGCAGCTCTTCGAGGACCATGATGCCGGCGCCCTCGCCCATGACGAAACCGTCGCGGTCGCGGTCGAACGGGCGGCTCGCCTTGTCGGGCTCGTCGTTGCGCGTGGACAGGGCGCGCATCGCGGCGAAGGCGGTGAGACCCACGTTGCAGACCGGCGCCTCGGCGCCGCCGGCGAACATGGCGTCGGCCGCGCCGCGGCGAATGATCTCGAAGGCGTCGCCGATGCCGTTGGTGCTCGCCGCGCAGGCCGTACAGACGGTCGACAGCGGCCCCTTGGTGCCCAGGCCCAGGGAGATCTGGGCGGCGGCCATGTTGGGGATCATCATGGGGATGAACAGCGGGCTCATGCGGTCGTTGCCCTTGGTCCACAGCGTGTGGAGCTGGTCTTCGAAGGTGCCCAGGCCGCCGACCCCGGTGGCCACCACGGCGCCCACGCGCTCGGGCTCTTTGCTCACGTCGAGCTGGGAGTGGTCCTGCGCCAGGATGGCCGCCGCCAGGGCGTACTGCGCGAACGGGTCCATGCGGCGCTGCGTGCGACGGTCCATGTACTCGAGCGGGTCGAAGTCGCGCACCTCGGCGGCGATGCGCACCGGCAGCGATGAGGCGTCGAAGTTATGGATGAGCCCGACGCCGGACTGGCCGGCGATCAGGCGGCTCCAAAAGCGGTCGATGTCGCAGCCGAGCGGCGACACAATGCCCATGCCGGTGACGACGACTCGTCGGGGATCGTTGCTCATGTAGGACAGCTCCTCGTCTGAGTCGGCCGGACGACCACGGCCTTCAGGTTTGTCGTCAGATGCCGAGGCCGCCGTCGACCGGGAGTGTGCACCCGGTAATGTATCGCGACAGCGGCGATGCGAGAAAGAGCACGGCGTTGGCCACGTCGGCCGGCAGACCCATGCTGCGCAGGGGCGTGTTGTCGACGATGGCCTGCTTGACGTCGTCGGGCAACGCCTGGGTCATGGCCGTGTCGACGTAGCCCGGAGCTACGGCGTTCACCCGAATGGTGCGCGGCCCGAGCTCTTTGGCGAGCGACTTGGTGAGGCCGATGATGCCGGCCTTGGCGGCGGCGTAGTTGGCTTGGCCGGCGTTGCCACGGCGCCCCACGACGCTGGCGATGTTGACGATCGAGCCGGTGCGGCGGCGCAGCATCTTGCGGGCCGCCGCCTTGGAGACCAGGAAGGTGCCGCGCAGGTGCGTGCGGATGACGCCGTCGAACTCGTCGGCGCTCATGAGCATCACGACGTTGTCGCGCGTGATGCCGGCGTTGTTGACCACGATGCCGAGCGGGCCGAGGTCGGCTTCGACGCGTTCGATGGTGTCGGCCACGCTCTGCTCGTCGCCAACGTCGCCCATGACGTAGGTCGCGGCCACGCCCAGCGCCTCGATCTCGGCGACCACGGCGCGGCAGGCGTCTTCGTCGGCGAAGTCGTTGACCGCGACGGCGGCGCCGGCGGCCGCCAGCGTGAGCGCGATCTCGCGCCCGATGCCGCGGCCCGCGCCGGTGACGAGCGCGATCTGGCCGCTCAGGTCGATGGACGTGGTCATCGGTGCGCCTCCCCCGTCGTGGCCCAGCCGCCCGCAAGCGCGGCGGCGAGCGTTGCGATATCGCCCGCGCTCGCCGCGATGGCCTCACGGTCGATCCGTTTGACGAGACCGGTCAGCACCGCCCCCGGACCGACCTCGAGGTACGTAGTGTATCCCTCGGCCGCAAGACGGCGTATCGACTGCTCAAAACGCACCGGCGACACGAGCTGGCGCTCGAGCAGGGCGGCGAAGCCGTCGCGCTCGTACTCGCCGCTGCAGGTCGACAGAAAGTCGGGCTTGGGAGCCGCCCAGGCGGTCGCCTGGAGCGGACCGTGCAGCGCTTCGGCGGCGGCGGCGACGAGCGGTGAGTGAAAGGCGCCGCTCACGGCCAGGCGCACCACGCGGCGCGCGCCGGCCGCCTTGGCGGCCTCTTCGAAGGCCGGCGCCGCGTCTGCGGCGCAGCTCACCACGACCTGTCCGGGACCGTTGAAGTTCGCCGGCCAGACCGAGTCGAGGCTGCGGCAGAGCTCGCCGACCGCGTCGGCGTCGAGCCCCAACACCGCCAGCATGAGGCCGGGGTGCTGCGCGGCGGCGGCCGCCATGGCCTCGCCGCGCACCTTGACGAGCGACACGGCGTCGCGAAAGCCCAGGGCGCCCGTGGCGACCAGCGCCGAATACTCACCGAGGCTGTGGCCCAGGGCCGCGTCGAACTCGAGCCCACCCTCTTGCAGCATGCGCAGCGCGGCCACCGAATGGGTGAGCAGCGCCGGCTGGGTGACCTGGGTGCGGGCGAGCTCTTCGAGCGGCCCTATGCGACAGACGCCGGTCAGGTCGTAGCCGAGCACCTCGCTGGCCTCATCGAAGGTGGCGTGCGCGACCGCAGAGGCGTCGTAGATGTCGCAGCCCATGCCCATCGCCTGCGAGCCCTGACCGGGGAACAGGAGCGCTTTCACAGGCGCTCCCATGGACTCACCGCGAGGCTGTCGGCCGGTTGCGCGGCCCTCACAGCTCCCACCTGGTCAAGCAGGAGCCCCAGGTGAGTCCGGCGCCGAAGCCCACGATCAGCAGGCGGTCGCCCTTCTTCAGGCGGCCCTGCGCCATGGCGTCGTGCAGGCAGAGCGGGATAGAGGCGCACGAGGTGTTGCCGAAGCGGTCCATGTTCCAGAAGACCTGCTTGTCGGTGAAGCCGAGCTGCGAGGCCACCTTTTCGACGATGCGCAGGTTGGCCTGGTGAGGCACGAACAGGTCGACGTCGGCGGCAGCGACTCCCGCGTCGTCGAGCGTCTTCTGGCACGACTCGACCACGCGGCGCGTGGCGAAGCGGTAGACCTCGCGGCCGTTCATCTGCAGAAAGTGCTGGCGGGCGTCGACGGTCTCGTGGCTGGCCGGCAGCCTGGTGCCGCCGGCCGGCAGGCTGAGGAAGGGAGCGCCACTGCCGTCGTTGCCCAGGTCGAAGGCGAAGATAGAGCCGTTGTCGGAGGGCTTCACGAGCACCGCGCCGGCGCCGTCGCCGAACAGCACGCAGGTGCCGCGGTCGTCCCAGTCGAGCGCCTTCGAGACGGCCTCGGCGCCGGTGACGAGCACGGTGTCGTAGATGCCGGCCGACACGAAGGCGGTGGCCACCGCGAGGCCGTAGACGAAGCCCGTGCAGCCCGACTGCACGTCGAAGGCGCCGGCGTTCACGGCGCCGATCGCCTCGGCGACCAGCGACGCGGTCGCCGGAAAGAGCATGTCGGGCACCAGCGAGGTGCTGATCACGAGGTCGATGTCTTCGGCGTGATGGCCGTTCGTGGCCAGCAGGTCGTTGGCCGCCTCGATGGCCAGGTCGGACGTGGCCTGGTCGGGCCGGCAGACGCGGCGTTCCCGAATGCCGGTGCGCGATGAGATCCATTCGTCTGAGGTGTCGAGGGCGTCGGCCAGCTCGGCGTTGGTGAGGACGCGCTCGGGAATGGAGACGCCGAGCGCGGCGATCTTGGCGCCGTGCACCAGCCCCCGGCGCAGGCCGATCACTGCGCTTCTTTCGGGCCGGGGCTGAGCCGCGCGTTGCCGGCCGCCGTCTCGGTGGCGTCGGTCAGGGCGAACATGAGCTCGCCGCGACAGGCCATATCGCCGGCGACGGTGGCGCTCACCTTGCCGCGGCCCACCGCGGCGCGGGCCATGGTGACCTCGACCTGCAGGTCGAGCGTGTCGCCCGGCACGACGACGCGCTTGAAGCGCACCTTGTCGATGCCGGCGAAGAGGATGAGCTTGCCGGCGTTGGCCGGGTGCGAGAGCGCGGTCACGACGCCCGCCTGGGCGAGCGCCTCGACGATGAGCACGCCGGGCATGACGGGGTTACCGGGAAAGTGCCCGGCGAACCACCAGTCGTCGGCGCGCACGAGCCGGCGGGCGTGGCAGCGCTCGCCGGGCACCAGTTCGACGACCTCGTCGAGCAGCAGGAACGGCGGGCGGTGGGGAATGAGCTCTTCGATCTGGGCCAGCGTGAGGGCGACGGTCGTGCTCATGCCTGGGCCTCGCGTTCGTCGGGCTTGTGTCCGTACTTGCGCTGCAGGCCGACGACCACGGCGACGAGGGCGAGGCCGTAGTAGGCGTAGCGACGGATGCTGCGCGGCACGCGGCCGGGCAGCACGCCGCCGGTCGCCGCCGAGAGGGCGCGTTCGAGGCTCGACGGCTCGGGCTGCGCTGCGAGGGCCGCCATCACGCGGTCGGCAAAGCCGGCGGGCACGTCGACCGTGACCTCGCGGGTGGCGCGCAGCACGATGCGCGCGCCGGCGAGCTCCTGCAACTCGGCGGCGCAGTCGCCGCAGAAGCTCAGGTGCCGCTGGAACTCGACGACCTGGCCGTCGTCGAGCTCGCCGTCGATGTAGCGCTGGATGACCTCGTGGCAGGTGACGCAGTCCATCAGGTCTCCTCGTCGATCGCGCCGCCCGCCCGCAGCCGCAGACGCAGCGACGTGCGGCCGCGGTGCACGCAGGCCTTGACCGTGCCCAGCGGCCGGTCGAGGGCGTCGGAGATCTCGCCGTAGCGCAGCCCGTAGAGGTCGCGCATGACGAGCGGGAGGCGATAGTCGGGAGGCAGGTCGGCGAGCGCCCGTATGACGCGGGCGTAGCCGTCGCGGCGCAGCACCTCGGCCACGGGGTCGGCGACGGGCTCGGGTACGTCGGGCAGCGCGCCGAACTTACGGCCGCGCCGCTGGTAGTCGATGATCGCGTTCAGCGCCAGGCGAAAGAACCAGGTCGTGAACGTGGAGTACCCGCGAAACCCGCTGAGCTTCTGATGCAGCCGCAAGAACGCCTCTTGCGACGCGTCTTCAGCGTCGACGTGGTTGCCGAGCAGGTTGTAAGCCATCGTGTAGACCATGCCCTGGTACCTTTCGACGATCCTGCGAAACGCCTCGCGATCGCCCTCGGCCGCGGCCGCGAGATCGTGCGGGCTCGGTTCGGAGAGATCGGTGTGGTCCAGAGGGTTAGACGGCGTCATAGGCGAAAAGGTTGCAGAGCGACCTCAGATGGTGGCAAAACGATGTGGCGGGCGAGACGGGCGACAAAGGCGGCCGTCGTGGTGGGGCAACAGTCTACACCCGCTCCGCGCCCTCGAGCCGCTTCACGAACACGCGCTGCTGCTTTTCGAGGGCGAAGCCGCGACCCCGGTAGAAGCGGTCGGCGACGTCGCGCTCCACGCGGGCACGCACGCGCAGCTCGCCGACGCCGCGCTCGAGCGACCAGGCTTCGACGGCGGCGACCAGCGCGGCGGCCACACCGCGGCGGCGGGCGGCGGCCGACACGATCAGTCCCTCGAGCTCGACGAAGGGCGCGCTCACCAGCAGGCGCTTCTCGGCGGCGTGCACGAAGCCCAGCAGCCCGCCGCGCTCGCCGGCGACCACGAAGACCACGTCGGCGGCGCTCGAAAGCAGACCGTTTAGGCGGGCGGCGGTAGCGGTCGGCTCGGACGGGTAGCCGAGCTCGGTCGCCAGGGCGGCCAGCGCTGCCGCGTCGTGCGGGGCGGCCCGCCGGGCGATGGGGGCGCCGCCGGGGCGCTGCTCACCGTCAGGGGCGACAGGCGGCGCCTCGCGGCGAGACTCCGCTGCGGGGTCCTCAGCCGGCGCGCCCTGCGCACCGTCGGCCTGGTGGTCGTGGTCGTGTACGGCGGCGGTGTCGTGGGCGTGTACGGCAGCGGTGTCGCGGGCGTGCTCCCTGTGACCTTCGGCGTGGCGCGCGGCCTGGTGCTCGTGGCGGTGTTCGGCCTCATCCCCGCCGTGGCGCTCGCGGCCCGGCGGGTGGGCGTGGGCATGCGAGTGGAGCAGGGCGCCGTGGTGGTGCGCGTGCTCGTGGATGAGGTTGACCGAGAGCAGCAGCTCGCGGTCGGCCAGGACGTCGGCGAGCGGCCCGTCGGCGGCCGGCCTGTGGTCTTCGCCCAGCACGACGGCGCGGTCGACCAGGCGCTCGAGCAGGTCGAGCTGGTGGGTCGCCACGACGATCGTCTTGCCGGCGTGGTGCAGCTGCTCGAGCAGCTCGATCAGCCACTCCTGGGTGCGCGGGTCGAGGCCGTTGGTGGGCTCGTCGAGCATGAGCACTTCGGGGTTGATCGGAGAGCACCGAAGCCAGGGCGACCTTCTTCTTCTCGCCGCCGCTCAGGTTGTAGGGCGCCCGGTCGGCGAGCGCGCCGAGGCCAAGCATGGCGAGCGTATCGTCGACGCGCGCCACGATCTCGTCGTGCGGCAGGTCGAGGTGCAGGGGCCCGAAGGCGACCTCGTCGCGCACGGTCGGGTTGAAGAGCTGGGCGTCGGCGCTCTGGAACACCATGCCCACGCGGCGGCGGAATCCCTGGGCGGTCGGCCTCGTCGCGCAGTGCGCCGCCGTCGATGCGCGCGCCGAAGGCCTCGACGGTGCCGCGCGTGGGCTCGACGAGGCCGGCGAGGAGCTTGAGCAGGGTCGACTTTCCCGAGCCGTTGGCGCCGAGTATGGCGAGGCGCTCGCCGCGGTCGACCGCCAGGTCGACCGCGGCGAGCGCCTCGACCCCGGCGCTGTAGTCGTAGCCCACGCCGGCCAGGCGGAAGAGGGCGCCGGGTGCAGCGGCGAGCGCGGGGCTGGTCTGGGCCGCATCGACCGCGGAGGCGGCCGGCGCGCCGATCGCTGAGCCGACCGGCGCGGCGTCGGTCGCAGAGGCGGCTTGCGGCGCGTCAGTCGCCGCGCCGGCCCGCGTGGCGCCGGGCGCGTCGAGCGGCCGTCCGGTCGGTCCGACGGCCATCAGCGCGCTCCCCCGGTCAGCTCGAACCAGACCACGACGACGAGCGCCACGGCCACGACGGCGCTCCACACGAAGTCGAGGCGCCGCAGGCGCCAGGTCGAGAGCGTGCGCGCTTCGCCCGTGTAGCCGCGCGAGATCATGGCCAGATAGACCTGCTCGCTCGTAGCCTGTGACTTGCCGAACACGGCGGCCACTGTACCACCAAGGAAGTGGCGGTCCTCGCGGGTGGAGACGCGGCCCACGAGCCGACTGGTGCGGGCGACCGTCATGTCCTGCACGAGCCGCACCAGGGTGAAGACGTAGCGGTAGGCCACCGCCAGCACAAAGACGAAGCCGCGCGGCAGGCCGATCGCGCGCATGGCCTTGAGCAGATCGGGCCACGGCGTGGTGAGCGTGAGCAGCACGCTGAACGAGACGACCGTCGTGACCCGCAGGACGAGCCGCCCGAAGGCAAAAAGTCCTGGCGCCGTGACCGCGAGCGTGCCCGGCAGCGGCCAGAAGGGCGCGCCGTGGGACCAGAGCGTCACCAGAGGGCGTCCCGGCGTGACGACGTTGAAGATCGCCGGGGCCATGATCGCCGCGGTGAACAGCGGGATGAACAGCCAGGCCCGGGCGGCGAACTGTCGCAGGCCTATGCGCGAGCACGGCACGAGGACCACGGCCAGCGCCAGCAGCACCGCGAGCACGGTGACCCTCGTGGCCAAGGCGGAGATCACGACGAGCGCCAGAAGGCTGACGAGCTTGACGCGGGGGTCAAGGCGCTGCAGCAGCCCCGGCCTGCGAGCCAGCTTGTCGGAGGTGATGGCGCGCTCCACCCAGGCGGCCAGCGTACCCAGCAGCCGGTCGGTGAACAGGCGCCGGGAACGGCGCGGACGGGCCGGCAGCGCCGGCCCGCCGCGCGCCGCTTGCCGGAGCCAGCAGCCAGGCCGGCACCTGCTCGGCGGAGTCGCGCTGGGCGTTGGCGCTCGTCGCCCCCGCGACGTCGGCGACGCGGGGGCTCACGGCGCCGTCGGTTCGGCGAGCCGCGCTCAGAGCGCGCCGTTCGCGGGCGGCGCCGGGACCGTTGCCCGGGGTCGCCGCCGCCCGACGTCGCAGCCGCACGAGAAGCCAGACCACCGCCGTCAAGGCGGCCACCCCGACGAGCGCGCTGACGACGTACGACACGACCGTCCAAGCCCCGCTGGCGCCGGTCCAGCTATAGCCGGGCAGCAGGCCGTGCCAGTGGCCGCCCAGGCGCGCGAAACCCTTGGGCACGTAACCGATGCGCTTGGCGATCTCGCCTGAGTCCCATTCGGCAAAGGCGCCGCCGCTGGCCAGCAGCCCCAGGGGCACGGCGGCGATGAACACGGCGACCAGGGCGACGAGCCAGCGACGGCGAAGCGGGGCGGTCGTGCCGCCGGCTTCGAACAGCTCGGGACTCTGGCGACGAAGCACGGCAAAGACGCCCACTGTGAACGCCGCTTCCACGGGGCCCACGACCAGGGCGTGCGAGCCGACCATCGCCGGAATGGTCGTCTTGAGCCCGTAAGGAGCGTACTGGGCGACGCCGTTGACGGTGTGCAGCAGAGGCTGGATGCCGAGCTCGATGCTGTTCAGAAAGGCGGCTGCCACCAAACCGCACCAGGCCCCGATGCCGGCGGCATAGAGACGCCGGTTCGAGTGCAGGTCGCTGCCGCCGGCCACCAGGCGGTAGACGGCGTAGCCCGCGTACGGCATGACGATCGCCATGTTCAGGCAGTTGATGCCCAGCGTGAGAATGCCGCCGTCGCCGAAGAAGAAGGCCTGTATGACGAGCGCTGCGCTGACCGCCAGGCAGGCGACCTCGGGTCCGGCGATCACGGCGATCAGCACTGCCCCGACGGCGTGCGCCGTCGTGCCCCCGGCCACGGGCACGTTGAGCATCATGACCAGGAACGAAAAGGCCGCGCCGAAGGCCAGCACCGGGATCATCTTGGGCTGCGAAAGCAGTTGCCTGGTACGACGGTTGGCGCGGTACCAGACCGGCACCGTGACCGCCCAGCCGGCGGCGATGGTCTCTGGCCCCAGGTATCCGTCGGGTATATGCATGGCTCCTCTGATGCTTCCTTGGCGCCCTGGGGCTAGCCGGCAGTCGGGGCCTCGGGCAGTCGACACTCGCGGCAGAGACCGAACACGGTCATGCGCGCCTCGCGCACGGCGAAGCCGTCGGTGTCGAGCAGCTTGTGGCGCACGGGCTCGAGGAGCTCGTCGTCGAAGTGCCCCACCGCGCCGCAGCCCTCGCAGACGAAGTGGTGGTGCACGGGAGCGGGGGCGACCTCGTAGAAGATGGCGACGCCGGCGAGCCGGGTCTCCTGGACGAGCTCGAGCTCGACGAGCAGCTCGAGGGTACGATAGACCGTGGAGACGTTGACCTCGGGCAGGGTCTTCTGGACTTCGGCGGCGATCTCTTCGGCGGTGCGATGGCGGCCGCCGCGGCGCACCGTGTCCCAGACCGCCGCGCGTTGCGGCGTGAGGCGGTAGCCCGCCTTGCGAATTGTTTCACGACCGTGGTGCATTACGCGACGGTATCGCAGTCGCGACTTCCTTGCAAGAGCCACCCCGTTGCCGTCGCGACGCCGGCGTGGTGTCGTACACTTGGCCCCGAGCGGTCGCCCGCGAGCGGCGCGGCCGACCGGACACCGGCGTGGCCGACCGAACAACGACGACAGGGAGATGAGCGTGACCGAAAGCAAACCTCCGAACTCAGCCGACGACGCAGCGCAGCCCCCGGCCGGGGCCGTCCCCGCTCCCGGAGCTCCCTCCAGCGAAGCCCTGCCGCTGCCGCTGGGCACGACGCCGCGTTTTCAGAAGGCGCTCGACAAGGCCCTGAGCGACTGGGCGGCGGCCGACCCGGCGCGCTGCGCCGGCCTGGCCGGCTGCGAGGCCGTGGCCGGCGGCGTGCTCGTTCCGTTCTTCGGCCAGCCTCATCTGGTCACACACCCCGAAGGCGCCGTCGTGCCCCTGAGCGACGAGGCCGCCCGCGCCGCCGCGAGCGGCGGCGCACCGGCGGCGCCCGGCGATGCGCCGGCCAAGCCGGTCCACGTCTCCATCGTCATCCTGCTGCTCCACTACCTGCTGACCGCCGACGCCACGCCCCCCGCCGAGCGCTGGGTGCAGTTTCGCGAGATCCCGGGCGGCATGTTCTACGCGCAGGCCTTCGAGGCCCACACCGCGCCGCCCCTGGGCCGCCTCGTCGCCGACGTCGACCCCGACGCCTTCGCCGCCCACGTGGCCGCGTTTCGCGCCGCCGGGGCGCGCATCACCGGCGTCGACCTCGACCTCGCCGACGCCGCGCTGCGCTTCTGGGCGCTGCCGCGCCTGCCGGTGGCGGCGCTGCTGTGGGCCGGCGACGACGAGTTCCCCGGGCGCGCGGCGATCCTGTTCGACGAGCACGCCCACCATTACCTGCCGGTCGAGGACCTCTCCGGCATGGGGGAGTGGCTCGCCCACAGACTGGCGCGGGGCTAGAGGCCCGCGCCGCCGGAAACGCGACACGACGCTCGGAGCGGTACGACACGACGCTCGGAGCGGGGCCGGAGCGACGCTCGAAGCGGAACCGGCACGACGCTCCTGGCGGAGCTGGCAGGACGCTTGGAGCGGAACTAAAGAACGCGCGCGAGGCTTGACATCGGTCCAGCTGTGAATACAATCACAGTACAGGAACCGTGGAGGAGTCCTTGAACGACCCCACCGAGAGGACCGCCGAGCCGCAGACGCCGGGCGACCGTGCCGAAAAGCACGTCTCATCCCAGACCGTCGAGCGTCTGAGCGCGTACCGCCGCATCCTCGAAGAGCTCGATCACGAGGGCGTCGAATACGTCCACTCCCACCAGCTGGCCGCCCTCGTGGGCGTCACGCCGGCGCAGCTGCGCCGCGACCTCGCCAGCTTCGGCAGCTTCGGCAACATCTCGCGCGGTTACAACGTCTACCAGATGGGCCGCACCATCAGCCGCATCATGGGCACCGACACCACGCAGGCGGTCGCCCTGGTCGGCGTCGGTGACCTCGGCCGCGCCCTGCTGTCGTACCGCGGCTTCGAGGAGCGCGGCTTTCACATCGCCGCCACCTTCGACGTCGATCACGACAAAGTGGGGCGGGTGTTCGCCGGTCGCCGCTGCTACGGTCTCGACAAGCTCGAGTCGGTCATCGCCGAGCACGACATGCACATGGTCCTCCTCGCCTCGCGGCCCGAGGGGCTGCAGGGGCTCGTCGACCGCATCGCCGCGACGGGCGTGCGCGCCTTTCTCAACTTCGTGCCGCGGCACGTCACCGCTCCCCCCAACTGCTTCGTCGAGCACATCGACATCTCCGCCAAGCTCGAGAAGCTCTCGTTCCTGGCGCTGGCCACCGCGGGCAACTGAAGTTTTTTTCACGCCTACTGTGAATCGATTCACTGTTACGGCGACAACGACGCAAGGAGAGCCGACACATGGACGCGAAGAGGATCCTCGTCGTTGACGACGATCACGACCTCGTGGAGACCACCAAGACGTTCCTGGAGTCTCGTGGCTACGCCGTGAGCACGGCGCACAGCGGTCTCGAGGCGCGCGACGAGATCGCCCGGCAACGCCCCGACCTCGTGGTGCTCGACATCATGATGGACAGCGACACCGACGGCTTCAACCTGGCCTTCAGCCTGCGCGACGAGACCGAGGCCGACCGTATCCCGGTGATCATCGTCAGCGGCTTCACCAAGGAGCTCAAGACCAAGACCCACGTCTTTGAGCCACTCATGTACGAAGAGTGGCCCGCCGCCAAGTTCTTCGAGAAGCCGGTCAAGCTCGCCGAACTGGCCCAGGCGATCGCCGGTCTGCTGGTGACGGCGACGCGCCCACCGCAGCCCAGCCGTGACTCGGTCGGCGTGACCGCGGCCCGACCGACGTGACCATCACCGCCGCCGACGACGTCATCGCCGCCCACGGCGACCTCGGCCACGAGCAGCTCATCCCCCTGCTGCAGGCGATCCAGCACGTCGACGGGTTCATCTCAGAGGCCGCCATGGAGCGTCTGGCGGTCGCGCTCGCGACGCCGGTCAGCCACGTCTACGGCGTCGCCACCTTCTACAACCAGTTCCGTTTCGCGGCGCTTGGCGAACACGTGATCGAGGTCTGTCGCGGCACCTCGTGTCACCTCGAGGAGAGCCGCGCGCTCGCGCGCCACCTCGAGCGGCGGCTCGAGCTGCGCGACGGCGCCTCGGCCGACGGCCGCTACACCGTGCTCGGCGTGGCCTGCCTGGGCGCCTGCGCCGTGGCCCCGGCCATCAAGATCGACGGCGAGTTCTACGGCCACCTCACCGCGCAGGCGCTCGACGACCTCCTGGACGGGCTCGAGGCAAGCACGAGACCACAATGAGGGAGAGCCAGCTCGTCACGCCGTGCTGCCAGGACTGCACGCACGGGCCGTCGTCACCCTGCTCCGACCTGCTCGAATGCGTCGACCACGGTCCCCTCTGCCATACCGACGAGGCGTGCCGCAGGGCCCGCGCCGCGCGCCGCGCCCGGGTGGCGCGCGGCGGCGACGGCCCGACGGTGTTCGTGGGCGCCGGCACGTGCGGCCGGGCCGCCGGCGCGCAGGCGGTGCTCGCCGCGATCCGGCGCTACGTCGCCGGCGCGGGCCTCGACGTGCCCGTCGTCGAGACGGGCTGCGTGGGCTGGTGCGAGCGCGAGGTGTTCGTCGACCTGGTCACCGCCGACGGCGTGCGTCTGAGCTACTGCGACCTCGGCCCCGACACGATCGACGAGTGGCTCAGCGCCGTGCTCGGCCGCGGCGAGCTCGCCAACCGGTTTCTGCTGGGCCGTTACGACGACCCGGAAGGTCGCCACCCCGGCGTGCCGGCCCTCGCCGACACGCCGTTCTTCGCCGCGCAGACGAGGGTGGTGCTCGGCAACTGCGGGGTGATCGACCCCTCCTCGCTCGACGCGGCGCTGGCCGCCGGCGGCTTTCGCGCCGCCGTGCGCGCGCTCACCGGCATGACGCCCGCCGAAGTCTGCGACGAGGTCATCGCCTCGGGCCTGCGCGGGCGCGGCGGCGGCGGGTTCTCCACGGGCCGCAAGTGGAAGATCGCCTTCGAGCAGCCACGCGCCCAGAAGTACCTCATCTGCAACGCCGACGAGGGAGACCCGGGCGCCTTCATGGACCGCGCCCTGCTCGAGAGCGACCCCTTCCGCGTGATCGAGGGCATGCTCGTCGCCGCCTACGCGATCGGCGCGACCAAGGGCTTCGTCTACTGCCGCGCCGAGTACCCCCTGGCCGTCGAACGCCTGGCCGAAGCGCTCGTTCAGTGCCGCGCCGCGGGGCTGCTGGGCAAGGACATCCTGGGCAGCCTGGTCGACTTCGACATCACGATCAAGCAGGGCGCCGGCGCCTTCGTGTGCGGCGAGGAAACGGCCATCCTGGCGAGCATCGAGGGCGGGCGCGGCGTGCCGCGCCCGCGCCCGCCGTACCCCACGAGCGCCGGCCTGCACGGCAGGCCCACGGTGTTGAACAACGTCGAGACGCTGGCCAATGTACCGGTCGTGATCGGCCGCGGCGCCGAGAGCTACCGCGCCCTCGGCCGCGGCGAGGCGGCCGGCACGAAGGTCTTCGCCCTGAGCGGCCGCGTGCGCAACACGGGCCTCGTCGAGGTGCCCGTCGGCACGCCGCTGCGCGAGATCGTCTACGCCGTCGGCGGGGGCGCCCCGGCGGGTCACGAGGTCAAAGCCGTGCAGATCGGCGGCCCCACCGGCGGCTGCGTGCCGGCCGCCCTGCTCGACGTGGCCACCGACTACGAGCCCCTCGAGGAGCTCGGCGCGGCGATGGGTTCGGGCGGCATGATCGTCATGGACGAGCGCACCTGCATGGTCGACATCGCGCGCTTCTTCATGGAGTTCCTGAGCAGCGAAAGCTGCGGCAAGTGCACGCCCTGCCGCGAGGGCACGACGCGCATGCACGAGATCCTCACGGGGCTCTGCGAGCGACCGGCCGGCGAGAGAGCCCGGCTCGAGCGGTTCCGCGGCGTGCTGCACCTCGAGGAGCTCGCCAACGTCGTGGCCGAGACTTCGCTCTGCGGCCTCGGCCAGGCGGCCGCCAACCCCGTGCTGAGCACGCTGCGCTACTTCCGCGACGAGTACGAGACCCACGTCATGGAGACACGCTGCCCCTCCGGAGTCTGCGAGGGCTTGCGCGTCTACGACATCGAACCGACCCTGTGCGACGGCTGCGGGCTGTGCGTCGCCGGCTGCCCCTGCGCGGCGATCGTCGGCAAGCCGTCCTTCGCCCACGCCATCGTCGTCGACCGTTGCAGCGGCTGCGGCGCCTGCACCGAGGTCTGCCCCACGCAGGCCGTGCGCGCCGTCGCCTGAAGGGGATCGTCATGAGCATCACCATCAACGGCAAGGAGATCGAGCTCGCGCCGGGCGAGACCGTGCTGCAGACGGCCGGGCGCGCCGGCATCGATATCCCACACCTGTGCTCGCTCGACTGGGCGCCGTCACCGTCGGCGTCGTGCCGGCTCTGCGTGGTCGAAGTCGAGGGTGAGCGGCGCCTGCAGACGAGCTGCACGCTCGCCGCTCGCGACGGCATGCGCGTGCGCACCCACACGGCGCGCATCCTCGAAGCGCGCCGCGCCATCGTCGAGCTGCTCATCGCCAGCCACCCGCAGGACTGCCTCACCTGCGCGCGCGCCGGACGTTGCGAGCTCGCCGTGCTCTCCGCCGAGCTGGGCGCGCGCGAAGGCCGCTATGTGGGCGCCGTCAAAGATCACGCCATCGACGTGAGCTCGCCGGCGCTCTGGCACGACCCCAACAAGTGCGTGTTGTGCGGCCGCTGCGTGACCATGT
>CAVWIH010000022.1:0-26632 GCA_963755025.1 uncultured Actinomycetes bacterium
GCCTTCGCCGTGGTGCCGCCCGAAGTCACCGCGGCCGAGGCCATCGAGCTGCTGCGCGACCAGGAGCCCGAGGTCGAGACCGTCTACTACGTCTACGTGACCGACAAGCGCGAACACCTGCTGGGCGTCATCAGCCTGCGCGACCTGCTCACCGTGCCGGGCGGTCGCCGCGTGCGCGACTTCATGAGCTCCGACCCCATCTCCGTGCGCCTCGAGGCCGGCGAAGAAGAGGTCACCCAGACCATCGCCAAGTACAACCTGCTCGCCCTGCCCGTCGTCGACGACGCCGGCGTCGTGCACGGGATCGTGACCATCGACGACGCCATCGACCTCGTGCTGCCGCTGGCCTGGAAGAAGCGATTGCCGCGCATCTTCCGGTGATCGGGTAAGACATGCCTGCCACTCCGGAAGCACGCAAGCGGCCGCGTCTGGGCCGCATCGGTCGAACTCGCCTGCTGATCTTTCTCGCCGTCATGGGGCCGGGACTGATCGCCGCCGCCTCCGACAACGACGCCGGCGGCATCACGACCTGGTCGGTGATCGGCGCGAAGTACGGCTACAGCCTGCTCTGGCTCCTGCTGCTGATCACGCCGATCCTGGCCGTCACCCAGGAGATGGGCGCGCGCATGGGCGTGGTCACCGGCAAGGGCCTGGCGGCGCTCATCCGCGAGCGCTTCAGCCTGAAGATCACGGCCTTCGCCATGCTGGCCCTGCTGATCGCCAACTTCGGCACGACGGTGGCCGAGTTCTCGGGGGTCGCCGCCGCCTTCGGCCTCGCCCATGTGCCCCCCTGGGTGTGCGTGCCGCCGGTCGCGCTGGGCGTCTGGCTGCTGGTCACGCGAGGGTCGTACCGCCGCGTGGAGCGCGTCTTTTTGGTGCTCACCGCGATCTACGCGGCCTACGTGCTGGCGGGCTTCCTCGCACACCCCGACTGGAGCGCGGCCGCGCACGGCACCGTGGTGCCGAGCATCCACTCCGACTCGGCGTGGCTGCTGATCGCGATCGCCGCCATCGGCACGACCATCACGCCGTGGGGGCAGTTCTTCATCCAGGCCTATGTGGTCGACAAGAAGGTCGCGGTCAAGGAGTACCTCTACACCAAGTTCGAGGTGTACGCCGGCGCCGTGTTCACCGACGCCATCGACCTGTTCATCGTGGTGGCCTGCGCGGCGACGCTCTACAAGCACGGCATCGTGGTCAACACCGCGCAAGATGCCGCCCGGGCGCTCGAACCGCTGGCGGGGCGCGCCGCCTACTTCCTGTTCGGCTTCGGCCTGCTGAACGTGTCGATCCTGGGGGCGGCCATCCTGCCCCTGACGACGGCCTACGCCATCTCCGAGGCGTTCGGCTTTGAGTCGGGGCTCGACCGCTCGTTCGCCGACGCGCCCATCTTCAACGGCCTGCTCACGTTCTTCATCTTCGTGCCCGCCGCCGTCGCCGTCATTCCGCGCCTGCCGCTCGTCAAGGTGATCCTGCTGAGCCAGGACGTGAACGGCATCCTGCTGCCCATCATCCTCGTCTACGTGCTGAAGATCGTGAACGACGAGTCGGTCATGGGCGACTACGTCAACAGCCGCGCCTACAACGTGGTGGCCTGGGCCTTCGCCGTCGCGCTGATCGCCCTGACGGTCGTGCTGCTCGCCTCTGCCCTGCCGCTGGGCTTCAGGCTCTAGCCGCTACGACTCGTCGGCGCGCTCGTGCGAGGCCGGCTCGATGTGCACGAGCACCTCGGTGTTGGGCAGGCGCTCGGCGATGTCGGTCTCTATGTGGTCGGCGATCGCGTGCGCGGCGGCAACGGTCATGTCGTCGGCCACCGTGATGTGGATGTCGATCAGGTGCTTGGCGCCGGCGTGACGGGTGCGCAGCTTGTGGTAGCCCATGATGAGCTCGCCGCGGTGCTCGGCCACGGTGGCGCGCACGACGTCGAGCTCGTCGTCGGGCAGGGCCTCGTCGAGCAGCACGCGGGTCGAGGCGCTCACTATCCCCCAGGCGGTCCACACGATGAGCACGGCCACGACGATGGCCAGCACCGGGTCGAAGAAGGTGAGTCCGGTGACGTCAACCAGCGCGAGGCCGCCGGCCACCCCGAGCGAGGTGTAGATGTCGGTCAGGTGGTTGGCCGCGTCGGCGTGCAGGGCGGGCGAGTCGGTGCGCCGCGCGGCCCGGAACAGGTAGGCGGTGAGGGCCCCGTTGACCGCCGCCGAGACGAGCATCACGCCGACGGCGAGCGGTATGTGGTCGAGCTTCTCGCCCGAGATCAGGTGACTGACGGCCTCGACGATGATGAGGACGGCCGCCGCGAAGATGATCATGCCCTCGATCACGCCCGAGAAGTTCTCGATCTTCTCGTGACCGAAGCGGTGCTTGGGGTCGGCCGGCCGCGACGCCTCGCGCACCGACACGAGGGCGATCACCGCGGCCACCAGGTCGGTGATCGAATGGGCCGCCTCGGAGATGATGCTGATCGAGCCCGAGACGATGCCGACGAGGAGCTTGAAGACGATGAGCGCCGCGTTGGCGGCGATGGAGACCCAGGCGGCGCGCGACTTGAGCGCGCCATCGGGAGCGTCGACGGCCGCCGGGAGGTTCACTTCAGTCCGTCTCCGGCGAGGCGCGCGAGCAGCGCCCGCGCCGCCCGCGCGCGGTGGCTCTGGGCGTTCTTGTCGGCCTCGCTCATCTCGGCGACGGCCAGCGCGGAGCCGCTGGGCACGAAGAGCGGGTCGTAGCCGAAGCCGCCCACGCCGCGGGGCGCCGTGGCGATGGCGCCCGGCCACTCGCCGCGCACCAGCTCGGCGGCGCCGCCGGGACCGGCGACGAAGGCGATGACGCACACGAAGCGCGCCGCGCGGTCGTGCTCGCCGGGCAGGGCGCGCAGCTCGGTCAGCAGCCTGGTGTTGTTGGCGACGTCGTCGCCCTCGCGACCGCCGTAGCGCGCCGAGATCACGCCCGGCGCGCCGCCCAGGGCGGCGACCTCGATGCCGGAGTCGTCGGCGATGACGACGGCCGCAGGGTCTGCCGGCCCCGGCGCGGCGGCGGCTGAGTCCGCCGGGCGCGCCGCGGCGGCGGCTGAGTCCGCTGAGCGCGCCGCGGCGGCGGCGCGCTCGCGCTCGCCGTCCGGGTCGGACGCGGCGACGGGGCGCAGCGCGGCCAGAGCGCGGGCCAGGCCTTCGGCCTTGCCGCGCGCGTTGGCCTCGAACGACTCGACGCCCTCGGGAGGCAGCTCGATGCCGGCGGGCATGGCCGCCACCTCGTGCGGCGCCAGGATCGCGCGGTACTCGGCGAGCTTGTGCGCGTTGCGGGTGGCCAGCACGAAGCGCATTACGGGGCGGTCGACGGTCCGGACGGCGTGCCGGGCAGCGCCGCGGCGCCGATCACGGCCTTCTGCACCGCCGTGATCTGGGCGACGCCGCCGGCCGCCAGGTCGAGCAGGCTGTCGAGCGTGGCGCGCGGGAACGGCTCGCCCTCGGCGGTGGCCTGCACCTCGACGAGGCGGCCCTCGCCGGTCATGACGACGTTCATGTCGAGCGACGCCGAGCTGTCTTCTTCGTATTCGAGATCGAGCCGCAGCTCGCCGTCGACCACGCCCACCGACACCGCCGCCACGTCTTCGAACAGCGGCAGTCGCGGCCAGCGCGCCGCGACGCGCAGCTTCTCGAGGGCGATCACGAGGGCGGCGTAGGCCCCCGAGACGGCCGCCGTGCGCGTGCCGCCGTCGGCCTGCAGCACGTCGCAGTCGATGTAGATCGTGCGCTCGCCGAGCGAGCCCAGGTCGACCACCGCGCGCAGGCTGCGGCCGATGAGCCGCTGGATCTCCTGGGTGCGGCCCGACTGCTTGCCGCGCACCGCTTCGCGCGGCGTGCGATCGGAGGTCGCCGCCGGCAGCATGGAGTATTCGGCGGTCAGCCAGCCGGAGCCGCTGCCGCGCCGCCAGCCGGGCACGCCGTCGACCGATTTCGCGGTGCAGAGCACGTGGGTGTCGCCGAGACGCACGAGCACCGACCCGTCGGCGAACTTCGCCACGTCGCGTTCCATGGACAGGGGTCGCAGCTCATCGTGTCGTCTGCCGAGTCTCACGTCTCGTCACCTCTTCTTCTTACTGGATAGGGCGTAGCTGCGGTGCGGCCGCTCGGTGAAGCCGAAGAGCGCGCCGTGCGTGCGGATCAGGCTCAAGACGAGCAGCCCGCCGGTGAACAGCACGACGGCCTCGCCGAGCGCCACAAAGCCGACGCTGGGCCAGAACGGCAGGTGCAGGATGAGCGCGAGCTCGGCGCCCACGCCGAACGCGTTCACGACCACCGGCGCCGCCAAGGCTACCACGCGGGGACCGACTTGCCACATGATGCCGGCGGCCACCATCGTGAGCAGCGCGCCGAAGAACACGTCGGCCAGGCCCAGCGAGCTCGTGAGGGCGTTGGCGATCGCCGTGCCCAGGGTGAGCCCCACCACGGCGGCCGGGTCGACGCAGGCGCAGGGCAGGAGCGCCTCGGAGATGCGGAACTGCACCTGGCCCGACGCCAGCCCGAACGCGCCGGCGAGCAGCGTCAGGACGACGTAGGCGGCGGCGTAGAGGCTACCGCGGGCGAGCAGGCGTGTGGTCACGGTCGCCCAGCGCCGTCAGGCGCTCGAGCCCGACCTGCTCGACGTCGTCGAGCGGCATCTGCAAGAAGCGGCTGCCCACGGCGCGAAAAGCGTCGGTCTCGCCGGTGCAGAAGAAGCGATAGGAGCCCTCGCGCTCGGCGTCGTTGTCGATGCCCTGGCGCACCAGGACCTCGGCCACCTCGCGGGCGATCTCGGCGGCCGGGTTGACCAGCGTGACGTCGCGGCCCAGGTGGCGCTGCAGCATGGGCGCGATCAGCGGGTAGTGCGTGCAGCCCATGATGACCACGTCGGGGCGCTGCTCCTTGAGCGGCGCCGTGAAGCGCCGCACGGCGGCGATGATCTCGTGGCTGGTGACGTCGCCCTCCTGGATGAAGGTGGCGAGGCCGGGGCAGGCCTGCTGGATGACCTCGGCGCCGCCGTCGAGTGTGTCGATGGCGCGCACGTAGCTGCCGCTGGCCACCGTCGCCTCGGTGGCGAGCACGCCGATGCGCCGGTAGCGCGAGGTCTGCACGGCGGCCCGCGCGCCCGGCATGATGACGCCGATGATGGGCGTCGAGAACTGCTCCTGCAGCGCCGGCAGCGCCGCCGCCGTGGCCGAGTAGCAGGCCACCACGAGCAGCTTGACGCCGCTGTCGTCTAAGAAGGTCGCGATCTGACGCGCGAAGCGGCGCAGGTCGTCCTGGCTTTTGGGACCGTAGGGAAAGCGCGCGGTGTCGCCCAGGTAGACGAAGTCTTCGGCCGGCATGGCCACCAGGCACTCGTGCAGCACGGTGAGGCCGCCGATGCCGGAGTCGAACATGCCGATAGGCCGGGCGCGCAGCTCGGCCGGGTCGGCGGCGCGCTCGGCGCCGTGGCCGGCGGCGGCGCGCTCGGCGGTTGCGCGCTCGGCGGCGCGCGGGGCCGGCTCGGCGGCGCGCTCGGCGGCGCGTTTGGCGGCGGGGTTGTCGGCGGGCGGGTGAGTCACCGCATGCGCTCCTCGGTCGCTTCGCGGAGTCGGAAGTATACCGCATCGACCCGCAGGCTCGCGGCTTGACGGGGTCGGGCTCGACGGTCAAGCCGGGGGTCGCGGCGGCCGATAGAGGGACTGAAAGACCGCCGGCGCGACGACCGACGGCGGGCCCGACCCGACACACGAGGATCTGGGACATGAGCGACTGCGACATAGAGCGCTTCATCTTCCCCGACGGCAGCGAACGCGACATGCTCGTCTTCGAGCGCGAGATCGCCGTGTCCTGCCCGGCCCCACCCGACCCCGCCGCGCCGCGCGACGCGCACGTCTGCCCGCTGTGCGGTTCGCCGCTCGTGCACCCCACCGAATGGCAGCGCAGCGGTCCCGCGACGTGGCGCATCACGCTGCGCTGTCCCAACTGCGAGACGCAGCGCACCGTGACCCTCGACCGCCAAGAGGTCGAGCGCCTGAACCGGGCGCTCTACGAAGGCACCGAGCACCTCGCCCGCCAGGCCGACCAGCTCGTGCGGCGCCACTTTCAAGAGGAGACCGCCAAGTTCGTGGCCGCCCTCGACGCCGACCTCATCCTGCCGATCGACTTCTAGGGTTCCGCCGGCCCGGCCGTACCCGACGCCGGCGCCGCACGGCGCCCCCGGTTCGCCAGGAAGACCCCACCCAGCACGACCACCGCGGCCACCGCCTGGCCCGCCGTGAACCGCTCGCCCAGCACGAGGTAGGCGCCGATCACGGCGATCACCGGGACGACGTTGGTGAACGCCGAGGCCCTGCCGGCGCTCACGAAGCGTAGCCCGTAGTTGAGCAGCAGGTAGGCGACCACCGAGCCGAGCAGCGCCAGGTAGAACACCGCGCCGACGGCGGCGGGGGTGGGCGTCCTCACGCCCACGAGCGCCGCCTCGACCGCCGCCAGCGGCGCCATGAACAGCGCCCCGAACAGGTTCTGGAAGGTCGTCACGAAGAGCGCCGAGCGCGTGACCATGAGGCGCCGCGCCATGACGGTATAGAGCGCGCCGGCCACGCAGGCGGCCAGCACGAGCAGGTTGCCGCCCAGGGTGCTGCCGCCGGCGCCGCGCGCGCCGAGCTCGGCGAGGGCGGCCACGCCGGCAAACGACAGCACCACGCCCAGCCACTGGCCGCCCGTGGTGTGCTCGCGCGTGGTGAAGGCGTTGACGACGAGCACGAAGATGGGGATGGTGGCGATCAGGATGGCGGCGTCGCTCGCGCTCGTGTGGGCGATGCCGAGGTTCTCGAAGGTGAAGTAGACGGTGAGCGACACGAAGCCCAGCGCGGCCAGGCGGGCGAGCTCGCGCCGGCCGACCGCCTCGCGCTCGCCGCGCCGCCGCCACACGAGCCACAGGATGGCGCCCGCCACGGTGAAGCGGATGAAGGCGATCAGCAGCGGCTCGAAGCCGCGCAACGCGACCTTGGTGGCTACGAAGGTGCCGCCGAAGGCGACCGCCATGCCGGAGAGCGCGGCGTAGGCCTTGAGCGGGGGTCGGGGTTCGGGTGCGCCGTTCACCCTGCGGACTCTATCGCAGGCCGGCGCCCCCGGTTGTGCCCTTGGCGCAGACGCCTGCCGCCGCGGCGGCCTTCATCCAGTCGCGCGACTCTTCAATCGCGCGACGCTTCAGTCGCGCGGCGCTTTCAGTCGCGCGGCCCTTCAGTCGCGCGGCGCTTCGCGCGGCCGGCGCGTGCGCCAGTGAAAGAGCGCGCCGAGCGCCATGCCCAGCAACAACCCGAGGATGGCGGCGGACAGCACCAGCCAGACGAGCGAGACCGAGGACGTGCCGAACACCCAGCTGACCCTGACGTGCTTCGTGTTGGCCAGCACCAGCGCGATCAGAAAGACCAGGAGCACGACGGCGGCGCCGGCATAGAAGTACAGGCGCACGCGGTGGGCCTTGCGGGCAAAGCGGGCGCCGGGCGTCTCGGCGGCGGCCTCTTCCCCGCCGGCGGCGGCCGGCGGACGCTCGACCGGCGAGCCGCTCGGGTCGTGCCGGTCGGGAGGTTCTGCGGTACTCACCTGCCCTCCTTCGGTCTCGGGCGCCTAGCGCGCCACCGGCAGGCGCACCTCGGTGACGTAGTCGGCGGGCGCGGCGCCGCTGTCGCTGCCCACCAGGTAGACCTCGCTGGCCGGGCCGGTGACCGCGTAGCCCAGCGCCGTGAGCTCGTTGCTGAGGGCATCGTAGCCCGCGCCGATCTCCTCGTAGGGTCCGTTGTGGGTGGTGACGA
This sequence comes from uncultured Actinomycetes bacterium, assembly GCA_963755025.1. Classification (GTDB taxonomy): domain Bacteria; phylum Actinomycetota; class Thermoleophilia; order UBA2241; family UBA2241; genus Bog-752. The sequence goes on from CAVWIH010000022.1 coordinate 7,799, forward strand.
GGGCGTAGTGGCCGGGCAGCGTGCCGGACCGCACGCCCTGGGCGTTCTCGGGCATCGTGCCGTGAGCGCCGAGGGCGATCGGCACCGCGACTTCGTAGTCGGCGTCGTCGGGGTCGGCCAGGTCCAGGTCGAAGCGCGCCATCGGCGGCCCCGCCGGCTCGAGGCCGGCGCCGCTGACGGCGGCGAAGAGCTGGGCGAACGGCTCGCGCATCTTCCTCACCGAGCCGTGCACGCCGAGGTAGGCGATGGTCTGTTCAGGTAAGGCGATGAGTTCGACTTGGTTGGGCACGAGCGGGCTCCTTTTTCGGGCGACGAGGTCTGCGCTCGTAGGCTACCCGCACGGGCCGGGCGCGCAACGCGGCAGCGCACCGTACGGGACTCCCGAGACCGGGATGCGACGAGTGTTCGACTAGCCGGACACCCGCTCCTCGGGCACCACGAGCGGCGTGGCGTCCTGCGCCTCGACCTCCTGGCGCCACGCCACGCGCTTGCCGACCGCCGCGCGCACCTTCCAGCTGAGCGACTTCTCTTCGTCTTCGATCGCCGCGGCGACGGCGGTGACCCGCTCGTGGACGCGCGCCGTCTCCTGCTCGGAGAGGCCGTAGTCGCCCAGCCAGTCGAGCACGATCTGCAGGTTGGCCGTGACGTCGGTGTAGAGGCCCCAGTCGTAGGCGCAGGCCTCGGCGATGTAGCGCACGCAGATCGACAGGTCGTCGTCGATCTCGCGCAGCGGCAGGTCTTTGAAGAGGGCGATGAGGTCGTGCACGTCTTTGCGGTTGATCGTGCCGATCTGCGCCTTGGAGATGAGCGTGTCGACCGGCGAGATGGCGTAGTCGTCCAGGTCGATGCGCCCGCGGATGTCGACCTCGTGGTCCATGCGCATGACGTCGAGAAAGACGTCGACGTGGTCGACCAGAGGGCGGGCGGGCACCTTCAGGCGCTCACGCGTCGGCGACCGCTCTGGCGAGGTCGACCCTGCGGCGCCAGGCTCGACCGGGCGCTCTGGAGGCTTCGGGTCGTCTCCCCCGTCGGAACTCTCGGGCAAGGCCGCGTGCAGCAACGCCTCTTTTTTGACGAACTGCAGCTGCAGTCCTTTGGTCGCCTGGCTCACGTAGACGTTCTCGGCGTAGCCGAGATCGGTGAAGACGCCGTGCAGCGCCTCTCTCTGGCCGGAGAGGCCGACGAGGTCGATGTCGGAGTACTCGCGGTCCATGAAGCCGAGGTCGACGCAGTGGCGGCGCACGGCGAGGCCGCCGGCAAGGCGCACGTCGACGCCGGCGCGCCGCGCCACGTCGACCATCGCCATGGCCTCGGTCATGAGGCGGTCGGCGAGGCGGTGCGGCGTTCTGTCCCAGCCCAGCTTGTGCGACGTGAGCGGCTCGCTCTCACGCGACTCGTCGGCCTCGCCGACCAGAGCCTCGATGGGGCCCTCGATGGCGTCGAGGATGGACGGGGCCACGTAGACGCGCGGGTGTCTCGTGCCCTCGATCAGGGTGATCAGCTCGCGACTCTCGAGGGCGCGCACGGCGCGGCGCGCGGTGCCGTCGCTCACCTGCAGCGCGCGCCGCACGTCGCGCACCGCGATGAAGGGCGACACGAAGAGCTCGTCGACGAGCACCGGCGGCGTGCCCTCGGCCGCGGCGCAGTAGCGCTCGCGCTGGCGCAGCAGCAGGCGTGCCTGGCCGCGGGCGCGCTCGGCCGTCTCGCGGACACCTTCGGCAAAGAAGAGCAGCCACGGCCGCCACTCGCCGTGGGTGCGCACGCGCTGCAGCAGGGTGTAGTACTCGCGGCGGTGCGCCTCGAGATAGGCCGAGAGATAGAGCAGCGGCTGCGAGAGCCGGCCGCGCGAGACGAGAAAGAGGACGATGAGGATGCGGCCCAGGCGCCCGTTGCTGTCGACGAACGGGTGGATCGACTCGAACTGGGCGTGCGCCATGGCGCACTGCACGAGGTCGGGCAGCCGGTCCCGCTCGGCGAGGAACCCCTCGAGCCGGTCGAGCGCGGCGCTCATCTGCGGCACCGGCGGGGGCACGTAGGCCGCGGTGGCCAGCGTCGCGCCGGGCGGCCCGATCCAGTTCTGCGTGGTGCGGAACTCGCCGGGCGTCCTCGCCGCGGCCGCTTCGCCGTGCAGCAGGCGCTGGTGCAGGCTGCGCACGAGGGTCAGGTCGAGGGGCGACGCGGCGACGCACTCGACGCCGTAGGCCAGCGTGGCGAGCACGTTGCGCACCCCGCGAAGCTGGTCGAGGGGCGATCCGGCGGGCGCCGCGGCGATCTCGTCGAGCAGCACCTGCGTGAGGCTCACGTCGGCGCCCTCGATGCGCGACGAGCAAAGGGCCTCCTGGCGCAAGAAGGGCGCCGCCATCGCCGTCGGGCTCGGCAGCTCCTCGGCGAGCCCGGACAGCGCGCCCAGGGCCGCATCGGCGCGCGAGAGCGCCACGGCCAGCTCCCTCGTGAAGGTCAGCCGCGGCGGCAGCGGCGCCGGCACAAAGGCGGAGTAGCCCTCGCGGCAGGCGACGATCCGCCCCGCCGCCGACGCCTTGAACTTGCTGGGGTCCATCGCGTTCGCCCTCGTTCTGCCGTCGCCGGAAGCCGCCGTCGCTGTCGCTACTCTACGCCGCCGCCTGCGGTGCGCGCCCGTGTTGCCGCAAGCGAAGCGAGCGGTCTGCGCGACCGCGGTCGGCGATGCCGTGACTCTGCGGGCGCCTACCGCGCCCGCTCGACCAGCGCGTCGAGCTGCCGGGCGGCGGCGTCGTCGAGGCGGTAGGCGGGCTCGCCGGCGCGCAGCTCGCGCGTCTTGGTGGCGGTGCGCTCGAGGAACGTGGCGGAGCCGGCCGCCGCCCACGCGTCGTGCGACTCGCGGCTGATCAGCTCGGGCCTGAACTGGTCGCGCAGGCGCTGCCGCGAGTACTTGCGCGCCAGGTGCGTGCCGCCCGGCCCGACGGCGGCGATCTCGTCGACCGCGAGCGACCCGGCGTCGATGGTCACGCCGCCGAGGTAGACCTTGGTGTAGCGCACGATCTCGTCCATGGCGACCATGGCCTCGTAGGAGGACGCCGTCCCGGAAGCGACGTAGCCGATGTCGTGCAGCAGCGTGACGCCGGACATGGCGGCCGCCATCAGCGAGATGCCCGACTCGAAGGCCCACTGCTCGTCGAGCATGATGGAGTCGGAGCAGCCGCCGTTGCCGAACGACGGCAGCCCGTAGTGACGCGCGAGGTCGGCCGACGCCTGCTGGATGGCCCACTCTTCGGGGCCGCAGTACACGATCAAGCCCGGTGCGCGGGTTCATCCAGCCCTGGGCGACGCCGTAGACGAAGGGCGCTCCCGGGTTGGCCAGTTGGGCGATCACGAGGCCGCTCAGCATCTCGGCGTTGCTGACCACGAGGAACCCGACCGGCGAAGCCGGCGCCGTAGCGCCCTGGAGCAGCGCCGTGGCGTACACCATGGGAATGCCCAGCTCGGCGCAGCGCACGAGCCGGTCGGCCGACCTGGCCCCGTGCAGAAGGGGCGGCGTGGGCATGGCGTACATGGCCCAGCTGTCGGCCGCGCCGCAGACCGCGGCCATCTCGTTGAAGAGGTCGAGATGCGCGGCGTCTTCGGGCACCATGATGAGCGGCTTCGAGGTGCCGCGCAGCATGGCGGCGAACTGGGCGACCGGAGCGAGGCTGGCCGGTAGCTCGTGCGGGTGCGACCATCGACAGCACGAAGTCGATGCCGGGCAGCTTCTCCTGGAGGGCGGCCATGGCCTCGACGTCGGCGAGCGTGCCGGTGCGGCGGTCTCGGGCGCCGGGACCGAGCACGTAGATGCAGTCCGAGCCGGTGCCGTAGTACACGGCGCCCGACTCAAGGCGCAGCGCCGCGCTCTCGCCGCGCGAGGCCACGCTCACGCTGCGCGGCGCCAGGGCCAGCGCCTCGTCGACCAGCTGTCGCGGCATGCGCACCCGGGAGCCCTCGACCTGCGCCCCGGCCTTGCCGAGCAGAGCCAGCGCCTTGTCGTGGTGCACGTCGACGCCGGTGCCCTCGAGCACGGCGAGGGTCGCCTCGTGGACCTCGGTGCAGCCACGCTCGTCGAGCGCGACGGTGCGGAGTGGGTACTGCGTCACGTGGTGCCTCCTGGTCGTCAGCCGGTCGGTCGCCGATCGGTCGCTGAAGGTCGTGGTGGCCCGGGCGCGGCATGCCGCGCCGCGCGCGGTCCGGGCGCTTGCCGGTCCCCGTGCGATCCAGCCGCTTGCCGTTCCCGTGCGATCCGGCCGCTTGCCGTTCCCCGTGCGATCCGGCCGCTTGCCGTTCCCCGCGCGATCCGGGCGCTGGCGCGCCGTTCCCCGGAACTTAGTCTTGTACTAGTATATCGTTGTCAAGTCATACAGGACAGACCCGTCGAGCGCGGCTGCTTTGACGAGGCAACGAGAGCTCGGCTACAGTGCGGAGCGATGCCCGCCCGGAACCCCCAACACGAGAGCGTCGGCGCCGACCCGGGTGACCGGTGGCCGGCCAAGCTCGTCGGCGGCCGCCTGCGCGACGCCCGCCGGGCGCTGGGCCTTACGCTCGCCGACGTCGCCGGCCCGGCCGGCTTCACCAAGTCGTTCATGAGCGCCGTCGAGCGCGGCGAGACCGCGCCGTCGATCGGCTCGCTGTACGCCATCTGCGGCGTGCTCGGCATCAGTATGTCGGCCCTGTTCGAGACGGAGGCCGCGCCCGACGCCAACGTGGTCCGGCGGGGCGACGTGCGCGCCGTCTCGTTCGGCGGACAGGGCGTCGACAACTACGTCCTTTCGCCCCACGGCGAGCGCCGCGCCCAGATCATCGAGACGCACATCGCCCCGGGCGGGTCGCCGGGGCCCGAGCCCTGGTCGCACCTGGGCGACCTCGTCATGGCGACCGTGCTCGAGGGCGCCGTCGAGTTCCGCTTCGACGACGGCGCGAGGGTGCTGCGAGCGGGCGACACCATCGCCTACTCGCCGGCCGAACCGCACTCCTGGGTCAACCCCGACGACAAGCTCCCCGCGGTCGCCCTGTTCTTCGCGATGCCGGCGGAGTACTAGCCGCGCATCGGGCCCTCTCTCCCGAAGAGCCCACGTGGCTCAGTGCAGTGGCTTGCCCTGTGCGAGCATCTCGAGGATGGCCTGCATCCTCTTCTCGCGGGTCTCGGGCTTCTTCGCCGTCTGCAGACGCCAGGCGATCGCGTAGAGGTTGGCTCTGTTCAGGGTCGCGAAGAAAGCAAGGGCCTGTTCGTTCTCGCTGAGACGCTCGAGGAAGTCGCGGGGAACAGTCATCGCGCTTTGAGCATCGTAGGCGTCGTTCCAGCGACCATCCGCCTTGGCCGCCTCCACCTGCTTGAGCCCGAAAGGCGTCATCCGGCCCTCTTCAATGAGCTGAGCGACGCGTTCACGATTGCGCTTGGACCAGAGGCTCTTCGGTCGCCGTGGCGTGAATCTCTGCAGCCATGACTTCTCGTCGTACGTCTGCTTCTGACCGTCGATCCACCCGAAGCACAGCGCTTCGTCGAGCGCCTCGGCATAGGTCACCGTGCGCATTCCTGAATCATTCTTAAAGATGCGCAGCCGTACACCGTCTGAACGCGCGTGGTTCTCGCAAAGCCACCGCCGCCACTCCCCGGCGCTGGTAAATGACTCTGTCGGGAGCTGCTTCTGTGTCACGGTCGGCACAACCTCCCGTCCTCGCCCCGCTCATCTGGGGGCCGCGCTGGCGGTGCGTCGACCGGCGTCTCGAACTCACACCGGGGTCTGAGTGTCGGGCCGCCCAAGCGACGACCTTGCTTGGCGCTGGTCGCGAGTGCAGTAGACCGGCGCCGCCACGGTTCGGTGGTCACTCCGCAAGGGTATCGCAAACACAAGGCAACGCAGATTCGGAGGGCACCATCCGCACCACCGGGGGCCGAGGAAGCTGCTCCCGGGTCGTGACAACTGGGCGGTATGGTGGCGCGTTTGCTCTACAGACTCGGCAGGTTGGAAGCGGCACATCCAGTGCTCGTGCTGATTGTCTGGGCGGTCGTCGTGGTGGCTGCGGTCGGGGCGCTCAGAGCCGTCGGCGCCAAGACGAACAACGATCAATCGCTCCCCGGGACCGGCAGCCAGCATGCCGTCGATCTGCTGGCGAAGAGCTTCTCGCCACAACAGAACGGGACCAGCCCGATCGTCTTCCACGTCACGCACGGCAAGCTGACGGATGCCGCGAACAAAGCAGCGATCGACGCCTCGTTCACGGCGATCAAGAAGCAGCCGCACGTCTACAGCGCGGTGAACCCCCTCACCCAGCAGGGTCAGGGCTACCTCAGCAAGGACGAGCGCACCGCCTTCATCCCCGTGCTCATGAACGTGAGTTCGGGAGACCTCACCGAGAGGATGGCGGCGCGAGTGCTGGCGGCAGCCCGGCCGGCCCGCGAAGCGGGGATGCAGACGGCGGCCGGAGGCCCCATCGGCAGCGCGCTCTCGCAGCCGGCGACGGAGACGAGCGAGCTGATCGGCCTCGCCTTCGCCATGGTCATCCTGGCGCTGACCTTCGGCACGCTCGTGGCCATGGGCATGCCGATCATCAGCGCCGTCATCGGTCTGGCCGTCGGCCTGAGCCTGGTGGGCCTGGCCGGGCACCTCTTCAGCATCCCAAGCGTAGGCACGACCATCGCGATCATGATCGGCCTCGGCGTCGGCATCGACTACGCACTGTTCATCGTCTCACGGCATCGCGCCAATCTTGCCGGCGGAGTGCCGGTGCGCGAGTCGATCGCGCGCACCGTGGCCGGCGCGGGCAGCGCCGTCCTCTTCGCGGCGACGACGGTGATCATCGCGCTGGTCTCACTGACCGTCGCCGGCATCCCGCTGGTAGCGTCGCTCGGTTACGCGGCCGCATTCGCCGTGATCACGGCGGTGACGGCCGCGACAACGCTCCTGCCGGCCATCCTGTCGCTGCTGGGGACCCGCCTCGACTCGCTCAAGCTACCGGCGTTCCTGCGGGGCAAACGGCGCGAGGGACCCGGCATCTGGGGTCGCTGGGCTTCGTGGGTCACCCGGCATCCCGTCTGGGCGGCTTGCGCCGCCCTTGTAATCATGATCCCGCTCGCGGTCCCGGTATCCTCGCTCACGCTGGGCCAGGAGGACATCGGCGTCACGCCGACGTCGACTACGGAACGCCAGGCCTTCGACCTCATCTCCGCCGGGTTCGGACCAGGCTACAACGGCCCCCTGCTGGTGGCGACGTCTCTCACGCCGGCGGCCCGGCAAAGCGCCACGTACACCAAACAGCACAACGAGGCGACGAGCCTGCAGAAGAGCATCACGGCGCGGCAGAAGAGTCTGCAGCAGCAGGCAAACGCGCTGCAGGCCGAGAAGGCGGCGCTGCAGCGCCAGCAGGCGCAGCTGCTGAGCGAGAAGCAGTCCCTCCAGCGCCAGCAGGCGACGCTGGCCGCCCAACGCGCCGGTCTCCGCCGGCAAGCCGACTCCCTCCTCGCAAAGTTGAGGCCACTCGTCAGACGGCTCGCACTCCTGCGACTCCGCGAGGCGCGACTCCAGCGGGCCATCGATCGCAGCACGAACCCCGATCGGACCGCGAGCCTGCTTGACCGCTTGGGGAAGGTGCGAGATCAGGAAGCGATCGTGCGCGGCGAGCTGGCGCCGCTCGAGCGCCAGGCGAGGGTGCTCATTGCGGAGTTCCGGACGCTGGCGGCGCGGGCCGCGAGTCTGGCCGCGCAGGCAGCCAGGCTGGCCGCACAGGGCGACGCACTGCAGGCGCAGGCCGCGGCGCTGCAGCGCCAGGCCGCTGAGCTGCAGCAGCAGAAGAAGGCCCTCCAGGCAGATGCCGACCGGGCCAAGAAGCTGAAGCAGCAGCTGACCGAAGCGCTCACCAAGGCGGGCGGCGACCCTCGCGGCACCGACCCTCGCGTCGTCAAGCTGCAAGACGTTCTGGCGACCCCCGCCGGTGTGGCGGTGGTCTCGCCGCCGTCGATCAACAAGAGTGGCGACACGACGATCCTCAGCGTGATCGCCACCACCCGACCGGCGGACTTGAAGACGGCCGCACTGGTGCGTCAGCTGCGCAGCTCGGTGATCCCGGGAGCGACCGAGCCCGGCGTCGTCGCCTACGTCGGGGGCAGCACCGCGGCCAATGTCGATCTCGCCGCCTTGATTGCGGCGCGCTTGCCGCTTGTCATCGCCACGGTCCTCGCGCTGAGCTTCCTCCTCCTGGTGCTGGCCACGCGCTCACTCCTGGTGCCCCTGCAGGCCGCACTGACCAACATGTTCTCCGTCGCGGCGTCGTTCGGAGTGCTGACGGCGGTGTTCCAATGGGGCTGGGGACTGCGCCTCATCGGCCTTGAGAACCCTTACGGCACCGTGCCGATCGCGAGCTACGTGCCGCTGATGATGTTCGCCGTGCTGTTCGGTCTCTCAATGGACTACGAGGTCTTCCTGGTGAGCCAGATCGAGGAGGAGCATAGGGCGGGACACGCTCCTCGAGAAGCGATCGAAGCCGGTCTCGCGCGGAGCGCCCGCGTCATCACCGCTGCAGGTCTCATCATGATCTCGGTGTTCGGCAGCTTCGTCCTGAACGGCGACCCGATCGTAAAGCAGTTCGGCGTGGGCCTCTCGGTCGCCGTGCTGCTGGCGGCCGGCATGACGCTACTGCTGGCCCCCGCCATCCTCGTGCTGTTCGGACGCGCGTTGTGGTGGATGCCCCACGCGATCGGTGGGCTCCTGCCCGATCTGGGGCTGGAGGAGCCCGGCGGCTCACTGTCGCGCCCCGCCGCAGGGCCCGCCCCGGCATTCGCCGAGACGACGCCGGTCCCCGCGGGCAAGGCGTCAGGCGACGCCCGACCGCCGGAACACGAGGAGCCGGCGCCCGATGCACCCAAGGGCTCCACCGCCGGCGAAGAGGACGCACTAGGAGGGAAGAAGGGGCGCCGGGCGGCGTGACGTGACGACGTTGGCGCACCTCAGTGGACAACTCTCGAACCCACGAGAGGAGACAAAATACCTGCTAGATGCGCTGAATCGGTCCGTTGATGATGCATAGTAAGCATATCACACACGGCCTGGACGAGCGCTGGGCCGAGGCGACTCCCCCGCTACTACTTGGTGGCCCATCGAGGATGGTTACCTGCTGTTCGCCGTCACAGTGTGCCGCGACATCTTGGCCAGGGTGGCTCATCAGGCCACCAGACACCGGCGCGCGGGCACAAGTGGCGACGCGGCGGCTTAGCCGCCCGACTTCACAGGAGTCTCCAAGCTTTGACCTCCGCCGTGCAAATCCGAAACTGCCGCCTATCGGGCATTGACGAGCGCTAACGCCTGACGCCGAAAACTGGCTAGTGTGCAGCTACTATCGACAGGCGGCGCTGCCAAGCGCTAGCGGCCACTAACAGGCGACGACAGTTCCTCGGTGACCAAATGGTGACCAACGGCCGCCAGCCCTCGGGAACGACAGCAGGATAGTCACAAGGAGCCCGTCGCCGAAACGATGCCGCCGCAGCCAGCTGGATGGCAACTTGCCCGTGGCCATCCAGCCGAAGGGTGCTACGCAAGCGGCTTAGCGCACGACGACCTTCAAAAGCGAGGTGAAGGCTTCGTAGACGACGCCGCGGTAGCTCAACAACGTAGCAGGTGGTTCGCCGGGGGCGCAGGAGGCCGCTAACGAAAGCACCCGACTTGGTCTCGAGCAGCAGGAGCTGAGCAACTGAGAACCAGCCGGAAAGTCGACCGCGAAGACCGGACACTCCCGGCTCGCACCACCCTTGGGATGCTTAGAGGCGGGGCGACTGTCTGTGACGTCGCCCCGCCCCCTATTCCTAGGCCCCGGCTGCCTTCAAGGGACCGTTATGGTGACCGTCCGCGAAGCCCCCGCAGCATTCAGGGAGTCGCCACGGAAGAACGCCTTCAGCGAGTACGTGCCAGCCGGAGCCTTCCAGGTGAAGCGTGCACGCCCGTCGGACAGCCGCACCGCCTTGATGAGCGATGGACCTCCGTGGTGTGGCATCTCGGCGAAGGCGAGCACGCCGCTACACTTCGGCGACGTGGCGGCCTTGAAGAGCAGGACGCCCCCGGCCTTCCTGGTCACGCTGAAGGAGATGCGCGGAGAGACGGCGACCGCGGCCGAGTCACTGGCTGCCAGGTACTGAGCGTCACCTGACCAGACGGCGGTGATCGTGGCGTCGTGCTCGAGCGGCGGCACCAGGCCCTGGAACGTGAGGTCACTCGGACCCTCGTCGCCTTCTCCTGCGCCCTGAGCATGCAGCGGTACCGTCGTGACCAGGGTGTCGGCAGCCGTTCCGGCGCGACGCTCGTAGATTGAGACGGTGCCAGAGGTGGCATCCGTGTTCTGGAGCTGCCCGACGGACATCACCGGCTGCCCCGCCGTGATGTGGCGCGGCATGACCTGCATCGTGAGGATAGCCGTGTCTTTCTCCACGCCGCCGGTGAGGAACTCGTGCATGTCGGTGGCCACTGGCCCGATGGCCTGGCCGGACCAGGGCATGTTCGTGCCCTCGTAGTATTCATCGAGACCACCGTCGCCGGCCTGCGGGTCGTAGGCGACCAGCAGGTCGTTGTTGGGAAGCTGGGCCTCGATCTGCTTGACGACGCCTCCCAGAGTCTGAGGCGCACCGGTGGGCGACGAGGGCTCATTCTCCACGAACATCCCGGAGCCGCCGAAGTTGTCGAGGTTGAAGTCGGGCGCGATCACGTAGAGGCTGCCGGCAAGAGACGTCCCCTTGGGGATGGTGAGGGTCACATCCTGGTCGACCGGCGTCGTCGCGCCGTAGGGGTAGAGGCTGACGTGGATCGTGTTGCGGCCGACCTTCAGGCTACGGTCCACGGTTGCGTCGGCGATACGCGCGCGCTTGTGTTGCGGGGAGAGCTGTGAGTCCAGCGTGATGCCCGTGATGTGGGCGTTGATCGTGCCGTCGGGATCGGTGATGAGCTGTTCGATGACGTTGTAGATGTCAGAGACCGCAAAGAAGGCGGCATCGTAGCCGGTCGTGTCCTCCCACTGGTTGTCGTAGTTGATCTCGTAGCTGTGCGTGCCGTCGGTCACATCGACGGTGAGCTCGTAGTCGAGGTGGCCGTCGTAGAACTCGTCGCCGGTCGCCTGGAACATGGCCGGGTAGAAGGCACTGGCGTTCATCTCGGGGAAGGGATCCTTGTTCTGGTCGATGGCGTAGGGCGTGACGTAAGTGGTCTGCGACACCGTCTGGCCCGTGGCCTCGTTGGTAGCCGTGGAGATCAGGGGCACCTTGGTGGGGATGGCGCTGTCGCCGACCGTGCCGGCGATGCCGGGCCCCGAGTCGACCGTGATAGCGCCGCGTATCATGCCGGGCGCGAGCTCCTTGAAGGGATCGTCGAGATTGCTCCACAGACCGATCGTGTCGCAGTTGGTAAGGAAGGCGCCGACCTGGCCGTCCCAGAGCATCGGGTGACCGAATGCCACCAGGGTGTTGTCGGTCGTGGTGTAGGTCGTGGTGCCCATGGCACCGTAGGAGTAGTCGCCCCAGCCGAAGAACTCACCGACCGCCGAGCCGGGCACAAGCGGCGTCGCGAAGTCGGGCTCGGTGCCGGCCGACCCCTGGTCATCGAGGCTGCCAGCCAGCTGGATGCCCTTGGTGGCAAGCATCTTGGTGAGCGTCGTATACAGAGGCGAGGAGGCCGGAAGCCCGGCCACGGTGAGCGTGGTAAGCGGCCGCATGACCACCGTCTGGCTGCCGACCTTCAGCGCACGGGCAGCGATCTCGGTGGGCGCCACGACGACGCTCCTGACGCTCTTGCCGGCGACGTTCAGTGGACGCTTGAGGGTAACGGCGGGTGCCGCGGTCAACGGACCGGCGCTGACCTGCGACTCAAGGGTCATCATGTGCTCGATGGGAGTGGCCAGGCCCAGACCACTGTCAGTGAACTCGGAGCCGTAGGCGACTGCGCCCACGAGCTCCTCGGTGCTTGTGTTGGGCTCCTCGACGTATAGGGGGCTGCCGCTCATGCCTTCAGCGATGCCGTCGATCGAATCGATGATCGGATTGCCGGAGGCGTCGAACATGATCTCGCTGCCGCCATCGTCAGCGGCCTCGGCCACGACACCCTCGACGGTGCAGTCGATGGTGGCGATATCGGTGCCCTTGTCGGTGGTCAGGAAGTAGCCGGGCACCGTACCGGTCGGACTTGCGGCAAGCAGGGCTTCCAGCCTCGCGAGGGTCATGATGGGCTGTTGTGGGGCCGCCTGGGCAGGAGCCGCCGCCGCGACCAGCGCGGCGGCCACAAGTGCCACGAGGACGATCACGAGCAGGACCGCCCGAGATGTCCAGCGAACCGCAGCGGTGGTCGGTGGTGCGGCATCGTGACGGCGTGGCCGATGGACTGCTCGCGTAGCGTTCATGTACCCCCCTGTCGGTTGCGGCCTTTGCCCGGCGCCCAGGCTCGGCTCCGTGGGGTGGCCACCCCGTGCCGACGACCCAGCTCACGCAAGGCTATAGTAGTTGCCAGATACGACGGTAGCCAGGGTATGTGAGAAATCGGTGAGCCCGCCTGTAAACGCAACCTTGGTCCGTGGCGTCGCGTGACCTGGCACCAGCCAGCTCCCGGCAGTACTATCGGGCCTGCGGTGTCTCGCGCCGCGGCTTGGCCGCATCTTTCGACGTTTGAGGAGGCCCAGATGGAGCTGTTCCACCACGACCAGGCGGCCGAGCACCAGCGCCTCAGCCATCTCCATGTAGAAAGTGGCGACGATTGGGTCGGCCTCACGTTCGAGACCCACGACCAACTCCCCCACGAGATCGCCGTCTTTCGAAGCGACTCGGGCTGTGCTGATGAGTCGCTCGACCCGATCATCGATCCGCGCCAACGGCTCGTCTACCAGGGCACCGACTTGCACAGCAGGATCAAAGACGACGGGCTTACCGATGGCGTGCGCTACTACTACTCGGTCTTCGTCCGCGGCTCAGACGGTCACTGGCATCAGCAGCTCAAGATGGACGTGACCCTCCACAAAGGCCACCACCGATTCAGTCACGAAGAGGACTTCGAGACGCGGGCCACCGAACTTAACCGCTGTGACCTTTGCCGCGGCACGGGCCTGGCGTCCGGCCTCAATCCACTCGGCTGCCCAGCTTGTCACGGCAAGGGTTGGGTCAGAATCAAGGTACCGGAGATGCCGCTCCAGACGCACTGAAACCGCATCTACCTGGCAGGAACACTCGCTTTCTTCACTGTACGTGCTTTGGCCGGCCTAGGCTGTGTTCACCACGTGCCCCGAACGTTTCGTGGCGTGGACGGCTGGTACGGAACCGACGCCACCCCTTTGGGGTGCACGCCAGTCACCTGTACCATGACGTCCATGTCACTCCATGAACCGACACCCGCCGACGTCGCCGCAGCACAGCGGGTGCTCGCCTGGTCCTTGACGAGGCTTGCCGATCGCGAGGCGGTCTTGCCACCAGCAGCGCCCGCGACGCTGCCCGAGCTGAGCGCGCAAGGCATCGGCATCCAGGCCGCCGTCGAGTTACTGCTCGGCGTCGTGTTGCCCACCGCCGTGCCGCCCGATCACCCTCGCTACCTGGCCTTCATCCCCGGGGCGCCTACGGTCGCCTCAGCGATCGCCGACATGGCCCTCTCGGCGGCGATGGTCTACGGCGGCAGCCGTCGGAGGCCGGCCTGGCCGCCGATGCCGAGGACGCCGTGATCCGCTGGCTTGCCGACGTGGTGGGGTTTCCGGACAGCGCCGGGGGCACCTTTGTGAGCGGCGGTTCGATCGCCACGCTGAGCGCCCTGGTAGCCGCCCGCGGGGAACGCTTCGCCACCGCTCGCCGGCAGGTCATCGTCGCCGGCTCCTCGGCGCACGCCTCGGTTATGGCGGCAGCACGCATCATGGGCTGCGAGTGCGTCACGGCGCCCCCGGCCGATGCCTACGGTCGCCTCACCCCCGAGACCCTCAGAGTCGCCCTCGACGGCCGCGACCCCGACGACATCGTGGCCGTCGTCGCTACCGCGGGGGCGACCAACAACGGTGCCGTCGACGACCTCGCCGGCCTGGCTGCCCTGTGCCAGAAGCGTGGCATCTGGCTGCACGTCGACGGCGCCTATGGCGGCGCGGCCCTGCTGGCCCCCCGGGCTCGCCCGCTGTTTGCCGGCATCGAGCGGGCCGACTCCTTCATCGTCGATCCGCACAAGTGGCTGTATGCGCCGTTTGACTGTGCCGCTGTGCTCTACCGCGACGCCGCAGTGGCGCGGCCGGCGCACACCCAGGAGGCCGACTACCTCGACTGGCTCTCCGGTACGGCCGGCGACAACCCCTCGGACCTTGCCATCCACCTCACGCGCCGCATTCGCGGCGTGCCACTGTGGGTCTCGCTGCAGGCCTACGGCTGGGGCGCCTACGCTGAGGCCGTCGAGTGCTGCTTTGCGATCGCCGCCTACGCCGCCGAGCAGGTCGCCCTGCACCCGCGGCTTGAGCTCGTGCTCGAGCCGGCTCTCACTGTGCTGCTCGTGCGTCGTTGCGGCTGGAATGCAGCCGACTACGACTCCTGGTCGGCACAGGCCCTGCAACGGGGCCTGGCCTTCGCGGTTCCCACCAGGCACGACGGCGAGGCCGTGCTGCGCTTGTGTTTCATCAACCCGCTGACGAGCCGCGACGACGTCGACCTTGTGCTCGACGATCTGGGCTGACGGGTCCGCCCAAGAGGCCGCTGCACGACAGGCGGCCTGCAAGATCGGTGTGCGACGCCATCGTCAGCTACTTCGCAGCGGACACCAGCCCCGCGATCAGCGCCGCCGCCTCCTCCTGCATTGCCGGGATGGCGTGTGAGTAGGTGTCCAGCGTGATCGCGACGGTGGCGTGGCCGAGACGCTCGCTGACGACTTTAGGATGAATGCCGGCCTGCAGTGCCAATGTGGCGTGGGTGTGCCGTAGGTCGTGGAGACGGATGTCCGGCAGCATCGCCCCCTTCAGGGCCGCCCGGAAGCACCGGCTGACGAGCCAGGGATGCAGCGCCCGGCCGGCTCCGTCCGTGAAGACCAGCCCCGTGTCGTCCCAGTTCTCGGTCGCGGACTGCTCGTCGAGCTGGCGCGCGGCCTGAGCCTTGAGCACTTCGACGGTCTGCGGGTCCAGGGCGACTACACGCCGTCCGTGGGCTGTCTTGGGCTCGTGGATTGCGACCCGACTGCCTTCGGGGATGAGGGAGCGCCGCACGGACAGCCGTCCCGCCTCGAGGTCAACGTCCTGCCAGCGCAGCCCCAGCGCCTCGCCGCGGCGCAGGCCGGTCATCGCCAGGGTGTGCCAGAGCGCGTAGAGGCGATCGTCTCGTCTCGAGCTCAGGAACGCGCCAAATTGCTCGGCACTCCAGGTGCGCAGCTCGTGACCGTGCGCCGTCACACGCGGTGGGTCGGCAAGGTCGGCCGGGTTGCGAACCAGCCGCCCCCAGCGCACGGCGTCGTTGAGCGCACGATGAAGGACCGCGTGCACGTGGCGAACAGACAAGGCCGTGAGACCCTTGCCGTTGCGCTTGCCGACGAGGGTCAGCTTGGCATACAGGGCGTTGATCTGCGCCGGGGCGAGCTTCTGCAGTTGCACCGAGCCCAGCGCCGGCAGGATGTGGCATTCGACGTGAGCCACATAGGAGCGATAGGTGGTCGGGCGGATCGTGTGCTCGATCGCGGGCAGCCACTCCTTGGTCAGGTAGTCGCGCACGGTCAGGTGCGAGCTTGCGACGTGCGTCTGCTCCTCGACTGCGACCGCGACCTTGCTCATCGCCGCCTGGGCGTCGCGGCGGGTGACGAAACCCCCTTTGGTCTCGCGGCGGCGCTCGTCTGCAAGCACGAGCTCGCCACCGCAGCCGGGACAGTTCTCTCTGGGGCGCCGCTCGACCCAAGTCCTTCTGCCGCAGCTCTGGCAGCGTTGCGCGGACGCGCGGCCGACATCGATGGTGTACTCCCACGACCCTGCGTCGCGCTTGCGGATGTGACCCTGCATGACGTCTCCTCCGGTCGCTCTGTGCAGCCGCTGACACATCACTCTGTGGGCGGCGACAGGCAAGCCGACAATCGTTCAGAAGTCGCAGACCGCAGGTCGCTTCGGCTAGGATTTCAGACATCGGTGACGACGGGGCGACCGAAAGGGGTCCAGCGTGGACGAGCGTAACCGGGGACGAGGTCGATGAGCGTCCTGTCAGACAGAATCCGCGCCTACAGACCCGCCGACATTCAGCCGCTCGTTCGCCTGATCGGTCAGGCTTTCGGCGGCGAGACGGCTGAGAGCGTGCGGTTTGCCGTCTCCGCCCGCAACACCAGCACCTTCGTCGCGCAGTGGGGCAGCGAGGTAGTCGGCGTGGCGATGGCGATCTCGTTCGGTCGCACGGCCTGGATCGGCAACGTGGTGGTTGCCCCCGACTTCGGGCGCCGCGGCCTGGGCTCAGCCTTAACCGAGGCCGCCTGCGAAGAGGCTCGCCGCCACGCCGATAGCGTGCTCCTCCTGGCGCTGGGCGACGCTGCCCGCCTCTACGAGAGGCTCGGCTTCGTGGCCGACGGCCTTTACGGGACTTGGACGGCGACGGCCTCGACGCCGGGCATCGTAAGCGCAGACCAGCGCGGAGATGCCGGCCTCAGCCTGCTCGACGCCGCGACACGGCCCGACACAACCGAGCAGTGCCTGGCGCTCGACCGCCGCGCAACAGGCGAGGACCGTCGTGCCTACCTGGAGCTCTTCGTCCCCTCTATGATCGCCGCCTGCCGGCAGGGAGCCACAGACGACGTCGGCGCAGTCGCGGGCTACAGCACTCGCCTCGCCTCGGGCAGAGGCGCCGTCATCGCCGAGGCGCCCGAGGTGGCGCGTCGCTTGCTTTGCGACCTGCTGCAGAAGGCGCCCGCAACGCGGATCGAGTTCCCCGACGCCAACGCAGCCGGCGTGTCGCTCGCCACCGAACTGGGTCTCAGGCGCTTCAAGGAGAATCTGCGCATGCGACTCGGACCGCCCGTCGGTGGGTATCAGCCGCAGGCCATCTACAAAGCGCTGACCCCAGCGGTGGGTTAGAAAGGCCGCCGCGCGCGAGAGCGGACGACGAGTCGGGGGATTGCGTTCTGATCGCGCGCTCGCCTGTGGTGGTTACGAGTAACCGGCGGTGCAACGGCGGCCAGTAGCGAGCGAGCCTGCGAGGTCGCGGTCGCCGCTGCGCTCAGACTCTTCCCTTTGCGGTACCCAGCCGTGCCTCGGGGCGGCACGGCGCCGCCGACTGGGCGCACACGGGCGTCTTGGCCGGCGGCATCCTGGCGACGGCCCCCATCAGATGCGGGACAATTCCGGCCCGCACATGTTAGGCAGTGAGGCGCGGGCACGCGCCGCGAGGCAGGCCGCTAATCAACCACCGCACAGAGCTTCTGCGAGTCGCGAACGCTGCGCAGCTTGGCGAGCGTCTTGGCTTCGATCTGCCGGACACGCTCGCGCGAGATGCCGAACTCCTGGCCGATCTCCGCGAGCGTCCGCGCGTCTCCGTCTGTGGCCGTTCGTCTGTCTTTGGCCTGTCGCTTCGAGCACTCACGGCTTCGCAAATACCCACTTGGGACGGGGGCAACCCAAGGACGACCTGAGCATCTGGCGTTCCAGCGCTGCAGCGTAGCTCGCTCCTGCGCCGGCTTGAGCGATTGCACTCTTCAGTACGGCTCCACGCGCAGGCCGCCTCATCAGCCCAGACTGGCTCTTGTCAGGCGTGATATTGTGTCCTCACAAGCGCATTTCTTTGCGCCCTTTCCGGCAGCCGACCGGCTCGCCCCGACGAAACAGCAGTCGCACTGCAAGGCCACGCCATCGACCAAGTGACGGCACTTCTCTCTTCGGCACCCCGAGTGCTGTCGCGAACGGCAAGGAGGTCCCATTGTGACCGGCCATCTCCCATTTCGCGTCGAGATCCTCAGACTCAGTGAGACCCTGGCCGTCCTGGCCGTGGAGGGCGAGGTCGATGTCCATGCCGATCCCCATTTCAGGGATCTCCTCTTCAAGGTGATCGCCGAGGGGCCGCGCGCTCTCATCGTCGATCTGACGAACGCTACGACTCTGGACTGCACGGGGCTGGGCGTCCTGGTGAGCGCCGCCAGGCGCGCCGGGACGATGTCACTCGCCATCGTCTGTTCAGATCAGGCGTTAACCAACATCTTCGCCCTGGTGGGAGTGGATCGCATCTTCCGGGTGTTCGACTCGCGGGCGGCGGCGCTGGAAGCGGCTGGCTGAACCATAAGGCCACGCAGCACTGTTTACCGCACTCTGACTTCTGATGACGTCCGCAGAAGAAACCTGCTGCACGTTGCGCCCGTCGCCGACGACCGACCGACGTCCGAACGCCTCGCCCGCGTTAGCCCGCCAGCAGCTGGCGCGTTACTTTGTCGGGGAAGCCCAGCGGCCGCAGAGGACGAACCGGCGTGTGAGCAAGCTCAATGGCTACCTGGACCAAGTCGAGATCCGCTTGGCCGTGCAACTGCCATCTCAGCATGTCGGCGAAGTCGTTCAGGGTGCCCAGGTGGGAGCGGCTGTTGGTCTTGGCGATCACCGCCTCGCGGCTGACCTCAAGCTCGCGCTGGATGGCGGCTGCCGAGATGCCAAGGCCCCAGAGAACCTTCATCAAGGCGTCGGGGAAGTTTTCGGCCAGGTGTTTCAGGTCGCGGCCCGCCATGAGCACCGGCAGGCGGGAGCGTTCGCTGATTAGAAGTACGAAACGTTGATGGCCGAGTGCCAGCGGACATGCGTACCAGTCGCCTAGGGCGTATTGTCGCGGGCTCAGTGACATCCTGAGACGCACCGACACGCGCCAGCAGCTTCGCGGTACAGCGTAGCGCAACCATCTTCAGCCGGCCGCGGCGCGCA
>CAVWIH010000023.1:0-7765 GCA_963755025.1 uncultured Actinomycetes bacterium
GAGATCGCGTCAAGCACGGGCGGGGGGCGGCCGGCCTTCTGGGGCCGGCCGCCCCCCGCCTCGCTCAGGCGGCGGGCAGCGCAGCCGCCGCCCGCCGCCCCCGCCCCGTCAGGCCTTCTTCAGGAACACGGTGGCCAGGGTGCGGCTGGTGTCGAGCGTGACCGGCACCGTCGCCGACTCGTAGCCCTCGGCGTGGAACGTGACGACGTAGTCTTCGCCTGCTTTGAGGCGGTCGACCACGAAGTCGCCGTAGTTGTTGGTCGTGGCGTCGCCGACCGTACGTCCGTCGAGCGAGACGATCGCCGAGACGCCGGGGGCGCACTCGTCGGTCTCCTTGTCGGCCACGCTGCCGGCCACGAAGGCCGTCGTCCACAGGTGGAGGTTCCTGTAGTAGACGCGCGGGTGCGTGCCGAGCTCGGCGTGCAGCGTCTCGAGCTCGTCGCGTTCGACGATCTCGGCCATGTCGGCGTCGTCGCCGAGCACCAGCTTGATGGCGTCGGTCGGGCAGACCTGCGAGCAGCGCGTGTCCTGCCACCCGGAGTCGACCAGGTGAGCGCAGCCGTTGCACTTTTGGGCGAGCTTGCTCTCGTCGTTCCAGTAGATGACCCCGTACGGGCACGAAGCCACGATCTCGCGGCGGCCCCGCGCCTTGATCGGGTCGATGATGACGAGGCCGTCGGGCCGCTTGTACACGGCGCCGTCGTCGGTGAGACAGGGGGCGTCGTCGCAGTGCTGGCAGGGCTTGGGCAGGTAGGCGACCTGGGTGAGCGGGTACTGGCCGCGCTCCTTGCGCTCGATGTTCATCCAGCGGTGCCCGTGCCAGGGCTGCGCCGCGGCCGTGGGCGGAAAGTCGTTGCCGACGAACTCGTCCTTGTCGGCCAGGAAGCAGTCGTTGCAGTCGTGGCAGCGGGCGACGTCGATGATCATGTTCCACATCTTCATTTGGCCTCGCCCTCCCACTTCTCGACCTCGATCAGACACGAGTCGTTGGCCATGCCTGTCGAGGTGGGCGTGATGAACCGCTTGCTCGTCAGGATGTTGATGCAGCCGGCTCTGTCGGGCGACGCGCCGGGCTCGCCCATGGGCAGGTAGTCGGCACACGATTCGTAGGCGTGGACGGTGCCGGGCGCCAGGCGCTCGGTGAGCTGCGCGCACAGAATGACCGAGCCGCGCTCGTTGAAGGCGCGCACGAGGTCGCCGTCGGCGATGCCCCGCGCCTGCGCGTCGGTCGGCGTCAGGCGGATGAGCCAGTACGAGTGCCCGTCGTCTTTGCAGCACGCGGTGGTCTTTGACGTCGTTGACCCAGCTGTCTTTGGCGTCGCCCATGGTGTGAAAGCTGAAGCGCGGCTGCGGCGAGATCAGCTGCAGGGGGTAGGCGCCGTAGAGCTCGGCTGTGTGGTGGCCCTCCCAGCTCGGGATGAACTGGGGCCCCATGGCCGGGCGCTCGGGGTCGACCACGTCGCGCTCCAGGCGAGTGAGCGCCGAGCTCACGAACTCGATCTTGCCCGACGCCGTCTGCAGGCCGCGCCCGCCCTCGGTGTCGCCGGGCGGCGGACCCCAGTCGGGGGTGTCGCGCTTGCGGCCTTCGGCGAACCAGCGCATGGCCGGCGTGGCGACGTAGTCGGCGGGCATGGGCACGACGAAGTAGCCCTTGCTCTCGAACTCCTCCCAGGTGATGTGCTTGGGCAGGTCGGTGGCTGCGAAGTACAGCCGGCACCAGTCGTACTCGCCGCGGCCGCCGTCGGTGAAGAGGTCGCCGACGCCCATGCGCCCGGCCACCGCGGCGAAGATGTCGTAGTCGGACTTGCTCTCGCCGAGCGGCTCGATGCACCTCTGCTGAAAGACGATCAGGCGATGGTTGGTCTGCGTGTGGCTGTCGGGGAGGTAGCCCGAGCAGTTCGCGAACTCGCTGATGTCGTAGCGCTCGAAGTTCGTGCAGGCCGGCAGGATGACGTCGGCAAAGCGCGTCTCGCCCTCGAACCAGATGCCCTGGTTCACGACGAACGGCACCTTGCCCTCGCGGTAGGCCTTCGCGTAGCGGTTGGTCTCCTGCATGGTGCCTATGAACGAGCCGCCGTAGCGCCAGTACATGCTGACGTGGCCGTAGCCGGGCGCAGGGTACTGGTACTTCTGCATCTGGCTCTCGATCGACGAGCCACAAGAGCCCTTGCCGCGCCACTCGAACGACTCGTGCATCATGGCTTCGGGAATGCGCAGCCGCGGGATCGACTGCCCCTCGGCCGTGTCGTGGGCGTTGGCCGTGGGGTGCGAGCCCGAACCGGGAGCGAACATGCGGTACTGCCAGCGGTAGGCGGCGGCCGTCCTGTCGGGGTCGCCCGAGATGCCGCCCTCGGCGTAGCCGGGAAAGACGAACGACGAGTCCGACGGGCGCCCCCTGCGAGGTGCCCCAGAGGTTGCTGCCCGGCTTGCCGTAGCCCTGCATGGCGGCCAGCGCCACCATGGTGCGGGCCCACTCGTTGCCCGTGGCGCTGCGGCAGGCGCCGCCCCAGCCGCTCAGCCCGCCGGCGGCCAGCATGGTCTTCTTGGCGCCCCACTCGCGCGCCAGGGCGCGGATCTCGCGGGCGGGCACGCCGCACTCGGACTCGGCCCAGGCCGGCGTCTTGGGCACGTTGTCCGCGGTCCCGAGCACGTAGTCGCGCCACTCGTCGAAGCCGGTCGGTGCGCTCGGCGACGTACTCCTGGTCGTACGTGCCCTCGACCAGCCACGTGTGGGCGATCGCCAGGCCAAAGGCAACGTCGGTGCCCGGGCGCGGCGCGAACCACTTGTCGGAGAACAGGCCGGCGGTGTGGTTGAAGTAGGGATCGACGAACACCATCTTGATGCCCAGCTCTTTCAGCCAGAAGCGGCGGCTGGTGCTCTCGAAGGCCGAGTAGATGCCGCCCGTGGTCTCGGGGTCGGCCGACCAGAAGACGACCATCTCGGAGTGCTTGAGCGCGTCTTCGAGCAGGTCGTACTGCTCGGGCACGCCCATGCGGTGGCTGTTGCCCCACATGGGAACGGCGCCCCAGTGCCAGCCCTCCGAGCCGTCGGGGTCATGGGAAGCCTGCACGAACCCCATGAGGTTCAGAAAGCGGTCGTAGGCGCTGTGGCGATAGCCGACGTTGCCCCACAGGTGGTGCGAGCTCGCCGTCGTCAAGATAGAGCCCGGGCCCTCTTCGTGCCGGCAGCGGGTGATCTCGTCGGCGATGACGTCGAGCGCCTCCTCCCACGAGATCGGCTCGTAGCCCGAGACGCCGCGGTTGTGCGTGTTGCGCGCGCCGCGGTGATCGAAGTCGACCCGTTTGAGGGGCGTCATGATGCGGCTCGGCGAGTAGACCAGCGAGCGCTGCACCTGGGCGTGCGGCGCCAGGGTCGTCTTGCGCGGCGAGGTGAACGAGCGGCCGCGCG
The DNA here is from genome assembly GCA_963755025.1 of uncultured Actinomycetes bacterium. Taxonomy (GTDB): domain Bacteria; phylum Actinomycetota; class Thermoleophilia; order UBA2241; family UBA2241; genus Bog-752. The sequence goes on from CAVWIH010000023.1 coordinate 3,410, forward strand.
CCTCGATCGTCCAGTCGCCCTTGTCGTCGGGGTCGAGCTCGATGGGGGTCATGCGGATGATGCGGCCGTCCTGCACGTCGACGAACACGGGACCGCCCGTCGTGCCGTTGGTCAGTCTCTCGACTTCTCCCATGCTGCCTCGACCTCCGCCTGATCGTTTCGCCCTGACTGGAGCCGCCCCACCAGGGGACCGCCGCCGCGTCACGCGCGCAGACGACGCGGACCTGCCGGCCCACAGTACGCTATCGGCGCCGTCGGCGCCGTTCAAGCGGACCGCTGCGCGGCGGCGATCTGACCGCGGCTGGGCGCGGGCCCCGCGGTCGTCGCCGAGACCGACGGTGGACACGGTAGACTGAGGCCGTGAACGAGCAGCCGGACAGTCGGGCGCCGCAGAGCGCGCACCCCCGATCGTGGGCGTGATCGGCAGGTCGGGGAGCGGCAAGACCACGCTCATCGAGGCCCTCATTCCCGCGCTGGCCGAGCTCGGCGTGCGCGTAGCGACCGTCAAGCGCACGCCGCGCTTCGACATAGACAAGCCGGGCAAAGACTCGTGGCGTCACGGTCAGGCGGGGGCAACCGCGTACGTCGTCGCCTCGGCGCTCGCAGCTCGCCTTCGTCGAGACGACGCCGCTCGAGCCAGCGCGCAGCGACGCGGACGACACCGCGCCGCCCGAGCCGCCGCGCGACGATGCGGAGGGCGCTGCGCCGCCCAAACCGGCGCGTGACGAAGCGGAGCGCCCGGCGCCGCGCGGGCCGAGCCTCGCCGACATCGCGGCGCGGTTCTTCGCCAGCGACATCGACCTCGTGCTGCACGAGGGCCACCGCCGCGAAGCGCCCCAGGTGGTCGAGGTCTTTCGCCTGGCGGCCGGCCACGATCGGCCGCTCTGCGAACCCGACGAGTCACTCGCCCTGGTCACCGACGCGCCCCTCGAGCACGAGCACCGCTTCGCCCTCGGCGACGCCGCCGGACTCGCCCGCTTTCTGGTGGCCGACCTCGGGCTTTCGCGAGCCGGGTAGCGCTCCGCGCGGCACGCGCAGCGACTCTCCAGGGCGACGCCAGGAACGGTTATCCTCGGACGGAGGCTGCGGGTAGGGTCGCGGCCGTTCTCCGAGCGCCGGAGTCCTGTGGGCCGCGCCGTCGCGGCCTATGGAACCGGGGCCGAAAGGGTGTGTGGGGAAACCGACACGCCTCCCGACTTGGAAAGGAGAAAGCCTTGGCATACCCTGCTCACCACCGTGCCGATCCTCCGTGACGCTCGCGTCCGTTTCAGACCGAAACGCTTGTCGGAGCCGCCGGCTGCCGCCGCGATCTTCCGACCAAGAGGAGGGGACCATGAAACGAAAGCGCTTCGCTCTGCCTGCCACCGCGACCGTGCTCGCGGCGGTCGCCCTGATCGCACTGACCGGCTGCGGCTCGTCAAGCCCAAGCTCAGCGGCAAGCCCGAACTCGACCAAGCTCACGGTCTTTGCCGCGGCGTCGCTCAACAAGGTGTTCCCGCAGATCGCGGCAGCGTTCCAGCAAACCCACGCCGGCGTCAAGTTCACCTTTGACTTCGCCGGCACCGACACGCTGACCACGCAGATCGAGCAGGGAGCCCCAGCCGACGTGTTCGCCGGAGCCAGCACCAAGTACGGCGACGAGCTCTCCGGCAAGGGCTTGATCGACGCGCCCCAGATCTTCGCCACCAACGCGCTGGTCGTCGTTGTGCCGGCCGCCAACCCGGCTCACATCACCTCACTGCGCGATCTGACCAAGCCGGGCGTGAAGCTCGTCGTCGGCGACGCCACCGTGCCGATCGGCGCCTACACTCGCAAAGTGCTCGGCAACCTCGACGCCACCTACGGCGCGAGCTACTCGACCAAGGTCACAAAGAACATCGTCTCGGAGGCACTCGACGTGACGTCGATCCTGACCAGCGTCTCGCTGGGCAACGCCGACGCCGGTTTCGTCTACGTGACCGACGCCCAGAGCGCCGGCAGCCAGGTCAAGACGATCGCCATGCCGGCGGCGGCTCAGGCCGTCGCCGAGTACCCCATCGGTGTGGTCAAAGCTTCGAAGAGCGCCACCGTGGCACAGCAGTTCGCGACCTTCGTCCTGGGCGGCGCAGGCGCAGGCCATCCTCAAAGCGGCAGGGTTCGGGCCACCGCCGTCGCAGTAAGTCTGCGCGCGTCGCGACGGCGGGCCGTGCGCCGTCGCGAGGCCGTCGTGCTACATCGCCGCCCGGTCGCGCGGTCGGTGATCCCCGACCGAGGCGGCGCGACGTGGTACGGTCCGGCTGTCGGTCTTCGAACATGGGGGCGAGCGACGTGCAGGTTGGTCTTGGGGGGCGAACGGGCTGGGCTCGGCGTTCAGTCCGGCACGCGCCGCTTGGCTTCGTGCCGCTGGCCGCCCTGGCCGTGCTCTTCCTCGCCCTGCCGGTCGTCGGGCTGGTCGTGCGCGCGCCCTGGCGCGAGCTCCCGGCCGACCTCACCGCCCCGGGGGTCCTGACCGCCCTGCGGCTCTCGCTGATCTGCTCGGCGAGCGCCGTGGCCGTATCGTGCGTGGTCGGCGTGCCGCTCGCCTGGCTGCTCGCCAGGGTGCCGTTTCCGGGACGCCGGCTGGTGCGCGCGCTCGTCATCCTGCCGATGGTGCTGCCGCCCGTGGTGGGCGGCGTCGCGCTGCTGCTGGCCTTCGGTCGCTACGGCCTGGTCGGGCAGTGGCTCGATCGGGCCTTTGGCATCACCCTGCCCTTCACGACGACGGCGACGATCATGGCCGAGACGTTCGTCGCCATGCCCTTTCTCGTGATCACGGTCGAAGCCGGCTTGCGCTCCCTAGGCCAGCGCTACGAGGACGCCGCGGCGACCTTGGGGGCCGGCCGCTGGACCACCTTCCGGCGGGTCACCCTGCCGCTGATCGCGCCCTCGCTGGGCGCCGGTGCCGCGCTGTGCTGGGCGCGCGCCCTCGGCGAGTTCGGTGCGACCATCACTTTCGCCGGCAACCTGCCGGGCAGCACACAGACCATGCCGCTCGCCGTCTATGTGGCGCTGCAGAACAACGTGGGCGGCGCCATCGCCCTGAGCCTCGTCCTGCTCCTCGTCTCGCTCGCCGTGTTGATCGCCTTGCGCGGCCACTGGTTCGGTAGCCGGTGAGCCACCCCGCTCGACCTCGCCGTCCCCAAGGGCGCCGCCGCGAGACCCCCGCCGGGCGGGAAACGTGAGCCTGCAGGCACACATCGCGTTGCGCATCGGCAGCCTCGCGGTCGACGCCGAACTCGCAGCGGCGAGCGGCGAGGTCGTCGGTCTGCTGGGGCCCAATGCGGCCGGCAAGACGACGCTGCTGCGCGCCCTCGCCGGGCTGAGCCCGCTGCGCGACGCCCGCGTCGTGCTCGACGACGAGGTGCTCGACGACACCGCGGCCGGCGTCCGCGTGCCGCCAGAGCACCGCCGCGTCGGTCTCGTCTTTCAGGACTACCTGCTGTTCCCGCACCTCTCGGCCCTTGAGAACGTGGCCTTCGGCCTGCGCTCCCGCGGCGTGTCACGCGCCGACGCGCGCCGCCGCGCGGCCGAGTGGCTCGCGCGGCTCGGTCTGGCCGGACAGCAGGACGCCCGGCCCAAGGCGCTGTCGGGCGGACAGGCGCAGCGCGTGGCGCTGGCGCGCGCGCTGGTGACCGACCCCAGCCTGCTGCTGCTCGATGAGCCGCTGGCCGCGCTCGACGCCGGAGCGCGCGCCGAGCTGCGCCGCGAGCTGCGCCGTCACCTCGCCTCGTTTGCCGGCACCTGCCTGCTGGTCACCCACGACCCGCTCGAGGCGATGACCCTGGCCGACAGGTTGACCGTGCTCGAAGAGGGGCGCATCACCCAGACGGGTACCCCCGACGAGGTGCGCGCTCACCCCCGCTCGCACTACGTCGCCGAGCTCGTCGGGCTCAACCTCTTCCACGGACACGCCATCGACGGAGTGATCGGACTGGCCGGCGGCGAGCAGCTTGTCGCCGCCGACGACGACCACCTCGCAGGCGAGGTCTTCGCGGCCGTCCACCCACGGGCGGTCGCGCTCTACCGAGAGCGCCCGCAGGGCTCGCCGCGCAACGTCTGGCCCGGCAAGGCCGAAGGGCTAGAGGTCGCCGGCGACCGCGTGCGCGTGCGCGTCGGCGGCGCCGTGCCGCTGGTGGCCGAGGTCACGCCGGCGGCGGTGAGCGCCCTGCACCTGGACGACGGCGGCCTAGTGTGGGCCTCCGTGAAGGCTACCGAGGTCGCGGTCTACCCGGCCTGAGCGCCACTGCTAGACTTGCCGGACTGATGAGCGTGCGCACCGACAAGCCTGTGGCGATCGGCCTTCTGCTCGCCGGCGGCAATAGCGGCCGCGCCGGTATC
>CAVWIH010000024.1:0-79501 GCA_963755025.1 uncultured Actinomycetes bacterium
GGGGTTGTGTTCCGCCAAGCCGGGGCCGGCAAGCGAGCGCTCCCGTGGCCACTTTGGCGCTCGGCCGCGATATCCCTTTCCACCGCTGGGGCCTAATTCGCCGGGGACATCGAAGCCGGAAGATGAACGTCCAACCTCTTGGCCGTGGCATGAGCTCGGACGACCATTTTCCGAATTCGGCAGTGGCGCGCGTGTCCCACTTGAGGGCCCTCAGTCGGTCTGCTGCCTTTCCAGATGCCACGTATTTGGAAATCGCGGTCGTCGAGAGGTATTCGTCGTAGAGGAAGTACAGCCACGCCTGATGAGAATCTGCGACGCATTGGGGTGGATTCATGGCCGTATACGTACCGTGCAACTGGACCATCCGTCGGCGCAGCCCATCATTGCGTTTTCGGCCGCGCTGCTCCCTCTCCCCGCTCTGGAAGAGCCCTAGGGCCTTGGTGCGGTCGGCCGCAATGCTGGCCACGCGGTTGTTCGACCAGATCGACGTGTTGTTCTTCTGGAACGCGGTCAAGTAAAGGGCTAGCTGCTGTCTCGGGGAAGGCGCGGTCGGCGTTGGGCTGGAAGAGCCCACGGCGGCACCACCCCCGCAGCCAGCGAGCAGCAGCACGAGCCCGATCCCCAGCCAAGAGGACGTCCATCGCATATGACCACCCCTGGATCCAATTGCTCGAGAACCCCCTCCTCGTGTCCTATCGGACTGCGAGTGCATAACATTGAATCGGGCCAAGCAGGGCGACGATCGCCTCCTAGAAACACCCCTCTCAGAAACGTGTCGTGGCCATCGGTGGCGCGCACGGTGCAAGCCAGCTTGGGCTCCGATCTCCGGCTGGACGGGTTTGGCTTGCCAATGGCCTTGTGGGCGCACGCATCTTGGGCCCCCTGATCAGCCGAGAGGGATGCTCCACACGCCGCCCGTCCGAGCGAACGACGGCGCGAAGGCGTTGGCCTCCGACTCGGCCAGATAGACGGCCATGGCCAGCGCCACCGCGGCGTCGATCTTGGCGTCGTCGGTGACCTTCGTCAGGCGCCAGCCGTACGGCGTCGACTTCACGCCGGCGTTAATGACCTGCTCGCGCAGCACGCGCGAGCCGCCGTGCGCCAGCCGCCCCTCCTGCAGCACGTCGAACAGGGTCATGGCGGCGGAGCTCATGCGCTTGTTCTCCTGGGGGAACTCCTCGATGGGCACCTTGAAGTCGTGCTCGAGACGCAGCATGGAGCGCGTGAAGTAGTTGGGGTCGCAGCCCACGCGCACGACGTTGAGCTCGCGGCAGAGCTCGACGATCTTGGCCTCGACGGCCTCGTGGTCGATGTGGCCCATGGCGCCGTCCTTGCGCCAGATGTACGCCTCGACGTTGTGCACGGCCGGCCGGCGAACGCTGGTCGACCAAGAGCGCCGTCGAGTCGCGCGTCCAGGAGGCGTCGAGCGCCATCATGGTCGGCGTGTCGGGGTCGAAGGTCGGCAGCGCGTCGCAGGGATCCCAGAGGTCGGCCGGGTAGGCGCGGCTCGTGCCGCTGCGACGGGAAGCGGTTCAGGTGGAGGCGCTCGAAGACCGGGAACGGCAGCGTGCGGTACTGGTCGCGCAGCATGCGCGCGGTGATCCAGCGCGCCGGGTTGGCGGCGCGCCAGACCTTCGGGTCGTGCCCGTCGTCGTCGTCCGACGGCGCCGGCCCAGTAGACGTAGGCGCGCGGGTCGCGGCGCGCCGGCCCGGCGTGCGGCCCGGGCTCGCCGAGCGTGTCGCGCAGCAGGTCCCAGAGTGGACCCTTGCGCTCCGGCCCGGCGGTCGAGATCGTGATGAGCAGACCCTGCTCGACGCCCACCATGCCCGACAGCAGGGCCTCGCGCATCGATGAGTCGCGGTGCACGTGGTACTCGTCGATGATCGCCGCCGTCGGGTGATAGCCCTGGGCGGTGTCGGCGTCCCACGGCAGCACCCGGAACAGCGCGCCGGTCTCGGGGATCTCGAGCACGTTGCGGTAGACCTTGGTGACGCCGCGCAGCAGGTCGTCCATGAGCACCATGCGCTTGGCCTTCTCGAAGACGATGCCGGCCTGCTGGCGGGTGGTGGCGACGACGTAGTACTCGCCCTCGAAGGTCGGCTCGGTGTACATGAGCGTGAGCCCCAGCGCCGCGGCGAGCTGGCTCTTGCCGCCCCAGCGCGGCAGCCCGACGATGCCCTCGCGGTAGACGCGCCGGCCGCGCGCGTCGAGCGTGCCGAAGATGGGCCGCACGATGTTGTCGCGCTGGAAGGCCGCCAGGCGCATCGGCTTGCCGGCGAGCGCGCCGCCGGTGAAGCGCAGGTGCTCGAGCATGAACAGCTCGGCGACTCGACGCGGCGAGCTGGCCCTCGCGATCGCGCTCGAGCTCGCGGACGGTGCGGCGCGCCATCAGTCGCCCAGCCCGGTGAGGTCGGCCGGCGCCCAGCCCGGCGGAAGGAATCGTTTGCGCCGCTTTTCGCCGGCGCCGCGGCGCCGGCACCGGCGGCCTCGGCGTCGCGGCGCTCGACCTCGGCGGTGAGGCGCTCGATGTCGCGGATGATGACCGTGGTCTCCGGGAAGACGAGCTCGCGCTTGGCCTCGATCGACAAGGCGACCTCGAGCCGCCGACACTCGACGCCCAGCAGGAAGCGCAGGACCTCGGTCGGCTGGGTGAGGTCCGGCGGTTCGCCGGCCTTCGGGGCGGTCGGTCACGAGAAGGCCCCCAGCGATCGCCCGCGCGCGTCGGCGACCAACTGCATGTGCCACCACATGTTGCGGTTGCGGGACCCCGGGATGGAACAGGACGTGGCAGTCGTTGCAGAGCACCATCATGTTGGCCGGCTCGATCGCCAGCTCCGAGCAGATGCCGGTCTCCGACACCGGGATGATGTGGTGCACGTGCTCGATGTCCGGCTCGCCGCAGGACTCGCAGCGGAAGTCGCGCGCCTCGAGCACGTCGGCCACGACGGAGATGTAGAGCCGCGCCCGGCTCACTTGGCGCCCTTGGCGAGCTCGCCGACCAGGCGGTCGCGGATACCGAGCACGAGGCTGGCACCGGCGACTTCCTGAGGCCCGCGCGGATCCGCGCCGAGGGGTTCAAGCCCGAGCACGTCGGCAAGCTGGCGCATCGTTTGCGCGGCGTCCTTCTGCACCCGGATGAGCGGGTTCACCATCGGCCCACGATCGCCGGCGACCAGCATGCCGAGCCGATGGATCTGCGCCGACAGCCTCCTCGTGGAGAGCAGATCGCCTCGCAGGTACGCCTTGAGCAGGATGAGGTCGGTCTCGCGAAGGTGACGGTTGGCGGCCATCTCGGCGACGCAGGCGTTCCACAGCGGCGCGACCGCGGCCGGCAGCCCGTCCGGCGGATCGGCCTCGACCACCGCGGCCGGCGCCGGCAGCGCGCGAGCCGGTCGCCGGCTTGGCGCGGCCGACTGCCGCGCGGTTACCCGTGCCACGGCGCTCACGTCCGGGATCCGGCGGTCTACCCTTCGCCACGCTCGAGCACCGCCTTGCCGCCGGTCGCCTTCTCCCAGCGCCGCACGATGACGTCGACGTAGCCGGGATCGAGCTCGCAGCCGACACAGCGCCGGCCCTGGGTCTCGGCGGCGATGAGCGTCGAGCCCGACCCGAGGAACGGGTCGTAGACGAGCTCGCCCTTCTTGGTCGAGTTCACGACGAAGCGCGCCAGGAGACCGACCGGCTTCATGGTGGGGTGCTCCGTGGACTTGGCCGGCCGATCGTGGCGGATGACCGTGGTCTCGCGGTAGAGGTCGCGCAGGAGCTCGAGCGCCTGCTCGCCGGTCATGGCGTCGAGGTCCGGCGCCTCGTCGGCGATGAGAGCCGACCGCTTGCGGCCGCCGTACCAGCCGTGCTTGCCGCCCTGCTTCCAGCCGTAGAGCACCGGCTCGTGCTGCGAGAGGTAGTCCATGTGGCCGAGCGTGATGCGCTGCTTCACCCAGACCAGCGTCTGGTGGACGAGGAACCCGGCGCGCGCCATCGACGCCTCGAAGAGCAGGCGCTTCACGTCGGCGTGGAAGACGTAGGCGCCGGCGCCCTCGGCGGCGTGCGCGAAGGCGAGCGCGAGCGAGTCTTTGACGAGCGCCTCGAGCACCGGGTCGGAGACGTCGTCGCCGGCGATCGCGCGATGGCGCGGCGGGACCTTGCCCTGGTCGCGCATCGTCTTGTCGAGCGAGTCGACGTAGGCCACGCCGTACGGCGGGTCGGTGATGATGCACTGGCAGAGACTCGTCGCCGAAGAGGCGCGCCACCGCGCCGGCGTCGGTGCTCGAGGCGCAGATGACGCGGTGCGGACCGCAGACCCACAGGTCGCCCGGCGCCGACACCGGGTCGAGCGGGACCTCGCCCGGGTCGTCGGCGCCGGCGCCGAGGTCGAGCGCCGGCAGCCCGTCGAAGCCGATGCGAATTGAGGTCGAAGCCGAGCGCGTCGAGGTCGCCGAGCTGCTCGGCGAGCACCGCCTCGTCCCAGGTCGCGAGCTCGGCCGTGCGGTTGTCGGCGAGCGCGTACGCCTTGGCCTGCTCGGCGGTCCAGTCGTCGGGCACGACGGTGATGACGATCTCGGTCAGGAGCGCGCGGAGCGATACGCCTTCGCCTGCTCTGGACAGTGTTGGCACGACGGTGATGACGATCTCGTCCAGCCCAGCGAGCGCGCCGCCTCGAGCGTGCCGTTGCCGGCGATGACCATGGTCTGACCGGCGGCGCGCCGGCAGACAAGCGGCCGGCGCTGGCCGAACTGCCGCAGGCTCCCGGCAATCGCCTCGAGGTTGCGCGTGCCGTGCTTGCGCGCGTTGGCCGGGTCGAGCGACAGTGCGCCGACGGGCACGGTCTCGAGGGTCAGGGACATCAGCGAACCTCCGGGAAGTAGCGGTCCATGGCGTCGAGCATCGCCTCGCCGACCTTGCCGCAGCGCCAGGCGAACTCGACCCGCGCCTCGCGGCTCAGACGGATGAAGGCGCCCGCGATGCCACGACCCTCGAGGATCGCGTGCATACCTGGGAGTCGCCGTCCGCCGGCGCCAGCGACGGGGTATTGGTTTGCGCGGGAAGGCCCGAGGGCTTCTACGCCCGATCTCCTGCTCGCGCAAACGCTGGCGGTAGGCCGCTTGCCTACAGGCGCAGGAGCAATAGCTCGCCGCGGGGCCGCGCGACCGGCGCGAAGGCAGGGGCTGCCGACAATGGGCACAGAGCGTGAAAGCCATGAGCGCATCATGAGAAACGCGTCACGCCGCGCGGGAGGCTGCCGCTGCCGGAGGGCACATCGGGGATCGGGCATAAGCCCGCGGCGGAGTCGGTTATGCTCCTGTCGCGGGAATCACGCGCAGTGCCAGCTGGACGGCGTACCTTCCCCAGGCCGACTGGCGAGACGAAACGCGAGAATCTGCAGGTCGTCTTCCAGGCGACCTGCGAACTCAAGCGCCGTATCCCGCAAGTGAGTCACGATGTCGTGAGGGCCGAAGCCCGGGGTGGATCCCAGCGCGTCCAGGACGCCCTGCTCGCCCAAGATCTCGCCGTTTTGTTTCGCCTCCGTGAGGCCGTCGGTGAAAAGGACCACGCAGTCATCTTCTGCGAGCGTGATGTGGCGTGTCATGTACTCACAAGGGAACGTGCCGAGCGGGAGGCCAAAATCGGTCTCCAGGAATCTCCACGAGGACGGTCTGACAACCAGCGGTGCAGGATGTCCCGCGCTGGCATAGCTCGCGTCGCGAGTGACCAAGTTCACCGTGAGCACAAAGAGGGTCACGAGCTGCTCGTCCGAGGCGTCACGCTTCAGAAGCAACTCGTTGATCTTGCGCAGCATGAACGCCGGCGCAGCATCGATGAGGGCGAAGCAGCCGACCGCAGTGCGCACCGTTTCGGTCATGCCGGCTGCTCGTACACCTTTGCCCTCAACATCGCCGAGGAGAATGACGACCCTGCCGTCTGACAGGCTAAAGATGTCGTGGAAGTCGCCGCCTACAAGTTCGGGTTCGTAGGCGGTCTCTGTGACCGTTGCCACCTCGAGACCGTCGACTGCGGGGAGCGAGTGAATGAAGTTCTCCTGCAGGGTAACCGCTACGCGGCGCTCTGCTTGCAAGAGGTCGTGCTGAGCCTTGCGCTCGAGTTCATAGCGTTCCGCAGCCCAGACTGCGCTCGTGGCCTGCGAGGCGAGCAGGCGAAAGACGCCTAAGTCGTCCGAATGCGGCCAAGCCTGCCTGCGACCGAATCCAATGAGCAGGCCCTTCAGTCGCATCCCTTCGACCACCAGGGGCGCGACCCAGGCCTCGGCGTATCCATGCGAAGCGCAGAGTTCGGCAAGGTCGGCGGAGCCCAGCGCGGCGACCTCGACGACGCACGGGCCGCCGAGCTCCAGATCCAGCGACGCGATGTCGATCGGTCTCAGGCGCACATCGAAGGTCCCATCGGGCATCCCCTCGATCGCTACGGCGCGTAGATCGCCGGCGCCTTCGGTTCTCATGAACAGCACGAACGCCGGCATCCCCGTGAGGATGCATCCGTATTCGACCACCTGTGAGGCGGCGTCTTCGATCGACAGCGTTGAGGTCAGCAGGCTCCCGAGACGGATGAGAGCTTCGAGCGTGCCTGCGTCGGGGACGCTCGGGTGGCTCCCGCGGTCAGAGAGTCGCCGAAGTGGAGCACTTGCGTGCGATTGGCCGGATGCTACTGACACGTCTGACCCGCACTTAATAGGCAGGGAAGTCCGAGAAGGATTCTCCGAGAACGACGCCGTCTGGGGTAATGGTGAACTCTCTAATCGACGGGTCGTGGTCGCTCGCCCTGGTCTTGATCACGGAGATGGCGCGCCTGATCTGCGAGTCGGCGCGCACGTAGCTGAGCAGCAGCACGTTGTCGGACATGTGGCTGATGCCCTGGCGGGAGAGCACGGTGGTGGCGAACAGGTCGCCGATCTCGTGGGTCATGAAGGTGGAGACGCCGTTGACGGCCATGGCCTGGGTGAGCGAGTACATGAAGTCGCGAAAGCGGCCGTCGCTCGGCGAGGCGGCCTGCAGGTCGTTGACGCTGTCGATGAGCACGCGCTGGGCGCCCTCGTGCAGGGCCCGGCGCGACACCCGGCTCACGAACTCGTCGATGTAGATGTCGACCGGCGAGACGTACATGAGCGTGAGCATACCCGCGGCGACGGCCTCCTCGATGTCCCAGCCGAAGCCTTTGGCGATGCGCTGCAGCTGGGTGGGGTTCTCCTGCATGGTGGCGATCAGGCCTCTCTCGCCCATCTCGATGCCCTTGAAGATGAAGTGCAGGCCGAGCAGCGTCTTGCCGCTGCCGGGAGGGCCGAAGGCCAGCGTCGAGCTGCCCTTCCAAAGGCCTTCGGAAAGCATGCCGTCGAGTGCGGCGACCCCGGTCGCGCTGCGCGCTGCGGCGAGATCGTAGTCGACCGGCACGTCGGGCGTGGTGAGGCGCGGGAAGAGCTCGATGCCGCTGCTGCCTATGCGGAAGGCGTGCTCGCCGCCGAAGAAGGCGCTGCCCCGCAGCTTGGTGACGCGCAGGTAGCGCACGTCGCCCACGCCGATCTTGTCGAGCACGAGCTCGACGATGCTGTCGGTCACGGCGAACTCGGGCAGCGCGGGGATCTCGTCGGCGCCGTACTCGCCCACCCAGAACGAGGTGATGGCCAGCGACGAGAGCACCGAGGTCAGGACCGAGAGGCTGGCGCGGAACTCCTGCTCGGAGTCGGTGAACGAGTGCAGCGCCTTGAAGCTGTCGATCACCAGGAACGATGGCTGATGCTGCTTGATGAGGGCGACCAGCTCGTCGACGGCGGCGACCAGACCGCGTGTCCGCAGCGGCTCGCTCAGCTCCTGGTAGACGATCGCCTCGCCGATCTGGCTCGCGTCGAAGTAGTCGAACTCCTGCACGTAGCGCAGCATGCGATCGAGCGGCTCGGAGACCGTGCTGACGTAAAGCACGGGGTGTTCGGCGGAGGCGTTGTGAAAGGCGATGCTCTGGGCGAGCACCGTCTTGCCGGTGCCCGGCATGCCCATGAGAAGGTTGGTGGAGTTCACGGGAAAACCGCCGCCCAGGATAGATCGAGGGCTTCATTGCCGCTTTCGATGCGTCTCATTGTGCGAGAGCTCCCTTCAGGTTCGCGAAGCCACGGGCTCGCGCACCAGCATGTTCTTGACGAGCTCGATCAGCGCCGGCTGTTCGAGCGGCTTGAGCAGGAAGGCGTCGGCGCCTGCCGCCAGGGCGCGCTCGCGTACGTCGAGCACGCTGAAGACGAGCACGGGGATCGAGGCGGTCTCAGGGTCGGCCTTGAGCGCCTGGCAGACCTTGAGGCCGTTCACGCCGGGCAGGATGACGTCGACGATGATGAGGTCGGGTTGCACTTCCCTGGCCATGTCGAGCGCCTTGCTGCCGTCGAGCACGACGACGACGTCGTAGCCTTCGTTGTGCAGGAAGAACTGCTCGAGCTCGGCGGTGATGGGGTCGCGCTCGGCGACTAAGACGATGATGGCGCCTCTGCGCGCGGCCTCACGTGCGACCCCTCCAATCTCGCGAAGATCGTGCTCGAGCAGACGGTGCGCGGCTCCTGCCTGCAGGCCCTCATCGACCTTGGCCTTGAGAAAGCGCAGCCGCTCGACGTCTTCCTGACTGTACAAGCGATGCCCGCCCGCGGTGCGCAGGGGCACCACGACGCCGTACTGCTTCTCCCAGTAGCGCAGCGTGGTGACGGGAATGCCCGTCATCTCGCTGACGGCGTTGATGGCGTAGATTGCAATGTCGGACCTGGAATCCAAGCGACGTCCACCCCTGTGGGAAGTCCATGGTTTGAATGCGCGAACGAACTTCGAGCCATCCTAGAGTCAACGTCGGAAATCTTCAAGGGGGACTCGCGTTGCATTCTCAATGTGAGGCTGGGGCCGTGGGAACCCGTCACACACGAACCCAGAACCCGTCGCCACGAAAACGCCCATTTTCGGGATTTCACAAGGGCGCCGGGCGGGCAGGGTCGGGCATTCGGCGTTACAGTGATTGACCCCCATACCCCACGTCGACGCGATCAGCGTCTGCGGACCGGGGAGGGGCAATGGTACCTCGGGGTAGGAACCTCCCCGCCGCCGGCGCCGTGTGCGTGCACAGAGAGGACCACTCCGGGCGGCGCCAGCGGCGCGCAGAACGCACATGGAGAGTTCCAAGACGCGCTGTAGAGTGATGCCAGCAGGTGGCGACCGCAGGGGGAATCGGCATGGACACAGCGTGGCAGGAGACCTTTCTTCACCGCATGCGGCGCTTCGCGGCGCCACAAGAGCACGAAGAGGACGACGTGCCGGTCTCGATCAAGGTGCGCGTCGCGTCGGGTGTTTTCACCGAGAGCACTCACCGCGTGCCTATCGCATGGTCGACCACTACATGGACGACCTGCGCCCCGACGAAGTTGACTTCGCTCTCGAGGAACACGAGAGCGGTCCCGAGGTCCTGGTCTGGGTCGCGGTCGCGACCGCCGGGATCACGTTAGCGAAGAGCGTCGTCGACCTCATCACGGTCGACTTTCAAGGGCCGCTCCGAAGGGGTAGTGAAGGCCGGCGACCGGCCGTCCCATCCGCTGGAGCTAATCGTTCGCCGAGTAGCAGAAGCGAGGCGTCCGACAGGACCCGTCCTGCGCGGCCACAAGACGACGACGACGACACGCGATCGATCGAGCGCGTGCTCACCGACGCGCTTCAGCGCCTCCTCGAGCAGCCGAGCGACCAGGGCAGGTAGCGAGAAAGTCGACGGCGAATTCCCGGTCGCTGGTGAGGTCTCAGAGCGCGCGGGTCGTCGGTTCTGGCTCCAGGCCAGCACTCCGGCGTGCGGCCTGTCCGGTCTGCCGCTCCTGTCGCGCAGCCGACCATCGTGGTAGCCTCTGCCCGTGGCCGATAACACCCTCTTCTACGGCGACCACCTCGGCGGACTGGTTGGGCATGACGGCGACCGGTTCGTCGAGCTGTCCGGCTCGGGCTCCTTCTCGTGACCACAGGCGCATCGCAGGGCTCCCGGGCCGCTTTCCGTGACTACCTCCAGGAAGTCGCCCGCAATCTCGAAGCCGGCAACGCCACCGAACACACCCACGGCCCGCACTCCAGGCTCTGCTTCAGGCGCTAGACCCTGGCGTGCGCGCGGTCAACGAGCCTAAACGCGTGGCCTGCGGCGCACCTGACTACATCGTCACGCGCAACGAGCTCCCTGTCGGCTACGTGGAGGCCAAGGACGTCGGCCGCTCGCTGGACAAGATCGAGCGCAACGAGCAGCTCAAGCGATACCGCGAGAGCTTGAGCAACCTCATTCTCACTGACTACCTGGAATTCCGCTGGTACCGCGACGGTGAGAGGAAGGATGCGGCGCGCCTCGCCTGCGTCGGCGACTCTGGCAAGCTACGCTCCGACGGCGAGGGCCAGGCGAAGGTGGCCTCTATGCTCAGTGCCTTCTTTGCACAAGAGCCACCAATCGTGGGCAAGCCTGAGGACCTCGCAAGACGCATGGCCTCCTTGGCGCGAACGATTCACGACGTTATCAAACTGGCGTTCGAGACAGACCGCAGCGGCGGCTCACCGCTACGTGATCAGTTGGAGGGTTTTCGGCGTGTCCTGATCCACGACCTCGACGAAGAGCAGTTCGCCGACATGTACGCACAGACCATTGCTTACGGGCTCTTTGCTGCGCGCGTGAACGCCCCGGCCGATGAGCACTTCAGCCGCCAGCACGCCGCCTACGACCTGCCGAAGACGAACCCGTTCCTGCGACAGATGTTCGGTCAGATCGCCGGTCCCGAGCTCGACGACCGCATCGTCTGGGTGGTCGACGATCTGGCCGAGCTGCTCGCGCGAGCCCGCATGGACCTCGTGCTCGCAGACTTCGGCAAACGCACCCGTCAGGAAGATCCTCTGGTTCACTTCTATGAGACCTTCCTGAAAGCCTACGATCCGAAGATGCGCGAAGCGCGCGGAGTCTATTACACACCCGAGCCGGTGGTCAGCTACATCGTGCGCAGCGTCGACCACATCCTAAAATCCGAGTTCGGCCTGCCCGACGGCCTTGCTGACAACTCGTTGATCGAGGTGCCGGTGCCGGGCAAGCCGAAAGAGAAACGCATGGTGCACAGGGTGCAGATTCTTGATCCAGCCTGCGGCACCGGCACCTTCCTCGCCCAGGTCATCGAAACGATTCGCGACACCGTGGTGACCGAGCATGGCGCCGGTATGTGGCCCGGCTACGTGCACGATCACTTGCTGCCGCGCCTGCACGGCTTCGAGCTGCTTATGGCGCCCTATGCCATCGCACACCTGAAGCTCGGCCTGCGCCTCAAAGAGACCGGCTATGACATCGAGCAAAGCGAGCGTCTGCGCGTGTATCTCACGAACTCACTTGAGGAGGCGCACGAGCGCGAGCACGGCCAGCTCACCGGCACGTGGCTGGCCGAAGAGGCTTCACTGCGCGAGCGAAGTCAAACGCGAGCTGCCGATCATGGTAGTCCCTCGGGAATCCGCCATATTCCGAATAGCTCGCAAAACACGGGCGAGTGGATATCTACTTATCGGTGACTACAAGCGGGGCCTTGGCGAACGCAAAGTGGAACCTCGACGACGACTACGTGAAGTTCATCCGTTTCGGTCAATGGCGAATTGACCAGACGGGCTCGGGCATCATGGCGCTCATAACAAACCATGCGTTTCGCGACAACGCGACGTTCAGGCAGATGAGACGGTCGCTTATGACCTCCTTTGACGGCTTGTCCATCCTTGATTTGCACGGAGACAGTAGGCGCGGCGAAGCAAGCCCCGATGGACTCCCAGATACGAACGTGTTCGACATCCAGCAGGGAGTGTCAATTGGCCTCTTCGTGAGGCACGAGCAGAAGCCTCACGGAGGCTGTAAGGTCAGGTTCTCTGAGCTCTGGGGCACCAGGCCGCACAAGTACGAGGTCCTCCTGGCGACTTCCTGCGAAAGCAGCGAGTGGAGCCCTCTGCAGCCCCGCGAGCCCCAACTACTCCTCAAGCCTCAGGACGACGAGTTGGCAGAGGAGTACTACGGGGCACGCCGGTCACCGCATCTTCACCGAATACACCGACTGCGATCCAGACTGCGAGAGATTCGCTCGTCGTTGCATTCACTGCCGGCGAGCTTCGATCCAAACTGGGCGCATTTGTGGACCCGGTGGTCACTGACGAGGAGATACGGGGGCGTTTTGGAGTGGCCGACGGTCGCGGTTGGACGGTCCGAGAGGCACGAAGCGCGCTACGCGATGCCGGCATTCGCGATGACCTAGAGATGCCCTATTCGTACAGGCCCTACGACCAAAGGGTTGTCTACTACTCGCCAATCGTCGTTGCCTGGCCGCGCAATCGGATCGAGCGGCACGTCGCAGGTAGAGCAAATCTAGTGCTGTTGTGCACACGTAACAGCAACAGCCCGTCTGATGGTATTGCTCTCGAAGTCGCGGTCTCGCCGACAAGAGACTGCTCGGGGTTCGCGTGGTGAGGCGAAGTACATGTACCTGTACAGGTGGGAGTCCGGGTTCGATTCGCCAGCCGGCTTCCAGCCCCCGGATGGAAACGCCGCTGGCTCTCCTACGCCCAACCTGGATTCCACGTTCGTGAGGCGTCTTACGGAGGCGACTGGTCTTGAGTTCGTTCCAGCTGGGGCCGGGGACTGCCAAACAAGCGTTGGGCCTGAAGACATCTTGAACTACATGTTCGCAATTCTGTCGTCGCCGTCATATCGCAACAGATACGCGGACTTCCTGAGGTCGGATTTCCCTCGTATTCCGCTTACGTCCGATGCCACGCTCCTGCGGCAGCTCTGTCTGCTCGGCTCGCGGCTCGTCGCGCTCCACCTCTCAGAGGCCGACGATCTTGTTCCTGGCGCCCGATTCGAAGGGATCGGCACTAATCGGGTCGAGACTATTCGCTACACGGAATCAGTCCAGGGTGGCGAGCACCGGCTGCGTGTGGATCAACAGCACCCAGTACTTTCAAGGGGTGCGCCCAATATCTGGGCATTTCACGTGGGCGGCTTTCAGGTTTGTGCCAAGTGGCTCAAAGACCGCAAGGGCCGTCAGCTCACCTACGACGACCTGGCGCACTACCAGTACATCATCGGCGCACTCGCCGAGACCATCGCGCTCATGCGTGAGATTGACGAGCTGATCGATGCCAATGGAGGGTGGCCGATCGGCTGACGTAGTGTGCCTTGCCAGGGACGGCGAACATCGAGGCAAAGCTCCTAGCCTGTCTCGACCCGGGCACGTATGATGCCAGCCATGAGCGGGAAGAGTCACCGGCCATCACGAGAACCTTGGGCGCGGAGCTTGGCGACTAGTCGCCAACCTGCCGCCTGTCGTCACTGGATGGCAAGCGGCGCTACCCCGCACGACAAAGGTCGTCCACGCGAAGGGCGTTCGGGCAGCCGGTAAGGCCCTCGCCGACTGGCTCGCCGAACTCGAGGCCCACGACTGCACGGATCCCGATCGCCTGACCGTGGGCGAGGTCCTGCGGCGCTGGCTGGCCGAAGACGCAAAGCGGACGGTGCGCCCGAAAACCTACGAGCGGTACGAACAGCTCGTTGACAAGCACCTCAAGCCCTCGCTCGGCGCCATGCACGCCGCGGAGCTCACGCCAGCCGACCTCTCGGCTTTCTACGCCGCCAAACAGGAAGGCGGTCGTCTCGACGGTCGCGATGGAGGTCTGTCGGCGCAAACGTGCCTTCACATGCACCGCGTCCTTCACCGCGCCTTCCAGTGGGCAGTCTACGGTGACCTGATGGCGCGCAACCCGGCCACGCGCGTGCGCAAGCCGCCGAGCCCGAGCGGCCCACGGCGCCGCACCTGGACTGACGAGCAGATCGCCGACGCGATCGAGCTCGCGCGCGCCCACGATGCTCTACGTGCCGACCGTCCTGGCCGGCTGGGGCGGCCTGCGCCGCGGCGAGATCTGCGGCCTGGTCTGGACGACGTCCTCTGGGACGCAAACGCCGTGGTGGTACGCACCTCGGTTGAGCAGACCAAGGACGGTCTCCACGACCTGCCGACCAAGACTCGCGCCGGCGAGCGCGTGGTCGGGCTGCCCACCAGGCGATCGACGTTCTGCGCGAGCATGCACCCGCCAGGACGAGATGAAGATGGCCAAGGGTCGACGCTGGAACGCTCTCGGCCGCGTGATTTGCCGCGCCGATGGGTCGCCGATGCCCCCGAATGCGCTCTCGAACCGCTGGTCAGAGTGGGTAGTGCGCAAGAAGCTTGAGCCGCGCATCTCCTTCCACGATTTGCGCCATAGCCACGCGACCATCCTCTACCACGCCGGCGTGCGCACCACGACGGTTTCCGAGCGCCTCGGGCATTCGACGCCGGCGATCACACGCGCCATATACCTGCATGGCACGGAGGCGACAGACCTCGCCGCGGTGACTATTCTCGAGGAGCGCATCAAGGTGGCGCAGATTTCGCACTCGATTAGCACTTTGACCTTTGACCCATCAGAGCAGGTCGAAGAAAACTCCTGCAAATAGGCACATGGAGCGGCTTCCGGTCCGGTGACCGGCGCGGTCTTCAAAACCGTCTGCGGGGCGGTGCTCCCGTCCTGGGTGGGTTCGACTCCCATGCCGCTCCGCCAGCCAGTGAGGACGCTGATGTCCAACAAGTGAGCTGCGGGGCAGTGTGAGTCGCTAAGCTGCCCTGCGCTTGCGCGCCGATTGTCCTGTCGCGGCGCAGGCGACGGGGACCTGCGCTGGTCCAAAATGGTAGGCTGTCGCTGTGAGCCACTCATCCCGCACGCGCGCGAGCAGACCCCGAGCGGCAGCCCGTTGGCTGCCCGGTTGTCAGTGCTGGACCCTGGAGCCCCTCGTTCACATCTGAGTCGAGCCGCGGGCCAACGTCGCCCTTTGACCGCGTTCCAGCGCCGCAGAACCGCGCTCGCGGCGGCTGCAAGACCTTCTCTTTCGCAGACCCCTTCGACCAACGGAGTGACCATGACAGACACCGACGGAAACGGCCTTCGCCTTCAGGCCGGGTTTCTCGGCGACGACGACAAGCAGGCCATCTACGACGCCGCGCTTGAGATCGCCGAAACGGTAGGCATGCGCGTGCACCAGAAAGAAGCGCTCGAGCTGCTGCGCGCCGCCGGCGCCGAGGTGGTCGGCGACGACCTCGTGAAGCTGCCCCGGCGCCTCGTCGAGCGCGCGCGCTCCACGGCTCCCTCGGTGGTGCCGGTCTTCGACCGCAACGGCGAGCCCGCCATGCGCCTGGGCGGCCGGCGCAGCTACTTCGGCACCGGCTCCGACCTCATGAACATCTACGACCTCGAGACCGGCGAGCGGCGCCTGTCGGGGCTCGACGACGTGACCCGCGCGGCCAACCTTTGCGACGGCCTGCCCAACATCGACTTCGTCATGTCGTGCGCCTACCCCAACGACGTCGAAGACCCGCACCAGGCCTACGTGGCCGAGTTTCGCGCCATGGTCATGGGCACCACCAAGCCCATGGTCGTGACCGCCGAAGGCGTCGACGACCTCGAGGTCATGTGGCAGATCGCCTCCGCGGTGCGGGGCGGCGCCCAGGCGCTCGTCGAGAAGCCTTACTTCGTCATGTACGGCCAGCCCAGCAGTCCGCTCGAGCACCCGCGCGACAGCCTCGACAAGCTGCTCTTCTGCGCCGACAAGGGCATTCCCGCGATCTACTCGCCGGCGCCGCTGGCCGGCGCCACCGCGCCGATCACCGTGGCCGGGCACATCGCCCAGGGCACGGCCGAGTCGCTCTTTGGCCTCGTCATGCACCAGCTCCGCAACCCCGGCGCGCCGTTCCTGTTCGGCATCGGCCCGGCGGTCCTCGACATGGCCACCGCGCAGTCGTCGTACAACGCTCCCGAATACCTCATGACCTATCTCGGCGCCATCGAGATGGCGCGCTGGCTCGACCTGCCGAACTGGGGCTACGGCGGCACCAGCGATTCGCAGCTGGTCGACGCGCAGGCCGGCATGGAAGCCGGCGAGCTCACCCTGCTCGCCATGATGGCCGGCTCCAACTTGAACCACGACGTCGGCTACCTCGACTACGGCATGACCGGCGCGCTCGAGCTCGTCGTGATCGTCGACGAGTTCGTCGCCATGAACCGCCGTCTGCTCGGCGGCATCACGGTCGACCGCGAGACCCTGGGGCTCGACGTGATCGCCGCGACCGGCCCCGGCGGCGACTTTCTGTCGACCAAGCACACCGCCAAGCACATGCGCGCGGCGCAGTGGCGCCCGACGATCATGAACCGCAAGGGCTACGAGCGCTGGACCGAGAGCGACAGCCCCGACCTGCGTGAGGCGGCGCGCCTGAAGGCGCAGCGCCTACTCGCCACGCACGTCGCACCGCCGGTCGCCGCCGACGTGGCCGCCACGATCGACGCGCTCGTCGAGGGCTTCGCGCCGGCGGGTCGCCAGGGCTGACCTTGAGCGCTCCGTCTCGACACGATGCGCCGGGGCCCGCGAGGGGCCCGGCGCCCGTGGCGCTCCACCCGGCCGCGCTCGGCCCGGAGTTGCGCGCGGCGCTGACCGGGCCGTGCGGCGCTCCCGAGCTCGCGCTGCCCTGGATCGACCGCTTCTTCGAGCCCGACGAGCTGCGCCTCGTCGCCGTGCTGGCGGCCGGTCCGCTTACGCTGCCGGCCGCCGCGTCGGCGCTTGGTCGCCCGCTGCCGCCCGAGTTCCTCGAGCGCGCCGTGCGTCGGGCGGTCATCGACCGCCCGACGCACGACACCGTCGCGCTGGCCGACTTTGCCTCGCGCTTCGAGGTCTGGACGCTCTTCGAAGGCTGGAAGGACCTGCCTCACGATGTGCGACGCGCCTTGGCCGACTGGTCGCTCGCGCGTTACATCGAAGCCAAGCGCCCGCAGGTCGAGAGCCTGCTCGCGGGCGAGGCGCCGCAGCCCGGCCTCGAGAACGCCGAGTACCTGCTGCTGCCCGAAGCCGAGGCGCTGCTCGCCCGCGCTGCGCACGTCTACCTGTGGCCGTGCGACTGCCGCGCCGCCATGGAACGCTGCCGCAAACCGTCGCTCGTCTGCCTGCGCTTCAACAACGACCGCGGCCTGGGCTGGGAGATCTCGCACGAACGCGCCGTCGAGGTGCTGCGCGATGCCGACCGCCACGGCCTCATGCACACCGGCGAGGTCGCCACTCCCGGCGAGCTCACGCCGATCACCGCCGGCGCCATCTGCAACTGCTGCGGCGACTGCTGCTTTCCGCAGCTCGCCGCCGACGAGCTCGGCGCCACGCGGGTCTGGCCGCGGGTACGCTACGTCGCCGAGCGCGACACGGCGACCTGCACGTCGTGCGCGCGCTGCGCGCGCCGTTGCCCGTTCGGGGCCTTCACGGTCGAGTCCGGTGCGCAGTCCGAAAGCGCCGCGCAGGCCGAAGGCGCCGCGCAGACCAAGGGCGCCGCGCGCCGGTCCGCGCCCGTCACGTTCCACCCCGAGCTCTGCCGCGGCTGCGGGCTCTGCGCGACCGGCTGCCCCGAAGGCGCCATCACCATGGCGCCGCTGCCCGGCGCCTGAGGCCGCTCGGCCGGCGCGGTGCGGCGCGCCGCCCGCCTCGCCGCCGGCGGGCGTCGCTTCGCCGGCACTCTGCGGCGCACGCCTGCCGACCTGAACAGCTCGCGACGCTTCCGCGCCCCGCCGCCGGGCAATAAAGGTGGCATGACGGTCCTTCTGAGCGGCGCGGCGCTGACTCTCGACGAGCTCGTGCGAGTGGCGCGCGGCGGCGAGGCCGTCGGGCTTGCGCCCGACGTCGCGCCGCGCATGGCGCGCTCGCGCGCGGCGGTCGACGCGGCGCTCGCGCGCGGCGACGCCGTCTACGGCCTCACGACGGGGGTGGGCGTGCTCAAGCGCGTGCCGCTGGCCGCCGACGAGGTGGTGCGCTTCAATCGCCGTCTGCTGCAGAACCACCGCGTCGCCCAGGGCGTGCCGGTGGCGCCCGACGTGGTGCGCGCCACCATGCTCCGCCTGGCCAACGGCTTCGCCGCCGGTCATGCCGGCGTGCGCTATGAACTGGCCCAGCGCCTGGTCGAGGCGCTCAACCGCGGCGTCTGCCCGGTGGTGCGCGAGCTGGGCTCGCTCGGCGAATCGGACCTGGCGCCGCTGGCCGACCTGGCGGCCGGCCTGTTCGGCGACCCCGACCTGGCTGCCGGCGAGGGGCTCGCCGTGCTCAACAACAACGCCTTCTCCACCGCCACGGCCGCCCTCGCCGTGCACGACGCGGGGCGCCTGCTCGACGCCGCCGACGCCGCCGGCGCGCTCAGCCTCGAGGCGTTCGCCGCCAACCTCACCATCCTGCACCCGGCGATCGTCGCGGCGCGGCCCGACAAAGGCCTCGCGCTGGCTGTCGGGCGACTGCGCCGCCTGCTCGACGGCAGCTACCTGTGGCGCGAAGGCGCCGCCCGCAACCTGCAGGACCCGCTCACCTTCCGCTCGCTCCCGGGGGTGCACGGCGCCTGCCACGACGCTCTGGCCTACGTGCGGCAGCGTCTGGCCGTGGAGCTGAACGCCGCCCAGGGGAACCCCCTGGTGGTGCCCGGCGAGCAGCGCCTGATCTCGGTGGCCAACTTCGAGGTGCTGGCGCTCGCCGCGGCGCTCGACCTTGCGCGCATCGCCCTGGCGCCGCTGCTGACGAGTGCCGACGAGCGCGTCGTCAAGCTCCTCGAGACGCCCTGGTCGGGGCTGCCCACCGGCCTTGCGGTGGCGCCCGGCACGGCGGAGAGCGGCCTCAGCATCTACGCGATCGCCGGCGAGGCCATGACGGCCGAGGCCCGCACGTTGGCGCAGCCGGTCTCGTTCGAGCTGGCGAGCAGCGCCGGCGCCGAGGGCATCGAGGACCGCGCCACGATGCTGCCGCTCGGCGCGCGCCGCCTCGCCGCCATGACCGGCCTCGGCGAGCGCATCCTGGCCATCGAGCTGCTGGTGGCCGCCCAAGCGGTGGAGCTGCGCGGCAGCGGACCGCTGGGGCGCGGCACGCGGCGCGTGTTCGAAGAGGTGCGCGAGCGCGTGCCGTTCGTGGGTCAGGACGATCCCCTGCCGGCCGACCTGGACGGCCTGGTCGAGCTCATTCGCGGCGGCGCGCTCGCCGGTTCGATGGGTGTGGCCACGGCGCCGGCTTCGCCCGCGGCGCCCGTGTCGCGCGTGCCCTGAACCGGGCTCGCCGACGATCGCGGCTCACGGCCGACGACCGCGGCCCAATGCCGCCGGGTCAGGGCTACCGATCGACCTCTGAGCGCTCTGGCAAGGCCGCGGCAGGTCGAGTGGCGGAAGACTGCGCCGCTGCAGGCGGCGCGCCGACAAGCTGCGCGCCGGCACGCGGCGCGGCGGCAAGCTGCGCGCCGACAAGCGGCGCGGCGCCAGACGGTGCGGCGGCATCGATCGGCAGTGACGGCAGTTCATCGTGGTTGCCGGGCAGCAACTCGACCAGCACCACGGCCGACACCACAAAGGCAATCGCCACGACGACCATCATCAGCCAGACCATGGGGTCGAGCTGCGACAGCAGGTGGACCATGGGGTGTCCCTCCAGACGGCGTTTTCCCGGTGTCATCCTTCCCGTCGGGGCCGAGTCGTAACGAGAAGGTCGACCAGGGGGGCGGACGGTGCGGCACGACGCCTGGCGCGGCGCGTCACGCGCGTGGCACACCGCCGCATCGGCGCTGCAGGCACAGAGAGTTGTGTTGCATCGCCGGTCGTCGTAACATGCGCGCACACCGTCTCCACGTCGGATTCGGCACACCACGTCACTGTCGTTGTTCAGACGTTCCGGGGGAGAGACCGATGTCTGGCGCAGTACGGTCGCTCAGAGCCAATCGCCGCAGGGCCCGCGGGCCGGGCGTCCCTCCCTACGTCCTCACGCAAGACAGCACGAGCTTCGACTCCCACGCTCCCTGACGGCCCACCGGCCGCCGACTGACACTCGGTCGCCGTCACCGTCACATCCGTTTTCTCTTTCGCGGCGCCGCCCCACCGGGCGCGTCGTCCTAGACGAATCCTTAGGAGACATGACATGGGAGACAAGCTGACGCTACGGATGCTCTCCTCCGACGAGGTCGGCAAAGTGCGCGAGCAGTGCCTGCACCTGCTGTCCGAGATGGGCATGAAGATCGACCACGAAGCCGTCCTGCGCATACTCGCCGACGCCGGCGCGCAGGTCGACTTCGAGACCAGGGTCGTGCGCTTCCCGGCCGCCCTGGTCGAGTCGGCCATAAAGACGGTCCCCGGCGAGCTCACGGTCAAGGGCGCCGAGGAGCGTCACGACTGCAAGATCCCGCACCCCGACGGCCTGTTCTACTCCTGCACGAACATCCAGAGCATGCTGCACCACGACCCCGACACCGGGCGCTTCGTCGACAACACGGCCCAGAAGTACGCCGAGTGGTGTCAGGTCGTCGAGCTCCTCGACCACGCCGACATCTGCGCCATTCAGACGCCCATGGACGTGCCGGCCGAGAGCGCCGAGGTGCACGCCCTCGCCATCCAGATGCAGAACACGACCAAGCCGCTCTGGATGCACGCCTTCAGCCGCGAGGCCGTACCCTTCATGTTCGAGCTCATGGTCGCCCGCGTGGGCAGCGTCGAGGCCCTGCGCGAGCGCAGCCTCGTCATCATCAACCCCGGCACCGTCTCGCCGTTCATCATCAAGGAGATGGACGCCGAGGAGATCACGGTCGGCAGCAGCGAGTTGCGCAGCACGTGGGTGAAGAGCACGCGCCGCGGCGACAGGCCGTTCAGGTTGGCGGTGCGCACGTAGTCCATCTGCAGCACGTCGACGGTGCTCGATCGCGTCATGCGTACCACGTAGGCCAGGCTGGTGAGCGCCACGGTAATCGCCGGCAGCACGAGGTAAGGGAACGCCTGCGTGAAGCTCGAGTGCGGGTCGATCGCCGAGCTCGCCGGGAACCAGTGCAGTTTCACGGCGAAGATCGAGATGAGGATGACGCCGCTCACGAACTCGGGCAGACCGATGAAGGCCAGCGAGCCTATGGAGATCGTCTGGTCGAGCCAGGTGTTTCGTCGCAGGGCGGCGATCATGCCCAGGAAGATGCCCAGCGGCACGTAGAAGGCAAAAGCCACCAGGGCGAGCATGAGGGAGTTGCGCAGCCGCTCGAGGATCACGCCGCGCACCGGCTCGTTCATGCTGACCGAGGTGCCCCAGTCGCCGCGGATGTAGCTCGAGACCCAGCGCTCGTACTGCGTGGGGATGGGCTTGTCGAGGCCGGCATAGGCTGGCTCATCGGCGGCCTCATCATCACCGAGTCGGTCTACTCGTACCCGGGCATCGGCCGGCTGCTGCTCTTCGCCATCACCAACCGCGACCTCAAGCTGGTGCAGGCCACGGCGTTGCTGATCGTCATCATCTACGTGGTCGCCAACTTCGTCGCCGACATCATCTACGCGCTGCTGAACCCGCGCATCAGGTACCAGTAGGGATCAGTAGGGCGATGCCGGCGCGGCGTCGCCGCGCGGCCGGGACGCGCGGTCGCCGCGCGGCCGGGGACGCGCGGCGACGCGCGCTGTTGCGCGACGGCTATGATGTCGGGGTCGCCGTCGTCGCAAGGAGGGATTCGTGCTCAAGCACCCCCGCAACCCGAGGCGCGTGCAGCGTGACCTCGAGGTGCCGCCCATCTTCACCGCCGAGCTTTCGCGCGTGCCGCGCGACGAGCTGCCGGCGCGCGGCATGCCGCCCGACGCCGCCTACCAGATCATCCACGACGAGCTCATGCTCGACGGCAACGCCCGCCTGAACCTGGCGACCTTCGTGACGACCTGGATGGAGCCCCAGGCCGACAAGCTCATGGCTGAGACCTTCGACAAGAACATGATCGACAAAGACGAGTACCCGCAGACCGCCGAGCTCGAGCTGCGCTGCGTGAACATGCTCTCGCGCCTCTGGCACGCGCCGGCCGCCGACGAGGCCGTGGGCTGCTCGACCACTGGTTCGAGCGAGGCCTGCATGCTCGGCGGCCTCGCCCTCAAGCGCCGCTGGCAGAAGCGGCGGCGGGCAGCGGGCCTGCCCGCCGATCGCCCCAACATGGTGATGGGCGTCAACGCCCAGATCTGCTGGGACAAGTTCATGAACTACTGGGACGTCGAACCCCGCCTGGTGCCCATGGAGGGCGACCGCTACCACCTGGCGGCCGACGAGGCCGTCGCCCTGTGCGACGAGAACACGATCGGCATGGTCGTCATCATGGGCTCGACCTACGACGGCAGCTACGAGCCGGTGGCCGACACCTGCCGGCTGCTCGACGAGCTCCAGGCGCGCACCGGCATCGACGTGCCGGTGCACGTCGACGGCGCCTCGGGGGCGATGGTCGCGCCCTTCATCGACCCCGACCTGCAGTGGGACTTCGCCCTGCCGCGCGTGGCCTCGATCAGCACCTCGGGACACAAGTACGGCCTGGTCTACCCCGGCGTGGGCTGGGTGGTGTGGCGCGACGCGCAGGCGCTGCCCGAGGAGCTCATCTTCTGGGTGAACTACCTGGGCGACGACATGCCGACCTTCGCCCTGAACTTCTCGCGGCCGGGCTCGCAGATCGTCACCCAGTACTACAACTTCCTGCGCCTGGGCTTCGACGGCTACGCCAGGGTGCAGGGCTACTCGCGCGACGTCGCCCTCTACCTGTCCGACAAGATCGCCGGCCTGGGGCCGTTCGAGCTGCTCACCCGCGGCGACGAGCTGCCCGTCTTTGCCTTCACGCTGGCGGCCGACGTGAAGAACTTCAGCGTCTTCGACGTGGCCGACTGCCTGCGCGAGCGCGGCTGGCTCGTACCGGCCTACACGTTCCCCAAGAACCGCACCGACCTGGCGGCGCTGCGCATCGTCGTGCGCCGCGGCTTCACGCACGACGTCGCCGACCTGCTGCTGGCCGACTTCGCCCGTCAGCTGCCACGCCTCGCCAGGCAGACGGCGCCGGCCAACGAGGGCTCTGCGTCATCCTTCCATCACTAGACGCACCACGAAGTCATGCCTGTCTGAGCGGTGCCGACGAAGTCGGGCGACGGCCTAGACGCACCACGAAGTCATGCCTGTCTGAGCGGCGCCGACGAAGTCGCGCGACGGCCCGGGCTCTACCTCAGGCAGAACTCGTCGAGCTGACGGCGCGTGACGTCGTCCAGGTCGTCGGGCGGCTCGTGGGCGGCGAGGCGGCGCTCCACCTCGGCGCGCGCCGCGGCGCGCACGTCGCCGTCGCCCAGGGCGCGCCAGCGCTCGGCGCTCTCGCGCACCAGGAACGTGGCGCGGTCGAGGTCACGGCCGTGGCGGCGCGTGTGCCCTTGACCCAGGTAGTCCCCGCCGGGGCCGACCGCGGCGATCACGTCGGTCGCCAGCGCCTCGGCGTCGGCGGCCGTCGGGGCGGCGGCGAGGCGCAGGGCGCAGATGAGCTCGTCGTCGAGCACGTACTTCTCGAGCGACAGCACGTTGAACGAGCTCAGGATGCCGGCGGCCTGAAAGAGAAAGTCGCCGCCGGCGTCGGCCGAGGCCGACAGTCCCATGGTCGACTCGAGCAGCGCCTGGGCGTCGGGCACGTGCGAGTCGGTGACGGCTCCGCCCGCGCGCACCGGCAGTCCGGCGTGGTGGGCGAGGCTCACCGTCGCATTCGCCATCAGGGCGAACTCCGGTGTGCCGAAGTGGGCGGCGCCGGTGCGCATGCTCGACATCGTCGAGACGGCGCCGTAGATGAACGGCGAGCCCTCGCGCGCGGCCTGCCCCAGCACCAGCGCGGCGAGCACCTCGGCGTGCTGCACGGTCAGCGTGCCGGCCGGCGTCGCCGGGCCGGTCGCGCCGCCCATCACGCAGGCGGTCACGCAGGCGGGCTGACCGAGAGCGGCCCAGCGCCGCAGGATGCGCGCGGTCTCCACCGACAGCAGCAGCGGAGAGTTGGTGTTGAGCACGATCAGCGCGCGCGGAGTGTCGGCCCACTGCGCGCCGTAGAGGATCTCGTTCATGGCGATCGCCTCGTCGACGTCGGGCTCGAGCGACGCGGTCCACTCCATCGATTTGTCGCTCAGCGTGAGGCGAGCGTGGTCGGAGCGCCGCGTGCGCTGCTCCTCGGGCAGGTCGAGCGGCTCGATGCAGTCGCTGTTGAAGTCGAGGCCCGGCGACAGATGGCCGAGCTTGACCGTCGCCTGCGCGTCGGCCAGGGTGCCGGGTCGCACCACGGCGCCGTCGAGTACGTAGGCTGGCCCCGAGCCGCTGCCGAACACCGGCTGACCATCGCCGAAGCGCAGGTCGCGCCCCGGGTTACGCCCGGTCAGGGTGAATGCCCTCGGTGTACCGGAGAGGGCGCGCTCGACGACCTCGCGCTCGATGAACACGCGGCGACCGTCGGCACGGGCTCCCACCGTCTTGAGCAGCGCGACGGAGTCGTCGTCCATGACGACCACGCCGGTCTGGGCCAGCACCCGCAGGGCGGCCTCGTGGATGGCGACGATGTCGGCGGGCGCGAACATCAGCGGCTGCGCGCGGCGAAGGCCGGCGACCGAGGGGCTCGCGAGATGGGGACCGGCGGCCACAGGGCTCGCGGGGCGAGGGCCGGTGACCAAGGGGCTCGCGCGCGCGAGGGCGGTCTGAGCGTCGATCTGTCTCCCACTGTGCCGTCTCCTTGGTCGTGCCGTCAGATGCGTCGTGCGCGCCGCACACGCCGCAGCTCGTAGCATAGGCAATCGCGCGGCGCGTTGCTTCCGCACCGGCGCCTCCCCACGTGCCGCGCTCACGCGACCTGTGCGATCCCCGCGTGCGCGCTCACGCGCCTGTGCGATCTCCACGCGCCGCGCTTTCCGGCCGCTCGGCGCGGTTTGGGCGACCGGCGAAACCGTGCAGAACCAAACCGACACCCGGCCACGACGAAATGAGGACCCCAGATGCTCGACCAGCGCATGCAGGACGCCCTGAACAAGCAGATCAACGCCGAGATCTACTCGGCCTATCTGTACCTCTCGATGTCGTCGCAGTTCGCCGAGCTGGGCATGGCGGGCGGCCAGAACTGGATGCACATCCAGTTCCAGGAGGAGCTCTTCCACGTGCAGAAGTTCTTCGACTACGTCGTCGAGCGCGGCGGCCGGGTGCTGCTGACGGCCATCGACCAGCCCGACCAGGAATGGCCCACGGCGCTCGCCATCTTCGAGCAGGCCCTCGCCCACGAGCAGAAGGTCACCGCCCTCATCAACGGCCTCGCCGACTTGGCCGTGGAGCTGCGCGACCACGCCACCCTGCAGGAGCTGCAGTGGTTCATCGGCGAGCAGGTCGAAGAAGAGGCCACCGCCGGCGACATGGTCAAGAAGCTGCGGCTCATGGAAGGCGCCCCCGGCGCGCTCTACGAGATCGACAAAGAGCTCGCCACCCGCGTGTACACGGCGCCGGCGATCGCCGCTACGTAAGAGCGGGCGCGGTGGCCCACCCGGCGACAGCGACGCTGCGGCTGCACTTCGCGCGCCACGGCGAGACCGTGTCGAGCACCGAGGGCCGCTTCTGCGGGGTGACCGAGTGCGCGCTCACCGCCGACGGCCGCCTCATGGCCGAGCTGCTCGCAGAGCGCTGCGCGGCCGGCGGTCAGTGGCGCGCGGTCGTGGCGAGCCCCCTGGAGCGCTGCCTCGCGACGGCGCGGCCCGCGGCCGAGCGGCTCGGCTTGCCGGTCGACGTCGAAGCGGGGCTGCGCGAGATCGACCACGGCGTCTGGGAAGACCGCCCCGCGGCCGAGATCGTCGCGAGCGACGCGGCCGCCTTCGCCGCCTGGCGCGAGCACCCCGGCCTGCGCGGCGCGCCGGGCGGCGAGACGGGCTACGCCGTCGCCGCCCGGGCCGTGCCGGTCGTCGAGGCGCTGCGCAGCGCTTACGGCGACGGCGACGTGCTCGTGGTCAGCCACAAGGCGACGATCCGCATTCTCGTCTGCGTGCTGCTCGGCGTCGACGTCGACCGCTACCGCGACCGGGTGGCGTGCCCGGTCGGCTCGGTCACGACCTTCGCCTTCACCGCTGGCGACGATCCCCTGCTGCTGGCGCTGGGCGACGTCTCGCACCTGCCGGCGCGCCTGCGCTCGGCCGGCGACGGCACCTAGGACGGGCCGGCGCTATGCTCGCATCCGCGCCGCCGCGCCGCGCCGCGCCACCTCGTCCGCGCGCCGCGCCGCGCCACCTCGTCCGCGCGCCGCGCCGCGCCACCTCGTCCGCGCGCCGCGCCGCGCCACCTCGTCCGCGCGCCGCGCCGCGCACCTCTGCCCGTCAGCCCTGTTCGAGGGTGGCGGTCACGGTGACGTCGACGTTGCCGGCGAGGGCCTGCGACACGGGACAGCCGTCGCGGGCGGCGTCGGCGGCCGCGGCAAAGCCCGACTGGTCGAGGCCCGGCACGACGCCCTTCACTTCAAGGCGCGAGCTCTCGACGCGAAAGCCGGCGGCGCTCTGGGCGAAGGTGACGGTGGCCGTCACCTCGAGGCTCTCGGGCGGCGTGCCGGCGTCGGTCAGGCCTCCCGAGAAGGCCATCGCAAAACACGAGGCGTGGGCGCCGGCGATGAGCTCCTCGGGGCTGGTCTTGCCCTCTGAGCGAGCAGTGCGCGAGGCCCAGGTGACCGCCATCTCGGGTGCGGCGCCGCTTGTCAATCGCAAGCGCCCTTCGCCGGCGGCGAGCGTGCCGCTCCAGCTGACCTGAGCGCGGCGTTCGGCAGAGATCATGGTTCCTCCTCGAAGGGTGGTCGACGTACGTCGGTGTCCCTACCTACCCTAAAAGGCGCGTCACCTATGCGGCGGCCGTCTCGGGCGCGCCACCCCTGCGGCGGCTGTTCCGGGAACGGCACGTCACCTGGTCGGCTGCCGCCCGGCGAGCGCGAGGCGGCGGTCCCAGGCGGCGACCACCTCGGGGGCGTAGCGCGTGAGCCGGTCGCCGATGACCGCGCTGTGCACGGTGCGCTCGGGCTGCAGGTGCACCACCTCACCGCCGGCGTAGACCACGAAGTCGGCCACCATGGAGCGGTGGCAGCGCCACCAGAGCGCCTCGGCGCAGAGGATGGCCAGGTCGCCGCGGCCGCCGGCGAGCAGCAGCTCGCCGGCCGCCGTCAGGAACTCGTCGCTCGCCATGTGCCACATGTAGTTCTCGAAGCCCTCGGAGCGCCAGCGCGGCTGCGGTTCGGCCGGCGCGGCGAACAGGGTCAGCGGCGCGGCGTCGGGCGGCGCTGCGTCGGGCGGCGCTGCGACGGGGGCGGGCGGCGCGGGGCGCGCATGCGCCCCGCGCCGCCCGCCCAGCTCGCGCACCCAGCGGTAGCTCACGCCGGCGCCCGCGAGGCGCTCCTGGAGCGCCTCGCGGGCAAACCAGGGCCAGTGCGACGTGGGGTAGGAGCGTATGTCCCACACCGCCGCGACCGGCGCCGCGGCGAGCAGCGCCTCGAACTCCTCGGGGGCAAGCGAGGAGTGTCCGACGCTGAAGATCACGGCGTCGCCCCTTGGCTCGCCGAGGGCGAAACACGATAGAGTAGCGCCATCATGCGTCTCGATCCCTTTCAGCTCGAACGCTACTTCGGCCAGTATGAGTTCTCGGTGCCCTTCCCGCTGGCCGCTTCCGACTGCGACGGTTTGCCCCTGAGCGAGGTGCTCGAGCTCGCCGACGCACCCACTCGCGAGCTCTGGGACGCCCTGCAGCTGGGCTACACCGAGACGCAGGGCCACCCGCTGCTGCGCCGGGCGATCGCCGACATGTACGAGGGCTGCGAGCCCGACCAGGTGCTGGTGGCCGCCCCCGAAGAGCTCATCTTCATCGCCGCGAACTGCCTCGTGCGCAACGGCGACCACGTCGTCTGCACCTTCCCCGGCTATCAGTCGCTGTATTCGGTGGCCGAGGCGCTGCACGCCGAAGTCGGCCATTGGGAGCCCGACGAAGCCCAGGGCTGGTACTTCGACCCCGACCGCCTGGCCGCGCTCATCCGGCCCAGCACGCGCCTCATCGTGCTCAACTTTCCCCACAACCCGACCGGCGCGCTGCCCAGCGCCGCCGACTACGACCGCATCCTCGAGATCGCCGAGCACTATGGCATCGCCGTCTTCTCCGACGAGATGTACCGGCTGCTCGAGCTCGACCAGGCCGATCGCCTGCCGTCGGCGGTCGAACGCTACGACAAGGCGGTCACGCTGTCGGGCGTCTCCAAGACCCTGGGGCTGGCCGGCCTGCGCATAGGCTGGCTCATAGTGCGCGACCCGTCGCTCATGCGCCGCCTGATCGCCCTCAAGGACTACACCACGATCTGTAGCAGCGCCCCCAGCGAGATCCTGGCGATAGCCGGGCTGGGCGCGCGCGACGAGATCGTCGACCGTCACCGGCGGCGCATGACGCGCAACCTCGGCCTGCTCACCGGGTTCATGGCCAAGTACGAGCCGCTGTTCTCGTGGACGCCGCCTCGCGGCGGCACGGTCTGCTTTCCGCGCTTCAAGCCCGACTCGATCGGCACCACCGAGTTCTGCCGGCTGGTGCGCGAAGAGGCCGACGTCATGCTGGCGCCGTCGGCGGTCTTCGACTACGGCGAGCGCCACCTGCGCATCGGCGTCGGGCGCGAGAACTTTCCCGAAGGGCTCCTGCGCCTGAGCACGTTCCTCACCAGCAGGCGCACGTAGGAGCAGCGGCCCGTGGGCGCCCGCTGCGGGCGCTCAGCCGACAGTCGCGACCGGATGGCCGTCGGGCCCGGTCGCGGCCCTCAGCGCTCACCGGCCCGGGCGCGGCTCAACGGCCACCCGGCCCGTCAGCGGCCACCCGGCTCGGCCGCGGCCCTCAGCGGCTCCTGCGACCATTCGGCCTCGTCGGTCGCCCTCAGCGGCTCCTGCGACCCTTCGGCCTCGTCGGTCGCGCTCAGCGGCTGTCGCGCAGGATCTGCTCGTAGAAGTCGTGGACGAGCGACACGCGCATGCCGAGGCGCTCGTACAGGCTCACGGCGCCGCTCGGGTTGTCGGCGTCGACGCCGAGCACCGCGTTGCTGCAGCCGCGCTCGCGCAGCGCCGTGAACGCGGTCAGCAGCAGCAGCGAGCCCACGCCGCGGTGGCGCCAGGGCTTGCGCACGGCGAGCTGGTCGACGTAGCCCCCGTAAGGCTCGACGTAACTGATGGAGTAGCCGACCATCTGGTCGTCGTCCCAGGCGGTGAACCACAGGTCGGTGTCGACTTCGTCGGTGAGCGTCGAGGGTAGCCACTCTTCGAAGGGCTGGTCGGTAAAGCGAAAGTGCTCGGCGAAGGCGTCTTCGCCGGTGGCCCACAGGGCGCGCTCGTCGCGGCGGCGCGTGAAGCGGCGCACCTCGAGCCCGGGCGGCGGAGCGTAGGCCGGGCCGTCGCCGGGCAGCTCGTCGAGCGCCAGGCGCATGCGCAGGAACGAGCGCACCCGGGCGAAGCCGGCGCTCCGGTAGAGCTCGGCGCGGCGGTCGCGGCGGTCGCACCACACGCCCAGCGACACGCGGGCGTCGGCGGCCGCTCGGGCCGCGATCTCCGCCCCGTAACCTTCGAGCCATTCGAGCAGCGGCGCTTCGAGGCCGCGCCACTGGTGGTCGGGATGCACGACGAACTGGCCGTCGATCGAGGTGTGGGCGGCCGTCACGTCGAGCGCCCACGCCCAGGCCGCGAGGCCGCCGTCGGGCGCGACCACAAGCCAGGCGTCGCGCCCGAGGTCGAAGCGGGCGTGGGCCCAGTCGGCGCGCAGGTCGTCGCGGCTCGCCAGTGTCTCGCCCGAGACGGCCAGGTCGACGGCGGCCACCAGGGCGACGACCTCGTCGAGGTCGTCGCCGCGCGGCCGCCGCGGGCTGTAGCCCGACGGCAGGCCGCGCGGCGCCGAGGTCATTCCTCGACCGCGCGCGGCCGCCGCCGCAGCACGAAGATGAGGACCACGATGATCACCACGACCACGGCCGCGGCGATGGCGGCGATCAGGCCGCCCCTGGCGCCGCCGGTCTTGGTGGCGGTCGCGTTCAGCGCCAGGTTCCGGTAGGTGTCGATGTTGTTGTAGTTGTAGATGGCTGCTCCCACGCCCGCCGGGGCCTTGGTCCAGCCCGTCAATCTGTTCGTGTTCCAGGCCTCGAGCTGGTAGGGGTAGGCCATGATCGCGTACGGCGAGGCGGTGTAGAAGATCTGCTGGGCCTGCTGCACGAGCGGGATGCGTTGCGCCTGGTCGATGGTCGTCGCGGCCTCGTTGGAGAGCTTGGTGTAGGCCGGGTCGGTCCACAGGCAGTCGTTCCAGCCGGAGCCGGTCGACTGGAGCGGCGTGTAGATGCTCACCATGAAGGCCGGGTCGACGTCTTGTGTCCAGTACCACATGAACATGTCCCAATCGGGCGTGTAGGTCTTGCCGGTGAACTCGTACTGCGCGCTGGTCAGCACGCCCGGGTCGACGATCGACAGATTGACCCTCACGCCGACGTCCTTGAACCACTGCACGGCGAGCTTGCCGGCCACTTCGTTGGCCGGCGAGTCGGTCGTGACCATGAGGCGCAACGTGAGCGGCTTACCCTGCTTGGTGGTGCGGTACCCGTCGGCGCCCTTCTTGTAGCCCGCGGCGTCGAGCATTTGATTGGCCTTGGCCGGGTCGTAGGTGAAGGCCGTGGCGGCCGGCGGCTGCCAATGGTAGGGCGAGTAAGGCACGATCAGTGACGAGCCCGGCATGGCGTAGCCGTTGAACGCGGTCGAGACGATCTTGTTGCGGTCGATCGCGTAGTTCAGGGCCTGGCGGAAGACCTGGTCGCGCAGCACCGGGTTGCCCTTCGAGTTGGGGCTGGCGTAGCAGTTGAAGGCGAGCTCGGAGAACTGCCACGAGGCGGCCTTGCTGGTCTGGATGCCCTTCACCGTCGAGAGCGACTTGAACTCGGCGAACGGCACGTCGACGGCGGCGTCGATGTTGCCCAGCTTGAGGTCGCTCGCCATGGTGTCGGCGTTGGTGTAGGTGAGGATGTAGAGGTCGGAGATGTGCGGCGCGCCGCCCCAGTAGTTGGGATTGGCCTTGAGGTGGACGTACTTGCCGGTCTGCCAGCCGACGACCTGGAAGGGGCCGGTGCCCACGATCGGCGGCTTGTTCTGGAACGTAGAGGCAGCCGCCTTGCCCGAGATCTTCGACCAGATGTGCTGCGGCAGGATAGGCACCACCATGCGCAGCATGTTGGCCTTGGGCGCGTTGGTGTAGACCTCGACCGTGTTCGGGCCGGTGGCCTTGGCGCCGGTGATGCCGTCGGTGTAGACGGCCAGGTTGGAGAGGTCGTTCTTGACGATGTAGTTGAAGGTGAAGGCGACGTCGGCGGCCGTGAACGGCACGCCGTCCTGCCATTTGACGCCCTGGCGGGTGGTGAAGGTCCAGGTCTTGCCGTCGGGCGACACGCTCCACTTGGTGGCGAGCTCGGGGCGCGGCGCCAGCGTCTTGGCGTCGAAGCCCACGAGGAAGTCGTAGTTCAGGTGCCAGATCTGGTAGTCGAGCCCCTGGATGCCGATGAACGGGTTCAGGTTGTCGGGGTTCTGCAACTGGCCGATGCGCACGACGAGCGAGCCGCTCGACGGCGCCGCGCTGGGCGCCGAGCTCGAGACGGCAAAGGCGGTGCCGGCGGCGACCGCGCCGATCGCGACGACGGCTACGGCCAGACAGAGCAGGCGCACAAGGCGTGTGAGGGTCGGCGACATGTTGACTCCTTTTGCTAGCTGCCGGGCGGTGCCTGCTCGACGATCTGGTCGAGTCGGCGTCGCAATGGTTGGTCGAGTGTGAAGGTCGGAGGGCTTGCGAGCAACTCCCGAGTGCGCCGCGCCACGCGCTGCTTGAGCGTGGTCGCGCCCTCGGCCTGCCAGCGTTTGTAGACCGACTGGTCGAGCAGGCTGGACTGGCGGAACGTGCGGTAGCGGCGGCGTGTCAGGGGGCGCGCCAGGTGATTGCCGCCGGGGCCGGCGAGCATGATCTCGTCGAGGGCCAGGGCCTCGTCGTCGAAGGGCAGTCGTTCGCCGAAGGCGCGGGCGTAGCCCACGAGCTCGTCGCCGAGCACGAGGTGCTCGTACGAGCTCTGCAGCCCCGACTCGAGGTAGCCGACGTCGTGGATGAGGGTGGCGCGGCAGAGCTCGCCGAGCACGGCGCCCATGGCCGCCTCGGCTGCGGCCTGCTCGTCGTCGAGCTTGCTGTCGGAGTCGCCCGCGTAGGCCCAGCTCGGCAGGCCGTACCAGCGCGCCAGGTCGATGCACGCCTGGTTGCCCAGGGCCACGCCCGGCGCCCGGTAGGGCTCGATCATGGTGCGCATGTTGAGCACGCCGACGCCGGCGCCGTACAGGAACGGCGCGCCGGGGTGGGCGAGCTGGTGCACGACGAGGCCGGCCAGTACCTCGGCGTTGGCCACCACGACGACCGCCGCCAGCGAGGCCGGCGCCGTGGTGCCGGCCGACGGCGACGGCGCCAGCACGGCCGGCACGTCGAGCTCGCCGCAGACGAGGAGCTTGTCGAGGCAGCCTTCGTCTAACTGCAGGGGCGGCGACGACATGGTAAGGCAGGCGAGGCTGCCGGCCCGGCCGCAGGCGGCCGCCATCTCGACCATCACACGCAGCGAGGCGCCGCCGAACGGGCTCGAGACGACGATCGGCTTGCGCGTGCCGGCCAGCATGGCGGCGAGCTGAGCCAGGTCGACGCGCTCGGGGTCGGCGTCGTCGGGCAGACCCATCGACATGACGAAGTCGATGTTGGGGAGGGCTTCGGCGAGCCGGGCGAAGGTCTCGACGTCGGCCAGACGGGCGCGCCGCCGGCCGTCGTGCTGGTCGGCCACGTACAGGCAGTCGGGCCCGGTGCCGTACCAGGAGAGGCCGTCGCTGAGCTCGCGGTCGAGGCTGCCGTCGGCGGCGCGACCGTGCAGCACGAAGCCGCGAGGCGCGCTCGCCACCGCCTGGTCGACCAGGTCGCGCGACAGGCGGGCGCGGGTGCCGGAGACCTGCGCGCCCGCCCGGCGCAGCAGTTCGAGCGCCCGCGGGTGGCGCACCTCGACGCCGGTCTCGGCGAGCACCCGGCAGGTCGCGTCGTGCACCTTGCGGCAGGCCGCGTCGTGCCACACCCGCAGTTCGGCGCGCGGTTCGGCGCCCGGGTGTGGCGCCGCCGGGTCACGCTTCGCGCTCGCGCCCGGCGGCCTGCATGATCTCGGCGACGTTCGCCAGCATCGCGGGGTCGGCCACGAAGGCGCGCGTGGCGCGCAGTTCGGCGACTCTGGCCTTGACCCTGTCGAGCATGGTCAGGCGCCCGCCCGCGTGCCAGCGGTCGTAGACCGAGTGGTCGAAGAGGTCGTCGTACCAGAAGTCGCGCGAGTGGGCGCGGGTGTACTTGCGAGCCAGAAAGTTGCCGCCCGGGCCGACCGCGGTGATCTCGCCGACGGCGAGCGCCTCGTCGGTGGTGGGCACGTCTGCCATGAAGGCCTTGGCCCAGCCGATGGCGGCGTTGCCGAAGACGATCGACTCGCACGAGCTCTGCAGGCCCGACTCGAGGTAGCCCACGTCGTGGATGAGCGTGCCGCGCGGCAGGGCGCCGGCCATGGCGGTGAGGCCGTACTCGAGGGCGAACTGCTCGTCGAGCGTCTTGGAATCGGACATGGAGGCGTAGTTGAAGCTGGGCAGTCCGTACCAGCGACAGAGGTCTTCTTGCGCGGCCTGACCGAGCGGGCTCTCGGGGGTGGTGTAGGCGTCGACCGCGGTGCGCATGTCCATGGCGCCCGTGCCCACGCCGAAGACAAAGGGCGCTCCGGAGCGGATCTGCTGGTGGTAGACGAGGCCGGCGAGCGTTTCGGCGTTGCCCACCACGGCGGTGCCGGCGATCGAGCGCGGCCCCGTGGAGCCGGCGTTGGGCGCCGCGGCCCAGATGATGGGCACTTCGTGCTCGGCGCAGGCGGCCAGCTTGGTGAGGCCGTCGCGGTCGTGCATGAGCGGCGGCGCCGGCATGGCGTAGATCATGAAGCTGTCGGGCGCGCCGGCGGCGGCGCACATGTCCTTGACGGCTTTGACGACGCCGCCGTTGCGCGTGGCCACCATGAGCGGCTTGCGCGTGCCGGCGAGCATGGCGGCCACGGCCGACAGGTCGTCGACGGCCAGCGGCGCGTCTTCGGGCAGGCCCATCGACATGACGAAGTCGAGGTGGGGCAGCTGCTCGGCGAGCGCCGCCATCTCTTCGATGTCGGCCATGCGCACGCGGCGACGCTCGCCCGAGTCGGGGTCGCGGTAGAACAGGCAGTCCGAGCCGGTGCCGAACCAGGTGAGCCCGTTACGCAGTTCGAGGTCCTTGTCGCGGCCGCGCGACCGGACGGTCCACGTCCGGGGGGCGGAAGCTAGGGCCTTGTCGACGACGGCTGCGTCCAGTCGGACGCGCGTGCCGTC
This sequence comes from uncultured Actinomycetes bacterium, assembly GCA_963755025.1. Lineage (GTDB taxonomy): Bacteria > Actinomycetota > Thermoleophilia > UBA2241 > UBA2241 > Bog-752. The sequence goes on from CAVWIH010000024.1 coordinate 34,327, forward strand.
GACCCGGCCGCCGGCCGCGGCGAAGACCTCGAGGGCTGGTGGGTAGCGGACGTCGATGCCGGTCTCGGCCAGCACCTGAAGCGTGGCTTGGTGAACGCGACGGCAGTCGTCGTCGCTCCAGACTACGATGCGGGCCGCTGACATCGGTTCCCCTTTCGTGGTGGCCCTTCGCTCGAGGGGCCTGAGGTGGACGAGCGTTGCCGCTGCGCGGACGGCTGACGCCCGAGTGCGGGGGGTGCTCGCCTGATCTTCGCTTTTCTGTGGCCGGCGGGCGGTGTGGCCGCGGGCCGCCCGGCAAGCGAAGGCGCTAAGGCGTAGGGACGAGGCGCGAGGGGCCGCGCTCGGAGAAGATCTTGAACCAGATGCCGCCGTTGAACTCGCCGTCGCAGGCGCTCGCCGCAGCGCGCGTGGTGGTGCGAACGATGTCTGCGCGAAGGTTCAGAATGCCGACCCCTGATAGCGACCGACGGACTAAGCCGGACGATGACCTTCCGAGGCCCCATCTTCTTGGAGCGCCCGGGGAGTGTCAAGGGGCGCGGTCGCCGCGGAGGCGGCGGACGGGCTCCGCCGCCCGCCGGCGCGGCGCTCAGGCGGAGTAGCGGGCGGGCTCCGCCGCCCGCCGGGGCGGTGGCTCAGGCGGTGTGGCGGAAGTTCATGACGTCGCCGTCGGCGACCACGTAGGTGCGGCCTTCGATGCGCAGCACGCCCTTGTCGCGAGCGTGGGCGAACGAGCCCAGCTCGAGCAGGTCGACGATAGGCACGACCTCGGCGCGCACGAACTTCTTCTGGATGTCGCCGTGGATGCGGCCGGCGGCCTGCCAGGCGGTCCAGCCGCGGGGCAGCTGCCAGGCGCGGCTCTCGCTCGACTTGAAGTCGCCGGTGAAGAAGGTGATGTAGCCCAGCGCCCGGTAACAGCCGGCGATGAGCTCGTCGACGCCGCCCGGCGGCACGCCGAGCTCGGCGCGAAACTCGGCCGCTTCGTCGGCCTCGAGCTCGGCGAGCTCGACCTCGAGCCGGGCGGCGAGCACGACGACCTCGTCGCCGCGCTCGGCGGCCCAAGCGGCGAGGCGCTCGCCGGCGTCGAGGTGCGACTCGTCGGTGTTCAAGACAAAGAGGACGGGCCTCTCGGTGACCAGGGCGAGGTCGCGCATGAGGGGCTCGTCGTCGTCGCCGCGCGCGATCTGGCAGGCGCGGCGGCCTTCGACCAGCTCGGCGGCGAAGCGGTCGAGGATGACCAGCTCCTTGCGCGCCTGGGCGTCGCCGGCGCGCGCCGCCTTGTTGGTCTTGTCGCGGCGGCGCTCGACCAGCTCGAGGTCGCTCAAAATGAGCTCGGTCTCGACGGCCTCGACGTCGGCGACAGGGTCGATGGCGGCGCGCGGAAAGGCGACCTCGGGGTTCTCGAAGGCGCGCACCACGTGGGCGACGGCGTCGACCTCGCGGATGTCGGACAGAAAGCGGCTGCCCAGGCCCTGGCCGTGCTCGCCGTCGCCCCCGCCCACGCCGGGAATGTCGACGACCTCGATGGTGGCGTGCACCTCGCGGGGCGTCTGCAGGACCTCGTTCAACCTGTCGAGGCGCGGGTCGGGCACGGCGACCACGCCGCGGTTGGCCTCGGCTGCGCTGAAGGCGTAGGCGGTGGCCAGGGCGCCGGCGTGGGTGAGAGCGTTGAACACCGTCGTCTTGCCGGCGTTGGGGAGTCCGACGATACCGAGCTTCATGGGTGCATCCGATCCATCTAGCGAACTATATCCTCACGAGGGCGATGTACGGCAGGCCGATGACCAGGCCCAGGCAGACGCCGGCCAGCACGTCGGCCAGAAAGTGGACCCGCAGGTAGACGCGACTCACGGCCAGCACCACGGCGAGGGCGGCGAAGGCCGGCCAGAGGCTGGGGTAGAGCGCGCTCATGGCCAGGGCGCCGACCGTGCTCATGCTGGCGTGCGACGAGGGAAACGACGGCGACAGCGGCAGCGGTATGTCGGCGCGGGCCGCCGAAGGGTCGCGCTGGGTCGGGCGCCGGCGGCGAAAGATGAGCTTGATGAGGAACGTGATCCACTCGGTGGCGAGCACCGCGGCGGCGGCGTAGGCGAAGCGCCGCCCCGAAAAACCAGCCGTGCCGGCGGCCGCGCCGACGGCGGCCAGCACGACCCAGACGACTCCGTAGTTGCCGGTGAGCGAGATCGCGCCCAGCGGCAGGGTGAGGTAGCGCGGGTGCGGCCAGCGCGTGCCGATGACGGCCGAGAGGGCCACGTCGCGCGCCTCGAGGCGCGCGAGCCACCCGGCGCGCGGCGGGCGCTGCGGGGCGTGGGGGCGTGCAGAGCCGGCGGCGGGTCGCCCCGGAGCGGCGGGGGGCCCCGCATCAGGTGTCGTACTGGTCGGCATCGATAACCGCCTCCAGTATACTATCGGCCGTACTCGCCCCCGGCTCCGAGGCAAGGTCGCCATGTCCGATCAACCACCCCGTACGAGCGTCATCGTCACCGCTCTCGGCGCCGACAAGCACGGCCTGCTTGCGGCCGTCGCCACCACCATCGCCAACGCCAACGCCAACGTCGACGACGTCAGCCAGACCGTCACCGGCGGCATGTTCACCATGATCATGTTCGTCTCGTTCGCCACCGGCGAGACCACCATGGCGGCGCTACAGGAGGCGCTGGTCGAGACCGGCCTCAAGACCGGCCTGCAGATCACCGTGCAGCACGAAGACATCTTCCGCTACATGCACCGCATCTAGCGGCCGGCGCCATGGTCTTCATCACAAACGAAGAGATCCTCGAGACCGTCCGCATGATCCAGGACGAGAACCTCGACGTGCGCGCCGTCACCATGGGCATCTCGCTAAACGACTGCGCCTCGCGCGACGTCGGCCGCGTCTGCCAGCGCGTGCACGACAAGATCGTCGCCCGGGCCGGCCGCCTGGTCTCGGTGGCCCTCGAGATCCAGGAGAAATACGGCGTCCCGATCGTCAATCGCCGGGTGTCGATCACGCCCATCGCGGGCGTCCTCGCGGCCGGCGGTCCCGAGGCGTTCGTGCAGGTCGCCCACGCGCTCGACGCGGCGGCGGCCGAGATCGGCATCGACTTCGTGGGCGGCTTCTCGGCGCTCGTGCAGAAGGGCTTCACCGCCCGCGACACGGCGCTCATCCAGGCCATCCCCCAAGCCATCGCCGAGACGCAGCGCGTGTGCTCGTCGGTCAACGTGGCCTCCACGCGCGCCGGCATCAACATGGACGCCGTCACGCGCATGGCCGACGTGCTGGTCGACGTCTCGCGGCGCACCGCCGACCGCGACTCCATCGGCGCCGCCAAGATCGTCATCTTCTGCAACGTCCCCGAGGACAGCCCCTTCATGGCCGGCGCCATGCACGGCAGCGGCGAGCCCGAGACGAGCATCAACGTGGGCATCTCGGGACCGGGCGTCATTCGCAACGTGGTGGCCCGCCACCCCGAGCTGCCCTTCACCGACCTGGCCGACCTCATCAAGCGCACCACCTTCAAGATCACCCGGGTCGGCGAGCTCGTGGCGCGCGAGGCAGCCCAGATGCTCGACGCGCAGATGGGCATCATCGACCTCTCGCTCGCGCCCTCGCCGGCGATCGGCGACTCGGTGGCCGAGATCCTCGAGGCGATGGGACTGGCGCGCACCGGCGCGCCCGGCACCACGGCGGCGCTCGCCATGCTGAACGACGCCGTCAAGAAGGGTGGCCTCATGGCGACCTCGTCGACCGGAGGCCTCTCGGGCGCCTTCATCCCGGTGAGCGAAGACGCCGGCATGGTGCGCGCCGCCGCCGAAGGCGTGCTCAGCATCGAGAAGCTCGAAGCGATGACCGCGGTCTGCTCGCTCGGGCTCGACATGATCGTCGTGCCCGGCGACACCACGCGCGACGCGCTGGCCGGCACCATCGCCGACGTCATGGCGATCGGCATGATCAACAACAAGACGACCGGCGCCCGCCTGATCCCCGCGGCCGGCAAGGCCGCCGGCGACTGGGTCGAGCTCGGCGGCCTCTTCGGGGCCGCCCCGGTCATGCCCCTGAGCCTGGCCGGCAACAGCGCCTTCATCGCTCGCGGCGGGCGCATTCCCGCGCCGCTGCAGAGCCTGAACAACTAGGCGGTCACGACAAACGCGGCGGGCCGGGCGCCAAAGGCGCCCGGCCCGCCGCGCTCTTGGTCCTTAGTCCTCTGCTCTCGTTCGAGCCTAGATGATTGATTCCACGCCCACAGCCTCAGGCGCAGTAGTCGACCAGGGCGCGGCTCGGCCGTCCCAGCCGGTGGTTGAGGCTGATGCAGACCGCCAGGCAGCAGAAGCGTTGCAGGATACGCTCGCGTAGCCCCGCCATGGTGCGTGCCCCGTGGCGCTCCAGGGTGAGCAGATCCTTGGCCGTCCAGAAGATCGACTCGATGCGCTGGCGGATGGGCGCCAGGTACGGGCCGGCTGCGGTCTCGTCCTTGCGCGCAGGTCGCACCACAGCGACGCCGCGCTCGGCGGCCCCGCGAGCGAACTCGCGCCCGGCGTAGCCCTTGTCGCACAGAAGGACCTCACCGCCGCGCGCCGCGCGTCGCAGCAGCTCGAGGGCCACCTCGCGTTCGCCGCGGGCGGGATCGGCGAGCGTAAAGGCCCGCGGGGTACCATCGGGAGCCACCAGCAGGTGGAGGCGAAAGCCCCAGAACCAGCGCGAGTGGGCGGCACAGTAGCCGTAGCCGGCGGCCTCGCCAAGCGCTGAGCGCTTGGCCGTCTCGCGGCTGGCGGCGCAGGGCAGCGGGGTCGAGTCGCACAGCAGAAGGTCGTCCGTTAAAGCCCGGGCTTTTGCTGGCGAAGACGCCCGTGAGCCACTCGATCGTGTCGGCCAGACGGCGGCGGCGTTTGTGATAGCCGGCCTGGCGAGGCACGTCGGGGAACAGATGGACGAGGCGCTTGCGGGCCGTCGCCAGGAAGCGCCGGTCGGATGGGATCCCCATGATCGCCTGGGCCACGCAGAGGGTAACGACCTCGGCGTCGCTCACGCGGCGGCGGGCGTTACGCCGTGCCTCTGGCAGAAGATCGTCGGCTGTGCAATAAACCACGGTGCAGAGAGTGTCGAGGTCGGCGTCCATCGTGGCCTCCGGGCAGACGGTGACTTAGGGCACCGTCGGCTTCGGCCTCTCTGCTTCTACTTTCCTTGCCTGAGGCGAATCTCGTGGAATCAATCATCTGGGGGCGCGGCTCAGATCTGGAGCTCGCCGAGCAGCGCCTTCACCTCGCTGAGGGTGTCGTCGAGGCCGAGCGCCGTGCAGGCCTTTTCAGCCTCGGTGAGCTGCAGGATGGCGTCGAGGGTCTGTCCCTGGCTGCGGTAGGCCTTGGCCAGGGCGACCTCGTCGTCGACCAGCGAGGTCAGCAGGGCGCGCACGTCGGGGTCGGCCAGGTCGAGTTGCCCGTCGCCGCTCGTCACGATGACGTCGGACAGCGACGCCGCCTCGGCGGGCGGCGCTGCGGGTGCGGCCTGGGCCGGTCGAGGCGCGGCTTCGGCTGCCGGCGCCTCGTCGACAGGCGCCGCGGGCGCGGCCTGGGTCGGCGGCGTGGCGGCGTCCGGCGGCGTGGCGGCGGCCGGCGGCGTGGCGGCGGCCGGCGGGAAGATGTCGTCGTGCGAGCCGAACGGGTCGACCGGGAAGGGGCCGGACGGCTGTGCGGCCTTCTCGGGTTCGGTCCGTTTACCCAGACCCTCGAAGCCGCGCGACAGCGGTTCGTCGAGGAACGAGCCGGCGGTCGCCGGCGGCGCGGCGGTAACGAGCGGCCGCGGCGCGGGCGCGACGCCGGCGCTCGGCGCGGCGGGAGCGGCGGTCGCAGGCGGGCCCGCCGGTGCGCTCGCAGGCGCGGTGCTCGCCGGCGCGGCTGGTGCGGCGGCCAGGGGCGCCGGGTCGGGCGGCCCGGCGGCCGGTGGCGCCGGCGCAGCGGCGGTCGTCGGGGCGGCCGGGGCGGCCGGGGCGGCCGCGGCCGCGCCGAGGCCGGTCCAGCCCGGCGGCGGTCCTGCGCCGAGGTCGGTCGGCTTGTCGGGCCTCGATGCCATCAGCCGTTCGTCTTCGCCGCGGTGGCGGACCAGGACGACGATGAGCAGCGCGGCGACGATGAGCGCCGCCACCCCGACTCCAAGCCATTGCATCTGGATCGCTGCGATCATGGCGTTCCCCTTAGGTCACGTGAGTCTCGAGTGCCAAGTTCTTCTCTTGTCGACCGTTCCCTCCGGTCGCTTGAAGGGGGCGGTAGAATCGGCGGCATGATCGACCCAGCCGTGCTGCGCGCAACGATGACCGACCTCGACCAGCCGGCGTATCGCGCCACCCAGGTCTACCAGGCCCTCACGCGGGGCCTGGTCACCGACTTCGCCGCGATCAACGTGCTGCCGGCAGTCCTGCGGGGCGCCCTCGCCGAGCGCCTGCAGCCCGTCTCGCTGACGCCGGTCGAGAGCCGCGCGGCGGCCACCGGCGAGGCGCGCAAGACGCTGTTCGCCACCGCCGATGGGCGCGCCGTCGAGGCGGTGCTCATGGTCTACCCCCGTCGTGCGACGGTGTGCGTGTCGAGCCAGGTCGGCTGCTCGGTGCGCTGCGCCTTCTGCGCGTCGGGCGCGCGCGGCCTGGTGCGTGACCTCACGGCCGAGGAGATGGTCGACCAGGTGCTGCACTTCGCCCGCGAGCTGCGCGGCGCCGGCCGGGCCGTCACCAACGTGGTCTTCATGGGCATGGGAGAGCCGTTCCACAACTACGACGGACGCTGCGCGCCTGCCGCCTGCTGAACGACCCCGACGGGTTCGGTCTCGGGGCCCGCGGCGTGTCGATCTCGACGGCGGGGGTCGTGCCGGCCTTGCGGCGCTTCACCGACGAGGAGTCGCAGATCAATCTGGCCGTGAGCCTGCACGCCGCCACCGACGAGCTGCGCGACCGGCTCGTGCCGCTCAACCGCCGCTACCCGCTCGACGTGCTGCTCGCGGCATGCGCCGACTACGTCGCGCGCCGCCGCCGCAAGCTCTTCTTCGAGTACGTCGTGCTGGCCGGCGTCAACGACGGCGACGACCAGGTAAAGGCCCTCGTGCGGCGTCTGCGCAAGCCGCTCTATCACCTGAACCTGATCGCCTACAACGAGACCGGCGGCGAGTTCGCGCGCCCCCGGGCGCGCGAGCTCGCCGCCCTGGGCGAACGGCTCGCCGCCGCCGGCCTGTCGTGCACCGTCAGGCGCTCGCCGGGGGGAGAGATCGAGGCGGCCTGCGGCCAGCTCGCCGGCGCGCGCGCCTGATCGGCTCGCGGCCGGTCCGTAGTCGGTCAGAACGAGGAGGCAGGCAGACGTTCGCGCAGGCGAGCGGCGGCGTCGCGCGGGTCGACCGGGTCGACGCTGATGCCGGTGCCCAGCTCAAAGCCGGCGGCGGTCGTGAGGCGCGGGGCGATCTCGATGTGCCAGTGGAAGGGCGGCCCGTCGCCGCCCTTGGGGGCGCCGCAAGGGACGGTGTGCAGCCAGGCGTTCAGCGGTGCGTCGGCGGTGGCCGCGGCGACCGCGCTCAGGGCGCGCTTGAAGGCCGCGGCGACGGCGCCCGGGTCGGCGCCCAGAGCGTCGGCCTGGTGTGCGCGCGGCGCGAGGCGCAGCTCGTAGGGCCAGCGCGAGGCGTCGGGCGTCCAGGCCACGAGCGGCTCGTCGAACACCAGGCGCGAGCCCTCGTCGACGATCGCGGCCATCATGTCGCACAGGAGGCAGCGGCCGTACTTCACCTGGTAGCGCGCGAACTGCTCGAGCTCGTCGGTGAGCACGGGCGGCACGATCGGCGTGGCGAAGATCTGGGAGTGGGGATGGGCCAGCGACGCGCCGGCGGCGCGGCCGTGGTTCAGGATGACCGTGACCGCGGCCGCGCCGCCGGCGCACAGCGCGGCGATGCGCCGCTGGTACATGGTCACCACGGCGGTCACTTCGGCGAGCGGCTGGGCGTACAGCGGCAGGTCGTGGCGCGGCGAGTGCACGACGACCTCGTGGCCGCCCTCGAAGACCGGGAACTTGTTGGGCACGACGCGCACGGTCCAGCCCGGCGTGTCGGGGGCGCCGCCGGCCGGGCGCAGGGCGTCGAGCTCGGGCGGGGTCAGGCCTTCGTGGCCCTCGCAGAACGGACAGTCGGCCGCGGTCGCATGGGCCGCCGGCGCGGGGGTCGCCGCCGGCGCGGGCAAGGCCGCTGTCGCGGCTGTCGCGGCTGGGGCGGCGTTGTCGGTATCGCGCGCGTCGGCGACCGCGGTGTCGTGATGCGCCGCGTCGTGGGGACGGGCGCCGCGGCGCGGCGCGATCACCGTCCAGGCGCCGCTCAGAGGATCGCGCCGCAGGCCGCCCGGGGAGTCGCTCACCGCCGCGCGAGCCGGCCGCCGGCCGCCTGGGGAGCGCCGGGAGCGGTCACGGCTTGAAGACGAACGTGTCGCCGCCGGCCTGCTTGGCTTCGTAGAGCGCGCCGTCGGCGCGCGCCAGCACGAGCGCGCCGCTGTCGTCGTCGGGGCGCACCAGGGTGGCGCCGATCGAGATGGTCATGGCGAGCGACTCTTCGCTGGGCGTGACAAAGCGCGAGCCGCGCACCGAATGCAGGGCGCGCTCGCCGAGGCGGCGCAGATCGTCGTCGGCGCCCACGGCGCTCACCACCACGAACTCGTCGCCGCCGTAGCGCGCCAGCAGGTCGACCTTGCGGGTGCCGTCGGACAGGATGGTGGCCACGAACTTCAGGGCCTCGTCGCCGGTGGCGTGGCCGAAGGAGTCGTTGACCGGCTTGAAGTCGTCGATGTCGATCTCGATCACGCCGAAGCGCTGTCCGATGCGCTTGTACAGGTCGATCTGCTGGTCGAGCACGATGTCGATGTAGCGGCGGTTGAAGAGGCCGGTGAGCGGGTCGGTGACCGCCGAGTCGGAGAGCTTCTGGATGAGGCGCGTGACCTCGCGGCCGGCCACCGTTTCGAGCTCGCCGAAGACCTCGACGCCGTAGTAGCCGCCGTCGAGCGAGAAGCGCCGTGTCTTGACGTAGACCGCCAGGCGCTCGCCGTCTTCGCGCTTGAGCAGCACTTCGTTCACCGAGCGCGCGTGGCCGTCGGCGATGCAGCTCTGGAGCGGGCAGGCGTCGGTGCAGAGCTTGTGCCCGTAGACGTCCTGGTGGACCAGGATGTCGTCGTAGCAATGGCTGCCCACCACGTCGGACGCCGGGTAGCCGGTGATGCGCGCGGCGCCCTCGCTCCAGTAGACGATCTCGCGCTGGTCGTTGGTGACGTAGAGGCCTTCGGGGATGGCGTCGATCAGGTCGGTGAGGAACCGGTCGAAGGTACGCCGTCCGGCAGACGCGGCCCGGCGCTCGAAGTCGGGCGGCGGCCGGCGCAGGGGGTCGGTGCTCATGGGTCGATGCCGAGGTGGCCGTCGGACCCCAGGGCGGTTTCGAGCGTGGGCTTTTCGGAGCCTTCGCGCGATTTGTAGAGGAGCTGCGAGTCTTGCACGCGCTCGTAGTCGTCGTCGATGATCGCCCCCATGCGGCGCCACAGGCAGAGGTCTTTCTTCAAGTACTTCTCCTTGATGCGCGGGCTGCACTCGGCGGCGACGGGGCAGCCGTAGCACACCTCGTTGTCGACCACCGTCTTGCTCGTCTTCATGACCTCGCCCTCGTCGATGCGCCGGTAGGCGTCGAGCAGCAGCGCCTGCACGCTGCCCACGATGCGTATGGTGAACTCGGGCATGGCGTCGGATTCGTCGAACTCGAACACGCCGTTCTGCCAGTGCGCCAGCGCGAAGATCTGGTCGAGGGTCTGTTTGGCCATGATATCGCGCACCTGGTCGGCGGTGATGTAGCCCTTGTCGAGCAGGCGCTGGCCGAGCGGCTTGGCCTTCTTCTGCTCTTTGCTGAGCAGCGTGTCGGCCATGAGCACCTCGGAGAGCTGTTGCTCGGTGAGCAGGCCGGCGCGCACCAGGCGGGTGCCCAGCTTTTCGTCGGTCATGGGCAGCGAGATTGCCTGCACACGCCCGTCGATCAGGTAGATGAACCCGAACTCGTCGAAGTCGCGCACCTCGATGATGCCCGTCGCTTGACCCTGCGCCAGAAACTGCAAGACGCTCGCCAGGTCGAACCTTCGTATGGAACCAGACAGCAGCATGGGTATTTGCTTCGCTCCCCTTTCCTGCTGGTTTTCGGCAGAGTATGGCAGAAATGTTAGGATGGTCTGACGTTGCCGGCAAGCCGCGAGGGCTCGGGTGCGCGTTGACCCTGCCTCGCGGGGCTGGCTATACTAACCCCTTTGGATGTCAGTGAACGAGCGAGGACGCTGTGAAGAGGACCTATCAGCCCAACACCCGCAAGCGCAGCAAGACCCACGGATTTCGCAAGCGGATGAGCACAAAGGCGGGTCGGTCGGTGATCAAGCGGCGGCGTCAAAAGGGACGCAAGCGGCTAAGCGCCTGACCGAACGGCGCATGGCGGCCAAGCGCTCGCGGCTCTCCCGCTCCAGCGATTTCCAGCGTGTTTACCGCCAGGGTCGCTCGACCGCATCGCGATTTCTGGTGTTGCACTACTTCGCCCAACCGGCCGGCACGGTCGACCAGGCGCCGCGTCTCGGCCTGTCCGTGTCCAAGAAACTCGGCGGGGCGGTCGTGCGTAACCGCGTCAAACGCCTCTTGCGCGAGGCGTTTCGTGCGAACGCCGAACGGCTGCCCGGAGACTACGACTACGTGCTGATCGCCCGCCCGCAACTCACCGAACTGCTCGACGCTCCCGACAAGGGCGCCGTGCCCGCGGCCGTACGCGACGTCTTCGTGCGCGCCGGCTTGCTCGAGAAAGGTCAAACCGAGGCATGATCCGCAAGCTCTTCATCGCCCCGATCAGGTTCTACCAGTACGCCATCTCGCCCCTGTTCGGGCCGCGCTGCAAGTACTACCCAAGCTGTTCCGAGTACACGGTGCAGGCCATCCGCGAGCACGGACCCCTGAAGGGCATCGGGCTCGGCGCCTGGCGCATCCTGCGCTGCAACCCCTTCAGTCACGGCGGCGTCGACCACGTGCCGCCGCGGCATGCCTAGCCCATGCTGACGCTCCTGCCGCATCTCGCGACCGTAGTCGCCAGCTTCCAGCACAACCCGGTCTTCCACGCGCTCGGTCAGATCTTCGGCCCGCTGGTCGACCTGCTGCGCGGTATCCTGCGCGCCATCCACGGCGTCATCGGCAGCTGGGGCTGGTCGATCATCATCCTCACCATCATCGTGCGGCTCATCCTCATGCCGCTCACCTTCAAGCAGTACCGCTCGGCGCAGTCCATGACCAAGCTGCAGCCCAAGATCAAAGAGCTGCAGCGCAAGTACAAGAACGACAAGCGCAAGCTGCAAGAAGAGACCATGAAGCTCTACCAGGAGTATCGGGTCAACCCGTTCGCGTCGTGCCTGCCGCTCCTGTTGCAGATGCCGATCTTCATCTGCCTGTACTACGCGATCAGGTTCACCCCCGAGATCCGCACCTCGAGCTTCTGGATCATCCCGTCGCTGGGCAAGCCCTACCTGCCGCTGTTCGCGATCTACATCATCTCGCAGTTCGTCTCGACCGAGCTCATGATGCAGCCCGAGACCGAGAAGCAGCAAAAGTGGCTCATGCGCGGCATGCCGATCATCTTCATCTTCATCCTCTTCCGGTTCCCCTCGGGCCTCATGCTCTACTGGGTCACGACGAACCTCTGGACGATCATGCAGCAGGTCATCATCCGTAAGACCGCGCCCAAGCACGCGCCCGAGCCGCTCGGACCAAAGCCGCCAGGCCGCTTCATGCGCGCCCTCTCGCAGGCGCAGGCCAAGGCGGCCGAGACGGCGCAGAGCAAGACCGATGGCGCCGTGCCGCGCGGCACGAGCGACGGCGCCAAGGGTTCCGCCGGCCGGCAGGGCGCCGGCAAGAGCGGCTCCGCCAAGGGTTCGGCACGGCCGGGCACCGCCAAGAACTCAGCCTCAAAGCAGGGCACCGCCAAGAACGGCGGCGACCGCCCGACGCAAAAGCGACCAGGCCAGCAGCGGCCGGCGGGCAAAGGCGGGGCGCAACCGGGCGGCAAGCGTCCCCCTCGACCGAGTGGAGCGAGCGATGGACCAAAGCGTAAGCCCACCTCCTGACGAGCAGGCCGACGAGACCGACTTCGCCACGGTGGCCAGCGCGCCCACCGTCGAGGCGGCCAAGCAGAAGGCGCTCGAGCAACTGCGCAAGGTCGTGCCCTACGTTCGCGAAGAAGACATCGAGTTCATGGTCGTCGACGAAGGCGGCCAGGGCGGCTTTCTAGGGATGGGCAAGTCGCAGCCGCGGGTCGAGGCCCGCGTGCTGCCCGGCGCATCGGCGGCCGTCGGCGACGTGGTCGACGCCGACGACGCCCTCGAAAAGCTCGACGCCTTCATCACTCGCGTGACCACCGGCATGGGCCTCGACGTCGACGTCGAGGTCTCGCAGTCCGGCGAGGCCGTCGTGGCCGACATCGCGGGCGACGACCTCGGGCTGCTGATCGGCCGTCACGGCCAGACCCTCGACGCGCTGCAGTACCTGGCGGCGATCGTCGTCAACGGACACGCGCACGCCCGGCGCCAGGTCATCGTCGACGCCGAAGGCTACCGCAACCGCCGCGAGGTCTCCCTCAAGTCGGTCGCCGAGCACGCCGCGCAGAAGGTCGAGCGCACGCACAGCGAGCTCGTGCTCAAGCCCATGACGGCCGCCGAGCGCAAGATCGTGCACCTGCACCTCAAGGACCACCCCCAGGTCGAGACCCGCTCCGAAGGCGACGAGCCGCAGCGCTCGGTGATCGTCTCTCCGCGCAAGCGCGTGTAGCACCCGGTCAAGCCCGGCGGCGCTGCCGCCGATAGAGGTCAGTACCATCACGTTGAAGAGGCATCGGATCGCGATGCGTGGCTATGGCCTCGCGCGGCCCGAGAAGGGAGCGCTCATGCGAAAAGCCCTCGTCATCATCCTCGGCGCCGCGCTGATCGCGCTCGCGTCGGTGGCGGCCGCGTGCGGCTCGTCGAGCCCAAGCGCCTCGTCATCATCGACGGCGCCGCCGGCCACGGCCGGAGGCATGACCGCCGCCCAGATCCTGACGCGCGCCCAGCACGCCATGGGCAAGGTCAGCAGCGCACGCTTCGCGGCCGACGTCACGCTCAAGATGGCGTCGAACGGCTCGAGCGCGCAGGCCGCGCTCCTGGGCCAGGCGCCCGTCGCCCTGCACGTCGCCGGCAACGCGGGCGGCGCCGGCAAGGCCCCCGCCGCCAACCTCTTCCTCACGCTCCAGGTCGCCGGTCAGCACCTCACCTACGGCGTCAAGGTGTCCGACAAGCGCGTGTGGGTGCAGTACCACGGCAAGTGGTACGTGGCGTCCGCCTCGAGCACCGGAGCGGCTTCGAAGAAGAGTTCGAGCGCCTCACGGCTCGGCGTCGGCATCGACCCGGCGAAGTGGGCCGCCTCGAGCACGGTCACAGTCGTGCAACTGAACGGCGCCAAGGTCTACCACGTCACGACCACCGCCAACACGGCCAAAGTCGTGAGCGACCTCATCAAGGCGCTCAACGTTCCCGGCGTGGCCAGGTCGGCCGGCAGCGGCGCCGCCGCCCTCGGCCAGCTCAAGAGCTCAGGCCAGCTCAAGAGCATCGAGAAGTCGCTGGCCTCGGCGTCGGTGCAGTACTGGATCGACGCCTCCACGTTCCTCGTGCAGAAGGGCACGATCGACGCCAAGCTCAAGTTCGGCGGCGCCACGGCCGCGTCGGGCGTGAGCGGCCTGGGCGTCCACATCGGCTACGCGCTCGACCACTTCGGCGCGCCCGTCACGGTGAGCCCGCCCAAGCACGCGCTGCCGCTCAAGTCGCTCACCAACAGCCTGTCGCCGCTCGCGGCCGGGATCGGCGCCTGACGGCCCGGCCCCAGGCGAGTCGCCGTCGGGGCGACTGACTCCCCAAGGCAAAAGAAGCGGCGGGCGGCCCCATTGGGGCCGCCCGCCGCTTTTGCGTGAAGAGAGGAGCGCTGCGCGGCCGTGGGCCGCGTAACGGGTGTCGGGTACCGCTTTAGCGACCCCAGTCGAAGTCGGGGGCCCGCTTTGACTTCCAGTCGGCAGGTACGTTCTCGTCGTCGGTGCGCTGGCCCATCATCGACTTCGAGATGATGACGCCGCTCGTGACGTTGGTGGGCTTTGGGTCGGAGGTGTCTTTGGGCGTGGGCGCCTTGATCTGGCTGGGCGCGAGCTGGACCGTGCCGTCGGTGCGCGAGCTGGCGTTGGGGCGCAGGTCGACCCGCTCCTCGTAGCCGCGGTCGGCCAGCGTGATGCGGCCGGCGTCGACGAGCTCGACGCGGAACTGGTACCAGCCCATCGTCCACATGAACGTGATGAGCAGGCTGTCCTGGTTCTCGCAGCCCACGTGTACCTGGGGGATGCCGAGGTTCTCGTTGGTCTCGACCACGCGCTTGGGCACGGCGCTCACGTTGAGCAGATCGACACCGCGCTGCAGGATGGTGAGGGGCACGAAGTCGTCGGTCTCGGGCTCGGGTTCGAAGCCCGCCGCCACCGGCGTCGCCGCGCGGTCGTCGAACGGCGCCGCGCGCGGTCGTCGAACGGCGCCGCGCCGCCCGGCGTGGCCGCGAAGGTCTCGTGCGGCCCGTCGTCGAAGGGCGCTCGCGCGCTCGGCGGGGCCGCGGTGTCGGCGCCGCCCTGGTACTGGGCGGCAAGCGCGCCGGCGCCGGCCTCGGCTCGCGCCGCGTCGCGCAGCGCTTTGCCCAGCCCCGGATCGGTGTGCTCGAGATGGCGGGTCGCCGCCGCTACCGGCGCGTCGCTCGCCAGTGCCGCGATCTCGCCGCGCTCTGTGGCCGGCGGCTCGGTGGCATCGACGGCGTCGACGTCTTTGAGGTCGGCCGCCGAGTACTCGGCCGTCTCGGCGCCGACGTCGTCGTGCGCGGCCGGCCCGGCAGGCGCCTCGGTCGGCAGGGGCACGAGCGGCACCACCGCGGCGACGTGGCCGCGCGACTCGGCGAGCTGTGCGGCGAGCTCCTGGTTTTCGGCTTCGGCGCGCGCCAGCAGGCCTTCGAGGCGGGCGATCTCTGTGTCTTTGTCTTTGAGCGCGCGCCAGAAGGCGTCGCTGTCGTTGCGCGCCGGCCTGACGCGTCCGTTGGTGACGGTGGCGCCGTCGTCGACCGGGTCGGCCGTGGCCGAAACGTCGCCGGAACGGGCGCACAGCGCGCAGATGAAGCGCTCGGTCCCGTCGTTGTCGACCACGCGCTGCGTCCACTCGCCGGCCAGCAGGGTGCGTCCGCAGGTGCTGCAGACGGTGTCGTCGCGATCGTCCTTCGTGCGTCCGAAAAGGCGTCCTAGCATGGTCCGCTCCACGGTTTTCGGGGGCTGTAGTCAGGCTGGGGCAGTAGCCCACAAGGCCATTCATGGTACCAGACTTCGCAAGCCCCCGGTCGTCCCGCCGTGGTCACCACGCGCGGAACCGGACGGCTACCCCTCGTCTTCGGGAGGGTCGAACTCGAGGCCCACCGTGTCGGCCCGTGAGATCACGTCGTGGGCCAGCGGCAGGTCCTGCTCGCTCACGAGCACGTCGATCGCTCCGAGTCCCGATGTCCCCGGATAGACGTCGTGCAGGCCGCCGCGCAGGGTGGCGGCGATGCCTGCTTCGCTCAGCACGTTCGAGATCGCGGTCGCCTGGCTGAGATCGTTCGCGGTCGTCGCTCGGTGAAGTTCCATCGTGACACCTCGCTTTCGTGCTCACTGGGGTTGTCTCGCACTGGCCACGGCACCCCCGAGCTGTATACCCATTCGGCGACGGCGGTCACCAGCGAGCGTGGGGCTGCGTCGCGAGCCGCCGTCGCGCGAGTCGGGCAATCGCGGGCGCGCCCGGTCGGCGAAAGCGTGGGCGCGCCCCGAGGAGCGGCGCCGCGCCGCGCGACCGTGCGCTCAGGAACCGGGCAGCGGCGAGTCGGGGTCGTCGACGACGGCGTCGGCCTGCAGGTCGGCGAGCAGGCGGCGCGCCTCGTCGTAGTCTTCGTCGCGCACGATGATCGTGATCGCGCCCATCGAAGGGATGTACGCATAGACGCGGTTCATGGCGCCCCCGAGGAGCTCGGCGGGAATGCCGGCCGACACGAGCAGGTCGCGCCAGATCGTGGCGAGGACGGGATCGGCGAGACTGGCGACGACCTTGCTCACCGGTCGTGCGGCGGTCCCTGCCCCGTGGGCGGTTCCTGCCCCGCGCCGCTTTGCAGCTCGTCGACCAGCCGGCTCGCTTCGTCGTAGCGGGCCGCCGGCACCACGATGCCGTAGCCGCCCATCTGGGGCATGCCGGGGAACGCGCTCGAGCGTCCGCCCACGAGCTCGACCTCTATGCCGCCCGACTCGAGCAGCTCCTTGAGGCTGGTCGCGGTCAGCAGGTCGAGTCCCTCGGCCACCATCCTGGTCTCCACGGTCAGGCCTCCTGTGCACGCAGTGCGTGCAGGGTGTCGAGGTTGGCGCGGTCGGGGCCTAGTCCGTCGTAGCCGGGAACCTCGAGTATGCCGGGAATGTCGTCGAAAGCGGGGTGATTGACGAGCAGCCGCATGGCCTCGCGCCCGATCTCGCCCTCGCCGATGTTCTCGTGGCGGTCGCGGTTCGAGCCCAGGGCCGACTTCGAGTCGTTCAGGTGCACCATCACGAGGCGCTCCAGGCCGACGCTCTGGGCGAACGAGGCGAGCATGGCTTCGAGGCCCTCGGCGGTGCGCAGCTCGTGGCCCGAGGCCAGCAGGTGAGCGGTGTCGAGGCAAACGCCCAGGCGCTCGTCGCCGCCGGTCGCTTCGATCATGGCGGCCAGCTCGGCGAAGTTCACGCCCATAGTGCCGCCCGCGCCGGCGGTGTTCTCGAGCAGCAGTCGGACCCTGGAGTCGCCGACCTGTTCGAGGGCGCGCCGCAGGGCCTCGCGCACGCGCTCGAGGCCGGCGGCGAAGCCCGCTCCCTGGTGCGAGCCCACGTGCGTGACGATCGCCTCGACGCCGAGCTGCTCGGCGGCCGCGACCGCCCCGACCAGGGCGATGACCGACTTCTCGTAGAACTCCTCGTTCATGGTGGCGAGGTTGATCAGGTAGATGGTGTGGATGACCGTGAAGCGGATCGACGAGCCGGCCCGCGCGTCGCGAAAGCGCGCCGCGTCGTCGGCCCTGTACGTCTGCGGCTTCCAGGTGCGCGGGCTGCCCGCGAAGAACTGAATCGCCTGCACGTCGAGCGCCTCGCCGCGTTCGATCGCCGTCCAGACCCCGCCGCTCGCCTTTACGTGCGCTCCGAAGTACATGCGCGCCTCCGGCCTTCTCGTCTCGCTTGTTCAGTCGCCGGCGCTGGCGCCGGCCGGGCAACGTTTCGCCGACTCTACTGGCCGTCTCGGGCGCGAGACAAGCGGCAAGCGGTCGCCGGCTACCCGCGCACCAGCACGAGCAGCACGGCGACGAGGATGATCACGATGGCGATAGCCAGACCGTACACGTGGCGCACTCCTCTCGTTCACGCCACGTTCCCCGAGCGGGCGCGCGGTAAGCCGTGGACGCCGCTCAGCCGGCGGCCGGCGGCGCGCCCGGGAGGTGCGCGTCGAACCAGTCGACCAGCAGCGCGATGGCCTCGTCGAGGTGGCCCTCGAGGCTGTGCGGCGAGCCGGCCAGCAGCTCGACCCGCGAGCCGGGCGGCAGCAGCGGCAGCCCGCGGCGCGCGTTGGCCAGGGACTGGCGCTCTTCGTCGTCGCCGTCGCCGTCGATCAGCAGCACGGGACAGCGCAGGCGGCCGAACAGCGCCGCCTGGTCGCAGTCGGCCAGCGCTTCGAGCAGCTCGGCCGAGGTCACGACCGCGGCGCGGGCGCGGCCCTCGCCCTGCGGCATGACGACCCGCCCGGTGCGCTCGAGCTCGGCCATCTGGGCGGCCGTGAAGTAATCGCGCCAGTCGTAGCGCATGGCGGCGGTGGGGGCGCCGGTCGTGGCGATGGCGACGACCTGCCGCGGGGCGGCCGCCAGGCAGACGCGCCCGCCCAGGCTGTGGCCGTGGAGCGCGAGCCGGCGGTAGCCGAGCGAGCGCGCGTGGGCGAGCGCGGCGTGCAGGTCGTCGATTTGATGGTCAAGGGTGAGCACGTCGTCGTCGCTCTCGCCGCAGCCGGCGAAGTCGAAGGCAAGCGAGGCGATGCCGGCGGCGGCAAGCGCCGCGGCTATGGCCGGGAACCGGCCGCGCGCGCGGCGGTCGCTGGCAAAGCCATGGGCCATGACGACCAGCGCGTCGCCGGCGGCCGGCGTGAGGTCGCCGCCCAGCGCGTCGCCGCCGGCCGGCGTGAGGTCGCCGACCAGCCGCAGGTCGCGAGCGTTCCGAAAGGTCACGCGTGACATGCGCCAAGGATACTTGGTTCGACATTCTGTCGAACAGGGGCTTTGTGGGCTCCGCAGCGCTCGCACGGACGGCCAGAGGCGCGGGCGACAGCCCGCGCCTCGCGCCCCGGCTCGTTACGCGCTCGGGACCAGCGCTTCGAACCGCGGATCGTTGCGGATGGGCGCGAGGTCGGAGTCGAGATGCGCGTCGGTGGCCAGCGAGGGCCGCTCGTTGACGGCCGCGCTCAAGTGCTGGAGCGCCGCGTCGGTCTCGCCGAGCTGGGCTTCGGCGCAGGCCAGGTTGTAGAAGATGGTGCTGCGGTCGTCGTAGCGTTCGAGGGCGTCGTTCAGCAGCTCCTTGGCCTGCCGGTAGCGGCCGTCGTCGAAGAGCTGGAGCACGTCCAGGTTGGTCTCCCAGGCGCGCGGCCGGAAGGCCTCACCGGGCTTGCCGCCCACCGCCAGGATGGTGGTGTCGGGCTCGCGGGCTTCGGCGCCGCGGGTGGCCTTGGGATCGCGCACGAAGACGATGGTGCCGGCGGGGGCGTCGATGCGCTCGTTGCCCACGGTGAAGGTGGCGCGCCCGGCGATGACCAGGTAGAGCTCCTCGTGGCGCGATGAGCGCTCGTCGTGCTCGAGGATGATCGATTCGCGGGCCTCATGCGCGGTCCAGGCGTTGATGCCGAACGCCTGTACCCCGAGGCTGCGACGAATGGGAGACCAGCCGCTGGGCCCCTCGAGATCGGCGAGCTGCGCCGTCTCATATGGCTTCTCGGTCACGGCTGCCTCCCCGCTCGTCATGGGTCCGACCAGCCGATGCTACCAGTCCGTGTGACGCGTGAGCGCGTTTTGGCCCTCAGGGGGTGACGTCGGCCCAGCGCCACTCGTGGTCGACCACGCGGGCCTGCCCGCCGGTGAGCTGGGCGACGAGCTGGTCGAGCCCGGCGCGCTGGCTCGTGGTGACGTCGAGCACGAGCGTGGCGCGCGCCTCGTAGACGACGTCGGTGACGAGCACGCCGCGGGCGCGCAGCTCGTTCTCGAGGCGGCCGGCGTCGGCGTGTGCCATGGCTACGCTCACGCGCTGCACGTGGCGGCGCTCGCTCACCCCGGCCGCCTCGGCCGCCGCGCGCAGCGCCTCGCTATAGGCGCGGATGAGGCCGCCTGTGCCCAGCAGGGTGCCGCCGAACCAGCGCGTGACCACGGCGACGACGTCGGAGAGGCCGCGGCCGCGCAGCACCTCGAGCATGGGTGCGCCGGCCGTGCCCGAGGGCTCGCCGTCGTCGCTGGCGCGTGCGACCTCGCCCAGCGGCCCCAGGATGTAGGCCGAACAGTGGTGGCGCGCCTCCCAGTGGCGCTTGCGGGCGGCCTCGACTGCGGCGAGGGCGGCCGCCTCGTCGCCGGCGCGCTCGAGGCGCGCCAGAAAGCGGGAGCGCTTGACCTCGATCTCGGCTTCGGCCGTGGTGGCGATGGTCAGGTAGGAGTCGCTCATGCGGGGTCTCATGCTACCACCGGCCCGTGAGTGGAGAAGGCGGCCCGTGGGCATGCACGGGTTGAACGAGCGGGCGGTCGCGGGCCGGCGCTCTCACAGCGACAGGACAGAAAAGGACGGCAGGTCACATGACGGAACAACTGGTCGACGTCAACGGCTATCGCGAACAGCTCGTGCAGAGGTGCGAGTCGCTCTCGGCGTGGCGCGCCCGCGAGGCCGCGGCCCACCCCGACGACGAGCGCGACGCGCAGTCGTCGAAGGCGCTGCGCGCGACGGCCGCCGAGCTGCTCGCCATGGCCGACGACGACCCCACGCTGCACGGCCTCGCGAGCGTCTGCCAGGTGCACAACGACGCCGAGCGCTCCTTCTACGTCGACGAAGAGGACCGCATCGTCGGTCACCACGGATTCGGTCCCGAGGCCACGCAGAGCACCGCCGACCTGCTGGCGGCCCTGACCGCTGCGGCCCACGAGGCCGCGCGCCGGTCGGAGTAGGCGCCAAGGTCGCGCCGCACGCGCGCAGGGCCGGCAGCGAGCTTCGCTGCCGGCCCTGCGGATGCGCCGTTTTTCAGTCGATCGGCCGGCGAGACGCCGGCCGCGACCGCTACTTGCCCTGGTTGACCAGCGCCGAGGTCACCGCCAGCGAAGCCTCGTTGTACTTGTTGAGGATCTGCCCGTAGGTGCCGTCGGTGATGAGCGCCTGCAGCGCCTTCTGCACGGCGTCGCGGAGCTGGGTGTCGGTCTTGGGGACACCGATGCCGATGATGCCGTTCGAGAAGGTGGTGGCGATCGTCGGGTCCTGCAGCAGCACGAACGTGTTGCCGTTGTTGAAGGTCTTCACCGTGTAGGCGGCGACCGACTGGTCGTCCATCTGGGCCTGCGCCTTGCCCGAGGTCACGGCCAGCAGTGCGTCGCTGTCTTGCGGGAACTGCAGGATGGTGAGCTTGGGCTTGCCGGCAGTGGCGAAGGTCTTCGCGAGCTTCTGCAACTCGCCGACCTGCGCGGTGCCGCTCTGCACGGCGACGGTCTTGCCGGCCAGGTCCTGGATCGAGGTGATGTTGTCGGGGTTGCCCTTGGGCAGCAGGATGCCGTAGCTGTCGGTGGCGTAGTCGACGAAGTCGAGCTGCTTCTGGCGCGTGGCGTCGTCGAACATCGAGGCCATCACCATGTCTTCTTTGCCGGCCAGCAGCGCCGGAATAATGCTGTCGAACACGGTCTGGTCGAAGCTCGCCTTGACGCCGAGCTTGGCGGCGATCGCCTGCGAGAGGTCGTAGTCGATGCCGGTGGCCTGCTTGCTGCCGACTGCGGTGTACATCTCCCACGGCGGGTAGGGGATGTTGGTGGCCACGCGGATGGTGCCGGCCGACCTGATGGCCGCCGGCAGCATGGCGTTCAGCGTCGCGTCGGCGGTGACGCCGCCGCTGGTGGCGCTCGGGCTCGCGCTCGTGCTTGCGCTCGACGAGCTCGACGGTGAGCTCGACCCGCAGGCGGCCAGAACGGCTAGCACGACGAGCAGTACCGCCGCCAGAACCGCGGCTTTCGCAACCCTCATACTTCCCCCTTGTGTAGTGGTGACGAGACGGGCGTCAGCGCCGTCGTGACTTGCGTCAGGAACTCGCAGACCCGTTCAGTATCCTCCATGCTCCAGATTCGAGCCAGAATATCGTGCGCCGCGGGGCCGGGGAGCTGGCCGGCGGTGAGCCAGGCGAACTTGGCGCTCATCTCGTCGGCGGTCCACGCCGGCTCCGGGTACAGCACGTTCTCGACGACCCCGCTCGACACCGTGCGGCCGTCGCGCAGCCTGAGCGTGACCACGGCCGCGTCCTTGCCGCGCGGGTCGTTGGCTTCGGAGAGGTAGTAGAGGCGGGCGAGCTCGTCGGAGACGCGCACCTCGACGCGCTCGCACAGGGCGCGCACCTTGGCGCTCGCCAGGCGCGGCTCGAGGACCTGCCGGGGGCCGACCTCGCCGTCGACCAGAAAGACGGCGAGCGGCCAGGCCATGTTGAACTGCGCCTCTTCGGTGGTCGTGGGCAGGCGGGTGCCGAGGCGTACGGCGTCGGGGTAGGTCTCGACCAGGATGTGCTCGACCGACGCCGGGCCGATGCCCTCGCAGGCGATGAGCCCCTCGAGGGCCAGCAGGGCCGGGTGCGTCCAGGCGCACGAGCAGAAGCGCTTCCAGGTGATGCCGACCGGCAGCAGGTACGACTCTCCCAGGTCGGCGACGAAGTCGTGAAAGGCGTCGAGCTCGAGGCTCGAGGCGACGCCGGTAAAGCCGCGGGCCGCGAGGTCGGCGGCCATGAGCCCGGTGAGCGCGCCCACGCCGACGCCGTGCTTGACCATGGCCGGGCGGGCCACGTCGCGCATGATGGGCAGGTCGGGGGAGTGGTACTCGGCGATGCCCAGGGCGTTGCTCGTCTGCGCGGCGGAGAGGCGCGCCACATTGGCCGCGATGGCAGCGCAGGCCGGCGCGCCCCACGCGCCGCAGCCGCGAAAGGCGCGCTCGGCCGAGGCCACGGCGGTGAGCTCGTAGTTGAGGCAGCGGCCGGCGCGAAAGGCAATCTCGTAGCCGACCACGATGGCGGTGAGCAGGTCTTTGCCGCTGTGGGCGCCGCGGTCGGTGAGGGCCAGCGCGGCCGGCACCACCTGGGCGCCGGGGTGGCCCCAGGTGTAGATGCCGCAGTCATCGACGTCGAGGGCGTTGGCGGCCACGGCGTTGGCAAAGGCCGCGCCCGGCGCCGACGCTCGCGCGCCGTCGTAGACAAGGCGCGCCTCGGGCGCCGGCCACCAGGCGCCGGCGAGCTCGGCGGCGATGCGTGTCGAGGCCGTCTGGCGGCCGGCGATCATGGCCGCCAGGGTGTCGGCCAGGCACATCTTGGCGCGCAGCACGACGTCGGCCGGCAGGTCGTCGAACGTGAGACGTGCGGCGAACTCGACGGCCCTCGTCACGGCCGTCACCGTCCGCGTAGCCGGAGCCTGTCGGCGAGCAGGGCCGCGAGCCGCGCCGCGGCAGCTTCGTCGACCAGCACGGGGCGCGGCCGGGCGAGCAGCTCTTTGGCGGCGGCGCTGGTGCGCTCGCGCAGCGTCTGCGACCCCTCGGAGCGCCAGCGGTCGTGCATGGTGTGGCTGAAGAGGCTCGTCTCCCAGAAATCGCGGTAGTGGCTGCGCGTGTAGCGCGTCGCCAGGTGATTGCCGCCGGGACCGGCCGCCTTGATCTCGTCGAGGGCCAGCGCCTCGTCGTCGAACGAGGTCTCGCGCAGAAAGGCGCGGGCGTAGCCCACCAGCTCGTTGCCCAGCAGGATCGACTCGTACGAGCTCTGCAGGCCCGACTCGAGGTAGCCCACGTCGTGCAGCAGCGTGGCTTTGGAGAGCGCCCCCAGCAGCGCGGTGAGGGCGGCTTCGGCCGACCACTGTTCGTCGAGCGTCTTCGAGTCGGACACGGCGGCATACGAGAAACTGGGCAGGCCGTAGTGCCGGGCCATGTCGACGCCCGCCTGGTGGCCCAGGAAACTTTCGGGCACGACGTAGGGGTCGATGCCGGTGCGCATGTCCATGACGGCGACGCCGGCGCCGTAGACGAAGGGCGCGCCGGCCGCGGTGAGCTGGTGCAGCACGAGGCCGCTCAGCACCTCGGCGTTGCCGACCACGAGGCTGGCCGCTACCGAGCGCGGCGCGGTGGCGCCGGCGTTGGGCGCCGGCGCGTAGACCAGCGGCACGCCGAGCTCGGCGCAGGCGATCACCTTGGTGAGCGCGTCGCCGTCGTGCATGAGGGGCGGCGAGGGCATGGCGTAGATGATCACGCTGTCGGCGGCGCCACAGGCGGCGGCCATCGCCTTGATGTCGGCGATCACGTCGCCCTGGCGCGGCGCCACCACGAGGGGCTTGCCGGTGCCGCGCAGCATGGCGGCGACCTGGGCGAGGTCGTCGACGGCCTGGGGGACGTCGGCCGGCAATCCCATCGACATGACGAAGTCGATATTGGCGAGGCGGTCGCAGAAGGCGGCCATGGTCTCGATGTCGGCGGTCGTCGCGCGGCGCCGCTCGGAGGTCTCGGGGTCGCGCACGTAGAGGCAGTCGGAGCCCGTGCCGAAGTACGACTCGGCCGCGCTCAGCCGCAGCGCGCGGCCGTCGTGGCGGGCGCGCACCGTGGCCGAGCGCGGCGCCGACTCGAGCGCGGCGCGCACCAGCTCGCGGCTCAGACGCACCCGGCGGCCGGCGACACTGGCGCCGGCCGCCGCCAGCGTCTCGAGGGCGGGCTCGTAGAACACGTCGACGCCGACGGTCTCGAGCAGGTCGACGGTCGCGTCGTGGACCCGCCGGCAGTCGCCGTCGTCGAGCAGTGTGAGACTGGCGTGGGCCATGCGGGGTTCCCCGATCGTCTGCGCGGCGGGCGTTCAACCGCGGCGCCGTGGGTCACTTGCTTTGTGCTACCGTAAACTGGTCGGCCAGACAACAGGCATTGGCTTAAGCGGAACGAGGCGGCGGACCCTGCGCGTACAAGCAAGTGACTCGGGGCGCTCGCGCGAGGAGGCGCGGGTGCAGGAGGAGGCGCCGCATGCAGGCGCGACGGCTCACCTTCGCGACGAGGCGGCCGCGCTCGACGTGCTGTGGCGCGTGTACTGCGCGCCCGACGGGCGCACGGCGGTCTGCCCGGGCTGCGCCGAGGCGCGGCGCTTTCATCGCGTCTCGCGGCGCCGCGCCTACGCCTGCGACCGCTGCGGCGCGCACATCTACCCGGCCGCGGCCACGCCCTTCCGCCGCTCGGCGCTGCCCCTTTCGGACTGGCTCACCGCCACGGCGATCGTCGTCGAGTCGGGCGGCAAGGTGACCCCCGCGCGCCTGGCGCGTGCGCTCGGCGTGGAGTACCGCACGGGCTGGCGCATGAGGGAACGCCTCACGGGCGCGTTGCGCTCAGACGGCGATGCAGTGGAGCGGCTCGAGGCCTGCGCTCGCGCCTGGCGTAACGCCGGGGGGTCGCCCGACGAGCCGCTCGTCGACGCCCAGCGGCCCGAGGAGCGCATTCGCGCCGCCGCCTGCCGCGTGCTGGCCGAGCGCGGGTTGAGCTCTACCCGTGTGGCCGACATCGCCCGCGAGGCCGGCGTGTCGAGCGCCGCCATCCACTATTACTTCAAGAGCAAAGACGAGGTCCTGCTCTCGGCGCTGCTCTGGACCGGCGAGCAGTTGCACGCGGGCTTGCGGCGGCTGACCGAAGAGCCGGCCGACGCACTGACCCGGATGCGCCGCCTGCTCGACATGAGCGTGCCCAGCGACCAGCGCCTGCACGACGAGTACCTGCTCTGGCTCGAGGTCTGGGTACGCGTGCGCAGCCACCCCGACTTTCTCGACGAGTGCATGCGCATGTCGCGCCAGTGGCACGAGGCCGTGACGACCGTCATCGCCCGGGGCGTCGCCGAAGGCGCCTTTCGCCCGATCGTGCCGCTGGCGGAGCTCTGCGACCGCTACGTCGCCATGGCGGAGAGCCTCGCCTATCGCGCGGCTCTCGGGTACGAGGGGTTCACCCCCGAACGGTCCCGGCAGATCCTGGCCCGCTTCACGGCCGAGCAGCTGCAGGTCGCGCCGGGGGCGCTCGACGCGTAGAGCGTGAGGCGGGGCTCCGCGCGGAGCAATACGCGGCGCGACGGTCGGCACGCCGCGCCGGCGCCGCGCCGGCGGTTCGCGACGAAGGCGCTCAGCGCGCCGCGGCCGACCCTTGCGCCGGGCGCGCGTCGAGCGGATCGAGCGCGACCCGGCCGTCGTCGGCGACGTGCGGCGTCCAGGCCGTCCCGTCCCAGTAGCGGTGCGTGTGGCGGCCGGTCGGGTCGGGGTGCCAGGCGGCGGGAACGGCCTGATACTGCGGGCGGGGCGTCTGCTGCCGGCCTGCCGGCTCGGGCCGCGGCGGCCGGTAGGCGGCGAACCAGGCGGTCGCCGGCCGTCCGAACAGCAAGACGATGGCGACCGCGCGCATCGCCGTGTCGCAGGCAAACCAGGCCAGCGACACGGTGGTGTGGTGCACGGTGAGCAGGGCCGGCAGGCTGATCAGCGCGCCGAGCACGAACAGGACCGTGTACACGATCAGCGCCCAGCGCCTGCCGAACGCCATGGCGGTCACCAGGCCGATGGCCACCGCGAAGCCGATGATGGCGGCGCCGCGCAGGGGCCAGACCAGGGAGGCGGCGGGGTTCGACAGCGAGGCCAGCCTCACGGAGACGTCCACGATGAGCGCCCAGCCGATCAGGCAGACGGCTACCGTGACCGCCGTCGGCCTCGCCGGGCGTACTGTGGCGACCAAGAGATCCCCCTTAGGCGGGCGGGTCGCGACGCGCGCCCGCGTCGGGCGCGCTCGAGACCCGCGTTCGCAGACCATCGCTCTCTCTTCAAGGTCGACACGCCGCGCCCGGCGCTTGAATTGCAGGCGCGCGCGGCGCGCGAACAGGCGCGGCCGCGCGAGAGGCGCGCGCCGCGCGAGAAAGCCCGGCCCGCGGCGGGCCGACGCAAGAAGGGCGCCGGGGCGGTGCGCGCCGCGGCGCCCTTCGGGGCGTCGACCCATGCTCTTACGCGGAGCTCACGGGAGAGTCCTCGGGCGGACCCGCGGTGAGCTCGGGCGCGGCGCCCGCGGGCGCCGCCGCTCAGGCGTCAGTCGTCGAAGTTCCCTGCGGCGCCCTTGTCGGTGTCGAGCGAGGCGGCGCGCTCGGCGATCTTGGCGTCGGTCCACTCGGCGGGGTCTTCGAGGCGGCCCGTCTTGGGCTTGAGGTCGTAGGAGCCCGCGGTGAGGATGGCCTCGATGGCCAGCGGCGCGGTGTCGCGCGCGTTGAAGACCTCGGTCATCATCTTGAACGTGAAGTCCTCGACCCGCTGCGCCATGCGCTCGCGGATCTCCCTGGGCTGCGCCAGGAACGGGCTCTCGAAGGGCAGGTTGAGGCTCTTGTAGTCGCCCTTGTGCCAGCCCTTGTCGTCGGCGTAGGCGACCACCTTGGCCCACATCTCCTCGGTCACGCCCTCGCCCTTGACCTTGATGAAGTTGCCGTCGGCGTCGAGGATCGCGTTGCCGTAGTCGTTGACCTCGAGGCCCCAGGAGACCATCTGCAGGGCGGTGGCCACGTTGGCCTTGGTGGTGTGCGTCTGGGCGGCGATCTCGCGCAGGCGCTCGGAGCTGTTGCCCGAGGTGCCGTGCTGGGCGCCACTCACCTCGTAGGGCGCGAGGACCTCGTGGACCTTGGCGGTGAGCTCCACCTGGATGCCGGCGCTCGATGCCTCGATGCCGTGGGTGGTGCCGTTGTTCAAGGCGATCCAGTCGGCGAAGACGTCGTGCGCGTTGAGGCCCTGGATGAGGAACAGCGCCTCGTCGGGCGTAGAGAGCCCGGAAGAGCCCTTGATCTCGCCGACCTCGGTCTCGAGACCGGCCCACGCCGGGATGTGCGGATTGACGGCGAGGTTGGCCAGCAGGTTCTTGTCGTTGGGCTGGTGCGAAGCGTCGATGGCGATCGACGTGATGCCCGCCTCGAACATGGTGGGCACCTCGACCATGGCCTGCGCGAGGTCGGCGTCGTTCTTGATGCCGTAGTGGTCGGCGTGCACGGCGACCGGGACGGTGATGCCCATCTCGTTGCACAGCGAGTCGACGATGCGCGCCATGTTCCAGTAGTTCACCGGGCAGTAGGCCTTCTGGCCGCCCTCGGACTTGGCGATCTCGATGATGAGGGCGGCGTTGGCCTTTTGCGCGGCGCGCAGCGCCCCGCGGATGACGAACGAGTTGCGCCCGTTGGCGGCCATCGCGATGGCGTGGCCCTTGGCGCGCATGGCGCGGTCGATGACCTTGCCGCTGACGATCAGCGCCTTGGAGTTCGGGAACAGGGACGCGACGGTGGGCGGACGGCCCACCTGGACGGCTTTCTCGAAATCCTTGTCGTACGCCATGGACGGTCTCCTTCAGGGGTCATGGATGCGGTATGGCCGCGCTGTAAACGATTGCATAAACGATTCTATCCAATCCGGACGGTGGGGGCAGCGGAGCCGTGGCTTCTGTTGAAGCGGCCATGTTCGAGTGAGCGCTACCCCGCCAGCCCAATGATCCCCTTGCCGATCAGCAAGGCCCCGAAGACGAGGAGCAGCGAACAGGCGACGGCCGCGTCGTGTGCGACCAGCCAGACTTTCCAGTCCTGGAGCCGTTCCCCCGCTTTACGACCTCTGGCGAGATAGACCGCCACGGGCGCCAGGATGCCGAGGCTGCCGATCACGACGAGGACTACCACGGCCAGGGCCTGGTCGGCCGCCGACAGCGACCTCTGGGCGACGGCCAGGGCCGCGACAGCGCCCAGCACGAACGTCTTGGGACTCACAGATGACAATATGAAAGACAGGCCCAGGGCTCGGGGCGGGGTCGTGCGGTCCAGCTCCTTCATCCACCTCGGAGTGGGTGGGTCCTGCCCGCGCTTGGGACGCCGCCGAAACTCGAGGCCCGCCAGTACCAACAGGATGAGACCAAGCACGAGCTTGACGAGGCCGACCCAGCTTCGCTCATGCGACGACGACGTGACCCCGAGTGACTCGCTGACGATCAGCACGACCGTCGATACCGCCGCCAGGCCCACCATCCAGCCGAGCAGAAACGAGACGCCGTTCGCCCGAGCCCTGGGGGTGATGAGCATGAGGATGACCGCGATGATGGCCAGCGGGCTGATGGCGATGCCCATCGCCAACGGCAGAATGTCCCCCAGTGCCTGTGCCACGGTCGCTCTCTCGCCTAGCAGGCTACTGAAGATCGCCTCGCCTCAAGCTCTCCGAGAGCCTTCCGGAGGATGACCCTCGCCGCCTCGCGAACCTGCTAGTGTGCGGCCAGGCAGGCGACGGGGAGGGGCTCAGGATGCGCGGTGACGAGGAGCGGCAGGCGGGGTTCATCGTCATGACCACGCTCGAGGACGTGGTGCCCGACGATCATCCCCTGCGCGCCATCCGCGCCCTGGTCGACGTCGCCCTTGGGCAGATGAGTCCCGAGCTCGAGACTCTCTACGCCGAGCGCGGTCGCCCCTCGATCGCCCCCGAGTACCTGCTGCGCGCCCAGCTTGCCCAGATCCTCTACGCCATCCCCTCCGAGCGCCGCCTGGTCGAACAGCTGCGCTATAACCTCCTGCTGCGCTGGTTCGTGGGCCTGCCCTTCGACGAGCCGGTCTGGCATCCGACGACCTTCACCAAGAACCGCGACCGCCTGCTCACGAGGGAGGTCGCCGAGGCCTTCTTCTCTGCCGTGCGCTGCCAGGCCGCCTCGCGCAAGCTGCTCTCCCGCGAGCACTTCTCCGTGGACGGCACGCTCCTTGAGGCGGCCGCCTCCTTGAAGAGCCTGCGGCCCCGCGAGGAGGGTGAAGATGGGGAGCCGCCGGCCGGCGGCGGCGGGCGCAACCGCAGCGTCGACTTCCACGGCGAGAAGCGCGGCAACGAGACGCACCGCTCGACGACCGACCCCGACTCACGCCTGGCCAAGAAGGGACGCGGCAAGGAGGCGCGTCTCTGCTACGCCGGCCACAGCCTCACCGAGAACCGCCACGGCCTGATCGTCGACTGCGAGCTGACTGCGGCCACCGGCAGCTGCGAGCGTGAGGCCGGCCTGCGGCTGCTCGCCCGTCAGCGGCGCCGCTCCGGCCGCGCTCGCCTGAGCGTAGGCGCCGACCGCGGCTACGACACGGCCGGCTTCGTCGCCCGGGCTCGCGAGCTGCACATCACCCCGCACGTGGCCGCCAAGGACCGCTTCAGCGCCGTCGACGGCCGCACCACCCGCCACGCCGGCTACGCCACAAGCCAGCGTCGACGCAAGCTCGTCGAGGAGCCCTTCGGCTGGATGAAGACGGTCGGCGGCCTGCGCAAGCTGCGCCACCGCGGCGCGGCCAGGGTCTCGGCCATCTTCACCTTCGCCTGCGCGGCCTACAACCTGGTGCGCTTGCGGCGGTTGCTGGCGGAGCCGGCTCTGAGGTAGGGCCAGAGGCCCGGAAGGGCTCCCAAAGGGGCTGCCTTGCGGGGCTCGACAGCTCCAGAAACCACCTCATCCGTCTCGCCACGGCTCCTGGCTGCACGACACTCTCCGGAGGGCGCGCTTGTTCAGCAGCCTGCTAGAGGCTCCTGCGGCGCTACACCTTTCTCGATAACGACCACGTCGGGTCGTCACTCGAGGAGGTCAGGGTCGTGCTCGTGGAGCTGGGGCTGGTGGAGCAGCGGCATCAGGCGGTGTTGGAGGTCCTTGCGGGATCGACGGTGGGCAGCGTCGCCCTGCGCTACGGCGTCGCCCGCCAGACGGT
Source organism: uncultured Actinomycetes bacterium (assembly GCA_963755025.1). GTDB lineage: Bacteria > Actinomycetota > Thermoleophilia > UBA2241 > UBA2241 > Bog-752. The sequence goes on from CAVWIH010000024.1 coordinate 64,416, forward strand.
CCACCGCTGGCTGCGCCGCTACGGCGACGCCGGCCTGGCAGGACTCGTCGACCAGCCCTCGCGCCCCGCCACCTGCCCCCATCAGATGGCGCCCACAGTGGAGGCCCGCATCGTCGAGCTGCGCCTGGCCCACCCGGGCTGGGGGCCGCGCACCCTGGGCCATCGCCTGGCGGTCGAGGGAGTCACGCCCCCGGGCGCTCCTCGATCTACCGGGCCCTAGTGCGCCATCGCCTGATCGAGCCCCATCCCCGGCGCCGCAAGCGCGCCGACTACCGCCGCTGGGAGCGCAGCCGCGCCATGGAGCTCTGGCAGATGGACGTCATGGGCGACGTGCGCCTCGCAGACGGCCGCGAGCTCAAGGTCATCACCGGCATCGACGACCACTCGCGCTACTGCGTGAGCGCGGCGCTTGCCTGGCGCGCCACGGCGCGCCCGGTCTGCGAGGCGCTGCTCGCCGCCCTGCAGCGCCACGGCGCCCCCGAGCAGCTGCTCACCGACAACGGCAAGGTCTTCACGGCGCGCTTCGGACGGGGCACCGGCGAGGTGCTCTTCGACCGCCTCTGCCGCGAGCACGGCATCCGCCACCTGCTCACGGCGCCGCGCTCGCCGACCACCACCGGCAAGGTGGAGCGCTTCCACAAGACGGTGCGCGCCGAGTTCTTGGGCAAGCGCAGCTTCGCAAGCCTCGCGGAGGCCCAGGCCGCGCTCGATGACTGGGTCGCCCACTACAACAGCGAGCGTCCCCACCAGGGCATCGGCATGGTGGCGCCCGCCGAGCGCTTCGCCCTGGCCCACCCAGAGCCTGTGGCGCGACTCACCCTGGCCGCCAGCCACGAAGAGGCCGAGACGCCCGAGGGACCCGTGGTGCGCGCGGTCACCCGGCGCGTGAGCTTGCAGGGTCGCATCAGCCTGGCGGGCTACCCCTACCACGTGGGCGTCTGGCTTGCCGGGGAGGTAGTCGAGGTGGACCTGCGCCCAGACGGGCTGCTTGAGATCGTGCACCGCGGTGTGCTGGTCGTCTGCCACGCCCGGCGCCACTCCGCCACGGTCGATCCCGCCTCCCGGCCGCACAAAGAGCGGGCGCCGCGCGTGGGGCCCCAGCACCCGCGGCCGCAGACCGCCGGACGACCGGTGCTGCGCATGGTTGACAAGCGCGGCGCCATCAGCTTCGCCGGCACCACCTACCGGGTGGGCGTCGCCCAGGCCCGCCAGCAGGTCGAGGTGCGCGTGGTGGGCGACACGGTGCAGATCTCGCAGCAGGGCCGCCTCGTCCGCACGCACGCCGCACGACACGATCGCAGCAAGGAACACGGCGCCTTCGCCACTCCGGCCGGCAGGCCGCGCAGGCCCAAGGTCTCTCAAGAAGGAGTTACAGGTGTAACAGAGCTACTGGAGCCGATCTGTAACGCGGGTACCGGGACTCGACACAACAAACGACCAAGGAGGCCGAAACATGGCGGCGACACTCGTCGCGCCGCGGCCGTGGCACGACACGAGGCCGCGGCGGCACGAGCGACAACGCCGGCGGCACCCTCGCCCCCGGGCGGCGGGTACAGCCCCTCCGGCTGGGCGCAGGCGCTCCTGGGCGATCTCGGCATGCCGCGCAGCGCCCAGAACGTCACGGCAATCACGGCTTGGGAGATGGCCGAGGGCGGCAACTGGTTCAACTCGGCACGCTACAACCCCCTCGACACGACCATGCCGGAGCCCGGTTCAACGGCGATGAACTCGGCCGGCGTGCAGGCGTACACGAGCTGGGGTCAGGGACTGGCCGCCACCGTCGCCACACTCACCAACGGCCAGTACGGTGGCATCCTCGCCGCCCTGCGGGCGGGCACCAGCGCCCTTGCGGTATCGGCTGCGGTGTCGGAATCACCGTGGGGCACGGGAGCGTTCGGCGTCTGAAGTGTCGCTACCGCCTGCGCTCGCGAGCTCTCAGCCTGCGTCGTCGTGCTATCACGCCAAGACAGACAACTGCCGCAACGCCCAGGAGAAGCGCATCGACCAGCAGGGCCGACTTCGCAGAGCGACCCGCTTCCAGCAGGCCGGTGCGGGGATCGCCGAACCACAGGGCGAAGGCCAGGATGAGCGCCACCGCGCCCCAGCGGGCAAGCCGGGCGCTTCGCCGCCCTCTTCCCCCTAAGCCGAGGCTCGACGTTTGCGTTTCAGAGGACGGTACGCCTTGGCAGGGCATCGTGTGGGTCCGACTGGCAATCTCAGCGGTTCGCGCCGTTCCGGTACTCGGCCTCTCGATCCGCAGCGTACTGGCGGCAGACGGCCCGATTGAGCCGCAGCCCCGCCTATAATGCCGACGATGAGCGACCCTCCCCGGCAAGTAGCGCAGCCTACGCGTGCCTCTGAACAGGACGCGCGCCCAGTCAAGTGCCCCCACTCGCGCACCTCGGTCGGCATTGCCGTGGCGGTCATCGTCGTGCTCATCGCCTCGGCGGCCGTGCGCCTCTACGAACTGCAGCGGCCCAGCACCCTGGTCTTCGACGAGGTCTACTACGCCAAAGACGCCCATACCATTCTCGATGGCTACCTGGGACCGAACCCTGGCTATCCCTGGGAGCCGGGCAACGAGGTCTCCTGGCCGCACCCCGAGTACGGCAAGTACGCCATCGCCGCCGGCGAGGCCGGCTTCGGCAGCACCTCGTTCGGCTGGCGGATCGTGCCGGCGCTCGTCGGCATCCTGCTTATCGCGCTCATCTATCCGCTCGCCCGGCGTCTCGGCCTGTCGCCACCGTGGGCCCTGCTCGGCCTCATCCTGGCGGCCTCAGACTTTCTGGGCATCGTACAGTCGCGGATCGCCACCCTCGACATCTTCGTCACCTTCTGGTCGGTGTTGTGCGTGTTTGTCGCGCTGCGCTATGTGCAGAGTGGGCACCGCTTACGCTGGTTGTTTCTCTGCGGCCTGGCGGGAGGGCTTGCCGTGGGCACGAAGTGGTCGGGTGCTTTTGCTTTGTTGGCGGCCGCGGCGATCATGGCGCTCTACCGGCGGCGCTCGTGGCGGGCCCCACTGGCCAGGATCGTCGGGCAGGCCCTGCGCGATCTGGCGCTGCCGGCCGTGGCGCTCGGCGTGCTGCCCCTGGCTTTATACTTCGCAAGCTACGCCGACTACTTCTTCAGGGGTCATCACACGCTGTCACAGTGGTGGGCGCTGCAACACGAGATGTGGTGGTTCAATGAGAACCTGCACGCTTTCCACCCCTACGCTTCTCGGGCCTACACCTGGATCGTCGATTATCGCCCGGTCTGGTACTACTACCAGAAGGCGGGCAACACGGTGCACGGCATCATCTCGATCGGCAACCCGCTGCTGTGGTGGGCCTCGGTGCCGGCGCTTCTCGGCCTCGTCGTGCTGGCCGTCCTGCGGCGCGACCGCGAGCTCGCGCTGCTGCCGCTGATCGTCGCCCTGCTCTACCTGCCATGGCTCTCCACCACCCGCACCTCGTTCATGTATTACATGACCCCGGTGGCACCGTTCATGGCGCTGGCGGTAGCCATGGCCTTACGCGAGCTCTCCCGGGGCCAGCTGCGCTGGCAGTGGGCGGTGGGCCTCTTCGCAGCCGCCGCAGTGATCACCGCGCTGTGGTGGTACCAGATCGGGCAAGCCGCGCTCTGGCTGTTCTGGCGCGATCCCACGAGGGTCTCCCCGGTCTTGGCTCGCGCCGTGCTGGCCATGGCCATCGCCGTCTTCGCGCTCGCAGTGCTGCTGCTGGTCGTGTGGCCGCGGGCCCGCGGCCTGGGGCGCTACCTCACCTGGATCTACGCGGGAGCGGTCACGGGTGTCTGTCTGGCCTTCCTGCCGATCCTCATCGACCTCGGCATCTCGGTCACGCACTACTACCACCTCATGTGGTTTCGCAACTGGATCTGAGGGCACGGCCGCGCTCGCCACAGGCCACAAATATCTGACGCCGTCGAACATCCGCGAGCAGCTGACTGAGCGGAGGAAAAGCAATGCCGGATACTCTCACCCCCAAACAGCCGCCCTACTGTGACGAGTGCGGCTGGCCGATCGGTGCGAAATGCCTGGTCTGCGGCGAGGAGGTACCGACCGGCGTCGACCCTTTTCACGTCCTGTTCGTAGCGACCGGAGCGACAAACGACGACACGGGTGAGGCGGGGCGATCGGAGTTCACGGCGGCGGTCCACGCCGGGTGTCACGACAGCCTCCTTGAGCGTCTCCATCAGACGCAGTGGCACGCCGCTGGTGGTGAGTAGGCGCCAAAGGGCCCTCTCCACTCACAGGGCGCCCTCAGCTCAGTCCCAGACAGGCCACATCACCTGCGGCGATACTTGCCCTGTGGAGGGAAGCGCAACAGCCTTTGACACCGGGCGCGCCCGTACCAGGGCGGTGCCGCTCGAGCTTGTCGCCTGCCTTGCCGTCTTTGCCGCCTTCTGCATCGCCGTGCTGACCAGGTCGGCCCAGATGCTCGAGCCCGACGACTACGCCTACCGGGCCTCGATCGTCGCCCTCACCCAAGGCCATCTGCTGCTCACTAACGCCCAGTACCTGGCCTTGGGCCAACAGCTGGCCGCCCAGGGCGGCCAGGGCATCCTGCAGTGGCACCGCCTCGCCTCCGGTCTATGGATCAGCGGAAGAACCCCGGCTATCCCTTCTTTGCCGTGCTCTTCTACCTGCTCGGCCTGCTGCGCGTCACGCCACTCTTCTACGGCGCCCTCGCCTGCATCGGCCTGTTCGTCGGTGCCTGTCGCTGGCTCGGGCGCTGGGCCGGCCTGTGGGCGGTCGTGCTGTACTGCTCCTCAGGCGCCGCGCTGGTCTTTGCCTGGCGCGCCACCATGCCCTCCTTTACCGACGCCTCGCTTATCGCCGCCGGAGCGGGCCTGCTGCTCTGGGCGCTGCTTGCCTGCGAGGCGCGGGACCGGCGGCGACTGGTAGTCGGTCTGCTGGCATTGCTCGCCCTGGAGAGCGCCGTCTTCATCCGCTACACCAACGTAGTCGAGCTGCTTGTCGCCGTCGCTGCCGTGCTGGGCATGCGCCGCATCGCCCGTCTGCCCTGGCGCACCCTCACCGTGTGGTGTGTCTGCGTCGTGCTCTTCGGCGCTGCCCTGCTTGGCTTCAACCGTCTGGTCTACGGTGGCTTTAGCTCGACGGGCTACTCCGCCGGTGAGATCACCTTCGCGACCTCGGCCCTGCTGCCCAACCTCAAGCACATGCCCGCCCAGCTTGTGCGCGCCATGCCTATGGCGCTGCTCGCGCTGGCCGCCCTTACCTGGATCGCGGTGCGCCTGGTGCGCAGTCGCGGGTGGGCGTCAGCGAGCGAGCGAGCCCGGGCGCAGCGTGACGCGCTCGTCGCCTGTGGCTTGCTGGCCGGCTGGTCCGTCTTGTGGGGGCTCTATGCCGCCTACACCTGGACCGCCCAGAACGGCGGAGGTGGTGGCGGGGTCGGACAGTCCATGCATGTGATTCGCTTTTACCTGCCCGCGATCGGCCTCATCGCCCTGCTCGGCGCCTGGCTGCTTGCGCGTCTGCCGCGCTGGATGCCGCCGGCGACCCTGGCGGTCGTTGCGGTGCTTGGGCTGCTTACGTTTCAGAGCATGGCCGGGCAGGTTCTCGGCGGAGGTTTCGGCCGCCCCGGCGGGCCCGGCGGCGGACCGCGACTGCAGCAGAGCGGGTCCGGGGGAGCACCGGGCCAGGGTTTCCCCGGGGGCGGGGCGCAGCCGCAAGGGGCACCGCCTGGCGGAGCCGCACCCTCGGACTGAACCGATTGGCGAGTGTGCGTCTCCTCGGCATCGTGTCGGGCGGTACGCCAACATCGCCTGCCTCCCGGGTTTGAATGCCGACGATGTAGTCGCTAGTCTCAGCGCCATGCTCGCCGCCCCCAAGATGCTTGACTGACTGGGCCGCAGTGGGCGTGCTGAGCCTGGTGGGCGCGGTCTCCGCGTGGGGCTCGTCGGTCATCGTCGGGCTCGCCGCAGCGCTTGTTGTGGTGATCGTCGCGGGCCACCGCCGCGCCGCTCGCACCCGCAAGAGCCTGCGGCGCTGGTGGCTTGTCTTGCTGCTGCTGGTGCTCGCACCACTGTTCGTCTTCGTGAGCATGGCGGCCTACGTGGTCGTCCAGGCCGGCACCAACTGGGACATCCCGATCCTGGTCTACGTCGCCGACCATCAGGTCCACGCCCTGTCGAGGGTCGTGGCAGTGGCCACCGAGGGAGGCAGCGTACCTGTCGTCTGCCTGCTGCTCGCCGGAGCGGTGGTCGCGCTGCTCGTCGCGCGGCTGTACTGGGAGGCGGTCTTCCTGGCCATCGCCACCACCTCGTCCATGGCGGTCGACGGCATCATGAAGCTGGTCTTCGCCCGCCCGCGGCCGACGCTGTTTGCCCAGCCGCCGGGGGGCTGGTCGTTTCCGAGCGGTCACACGATGAGCGCCACCGGATTCGCAGCGGCGCTTCTCATCCTCTGCTGGCACACGCGATGGCGCGTGCCAGCCACGATCGCGGCGGTGCTTTATGCCGCGTTCATCGGCGTCTCGCGCGTGTACCTCGGCGTGCACTACCCCTCCGACGTCGTCGCTGGCTGGGCGTTGTCGCTCGTGGTGGTGGGTGCGGCCTGGCTGGTGTTCTGGGAGCAACTCGCAGAGACACGCGACGGGTCCCTCCCGGTGACCTCGTCGAACTGCGCCGAGAGTGATCCGACCTAAGTTCGCTGGTCGTCAGAGGAGAGCCGCGTGCTTCGTGCTGGGGCGGGGTGGTGCGCGGTTAGGTGACCCCGAGGCCATGGAGCGCGACGGCGTCATGTCCGAGCCCCTCGTCGTCTGGCTGCAGAAGGACGAAAGGCGTCTCTCACGAGCGCGGCGACATGCAAAGCTGCGCTACCTGGATCCGTGGCCGCTCGCAGGCTCATCGCAAAGAGGGATGCCGACCCTCTCGAGGAACGCAGTGGCAGCGGCTTTCGAGCAGGCGGCGCTGACTCTGACGCAGAACACGACACGCGAACCCGACTTCGTAAAGACGGTGATCGTGCTCGGCTTGGCGCCCTCCAGGCCAGCCCGGGCCAAAGCGGACCTGCCTCTGGTCGGTGCCCGGCTATCGGCCATCGCGACGCTAGCCACTTCGGACAGCGGGATCCGAACATCGGAGGGCATCTTCTTGCCGAGGCCGATTGCCTCTTCAGTGAACCATAGCGTGCCGAGTGAGCGTTCCGGCAGCTCTTCAAGGCCGCCAAGGTACGCGGCAAAGCGCCAGCTCACCGACCACGTCTGTTCGGCTCGTGGCTCGCCCGATTTGCCCTTGCGCACCCGGCTCCAGAACACGACGAATCCTCTTCACAGTGACGAGGCTTCCTGGCTCACCCTAGTGCCAGCGTAGCGATGGCCCGAGTACCCCCGAGTCTGGCGCGTGCGCCCTCGATGCCGGCGCAGGGACTTGAACCGACACAGACCCTGCGGCTCCTAGGACCGCGGCGAGCCCAGCAGGTGCTCGACGTTGAGGCGATGGAGCTCGCGCTGCAGGCTTGAGTCGAGGTGGCCCGCCGCAAAGTGGTCGAGGTAGTCGTGCAGATCGCCGTTCCAGCCTGGCGTCACCTGGGCCAGGAAGTGAGCCGTCCTTGAGTGGTGCACCGTGGCCGAGAAGGGCACGAGCCAGTAGGGCACAAGCAGCAAGGCGCCGGTCACAAGCCAGATGGCAAGGCAGCCCACAAGGAGGCCGACAAGCACTCCCCCAAGACGGTTGGCCGTGCCGACCAGCGGGATACGCTTGATCAGGCCGCTGAGCAGGCCGCCGGCCAGACGAAGCGCAAGGCCCACGACCACCACGATCACCAGGAAGGCGACGATGCGAGCCTCGGTCGCATCCAGGCCGTGCAAAAGCCGGGGCAGCAAGCGGCCCAGCGCTGCGTCGAAGCTGAAGGCCAGAGCCACAGCGGCAGCGAAGGCGACCAGGCCGATCGCCATGGCGATCAGTCCGCGGCGCAGGCCGCGCACGGCAAGCAGGACGAGGATCACGAGGACGATCACGTCGTAGGCGTTCATGGCACGCGCCCTAGCCTTCGCGACGTACTGTCGGCGACCTTGGGAGCCAGGCTCAGAACCACGGCTTGGTCCTGGGCCTCGAGGGCGACCACGCGACGCAGGGCGCGGCAGGCCACCTTGAGCTGCTCGCGCTGCGGCTCGCGGGTGGTCAGGCAGCGTTGCAGCGTCTTGCCGGCGCACAGCACGACCCGGCAGATGGTCAGCTGTGGCCGCCGCGTGACCAGGCGGAAGAGCTCAAACGACAGGGCGATCGCACACACCGAGTAGAGCGCCGAGAAGCCCTCACCGGGCAGGCGCTGGCTCAGCGGCAGATAGGCAAGTGAGAGCACGACCAGGATCGCCACGAGGTTGCTGCCGCAGCGGTCGTGAATGCGGCTGTAGGTCGCGACGGCCCTGATATCGGCCAGATCGGCTCCTGCCTCATAGGCGTTGACCGTCTTGTGCTCGGCGCCGTGGTAGCGCCAGATCTCAGCGCCCATGCCGCGCTGCAGAGCGAGCAGGCCGAGCAGGATGCTCACCGCCTGGCCTGCGAGGTCAGCCAGGAGAGCATTTGTGATCAGCCCCGAGGCCAGCGAACTCAGCCACGAGGAGGCAAAGACCCACAGGGCAAGCCAGCCCAGCAGGCGCAAGTTGGGCCCGATGCCGTTTCTGCGCTGCAGGCGGATGGCAAAGGCGAGCATCTCAGCCAAGGCGACAAGCGAGCGCACCAGTGGCAGGCGCAACCAGCGGCTGCGATCAAGCAGGCTTACGACCGGACCATGCAGCACAGTGCCATCGCTGCGCGCCCAGGCCCAGGCGTGCTTGGAGCGCATGAGCACGCCGTTGCCGAAGGCCATGCCGCCGACGCGCAGCGCCGGCGCGCCGGGTGCGCAGGCGGGAACGACGGCAGAAGAAGGTGAAGCGACGGGGCGCTCCCCCAGCGTCAGAGAGTTCGCCATGTCCTCACTATACACGGGGCGGCCGACCTGGCCGACCGGACGAAGTGTGTGCCGGTTTATCGAAGTCATCAGCTATGCACGGCGGTTATTCCGCACGGCGCCGGGGAACGGCGATGTCACGACATCCCAGGCTGGCGCCGCAGACGTCAGGCGATCCGCGGCACTGTGGAGTCATAGTGCGACCTGATCCTGAGAGGTTCCACAACAAGTGGCGTGACGTAGAGGTCGCTGTGTACGCCGCACGCCGTGAGGCGCCGCAGCATTTCGAATACGGCCGGGAACTCCTGCCCGATCTGCCCGGCGTGCGTCTGGTGCGCTGCGAGGTTAACGGGCAACCCATCGTGTTCTCGCTGTGGAGCCTGCCGGCAGAGGTCGCCGAGATCTGCGGCGACGCTGCCGGTGCGGCAGCCGGCCTGCTTGCCATCGACAAGACACAGGTCGCCGAGCTCAGGCACGAGGGCGTCTTTGTCGACCTTGGTCACCTCCAAAGCAGCGGCTGGAGGCTCGGCCCGTACTACGTGCTCTTCGATAAGGTGAGCGCGGAGCGGAACCATCGCGTGCTGCACATGGTCGTGCGGTATCTCGAGCCCCGATTGATCCGGATGCTGCCTGCCTTGAGCGTCAAGGGGGACGGCATTTCGCGCGGAGCGCAGAGGCAAGCGTACAGAGTGGTTGACCCCCGCCACGATCGTGGTTTGCCCCTTCGCCGCAACGGTTACCGCCTCTGGCCGAAGCGGTACATGCCCCTCCGCCTCGCACGACAAAGCAGGAGGGTCTTGAGGATGCTCAGCCGCGCCAACTTGGCCGTGTCCGCCAGCAGGGTCCTGGTATGCGACGACACAGCGCCCCGCAGCCATGGGACCGGCAGGGTGTGCACCGCGGAGGGCTGCACGACCGTGCTGTCGCGCTATAACCCAAGCCCACTGTGCTGTCTGCACAGCCAAGGCTGGGTGGGCCCCGACGAGCTAGTCCCGCCGCGGCGCCACCAACGCCCCCGCCCCGTGCTTGTCGGGAACTGTCTGAACCCCCGCTGCCAAGCGGAGTTCGTGACGACCAACCCCAGCAAGAAGTATTGCTCGGACCGCTGTCGCATGCAGGCTTTTCAGATTCGCGTGGCCGTCGAGAGGACTGCCCGCGCCCATGACCTGATCGAGCAGGATGGCGGCATGGCCGCCTAGCCGGAAGCCAAACGAGATACTCGGTCGGGCAGTACATGAGTGAGGCCCCGCGGTTGACCCTCAGCTTCCTCGACACGACGCCTGGTCGGTCGCCGCGCCTCTTTGTGCGGACCGTCGCGCTCGGAGGCACGGGCCTGCCTCAGCTGTTGCTCACCTTCGCCTTCACCGACCCCTACGAACGCCAGGAAGCAGGCGAGGTCTGGTCGGCTGAGCGCCACCTCCCACTGGCGCCGCTGGGGAGCTGGGCGCGCTATAGCGACGAGCTTGCCCTGGCGAAGGCGATCGTCGCCGATCTGGGCTGGACGCTCAGCGAGGAGGAGCGGGCGCTGCTTGTCTCGCTTGAGGCGCAGGCGTCCGCCGAATAGCCCGACAGGCTCAGCTCATTTGCACCGACACCATCGGTGGGACACCGCTCCGCGGACGACTTGCTGTGCAACTTCGGAAGCCTTACCTACTGCTGAAACGTAGTCTTTGAGACTGCGGGCCGCTCACCGAGCGATCAACGCCGCCGCTTGTTCCGGCATGGACCGGATGGCGTGCGAGCAGATGTCGAGTGTGATCGGATGGCGGAGTCGCCGCCGCACATGACCGCCGGCGTGGTAGCATCTCCGACGATCACGCGCACCCATCGGCCACGGTCGGCGTCCTCGCGCGCCACGGGGGGCAGCAGTCGTGAGAATCAGCTTCTTCTGCGGTGAGGCGCTCGAATCGCTGCGCCGCAACTGGGTCATGACCGTCGCGAGCGTCCTCACGGTGCTTGTCACGATGGCCATCCTGGGTCTGGTGCTGGTCACCGACAAGAACCTGCACCAGGGCACGACGAGCCTCACCAGCCGGGTGGAGATCGACGTCTTTGTCAGAGGTACGCCCCCGCTGCAGAGCTCGATCGACGCCCTCGATGCCAAGATCGGCGCGCTGCAGCAGCAGGGTGTCGTGAAGCATTTCAGCTACGTCACGCAAGACCAGGCGCTGCAGGACCTCAAAGACGAGCTCGGCTCCAACGACCAGGACATCGTCGCCACCCTGCCGACCAACCCGCTGCCCGCCTCCTACAAGATCTTCGTGCGCGACCCCAACCAGGTCGATCAGGTGGCGGCCCAGTTCTTCCACGACCCCGACGTCGACAACGACCCCGGCACGACCGACGGCGTGAGCTACGCCAAAGCGACGGTGCGCAGCCTGCTGGGCACGGTCAGTCTGGTCGAGAAGGCGATGTGGGCCGTGACCGTGCTCTTTGCCTTGGCTGCGATCCTGCTCACCTCGACCACCGTGCGTCTGTCGATCTTCGCCCGCCGCCGCGAGATCGAGATCATGCAGCTGGTCGGGGCGACCGACTGGTTCATCCGCTGGCCGTTCGCACTCGAGGGGTTCATCACCGGCCTGATCGGTTCGCTGATCGCCGCGCTGGCCGTGTGGGGCGCCAACTGGGCGGTCGACGACTGGATCCACCAGGCAAAGCTCGACTTCCTGAGCCCGGTCCGCTACCCGCTCTTCGCACAGGCCGGTTCCTGGCCGCTGGGGCTGCTTCCCACGCTGGTGCTCTGCGGCGCCGTGCTGGGGGCGCTGGGCAGCGCGCTGGCACTGCGTCGCTACCTGCACGTCTGAGGGGCGCTCGCGGGGCTCCTCCGCCGCGAACACCAGCCCCGCGATCAGCGCCGCCGCTTCTTCCTGCATCGCCGGGATGGCATGCGAGTAGGTGTCCAGCGTGATTGCGACCGTGGCGTGGCAGTGGCACTCCGAGACAACCCCGGAGTGGATACCAACGCACAGGGCCAACGGGGCCTGGGTGTGACCGCAGCCGGAGGTGGCGCGTTTGCCGCCGGCCGGCCCCTGTGCTAGCCTGCCGCTTCGCTGGGGCTGCGCATCGCAGTCGGCACCAGCTGGAGCCAAGTGCTGACATCAGCGATGCGAAGACCGCCCCGAAAAGGAGGCAGCGGCGTGGTTCGTAGCTATCTGCGTCCGGCATTGATGTTGATCGCTCTGGCCGCACTCGCGGGGTTCTTGGCCATCCCCGCCACGGCCGCCGCAGGCTCGTCGATCTCGGCCGCAAAGCACCAGGTCGGCGATCTCCAGCTGCAGATCGACTCACTGAACGCCAAGCTGGCCCAAGTCGCCGCTCAGTACGACACTGCGACTTCAAGCTATGCGCGGGTGAAGGCGCAGATGGCCGACAACCGCCATCAGCTGCTCGTCACAGCCTATGGCCTGGCCCTGGCGCATCAGCATCTCTCGCAGGCCGTGGTGTCGACCTACAAAAGCGGCGGCGTCAACACACTCGACTTCCTGCTCTCGGCGAGCAGCTTCCAGCAACTCGTCAGCCAGATAAAGGCCGCCAGTGCCCTAGCAGGCTGCTGAACAAGCGCGCCCTCCGGAGAGTGTCGTGCAGCCAGGAGCCGTGGCGAGACGGATGAGGTGGTTTCTGGAGCTGTCGAGCCCCGCAAGGCAGCCCCTTTGGGAGCCCTTCCGGGCCTCTGGCCCTACCTCAGAGCCGGCTCCGCCAGCAACCGCCGCAAGCGCACCAGGTTGTAGGCCGCGCAGGCGAAGGTGAAGATGGCCGAGACCCTGGCCGCGCCGCGGTGGCGCAGCTTGCGCAGGCCGCCGACCGTCTTCATCCAGCCGAAGGGCTCCTCGACGAGCTTGCGTCGACGCTGGCTTGTGGCGTAGCCGGCGTGGCGGGTGGTGCGGCCGTCGACGGCGCTGAAGCGGTCCTTGGCGGCCACGTGCGGGGTGATGTGCAGCTCGCGAGCCCGGGCGACGAAGCCGGCCGTGTCGTAGCCGCGGTCGGCGCCTACGCTCAGGCGAGCGCGGCCGGAGCGGCGCCGCTGACGGGCGAGCAGCCGCAGGCCGGCCTCACGCTCGCAGCTGCCGGTGGCCGCAGTCAGCTCGCAGTCGACGATCAGGCCGTGGCGGTTCTCGGTGAGGCTGTGGCCGGCGTAGCAGAGACGCGCCTCCTTGCCGCGTCCCTTCTTGGCCAGGCGTGAGTCGGGGTCGGTCGTCGAGCGGTGCGTCTCGTTGCCGCGCTTCTCGCCGTGGAAGTCGACGCTGCGGTTGCGCCCGCCGCCGCCGGCCGGCGGCTCCCCATCTTCACCCTCCTCGCGGGGCCGCAGGCTCTTCAAGGAGGCGGCCGCCTCAAGGAGCGTGCCGTCCACGGAGAAGTGCTCGCGGGAGAGCAGCTTGCGCGAGGCGGCCTGGCAGCGCACGGCAGAGAAGAAGGCCTCGGCGACCTCCCTCGTGAGCAGGCGGTCGCGGTTCTTGGTGAAGGTCGTCGGATGCCAGACCGGCTCGTCGAAGGGCAGGCCCACGAACCAGCGCAGCAGGAGGTTATAGCGCAGCTGTTCGACCAGGCGGCGCTCGGAGGGGATGGCGTAGAGGATCTGGGCAAGCTGGGCGCGCAGCAGGTACTCGGGGGCGATCGAGGGGCGACCGCGCTCGGCGTAGAGAGTCTCGAGCTCGGGACTCATCTGCCCAAGGGCGACGTCGACCAGGGCGCGGATGGCGCGCAGGGGATGATCGTCGGGCACCACGTCCTCGAGCGTGGTCATGACGATGAACCCCGCCTGCCGCTCCTCGTCACCGCGCATCCTGAGCCCCTCCCCGTCGCCTGCCTGGCCGCACACTAGCAGGTTCGCGAGGCGGCGAGGGTCATCCTCCGGAAGGCTCTCGGAGAGCTTGAGGCGAGGCGATCTTCAGCAGCCTGCTAGGCGGTCAGGATGCTTCGGCGGTCGTTCAGGTGCAGCAGCTGCAGCGCCAGATTGGGCAGCGGCACAGCCAGCTGGTCGCCGAGCAGCTCCAGGTCGAGGGTCTGCTCGGCGAGATCTCCCATCAGCGCGGCGAGATCTCGGCTGCGCTGCAGCAGGGCCAGCCTGCTGCGCGGAGCACAGACCAGGCTGCAGCGGCTGGTGACACAGATGAAGGCAGTACTACTCGGGGATAGGACAGGCTAGCTGTTCTGCATCACAAGGTTGTTGACCTGAGCCTGCCCAACGGTGTGTCGCCGTCCAGGCCGCCATGCGGTCGGTAGCCATTGTAGTAGGTGAGGAAGCCGGGCAGTGCGGCGATCCGTTCCGCGGTCGAGTCGTAGGGTCGTTTGTAGGCCCAGCCGTTCTGGACGATCTTCACGAAAGCCTCGGCCTTGCCGTTCGTCTGCGGCCGGTAGGGCCGCGTGCGCCAGTGCTGCAGACCGTGGGCGCGAACGACGGCGCCGAAGGCTTGCCAACGGTAGGGATTGCCGTTGTCGGTGAGCAGGCGCCGTACCTCAATCCCGGTAGCGCTGAAGAAGTCGAGGGCGCGCGCCAGGAAGGCGGCCACCGTCTCGGTGCGCTCATCGGCGAGTTCCTCGGCGTAGGCCAGCCGGGTGGCGTCGTCGACGGCCACGTGGACGTGGTCCCAGCCGATGCCCTGGTAGCGTCCCGGAGGTCCGCCGAAGCGCTTGCCGCCGCCCTTGCCGATGCGCCCGAGGCGCTTGGTGTCGAGGTGGACCAGGTCTCCGGCGTGCGGCCAGCAGTAGCGTACGACCGGCTCGCGCGGCTCAAGAAGGCGCAGGCGGTGCAGACGGTGACGGCGCAGCGTGCGGTAGACGGTCGCCGGGGCGAGGCGGGTCCGCCAGGCGATCCAGGCCGGGCCGCGGCGCTTGCGCAGGCGCAGCAGCACAACCCGGCGCAGCAGCTCACCGACCACGCGCAAGGCGATGCGCAGCGGCCGTGAGGAGCGATCGCAGAGCCCGCTCGTGCCTTCACAACGCCAGCGGGCGAGCCACTTGCTCGCCGTCTGGCGGCTGATGCCGGCGGCAGAGGCGGCCTCACAGACCCGCCAGCCCTGGGCCTCGATGCGCCGGCAGAGCAGCAGACGGCCGTGCGGGGTCAGTCGCGCGTTACGATGAGCCATTGAGGGCCCTCCTTCTCGGTTATGGCTTGGACACCACAAACCGATGAAGGGCGGGCCCTCACATGTCAACAACGTGATGAATCAGAACA
>CAVWIH010000025.1:0-64012 GCA_963755025.1 uncultured Actinomycetes bacterium
CACGGGGGAGAAGGCCACGGGTCACCGGCCAGGTGCAGGGCGCCATACCCGCCGCAAGCTCAGTAGGTGCCCGTCGTCTTGTTCTTCTCTTGATATCTAACTCGACGCCCTGCTGGGCGCCTTTGCCGCCGGCATGATCGTACGCTTGGCCAGCGGCGGCGGCGAGGCCGAGACGGTGGCTGTGCGGCTGCACACGATCGGCTATGGCGTCTTCATTCCGGTCTTCTTCGTGGCCACGGGCTTGAGCTTCGACCTGGGTGCGATTGGCCGCGACCCCTGGATCCTGCTCGCCATCCCGGTGCTCCTGCTTGCCATGCTCGTGGTCAGGGGCCTGCCGGTGCTCCTGTATCGGGGCCGGCTCAGCGCTCTGGAGCGGCGCGCCCTGGTGTTCTTCTCGGCCACCGACCTGCCGATGATCGTTGTCATCACCGCGATTGGGCTGCAGGAGGGGCAGATGCGAGCGCGCACCGCCGTTGCCCTGGTCGCCGCCGGCATGGTCTCAGTCTTCGTCTACCCGATCCTTGGGCTCGGATTCCTGCGCCGGTCGCGGGAGGCGGCACTTGGGGAGGGCCAGGATGCGAGTTTCGGCGGCTGACCAACTTCGGAAGTCTCTTGCGGGCCATGCCCGGACAGTCGCCCATGCCGATCCCAGCCTCGGGCTCAGGGTCGCAGACGGAGGTCCTTATTGCGGATGAGAACCAGGGCGCAAACGGCTCCGAGGAGGGCCACGACGCCGGTGATGATCAGCAGTTCATTGACCCCAGTGGCGAAGCTTGACCGAATGGCTGCGCCCAGCGTGTCACGCAAGGCAGCCGGGGTCGCATCGAATAGGTGAGCGGTGTCGCCGTGGCGGACCGCCGCGGCGATCTGGGGGCCACGACCGCGTAGCGTCGGGGTCGCGATGAGGGCGTGGTCGAGATGCCGCGGCAACGAGGTGGCAAAGACCGACCCCAGCCCTGCGATGGCCGTGGCGACGCCGATCTGACGGAAGGTCGAGTTGACACCCGAGGCCATGCCCGCGCGCTCGGGCGCAACGACGCCGACGGCGGTCGAGGCAAGCGGCGGATTGACCATGCCGGCGCCGATGCCGGCGACCACGAACCCGCCGATCAGGTGCCGCCACGAGCTGGAGCCGTCGAGACCGGACATGAGCAGGAGCCCGAGACCCACGAGACCAAGACCGGGACCGATGAGCCACTTCATGGGCACGCGGCTGCTGGCCCGCCCTGCGGCGGTCGAGGCGATGAGCAGGGCGCCTGTGACCAGCAGGAGGCGCAGCCCGGTGGCGACTGCGGAGTAGCCCAGAGCGTCCTGCAGATAGATGACGAGGTAGAGGAACATGGCAAACAGGGAGGCGTTCATGGCAAAGGCGGCGATCAGGCCACCGACGAAAGTCGGGATCCTGAAAGAGCTCCAGGTCGAGCATCGGCTGAGCGGAGCAGCGCTCAGCGAAGACGAAGCCCATCAGAAGCAGGCCGCTGCAGATGAGGCAGGCAACGACCCCGCCATCGCCCCAGCCGATCTCACTTGCGCGGATGAGCCCGTAGACCAGGCTGACGAGCCCCGCTGTCAAAAGTGCGAAACCCAGCCAGTCCGGCCGCGGGGCACGCTGGGCGCGGGACTCGTCGACCTTGGCCAAAGTCATGGCGATGACGGCGATACCGATCGGCACGTTGACTAAGAAGATGCCACGCCAGCTGATGCCGCTGGTGATCAGGCCACCGAGAATGGGGCCCAGGGCGACGGCGGCGCCGGTGATCGCACCCCACACCCCGAAGGCCACCCCGCGGTCCTTGCCCCGGAAGCTTTGAGCCAACAGGGCAAGCGAGGTCGCGAAGATGATAGCGCCGCCGACACCCTGCCCGCTGCGCGAAAGGATCAGCATGAGCGGCGACTGGGCGAGGCCGCAGAGCAGTGAGCCCGCCGTGAAGATCACCAGCCCCAGAGCGAACAGTCGGCGTCTTCCATAGAGGTCGGCCAGAGAGCCCGAGGTAAGCATCAGCGAGGCGAGGGTCAGAGCGTAGGCATCGATGACCCACTGCAGGTCGCTGAAGCTGGCGTGCAGGCCGGCTTGGATCTCCGGTATCGCGACCACCACGATGTTGAGGTCGAGCAGCAGCATGAAGGTTCCGCCACAGACGGCCAGCAGAGTCCACCATTTCTTGTCCATCAGACTCCTCGCAACGGGTCGGGGCGGGCAGTGACGTGCTACGAGGGATGGTGACCGCAATCTGGGGTGCACTCCACAGATACGGCAAGGCTTGACGAATCTCGACAGTCAGCTACTGTGGGGACATGAAAGGCGAGATTATCGGGCAGTTCGAGCGGCAGATGATTCACGCCTTGGTGATCGACCCACGGGCCCCGTTTCGCACCCTGGCCGCAGCGCTCGGGGTCTCGGACCAGACCGTGACTCGGCGTTTTCGTCGCCTTCAGGAATCAGCCGGCCTGCGCGTTCTGGCACAGGTCGACAGTGAGCGGGTGGGTTGGGTCGACTGGCTTGTGCGTCTCACCTGTCCGCCGGATGCCGCGGCCAGCGTGGCTGCGGCCTTGGCCAAGCGGCCGGATACCGGCTGGGTTCGGCTGACTTCAGGGGGCACCGAAATCGTCTGCGTGGTGCAGGCCCGCAGCGCCGGCCAGCGCGACACTTTGCTCCTCGACCGCCTCCCGGGAAGCCGTCGCGTGGTGCAGATCAGTGCACACTCGATGCTGCACACCTTCAGCCCGTCGGCGTGGATCGCTCTCACCGCTGCGCTCGGCGACGACCAACTGGCCAAGCTTCGCCCGATCGCGGGTCCTTCAGGCGACGACCGAACCGTCGTGCTTGACCGCAGCGACGAGCGCCTGATCGAGTGTTTGGCCCACGATGGGCGAGCATCGAACGCGACTCTGGCTGCGGCCATCGGTTGGCATGAGTCGACCGTGCGACGGCGCATCGAGGAGCTGCGCCGCAGCGGCGCGCTGTACTTCGATATCGACTTCGATGAACAGGTTGCTGGGCTGGTGCCGTCGGCCCTGCTGTGGGTCTCGGTCGAGCCGGCACGGCTTGCCGGTGTCGGCCAAGCCATCGCCACTCACCCCGAGGTCCCCTTCGTTGCCGCCACCACCGGTCCCACGAACCTCGTTGTCAGTGTGGTCACCAGCGACACCCGCCATCTCTACGAGTACCTGACCGGTCCCCTGGCGGCCCTGTCCGGAGTGCGTGCCGTTGAGGTGGCGCCAATCATCCGCACCATCAAGAAACGGGCTGGCTCGCAAGGCACCGAGCTACTTGGGACTGCCTAAACCCCAGAACGGTCGTCTGTGATCGCATGCGCGCTGCTCACGATGTAGTCGGGCGCTGCGCCGAGCTTGCGCATCTCCCGGCCCTGCGTCTCGCGGTCCATCGCGGCGAGGCGGACGCGCACCGAGTCGTAGCGCCCTGATTCGTCGATCTCCTGGGCGATGCCCAGCTCGCGCATGGTCTCCGACAGCCCGCTGTGCACCTCAGCGCCCTCTGGTATCGCGGCCAGCACGAGAGACCGGGCGTGCGACGCGCTGTCGGCCATCTCGACTGCGAAGCCGCGTGCCCTGAGCGCTCCGGCGGTGCGCTCGAGCCGCGAGCGGTCCGCCGGCCGCTCGAAGATCGGGTCCGGCGCGCCGGGGTCGGGAAGGACGATGGTCACGTCGGCTCTTTGTTGTGCGGGCAAGACCGCACAGCTGATTGGTGGTGAGTCCCGAACTCGAAGCCGAGTTCCGAGCAGCCTCTGAGAGATGGCGAGGGAACGGATGGCGTCGTCGGTGACGGCACCGCCGGCGTTGCGGATGATGTGTGCTTCGCCCTCTTGAAGGCCGAGGATGCCGTAGGGGTTCAGGCGCGCATCCATGCAGGCGACTACGGCGACGTGGCGGCCGGGAGGCATCGCCAGGTCACCCTTGTCGAAGTTCGACGCATAGCGCTCGTCGGCACGCAGAAACTCATCGATGACACTCACGATGACCTCCTTCATGGTGGGGCTTCAAGTTGATGCAGCCACACCCACAGCCACACGAGGTGACAGAACCTTCGGGTCCATCAAGGCCCTGATGTGCCTTCATGCGATCGTTGTGCTGGCGAATCGGCCTCGGCAGTCAGGACCTTATCCAGCCCGCGTCGCATAGCCGCGATCTCCTGCATCCCGAGATGGCAGCCGAGGTGCGCCACCGCGGCGGCCGCCAAGAGCGGTCCGGCCTCATCGAAGGCATCCCGGCCCTGTTGCGTCAGTGTCGCGTAAACGACGCGACGGTCGTGACTGCACGAAGCGCGCTCCACCAGTCCGCGCTGCTCAAGCCTGTCGATCAGCCTGGTGACACCGGCGTTGCTGAGCAGTAGCGAGCGGCCGATTTCGACCATGCGCAGTCTCTCCTGTGGCGCTCGAAGGAGCCGCATGAGCAGCTCGACTTCCTCAGGCGTTATGCCTGTGCTGCCAATCAGATCCTCGCTCACGCGAGCCTGAACGGTGCTGGTGACACGCAGCAGATCGCTCCACAGCTCAAGGGCCTGGCGCTCCTGCTCGCTGAAGTCCGGCTGCGCTCGACAAGACTGTTCTGGCGACTCGCCGCCAGGCACGGTGGCCGCTTTAGTACTCGACTCGGTTCCGTCTCTCATGGTCAGCGATTCTACCCGTTTGCGCCAAACGATTATCGGTTAGAACAGTTCCGAGAGAAACGAGTTCATGCGATATCATCTCATCTGGAAAGGGGCGAACTCATGAGCCAAGTTCAGACCGAGCCCTTACGACCCAATCCTGAGTTCGCCGCAGTGGCGACCAGGGAGCGACTTGAGTTGACAGCCGAGGCCCTGCGCGGCCACGGCATGCGCGCCTTGGTGGCGGCTGATCGCAGCGAAGCCAGGCGGCTCGTACTCGAAGAGCTACCCGACGGTGCACGGGTCCATCAAGGTGCCTCGGCCACCCTGGATGCCCTCGGCGTCACCGATGAGATCGAACGATCCGGACGCTTCGATGCGGTGCGACCCAAGCTGTTTGCTTTGGACCGTGAGACTCAGATGGCTGAGATCCGACGTCTTGGGGCGTCGCCCGACTACATGCTGGGCAGTGCCGCCGCTGTCACCGAGGACGGCTCGCTGGTCGTGGCCTCGGCCAGTGGCAGCCAGCTCGGCCCGCTGGCAAGTGGCGCCGGCCAGGTGATCATCGCCGTCGGTGCCCAAAAGGTTGTACCGGACCTGGAGGCGGCCCTTCGCAGGGTGCGCGAGTACGCCTACCCGCTCGAAGACGAGCGGGCCCAGAAGGCCTACGGCATCCACAGCGCGATCAACGAGATGCTCGTCGTCAGCGGTGACTGGCTGGGGCGGATCACGGTCATCTTGGTCGACGAGGCACTCGGCTTCTGAGTTGGACACGAGCGGCGATGGGGGCCGTAGTCGAGGAACGTCATCTGGAGGTGGGGAGTTCATGAGGTTTTCAAGACGGACGTGGACGGGCCGCGCCGCGTTGGTAGTGGGGCTCGTGGCGCTGCCGGTGGTGGTTGCCGCCTGCGGCAGCAAGTCGAACGCCACCACGACGCCGAGCCCCTCGGTGAGCGCCTCGGTCAGTTCGTCGACGGCGGCGGCGGTCACGAGCTCCTGGGTCAAGTTCTTCAACGGCACGACCCCGGCCGCGACCAAGGTCACCCTGCTGCAGAACGGCCAGCAGTTCGCGGCCGTGATCACGGCGCAGGCGGCCTCGCCGCTCGCCAAGGCGACGCAGGCCAAGGTGACGGCGGTGACCGTCACCTCGCCGACCACCGCGACCGTCAAGTACTCGATCGTCGAGGGCGGTCAGGTGGCGCTGCCCGACCAGAAGGGACAGGCCGTGCTCGCAGGGCGGCGTGTGGAAGGTCTCCGCGCCGAGCTTCCAGGCGCTGCTGAAGCTCGAGCAGGGGCAGACGTCGGGGTCGCCGTCGCCGTCGCCGTCGGCGTCGTAACGAAAGGGGGCGGCGCCAGTGGCGCAACCCATGCCGCTGCCTGAGCCCGAGGCGGGCGGCGGGGCGGCGGCCGCCCAGGGCGGCCGCCGCCCCGCCCTTGCGACCCTCACCGCCGTCCTCTTTCTGACGTTCCTCGACACGACGATCGTCAGCGTCGCGCTGGCCGACGTGCAGTCGAGCCTGCACGCCGGCGTCGCCCAGCTGCAGTGGGTCGTGAACGGCTACGCCCTGACCTTCGCCGGCCTCATGCTGGGCATGGGCATGCTGGGCGACCGCCTGGGACGCAAGCGCGTCATGCTCGGCGGCCTCGCCGTGTTCATCGGCGGGCTCGCTGTTCGGCGCGCTCGCGCCCACCGTGGGCATGCTGGTGGCGGCCCGCGTGATCATGGGCGTGGGCGCCGCGGCCAGCGAGCCCGGCACCCTGTCGATCATCCGCCACCTCTACCCCGAGCGCGCGCGGCGCGCCCGGGCGGTCGGTGCATGGGCGGCCGTGGCCGGCCTGGCGCTGGCCATGGGGCCCGTGATCGGCGGCGTGCTGGTGGGCCTCGGCAGCTGGCGCACCGTGTTCTGGTTCAACCTCGCCGCCGGTCTGCTCGTGCTGCTGGCCGCCCTCGTCACCGTGCCCGAGAGCGTCGACCCGCAGTCGGGGCGCATGGACATCGCCGGCTTCGTGCTGGGGCCGGTGGCGCTGGGCGCGGCGATCTTCGCCGTGATCCACGGCGAGACGACCGGCTACCGCGACCCGGTGGTCGCTCACCCTCTTCGTGGTGAGCGCCGTGGCGGCCGTGGCGTTCGTGGCGGTCGAGCAGCGCAGCCCCGGCGCCCATCTTCGACCCGTCGTACCTGCTGCGCGCGCCGTTCACCGGCTCGCTGACGGTCGCCTTCGCGGCCTACTTCGGCATCTTCTCGATCTTCTTCTTCACGGCGCTCTACCTGCAGGTCGTGGTGGGCTACTCGGCTTACCGCACGGCCGCCCTGTTCGTGCCCATGGCGGTCGCCATGATCGCCGCCTCGGCGCTGACCGGCCGCTGGGTGGCGCGCGCCGGGCCGCGCCTGCCGACCGTCCTGGGCTGCCTGGCGGCCGGCGCCGGCATGCTGGCCACCGACCTCGCGCTGCGCGGCCACGTCGAGCTACGCGACGCTGGCGCCCAGCCTCGCCCTGGCCGGCCTGGGCTTCGGCGTGGCCGTCGTGCCGGTCACCTCGGTCGCGCTCGGCGTCGTGCCCCCCGAGCACTCCGGCATGGCCGCCGGCGCCACCACGACGAGCCGCGAGCTGGGGTCGGTGGTGGGCGTGGCCGTGCTGGGCTCGCTGGTCAACGGCCACCTGACGGTCGACCTCACCCGGCGGCTCGCCGAGCTCGGCATACCGGCCGGCTTTCGCACCGTGGTCATCAACGCCGTCGAGACGGGCCAGGTGCCCAAGGGCAGCGGCGGCGCGGCGGCCGCCGAGAAGGCCTTCGGTCCGATCGTGGCCCACGTGGTCGACGCCGCCTACGGCGCCTTTCGCACGGGGCTGTCGATCTCGCTGGTCGTGGCCGGCGTCGTCATCCTCGTCTCGGGGCTGGTCGCCTGGGCCACGCTCGGCGGGCGCCGGCCCGAGCTCGAGCGTTAGGGACGGGCAGGCGCGGCTACGCGCCGGTCCGAGCTCGACGCTGGAGTCGGTCGGGCGCGACCGGCCGCGGGAGGGCGCGGCGGCGGGAGCGCGCGGCGCGGCCCGCGAGCGTCACGCCGCCTTGAGTACCGACTCCGCCTCGAGCGCCCCGGCCGCCGTCTCGTCGTGCTTGAACACGAGGTAGACGTCGAGGCCCGGGGCAAGGTAGCCGCGCGACCGCGCGGCGATGGCGGCGAGGTCGTCGTCGGAGTAGACGGGCTTGCGCAAGCGCTCGTAGACAAAGGCAGCCGTGGCCACCTGGGGCACCGTGAATTTCTCCGACTCAGTCACGCACAGCGCCACGCCCCGCTCGCACAGCAACGCGTAGACCTCGTCGCTCAGCCACGAGTCGTGGCGAAACTCGACCGTGGCGCGCAGCCAGTCGGGCAGCAGCTCGAGAAAGGCGGCGAGGCGGGGCACGTCGCGGTGCAGGTAGGGCGGCAGCTGGAACAGGACGGGACCGAGCTTGCCGGCCGCGCGCAGCGGCTCGAGAGAGTTGAGAAAGAAGGCGGTCGGCTCGGCGGCGTCGTGCAGGCGCGCCTTGTGGGTGATGCGCTGGTGCGCCTTGACGGCGAACACGAAGCCGGGCGGCGTGTTCTCG
Organism: uncultured Actinomycetes bacterium; assembly: GCA_963755025.1. GTDB lineage: Bacteria > Actinomycetota > Thermoleophilia > UBA2241 > UBA2241 > Bog-752. The sequence continues at coordinate 8,196 of CAVWIH010000025.1, forward strand.
GCCCATGCCTCGAGGGTCGAGGCGCGCGGCGTGCGGCGGAAGGTGTAGTTGATCTCGACGCAGTTCAGGCGGCCCGCGTAATGCTCGAGAAAGCGCGACGCCGCCACGTCGGCCGGGTAGAAGTCCGGCTTCCAGGCGGGGTAGGCAAACCCCGAGGTGCCTGCATACAAGCTCGCCATGACGGTTCAGGTACCCGCAAGGCGGCCGCCGCCATCAGCCACCGCCGTTCGCGGCCGGACGGGGACGAGCGCGGGTGCGGGGCCGAGCGATGCGAGGGGCCGAACGCGGCGAGGGGCGGGACGGCCGTACGGCCGTCCCGCCCCTCGCGTCCGGTACCTAGGCCTCTTGCTCTGCCTTGTCGTGCTTGCGCGCGCCGAAGGCGTCCTTGAGATCCTTCTCCTGTTCCGCGGTCAGGTTGGAGCGCACCAGCTTGGCGCCCGTGCCCTGCACGGCGGCGAGGAACTTGTCTTCAGTCATCTGGCTGATGAGCAGGAACCAGCCGGCCTTGCCCGGCGGCACCGCGTCGCCCATCTCCTGCAGCACCTTGGAATCGATGCCCGTCTTGCCGAGCTTGCCGAACAGGGCGCCCATGCCGGCGCCTATGGCGAGGCCGAGGAAGGGCACGAAGAACAGCAGGCCGAAGAGCATGCCCCAGAAGGCGCCGCCCATGGCGCCCGCGCCGACCAGGTGGGTGTCGTGCTTGACGTGCGGCTTACCGTCGGTGTCGCGCACGACCTCGGCGGCGTCTTGCAGCTGGACGATCATGTCTTTCGACATCTGTCCCAGCGTGAGGCCGAAGGCGTCGGCCGCGGCCTCGTCTTCGAACCCCAGGACCATAAGCTCACTCATACGCGCTCCTTCTGACGTTGGCCGGGCCTGCGTCTTTTTCGCCGGCGCCGGCAGGCTCCGGGGCCGGCGTCGGCGGTAACTTATCCATCCGGCCGCAACGCCACACCATCAAGGGCGTGTCTCTCGCGCGCTCTCGCGCACGCGCCCCGGCCCGCGCCCCTGGCCCGCGCCCCACACCGGCGCCGCCTCTAGCCCGCGTCGCCGGACTCGGCCACCGGTGCGGCCTCGAGCGGACGTCCCCCCAGGGTGCGCTTGAAGTAGAGGTAGGCGACCGGTCCGGCGCACATGGCGATGACGCCGCCGATGCCGTACCAGCCGAAGGTGAAGCCCACGACGGTGAACGAGCTATGGCCGAAGATCGTCGTGCTGGTGTCGATGGCGTTGGTGTAGAGCGTGACCAGGGCGATGACGACGGCCGGCGCGCAGATCGCCGCCAGGGTCGCCGTGCCGCCCCATATGCGGAAGGGTCGTGCGAGCCCGGGCTCCTTCTGGCGCAGCCGCACCGCGGCCACGAAGATGAGCAGGTAATAGAGCATGTTGAGGAACACGTCGATGACGACGAGGTTCTCGAAGGTGCCGATGATGAGCACGAGGTTCAGCCCGGCGAGAAAGAGGATCGAGACCACCGGCGTGCCGTACCTGCGGTGCGCCCTGGTGAGCGCCTTGGGCAGCAGGTTGTCCTCGGCCATCGCGTAGGCGGGCCGCGAGCCCGAGGTGAGGTAGTCCTGGTAGAGCGCCATGTTGCTGATCACCGCGACGCCCAGCATGACGTAGCCCAGCACCGGCCCGCCGAGGGCCTTGGTGATCTCGACGAACGAGATGCCGCCGGTCGTGCGCCCACTCGCTCCAGCGGCCCACCCCGGCCAGCCCGGCGAGCGTCGGCAGGACGTAGAGCGCGACGACGATCGGCATGGCGATCATGAGCCCGCGTGGAATGAGCCTGCGCGGGTTGTTCACCTCGCCGGCGATGGTCGACATCGAGTCGTAGCCCGAGTACATCCAGACGCCGACGGCGAGGCCCAGGTTGAGGCTGCTGCCGAACGACTGCCCCGTGGGGCAGGAACGGGCTGCAGCGGCGCGCCGTGCCAGTGGGCGAAGCCCAGCACGATCATCACGAGGAACGGCGCCACGATGACGACCGTGAAGACGACCGAGCTCAGGGCGATGATGTTGAGGCCGCGGATGTTGGTGTAGGCAAACACGGCGATGAGCGCGGCGCCGATCAGCCAGAGCTCCCAGCCGTTCAACTGCGGCCACCAGGTGTGCACGTACCCCTGGACCAGGGCGATGTAGACGGCCGAATCGACCCACTGGCAGGTCCACGACCACCAGCCGCACTGAAAGCCCCAGAACTCGCCCATGGCGCGCCGCGTCCAGGCGTAGTAGCCGCCCTCCTCGGGCAGCGCCGAGCCGAGCTCGGAGCAGACCAGCGCCATGGGCATGGCCCAGAACACGGGCAGCGCGAGCAGCATGAGGATCGTGAGGCCGGGCCCCGACGACGACACCATGTCCTCGATGCCGAACGGCCCCGAGGACACGAAGATGAAGATCATCGCCACCACGGCGAACAGGCGGATGTTGACCGTCCGCAGCTGCTCGGTCGTGCCAGCGGCTCGACGACCGAAGCTGTTCGGTCATGCGACCCTCCCCCAGAGAATCTGGCTCGACCGCCCGAGTTACGCCTCGAGCGGCAGGTCGACCACTCCCCACGGCGTGCCGTGCTCGGTCATGAGGTCGAGGAACGGCGCCGGCTCGATCTGCTCGGGCGCGAACACGCCCGGCTTGCTCACGATGCCCTTGGCCAGCAGCAGGGCGCCGCAGGCCGCCGGGATGCCGGTCTGATAGCCGGTGCCCTGCACGCCCATGGTGCGGAAGGCCTCGTCGTGCGAGGTGATCTGGTACATGTAGCGGCGCACGCGCTTGCCGGCGATGGTGCCGTCGCAGAGCGCCCCACGCACACCGCGCCGTGCATGCGGCCGATCAGGTCGACCGCCTTGGGCAGGCGGCTGACGAGCAGGTCGAGGGGCCTGAAGCGCGCGCCGTCGAACTCGATCTCCTTGTTGTGGTCGAAGCCGAGCTTGCGCCAGGTGAGCAGCAGGTTGACCCACTGGTCGTCGAGGGCGATGAAGAAGTCGGCGTCGCGCAGGCCCTTGTCGCCCAGGAACAGGGGCATGAGCTGCGCTTCTTCGTGGTCGACGTTCCACACCTTGAGCCTGCCGACCGGCGCCGGAAAGTCGAACTCGCGGGTGGTGGTCAGCGACTGCCGGCGGATCTTCTCGCCGTTCTCGAAGGCGTGGGGCGGCAGGATGAGGCACTCCTCGACCATCGTGGTCGGCGAGAAGCTCGGGGCGAAGTCGACGCCGTCGGCCGAACTGTTGTCGCCGTCGAGCACGGTGAGCCGCTCGACCGTGTCGAACTGGTCGTAGAGCGCCCGGGCGAAGACGTCGCTCGCGCCGGGGTCGATGCCGAAGAAGACGAGCGCGGTGAGGCGCTTCTTCTTGAACGCCGCGTCGAGGGCGATCTCCTCGTCGACGTCGGCGGTGCCCACCACGTCGCGCGGCCCGGCGGCCGCCATGTCGAGGTAGTGCGTGCCGGTCTCGAGGCAGGCGGCCATGATCCGCAGGTTGTGCTCGGGGATCAGGGCGTTGAAGCACAGGTCGACGCCGGCGAGGGCGTCGGTGAGCGCCCCGTCGTCGGTGGCGTCGAGCGGCAGCATCTCGACCTTGTCGGCCGGCAGCTTCGCCGCCACCTCGGCGAGGCGGCGCTCGTCGAGATCGGCCAGCACGACCGTGCTCACGTCGGGGTCGGGCGCCATGGTGCGCGCCGTGACCTCGCCGACCGAACCGACACCCAGTTGCAGCACCCGCATGCCCATCGCCGCTCCCCCCCTCGAGTGCGCCCCGTGCCGGGCGCCGCGGACGAACTTGCCGGGCCGGCGGCTCGAACTTGCCTGCGAGCGCCGGCGCCGCTTGCTGGTTTGCCTGCATTCTGCCAGCTATTCAGGGCCGCGGACATGCCGGATGCTTGCTCAAACCTGCTCACATTCCGGCCCGGAATCTGCTCGATATTGACCACGTCGCCGGCACGGCATAGGTTGCCGCCATGAGCGCTTTCTTGAGCGTGCAGCACGCGGCCCGGCGGCTCGGAGTCTCGCCGGTCACCATCCGGCGCTGGACGGCGACGGGCTTTCTGCCCTGCACGCGCACCGCCGGCGGCCACCGCCGCATCGCCACCGACGACATCGAGGAGCTCACGCGAGCCATCGGCGGCAGCTCGCACGTCGCCGCGCGGCGCGCCCGCGAGCGCGAGCTCGACACCATCGTCGAGACCTCGCTCGCCGTGGCCAGCGAGGTCGACCTGCAGCCCCTGCTCGCCGAGATCGCGCGCCGCATCACGCGCCTGCTCGACTGCGACTTCTGCGCCGTGTCGACCTACGACCCGCGCGACCAGGCTGGTGCAGGCGCTGGCCGAGTACGACGGCGGCGGCGAGCGCCTGCCCGACACCGAGACCTACGACGTGCGCCAGTTCCCCCTTACGCGCAAGGTGCTCGCCGAGCACGTGGCGGCGGTGGTGAACGTCGACGACCCGCGCGCCGACGCGGCCGAGGTCGCCGCGCTGCGCAGCGGCGGCGACCGCAGCCTGCTCATGCTGCCGCTGGTCTACCGCGGCGAGTCGATCGGCCTGCTCGAGGCGATCGACGCCCGCCGCGCGCGCTGCTACACGCGCCAGGAGCTGCGGCTCTGCCAGGCGGTCGCCGGCCAGGCGGCGGTCGCCCTGCACAACACCTCGCTGCGCGCCGCCTCGCGTTCGGGGCGCGACGAGCTGCGCGGGCTGTGCGCGGCGCTGCGCGACCTGGCCCCGGCGCTCGCGGCGGCGCTCGCCGCAACCCGACCGCGACGTCGCGCTCGAGCGCCTGGCGGACGCGGTCTGCGACGTGCTGGGGGCGGTGTCGTGCGTGGTCGTCGCGCCGCACCGTACGGCCGGCGCCGCGCGGCCTCGCCGCCGGCGGCGGCGTCGGGCACCTCGTCGTCGGTCGCGACCCCGGTGCGCCGCTGTCGATCACGGTCACGCTGCCCAAGCCGCCGTCCGAAGGACTGGCCGAGCTGCTCGACCTGCTCGCCACGGTCGCCGCCGCGGCGATCGAGCCCGGCCGGCGGCCCGCCGCGCCCGGGCCGGCGCGCCTCGCCGGCCAGCCGGCGAGCTAGCTCAGCACGCGCCGCCGAAAGCCGTCGATGCCGACCCACAGCAGAACGACGGTGAAGGCGATCATGCCCACGTAGATCGACCAGATCGGCATGTGCGGCACGCCCGAGGTGAGCGACAGGCGAAAGCCCTCGCACATGTAGACCAGGGGATTGACCAGCACCAGCACCTGCAGCCAGCGGATCGGGGCGAGCGCCGCCCAGGGGTAGTACACGGCGCCCAGGAACGTGATGGGCAGCACGACGATGGCGAACAGCAGCGGCACCTGCTGGGGCTTCACGCGGGTGCCCATCGTCAGGCCGAGCGCCGCCGACAGCACGGCCGCGATCGGGGCGATGGTCAGCAGAAAGACCCAGTGCACGTGCAGGTGCACCGGCGTCGCCGGAATGACGGCCGCCAGCGGAAAGACGACGAGGCCGGCGATCAGCGCCTGCACGGCGCCGGCGGCGATCTTTTCGGCCGCCACGCCCCAGACCGGCATGGGCGCCATCACGCGGTCCTCGATCTCGCGCGTGTAGCCGAACTCCTGCACGAGCGGCAGGGCGACCGCCTGCACGCCCTGGAAGATCATCGATGTGCCCACCACGCCGGCCATGAGCAGGGTCGAGAAGCTCGCCTCGGACTGCGACGAGCCGCCGACCCCCTGGCCGATCTTGGGGAAGACGTAGGTGAAGACGAACACGAGCAGCAGGGGCTGCATGATCGTGCGGATGGCGAACACGACGATCGTCTTCTGCAGCACGCGCAGGTCGCGCAGCAGCAGCGCCCAGAAGGCGGTCATGCCGGCGGCGCGCGCCGGGCGAAAGCCCATCGCCCGCCGCGTCTCGAGATCGGCGACGACGCTCATTCGCGCAGCTCCTTGCCGGTCAGGGTGATGAACACGGTCTCGAGGGTGGGCTCGCTGACCGACAGGTCGGTGATGGGAAAGCCGCCGGATTCGGCGTGCGCCACGATGCGCGGCACGACGCCGTCGCCGCCCTTGAGGAAGACGGTGACGACGCCGTCGCCGATCTCGGCGCGGGCGCCGTCGCCCAGGCCCTCGGTGAGGGCGGCGGCGAGGGCTGCCGGATCGCCGGTGGTGGCCACGCGGGCGATCGTGGCAGCGCCCACCGAGGCCTTCAGGCCGGCCGGTGTGTCGAGCGCGAGGATGCGGCCGTGGTCCATGATCGCCACGCGGTCGCAGAGCTGGTCGGCCTCTTCCATGTAGTGCGTGGTGAGCAGCACCGTGAGGCCCTCGCCGTGCAGCTCGCCGAGGATCTCCCACAAGGCGAGCCGACTCTGCGGGTCGAGGCCCGCGGTGGGCTCGTCGAGAAAGAGGATGTGGGGCCGGTGCGAGATGCTGCGCGCCACCATGAGGCGCTGCGCCATGCCGCCCGACAGCGCGTAGACGTCGGCTTTGGCGCGGTCGGCCAGGTGGAACTGCTCGAGCAGCTCGTCGGCCCGCGCCCGCGCCGCGCCCTTGTCGAGCCCGAAATAGCGGCAGTGGTAGTAGAGGTTCTCCCAGACCGTGAGGCTGCGGTCGAGCGTGTTCGACTGCGCGACCACGCCCATCGCCTGTTTGGCCAGGGCCGGCTCGGCGACCACATCGACGCCGCCCACGCAGGCGCTGCCGGCGCTCGGCACAACGCGCGTCGAGAGCATGCCGACGGTGGTCGTCTTGCCGGCGCCGTTGGGGCCGAGCAGGCCGAAGATCTCGCCGGCGGCGACCATCAGGTCGAGCGCCTCGACGGCGCGGATGCCGCCCGGGAAGGTCTTCGAGAGCCCGACCGTCTGGATGACGTTGTCGAGGTCGCAGGCAAGCCCCTGGGGGTCGACGGGGTCGTGCCTGGTCGTGGGCTTCTGGGTGGTCTTCTGTGCGCTCGTGGTGCTCCTCCCGGCTGGGCTCGATCTCAGGATTTGTCGCCCCGTCGGGCGTTCGGCAAACGCGCGCCGCGTGCTACCGGGCAAGCAGCCGGCGCACCGCCCCCTTGGGGTCGTCGAGCAGCGGCGTGCCGTGGTCGAGGCAGAGGATGGTGAAGGGCAGCTCGAGGAGCCGCTCGACGCTGCGCCGGGTCTCGGCCGGGTCCTCGTGGTACTCGAAGGGCACGAAGGCGAGCTCGCCGCCGCCGTCGTGCGAGATCAGGTCGGAGCAGAACAGCAGCCCCGGGTCGGCTGCCCGCACGAAGGAGTAGTGCGGCCACTCGGGGCCGGGAGTGCGCACCGCCACGAGGCCGCCGGGCAGCGTGTCGCCCTCGCCGTAGCGGTGGTCGGGCTCCTCATCGGCGGCGGCCGCGTCGACCGGCAGCCAGACCTCGGCGCCGAGCTCGCGGCGGTAGCGCCACGCGGCGCGCTGGTGGCAGCGCGCGCTGAGCAGCACGTTGCCCGGCGCCGGCCACGCGGCCAGGGCGTCGCCGGCCAGGCGGACCGGGTCGATCAGCACGCAGGCGTCGCCGTCGACGAGGGCGTGCGAGCTCGAGATCGAACCGCCGATGTTGCTGTTGTGGATGTGCCAGTGGTAGAGGCCGGGGACGACCTCTTCGGCCTTCTCGGCGATCTCGCGGGGCTCGGTCATGGCGTCCTCCTGGAAACCCGGCAAAGGCAAGTCGTGCCGCCGGCCCACGGGGGCCGCCGGCGGTCGCACGCGATCGCGCAGCGTCGGTCCGCAACGACTGCGCACCATCAGTCTACTTGCGCGCAACGAGGGCGAGGTCGGCCGTGAGTGTGGCCACGTCGATGCCCGGCGGGTCGTGGCGCAGCCAGGCCGGCGAGAGCATGGCGTAGAGCTCGTCGCAGTAGGCGGCGTGAAAGCCCCACGACGCCTTCACCGTGGTGCCCCAGGTGACCACCGTCGGGCCGCTCTCGTCGTAGGCGGCGTAGATCACGCAATGGCCGTTGTGGGGGTCGGGCGCGTGGCGCCTGCTGCCGTCGGGCACCACGGTCCACGGCGGCAGCTCCCCCGGGGCCTCGGGCAGCACGGCGGCGGGCAGCTCGACGCCCACGTACAGGCAGCCGAACAGGTCGATGGCGAGCTTGGCGTCGGCCACCGAGGTCGTGTCGACCTCGACGAAGGCCGAGATGGTCTGACGGTCTATGCCCTGCGTGCGCCAGTACTTGAGGGCGTCGAGCAGCACCGTGCCGCGGTCGGTCGGGTTGCCGCCGGGACCGTCGTCGTGCGGGTCGTAGCCGGTGATCGCCGAGTAGGCGCGCAGCACCTGCGCGGTGGTGATGGCGAGGGCGCGGTGCTCGGCGTTGGCCGTCCAGAGCATGTCGGCGTGGGCCTGGCCGGCGAGGGCGCAGTCACCGACCCTGTCGTTGCCGAGCATGCCCCAGTCGGTGACGGCCGACGCGTAGTCGACAGCCGGCGGCGGGGTCGGAGCGGCCGGCGTGAGGTAGCTGGCCAGCAGGAGGTTGCGGTCGTCGACCGCCTTGGGCAGCTTGCCGAGCTTGTAGACCGGGTCTGGCATGGCGGTGTTCCCTTTCTCGGGTGCGGGCGGCCCTTCGGGCCCGGGTCAGGTGGCCGTTGAGGCCGTGGTCATGCTGATGTGTCGACGGCCGGCTGGTCGGCCGCGCCGACGGCGGCAAGGTCGGCCGCCGCGGCCGCCGAGGTCGCCAAGGTCGCCGCGACCGCGGTGTCGGCGGTCGCCGCGTCGGCGGTCGCTGCGTCGGCGGTCGCGGTGATCCCCAGGTCGGCTTCGAGGGCGGCCAGCGCCTTGCGTTGCTCGAGCAGCGCGACCTGTCGTTTGAGCGCCTGCAGCTCGGCGTACGAGCCTGCGGTCGCCTGCAGGCCCGCCTCGGCGATCTCCTGGCGCTTGAGCTGGAGCTCGCGGGTGAGCACCGAGAGGCGCTGGTCGAGCGCCGCGAAGCGCAGGGCGGCCGCTCGCGTGACGATCTTGCGCGAGCGCTCCAGGCCGAGGGCGACGGCGTTGGGGAGCGCGCCGGCGGCTTCGGCCGCCGCGGCGGCCCCCGAGGCGGCCCCGACGCGCAGCGACTCGAGCGCGCTGCCCGCCGAGAAGCCGAGCTTCACGGCGCGCTTGCCGAACAGCGCTTTGGTGAGCTCGACGGTGGCGTGCGGGCAGCGGCCGTCCATGACGAGCGCCGCGCTCGACGAGCGCTTGACGAGCTCGTCGCCGGCGCCGAGCTCGTACACGGTGAGCCGCACGCGCCGCGGCAGGCGCACGACGATCTCGTTCTCGGCGACGAGCGGCCGGCGCGCGCCGTCGGGCGCCGGCGCGCCGTCGGAGCGGGCCGCGCCGTCGGGGCGCGTCGCGCCGTCGGGGCGGACCGCGCCGTCGGCGTGCGGCGTCGCCGGCGCGGCCGGCGGGTCGTCGGTCACCACGACCATCACGCCCAGCGCGTCGAAGGCGGCCTGCACGGCGGCCAGCGCCGCGAGGCTGCCGGCGTCGCCGTCGCCGGCGCCGCGCAGCCGGCCGTCGACCAGCTCGGGCAGCGCCTGCGCGGCCACGATGGTGTCGAGCTCGAGCAGGAACTCGTAGTGCTCGAGGCGCGTGGCGACGGTGGTCGCCCGCCAGGCGCGGAAGTGCTCGTCGAGGGCGCCGGCCTGGGCGCGCGCCGCGGCAAGCGCGCCCTCGACGGCGCGCACCGCGCCCAGCGCCTCGGCGCGGGCCTTGCCGTCGGCGGCGCCCGGCACCCGGCGCAGGGCGTCGGCCAGGCCGCGCGCCAGCTCGGGGATGAGGCTCGCGCAGGTCTCGCGCGCCTCGCTTTCGTCGGGATGCGCCGCACGGTACGCGGCGCCGACGGCCTGCGCATCGCGGTCCGGCGCCGGCGCCCCGTCGGCCGCCGCCGGCCCGCCGGCCGCAGCCGCCCCGTCGGCCGTCGCCGCACCGTCGGCCGCGGCCACACCGTCGGCCGCCCTGTCGGCGCCGGCGGCCGCGGCGCCGGCGGGCCGCGGGGCGGGCGCGGCCGGAGCGGCGGCGCGGGCCAGCGCCAGGGCGGGAGCGCCGAGCAGCACGCCGGCGACCGAGGTAGCGGCGGAGACGACGCCCACGGCGACGGCGCCGGCCCGCCCGGTGAGCTCGACCGAGCTCGTGACGAGGCGCCCGTCGTCGGTCCACTCGAAACCGACGTCGGTGTCGGCCAGCACGCCCTCGGCGATACGCAGCGCGGAGAGCTCGCGCTCGGCGATCACGTCGAGGGTGACGGTCGCCTGGGCGGAGACGTCGTCGCGGTCGAGCAGCGCGTCGTGAGCGAAGGCGCGCGTGCCCGCGATGCGCACACAGGACTGGGGCAGGCGGAAGGGCAGCTGCAGAACGGTCATGCGGCCTCCTGACGATGGCGGACGTGCAACCGGTTGTCAGGCGCGCGACGCGTACGGCCTTGGCGCGACACGGGCGTCGCGGCGTCTGCTCGTACTGCTAAGCATAACCGACTATCAAAGAAGTAAGGAACTGCGGTCGCGGCGCCGCGGCAAGCGGGTCGACGTTGCCCTCGCGCGCTTGCGGCCGCGTGCGCGGCCCCATATAACTAGTCGACTTGCCACCAACGGGGCTGGGAGAGGTCAATGAGGCGACGCACCATCATCAGTGTCATCGTGGCGATCGTGGTGGCGGGATCGCTGCTCGGCGCCGTCGTGCGGGCCGGGGCGTCCGGCGCCCCCGGCACGAGCGCCAAGCCGACGATCAAGGTCATCGTCCTCCTCAAGTCCCACGGCGACGGCGGCGAGGTCGTCAACAGGCTGGCCCACGACCACGCCACCGGCGTCTACCGGTACCGCTACTTCTCGAGCGTCGCCGCCACCGTCTCGCGGGCCACACTCGGCGAGCTGCTGCGCGACGGCAACGTCCTCAACGTGGTCTCCGACCGCAAGGTGCGCGTTCCCACAACGCCCGGCGTCGGCACCAAGGTCGCCAAAACCGGACGCACCGCCGGCCAGGCGACGGGCGCAACGGCCGCGGCCGCCTCGACGGCGCCCCTCGAATCCGAAGCGTTACAGCTCACCCACGCCCAAGACGCCTGGGCCATCAAGGTGAACGGCCAGGCCGTCAGGGGCCAGGGCATCCGCGTGGGCATGCTCGACACCGGCACCGACCCCTCGCACCCCGACCTCGCCGCCGCCATCGACGGCTACCGCGACTTCACCGGCGACGGCCTGCAAGACTCCGACGGTCACGGCACCGCCACCTCGAGCTGCGTGGCCGCCCAGGGCAAGCTCGTCTACAACTCGAGCACCGGCACCTCCATGCGCATCGAAGGCATGGCGCCCGGCGCCAAGGTCGTCATGGCCAAGGTGCTCGACGTGAGCGGCGGCTGGGACTCCAACATCATGCGCGGCATCGAGTGGCTCATCGCCCAGAAGGTCGACATCATCTCGTGCAGCCTGGGCGACGCCTTCATTCCCCCGAACGGCGCCGACCCGCTGGCGCAGGCCTTTCAGACCGCCATCGACGACGGCATCACCGTGGTCAACTCCGAGGGCAATGAAGGCCCCGGACAGGGCACCGAAGGCTCGGCGCCCGACCTCAAGAACGTGATCGCCGTGGGCGCCACCACCGGCTACCGGCTCTTCTCGCAGATCGCCTACCTCACCACCGGCGGCTCCTACAAGGGCGACCAGGTCATCACCTGGACGAGCCGCGGGCCCAACTCCGAGGGCGACTTCAGGCCCGACATCATGGGCTTCGGAGCCTGGGGCTGGGCGCTCGCGCCGACCGGCTCGGGCGACGCCTACGGCGACGTCGACACCCAGATCTTCGGCGGCACCAGCATGGCGTGCCCGGTGGTCGCCGGCGACCTCGCGCTCGCCGAGTCGGCCTGGAAGCTCGCCCACCCGGGCCAGGTCCTGCCGGCGCCGGCCTACTGGAAGACCCTGCTGGCCAACACGGCCACCGATCTCGGCTACCCGGCGATCGACCAGAGCAGCGGCCTCGTGAACGCCGCCGCCGCGGTGCACGCCGTCCTCGGCCAGGGCAAGGCTTTCCAGGCGGGAGTCAACGCCGACCGCACGAGCCCCACGAGCTGGTCGCCGCGTGTCGCCGCCGGCGCCAGCGCAAAGACGACCATCACGCTCGAGAACACCGGCAGCAAGACCGAGCGCATCAGCCTCGCTCCGCGCAACTTCGCCACCTTCCACACCCTCGACTTTCGGCAGTTCGCCGTGAGTGCGCCCGACTACACCGCGGTCAAGCGCTTCACCGTGCCGGCCGGCGCCCAGTTCGTGCAGGTCCGGCTCACCTGGCCGTCCGGGCCCAACGTCTCGCTCGACAGCGCGGTCTACGACTCGCACGGCAACTTCGTCTCGTACGGCCAAACGAGCGGCGGCTACGGCCACCTCTCGTTCGACCAGATCTCCCTCACCGGGCCCACGTCGCAGCGCCCGGCCGTCCTCAAGGGCCGGCCCTGGGAGATCGACATCTACCCGACCGGCGACATGGCGCCGACCGCGCCGCAGACCGTGCACCTGCGGGTCACGTTCTCACGCAACACCCCGACCCCGGTGATCGCCCTCTCCAAGCACAACGTCACCCTCGCGCCCGGCCGCTCGACACGCATCGCGGCCACCGTCACCGCGCCTTCGTCGGCCGGTACGTGGATGTACGGCATCTCCGTCGGCAACGGCGTCACCACCACACTCATCCCCGTCGCGGTGCGCGTGCCGGTCACGCTCTCGAGCGGCCGCGGCAGCTTCAAGGGCCAGCTCACGGGCTCCACCGTCGAGTACTCGGGCGGCGAGCTCTACTTCTACGACGTGCACGTGCCCGCCGGCACGCGCTCGCTGACGGCCTCGCTCACCTGGCCCGACACCGGCAACCTCGTCGACCTCTACCTCATCGACCCCAGCGGCGACCTGCGCGACGCCAAGGGGGGCGACCTGCTCTGGTACCCCGACTACTCCTCGTTCACGGTGCCCGCGACGGCGTTCAGCCACCGCGCCGAGCAGGTCGTCTGGGACGCTCCCGAGGCCGGCACGTGGCAGCTCATCGTCTGGGGCGCCGGCTTCAACGGCCGCTCGTTCAGCGAGCCCTACAGCGGCACGGTCACGCTCGACACGCCTAGCGTGGCGCCGGCCGCCTGGACCGCCTCAGCCGCGCCCGGCACGCAGGCGAGCACCGACTTCACCGTCTCCAACGGCGGCGCGACGGCCCTGCCCGCCTACGCCGAGAGCCAGGCGACACCAGCGCCGGCACCGGCCTCTACGACGACGTCACGCTGCCGCCGATCACCGGCACGCTGGCGCCCACGACGAACGGCATCTCCCCCACCGCCACCTTCACGCTGCCGCAAGGCGTGACCCTGGTCACCGCGCAGGCCACCTGGACCGGCGCCGACACGCTGGTCGACCTGGGCCTCTACGACCCCAGCCAGACCGACAAGTCCGAGAGCCTCGCCACCACGAGCGCCGGCAACGCCGTGGTCGAGGCCAATCCCATGGCCGGCCTGTGGACGCTGATCATGGGCTACGGTAACCCGGACTCGGCGGCCGCGAGCGCCGACTACACGATCGACGTCGACTACACCGCGCCGCAGCCCGTCACGGGTCTCACCGTGTCGGCCACCGCCGCGGCGCCCGTCACCATAGCGGCGGGCGGCAACGCCCTGATCCACGCCACCCTTGACGTGCCCGCCGACGCGCAGGTGGGCAGCACCATCACCGGCACGCTCAACTTCTACACGGTCGGCGACGGCACGGAGGCCGAGGGCGGCGACCATCTCGGTTCGGTGCCGGTCACGATCACGGTGGTCGCGCCGGGCTGACCGACGCTCGCGCTACATGCGCAGGCTGATGTCGAGGTAGGCCATGGCGGCATCGAACTGCCCGATGAAGTCGGCGACCTTCTCGCCGGGCGGAGCGGTCAGCCACACGGCGATACCCGCCCCCAGCACGGCGCCGGCGAAGGCGCGCACCTCGAGGTCGTCGGGCGAGCGCCCGACCCGGGCGCCCAGCGCTTCGGCGAACCCGCGGAACGTGTTCGCCAGGTCGTCGAGCATGCGGGCGCGCAGTTCGGGCACGCCCAGCACCAGCTCCTGGCGTTCGTACTCGAAGGCCAGCTCCTCGGGCGTGAGCGCGCCAAAGACGGCGGCCATAGAGGCGCGCAGCGCCTGGATGGGGCTGAGCTCGGCCGGCTGCTCGGCGAACGAGGCGAACAGCAGCGGGTCGAGGGCGTCGTGAATGACCACGTCCTCTTTGGTGGGAAAGTAGCGAAAGTAGGTGCTCGGCGAGACGTCGGCGGCCGCGGCGATCTGCTCGACGGTCGTGCCCTCGTAGCCCTGCGCGCGAAACAGTCGCAGGGCGGCCTCCTGGATGGCCTGGTGCGTCTTGGCCTTCTTGCGTTCGCGCAGTCCGGACAAGCCGGCCACCTCCATATCAGCTCACCGCCCACCGAGCGACGGTCGTGCTGATTCTGCACCCTGGCCACGGCTTACCGCAACGGCGCCGCTCCGGCCGGGCGCGGCCGCGTCGGTGACGTCGCGGGCCTCCTCGGCTATCTCGACCGGCTCGGAGCGGCGCGGCAAGAAGGCGAGGGTCAGCACGATGCCGGCCACGGCGATGCCGCCGCAGACCGCGAGCATGATGTCCATGCCGTGCACAAAGGCGGAGCGCACCAGGGCGAACAGGGCCGCCGAACCGATCTGATGGGCCACGGCGACGCCTTCTGACACGCTGTCGCGCACGGTGGCCGCCAGGGCGGTCGGCACCACGGCCGCGTGCAGCCCCGAGCGGTAGGCCGAGCTCAGCACCGAGCCGAGGATGGCCACGCCGAACGTGCCGCCGACCTGGCGCATGGCCATGATCAGGGCCGAGCCCACGCCGCTGCGCTCGGCCGAGAGCGCGCCCAGGGCGGCGTTCATGGCGCCGGGCAGGGCGAAGCCCAGGCCGGCGCCCATGATGGTCACCCACAGGGCGGCGTAGCCGTAACCGCTGCTCACCGTGGTGAGCGCGCCCATGAGCAGCCCCACGGCGATGAGCACGAACCCCAGGGCCACGGTGAGCTTGGCGCCCACCGGGCGGGCGAGCCGGTCGGCGAGCACGGCGCCGACCACCAGGCCGCCGATCATGGGCAGCAGCCGCACGCCGGCGCCCAGCGGGTTCACGCCGACGATCGCCTCGTAGTAGGTCGGCACCGTGAACAGCAGGCCGAACATGGCGAACGAGACCATGGTGGCGAGGATCGTGCCCCACGTGAAGCCGCTCGACGCAAACAGGGTGAGGTCGACCAGCGGGCGGCCGTGGCGGCGGCGCGGCACGATGCGCTCCCAGGCCACGAACCCGACGAGCACGAGGGCGCCGGCGACCATGTAGGCGATGTCCGCGGCCTGGCCCCAGCCCTTCTGGCCGGCCTCGATCAGGCCGTAGCTGAGCAACGTCAGGCCGGCGCTCGACAGCACCACACCGGTGTAGTCGATCGGCGCGCGGCGCGTGCTGCGCGACTCGGGCATGAGCAGGGCCACGGCGACCAGCGCGACAGCGATCACCGGCACGTTGATGAGGAACACCGAGCCCCACCAGAAGTGTGTGAGCAGCCAGCCGCCGAGGATCGGGCCGATGGGAAAGGCGATCATCGTCATGCCCATCACGATGGTGATGGCCCGCTGGCGCTCGTCTTCGGTGAACAGCACGGGGATCACCGCGATCGACAGCGGCAGGATGAAGGCGGCGCCCAGCCCGAGCAGGGCGCGGGCGGCGATCAACTGCCCCGCCGAGGCGGAGTAGGCGCAGGCCAGCGAGGCGACGCCGAACACCACGAGGGCGACGATCAGCAGGCGCTTGCGGCCAAAGCGATCGCCGAGCAGCCCCGCGGGCAGCAGCATGGCGGCAAAGACAAGGCTGTAGGAGACGACGAACCACTGCAGCGTGTCGCCGCTCGTGATGTGCAGCGAGACGGCCAGAGTGGGCAGCGCCAGGTTGAGGACGGTCAGGTCGAGACCGACGACGAGACTGCTCACGGCGAGGGCGCCGAGCGCCCACCAGCGCCGCCGGCCGGCGGCCATGGTCGAGGCATTCATGACAGAGACGACCTTTCAGTAGTTACCATCTACTGAAAGTCTCTCTCACTTTAGGGTGACTGTCAAACCTCGTCGGTCGGGGCTGCGCGCAGATCGGGCGCAGGGGGGCGCGGAACCGGCGCAGGGGGGCGCGGATCGGCGAGGGGCGCCGATCGGGCGCAGCGGGGCTTCGCTCAGGCACAGAGGTGTCTCGATCGGGCGCAGCGGGTTCGCCAGGCGCGGCTGGGGCCGCTGGTGCGACCCTCGCTATGTCGATGCTGCCGCACTGCGGGCACATCTCTTCGCCGATGCGCGCGTTGATCCCGCGAAACGTGCGGCCACATTCGTGACAGACGAGCCTGTCGTCGGTCATGGCCAGCATCTCCTCGTCGACGATCCCATTGTAGGACCTCGGCAGGCCGCGTGCAGCCGCCGGCGGCGGCACGCGCCGCTCCGTCAGGGCTGTACCGCGGCGGCGAAGCCCGTGGGGCGCCCGGGGCAGGTCGTCAGGCCCGCACCCGCAGCGTGTTGCGCGCCTGCACCGCCTGCGCATTGCCGGCGGCATCGACGGCGGCGACCGCGAACCGGTAGGTGCCCGCCGGCAGCGTGCAGGTGAAGGCGCACGACAGCGTGGTGTCGACCTTCACCCCTCTCACGACGAGCTTGCGCACGAGCGCACCGCCGGCGTTGCGCACCCTGATGGTGACGGTCGCGGTGGGCGCGCCGGGGCGCCGGTCGGCTATGCGGAAGCGCAGCGTGGCGCGCGCCCCCCGCGTGGCGCTCGCCGGCCAGTCGGCGATGGGCGCGGGCCGGCTCGTGTCGATGCCCACCAGCCCGCGGCGCGCGGGCCCTACGTTGCCCGCGTTGTCGGTCGCCCGGTAAAGGAAGGAGTGCAGGCCGTCCCTGCTGTGGTCGGCGGGCGCCGCGACCACGAACGACGAGCCCGTCTTCCACGTCGCGCCGCCGTTGAACGAGTAGGCGAGCGAGGCGACGCCCGAACCGCTCGCCGGGTCGACGGCGTGCAGCGTGACGCGCGCCGCGCTGCGGTGCCAGCCGCCGCCGGCGGCGGTGGCCACCGGGGGTCGCGTGTCGGACCAGCCGCCGCGCGCCGTGGTGAGCATGGCGCCGGCCACGCCCGACACGAAGCCGTGCAGCGCGTCGGGGAACGCCACCGAGGCCAGAGCCTCGCTGCCCACGGTGGTCGGCTGCGCGCGCCAGGTGAGCCCGCCGTTGGTCGTCGCCAGCAGCACGCCGTCGTCGCCGACCGCCCAGCCGTGGCGGCTGTCGGCGAAGCTCACCGTGTACAGGTCGGGAGCCTTGGCGACCGCGCGGCGCACGATCGTCCAGTGCGCGCCGCCGTCGGTGGTGGCGAGAATGACGCCCTCTTCGCCGACCGCCCAGGCGTGCAGCGCTCCGCTGCTGGCCACGCCGTTCAGGTAGTCGCCGGTGTGCGCCTGCTGCGTGGTCCAGGTGGCGCCGCCGTCGGTGGTGGCGACGATGCGTCCGACGTCGCCCACCGCCCAGCCGTGGCTTGCGTCGGCGAAGCTCACGCTGTAGAGGTCGGTGGTGGTCGGCGAGGTCTGCGCGAGCCAGGTCGCGCCGCCGTCGGTGGTCGCTACGATCATGCCGCCCGCGCCGACCGCCCAGACGTCGGCGTCGTGGCTCGCCACGCCGACCAGGGGCGCGGTCGTGGCGGGCGCCGTCTGTGGCGTCCAGTGGGCGCCGCCGTCGGTGGTGGCCACGATCGTGCCGGCGTCGCCCACGGCCCAGCCGTCGGCCGTGTCGGAGAACGCCACGCAGTACAGCTGGCTGGTGGTGCCGGGGTCCTGCGAGCTCCAGGTAGCGCCGCCGTTGCTCGTGGTCACGATGCTCGGCGCGGGCCCGACCGCCCAGGCGTGGCCGGCGTCGGGCGCCGCCACCGACAGCAGCGGACCGAAGTTCAGGTGGTGGGCCGTCCAGCCCGCGGCCGACGCCGAGTCGGCCTGGGCGGCGGCGCCGAACAGGCCCATCGACGCGACGACGACAGCAAGGACCAGCGCGCGCTTCATCGACTCTCCTTGTCAGGGCGGTCGGCCGACCGCGTTCTGCTGGCTTCGACGCTCACCCGGCTGCGTCCTTGTCGTAGACACCGTTGTCGCGACGGCGCTCTCGCGGCAGCATTCTCGCGCCAGCGCTCTCGCGGCACCGTTCTCGTCACGGCGGCTCCTGGGCGCACGGCAAGCCAAGACCCAGGCAGTCGCTCGCGTTTGCGCGCAGGCAGTCCCCCCGACTGCGCAACCCCAGCGTACCACGCCGACCCCGGGAAAGAGGAGCCGCCCGGCCTGCGCCAACGCGGTTTCCGCCCGCGACCGGGGGGAATTGCTAGGCGTGCATGGCCTCGAAAGGGAGGCCGCCGGCAGCATGCCCGCCACCGTGGCGGGAGCCCAGTCCGTCGTGTGCGCCGCGCACCCGCGGCGACGTGGTCCCGGCAAGGGCGCACCGGTCGGGAAGGAGAACACGATGGGCTTGACGATCGTTGTGGGGTACGACGGTTCGGAGTGCGCCAAGGCGGCCCTCGATCAGGCGCTCAGCCTTGCCGGCGCGGCCGGCAAGGTCTACATCACCTATGCCGACGCGCCGCCGCGCATAGGCGCCTCGTCGCTGGTGCCCCCGGAAACGGTCCTGGAGCTCGGCCGCAAGCTCACGGCCGACGCCCTCGCCATCGCCCAGAAGCGCGGCGTGCCGGCCGAGGTGGTGCTCGAACGCGAACGTCCCTCCGAGGCGCTGATCAACGTCGCGGCGCGCACCAAAGCCGACATCATCGCCGTCGGCACCCGGGGCGAGTCGCAGCTCACGGGTCTGCTGCTCGGCTCGACCCCGTACCACCTGGTGCACCGCGCCACCGTGCCGCTGCTGGTCGTGCCGCTGGCCGCCTGACCGGCGGCCCGGCGCGGGCCGGGCTCCGAAGCCCGTGCACTCGCCGCGCGGCCGGCACGAAGACCGCGCGGCCGGCGCGAACCCGTCGCGGCCCGGTGTGCACTCGCCGCGCGACCGGCGCGAACCCGTCGCGGGCCCGCGGCGTCTCCCTTGCCAGGACTGAAGAGACTCGCAGGAGTCGGGCAAGGGAGGCACCGTGCGCCGCATCGTCGTCATCGCCGTCTCGCTGGTCGCGGTGTGCGCCGCCGCGGCCGTCGTGCTGCTCGCGAGCCACCACACCACGGCGGCGGCCGCCGCCGCGCCGCTGAACCCGGTCCGCGGCCGGCCCGCGCAGCTCGCCGACGCCGGGCTGCTGGCCGCGCCGCTCGACCGCTTTGGGCTCGACCTGCTGGCCCGCGAGGCGCACGACAACCCCGGCGGCAACGTCGTCATCTCGCCGCTGTCCATAGGCGACGTGCTCGCCATGATCATGAACGGCGCCCAGGGCCGCACGGCGGCCGAGATGCGCCGTACGCTCGGCCTCGAGGGCCTGAGCCTGCCCGCGACAGACCAGGCCTGGGCCGACCTCATCGCCGCGGCGCAAGCCGGACGGCGGCCGGCGGTGCAGATCGCCGACTCGCTGTGGCTGCGCAGCGGCGTGGCCTTTGCGCCCGACTTTCTGGCCGCCGGCCGCGACTACTTCGCCGCCGCCACGCTGCCGCTGCCCACCGACCCCGGCAGGGCCGCCGACGCCGTCAACGGCTGGGTCGACACGCGCACAGCGGGCCTGATCAAGCAGATCGTGCAACCCGGCGACTTCAGCGACGCCACCATTCTGACAGTGGTCAACACGATCCACGTGAAGGCCGCCTGGGCGACCCCGTTCGACGCCGGCCAGACGGCTTCGCGGCCCTTCACGCTGGCCGGCGGGACCGTGGTGCAGGTGCCGACCATGAGCGGCCCCGTCACCGCGCCCGTGGCCCAGACGAGCGCCTACGACGCCGTGGCGCTCGCCACCAGGGGGCCGGTGACCGCCTGGGTGGTCGTGCCGCGCGCCGGGCAGACGCCCGAGTCGCTGGTCGCGCTGCTCGCCGCCCGCGGCCTCGATTCGCTGTACGGCGCCGCGCGCCCGGCGTCGGTCATGCTCGAGCTGCCGCGCCTGCACACCACCTTCTCGGCAGCCCGATCTGAAGACGCAGCTGCAGGCCATGGGCATGGTGTCGGCCTTCTCGCCGCAGACCGCGGAGCTGCAGGGCATCGTCGCGCCCGGCGCGCCGGGCCGCGTCTACATCGAGCGTGTCGTGCACAAGGCCGTGCTCAACGTCGCCGAGGGCGGCGTCGAGGCGGCGGCCGCGACGGCCGGCATCGTCGGCCTCTCGGCCGCGCCGTACGCGCCGCTCACGATCAGCGCCGACCACCCTTACCTGCTGCTGCTCACCGACAAGCGCACCGCGGCGCCGCTGTTCCTGGCGCTGGTCAGGGACCCGCGGGCGTAGCGGCGCCGCGCGAGCGGCGGGCCACGAACGGCGCGGGGGCCGGGACGAGCAAGCTCGTCCCGGCCCCCGCTTCAGGCCAGTGGTTCGTCAGGCGCCCGCTGGGCGCCTCAGTGTCTGGTCAGTGGACCGTCACCTTGATGACCGAGGTGAAGGCCCAGAAGGCGTAGCCCTTGTACTTGACCACGTAGTAGGTGGTGCGCTTGGGGTGCAGCAGGGCGCTCGCGAACTTGTGCGAGGAGACCTTGCAGGTGCCCAGCTTGGTCCAGCCCTTGGCCGTCAGGGTGTCGGGCTGGCTGGAGACCTTGTGGATGGTCCCGTAGATGGTGGCCGTACCGGCCCCGGCGGGCAGCATGCCGCTCAAGCGGACGGTGTGGCCGTGACGAATCGTGCTGGCCGAAGGCTTGAACGTGCAGACCTGGTAGTAGTCCCACATGCCTACGAGGCTGTCGGTAAAGTCGGCGCGGTAGGTGTCGATCTCGGCGACATCGATGGGCGCGTTGGTCGCGAGCTTCAGCGGCACCGTGAAGGTGCTGCCGGTCGAGACCGGTGCGTTCGGGCCGTAGTCATGCGAAGAGGTGTCGTACCAAGCAACGAACTGCGGCCGGTAGGTCGCCGGCCAGTTGCTGAGCACCATCTTGACCGTCGAGCCCGGCTTGCCCGAGTGCTGGCAGAGCGGACCCGCGAGCGACGCACGCAGTGCCTTGCTCCAGTCGAGGCTGACAGCAGGCGCGGTCGCGCCGGCGGCCACGGTGACGGGCGTCGTTGTCGTCCATTCCGCCTGCGCCGTGGAAGCGCCGATCGAGTTGTAGCCGATCGCGATGAGGTCGTCGAAGTCGGTCATGGGCAGGATGCTCGCGTTGCCAGTGCCTGAGACGAGGGATACGTCGGCCTGCGCATACCCCACTGTGGCGCTGCCGGCCTTTATCTCGGCCAGCGAGCCGGGTGCGTTGGTGATGGTCACGGCGACCTGGGCCGGCTTCATGTCGTAGCTATACGACGAGTTGTCGTTGTTCGCCGAGAAGTCGAGGCCGTACGCTTCCATCTGCTCGAGACCGGGCTGCGACGGATTGTAGTAGATGTGCAGGTCGTCGGACGGCTGACCGTTGAACGTATGCCCGCCTGCGATGTCCGAGAAGGAGAACAGGCCCGTTGCATCAGTTCCGGGCTCGGTGTTCGAGCCGCCATACGTGTAGTCCGCGTTGCTGTCCCACCAGCCCCAATCGACCTCGGCGCCAGAGATCCCTGTGCCGGCAAAGTCCTGCACGTGACCGGTGATCGAGTACGGCCCTGTGACCACTGGAGCAAATCTCACACCCGCCGCAGGCGCACGTCGCGGGCCCATGGGGGCGAAGTGTTTGACCCCGGTCGACGCCAGCGCGCCCGGCGCCAGTATCAGTCCGATGGCAAGCACGGCAAACGCGCACAGCGCAATACGTTTCATGGACCCCTCCTGCACGGTTTGTGGCGCGCCGACAGCCGAGCCCGCGCGACCCCTCTGGCCCTCATACTAGACCTCACCGCAAGCAGCGCAAGCGCCGCGACGGCAAATCCGTTGCCAGGGTCGGCCGCCCGGCGCCGCCTTATTCGTACCGCAGCGCGGTGGTCGGTTCGACCGAGGCGGCCTGCACGGCCGGGCCGATGCCGGCCAGGATGCCGACGGCGCCGGCCACCACCAGGGCGAGGCTCACGGTGGCCGCCGAGAAGACCGGCGAGACGCTCAGGGCGGAGCCGCCGACGTAGGCGCCCCCTATGCCCAGCGCCAGCCCCAGGATGCCGCCGATCACGCTGATCACGATGGCGTACACCAGGAACTGCACGACGATGTGGCGCCGCGTCGCCCCCACGGCGCGCCGCACGCCAATCTCGCGGGTGCGCTCGCGCACGGTGACGAGCATGACGTTGGCCACACCGATGCCGCCCACGACCAGGCTGATGGCGGCGATCGCCGCCATGAGGCGCGTGAGGGTCTTGGTGCTCGACGACACGGCCGACGCGATCGAGCTTGCGTTGACGATCTGGAAGTCGTTCTGCTCGCTCCCCGTCAGGTCGTGCTGGGTGCGCAGGGTCGACTGCACCGCGGCCTGGAACGTGTTCACGGCCGACGGCTCGGCCTGCACGCGGATCTGGGAGATGTCGGGGCGAAAGGCGACGAGCTGGCCTTCGATCGCGCCCACCGGCACAAGCACGCTCGAGTCGACCGAAGCGAAGCCGACGCCGCCCTGCGCGGCCAGCACGCCGATCACGCGAAACTGCACGCCGCCCAGGTCGACGACCTGCCCCACGGCGCGCAGCGGCGACACGTTCAGGTCGCTGGCCACCGTGTTGCCGAGCACGGCGACCGGCAGCGCGTGGCCGGCGTCGAAGCTGCTGAAGAAGGTGCCGGCCTCGACGGTGAGGTGGTCGATGCTCGTGATCTGCGGCGAGGTGCCGCTGATCGTCTCGGTCGCGCTGCTGGAGCCGAGCGTGACGGCGGCGTTGGTGTTCACCGAGGTGACCGTCGCTTTGACGCCGGGAGTGGCGTCGATGGCGGCCACGTCGCTGGCGCTCAGAGGTACGGCACTGCTCACGAAGGGACTGTTCTCGACGGTGATGGTGTCGGTGCCGAAGGCGTTGAAGCGGTTCTCGACCGCGCGGGTCGAGCCGCTGCCGATCGAGGTGAGCGCGACCACCGCGGCGATGCCGATGACGATGCCGAGGATGGTGAGCACGGCGCGCAGCGGATTGGCGCGCAGGCTGGCCAGCGCCATGCGCAGCGATTCGAGGGCGACGATCATTGGCCGCCGCCCGACGGGACGACGTTGAAGGAGCCTCCCGACGACGAGCGGCGGAAGCTGCCGCCGCCGAAGCCGCCGAGGCCGCCGAAGCTGCCGTTGCTTGTGCTCGAGTTGGTGCTGGCCGAGTTGGTGTACTGGCCGGTGACGACGACCTCACCCGCGGTGAGGCCGCTCGTGATCTGGGTGAGCGACGAGGTCGCCATGCCGGTGGTCACCTGACGGTACGTGGGGACGCCGTTCAGCATGACGCGCACGAACGACGCCGACGAGCTGCCGCTCACGGCGCTCGTGGGCACTATCAGCACGTTGCTGCGCGACGCGATCGTGACGGTGAGCGAGCCGGTCATGCCCGACTTGGCGAGGCTCGGCAGGCTGTGCGGAGCAAGGTCGACCGTGTACTCGACCGTGCTCGACGAACCCCCCGAAGAGCTCGACGACGCGGGCTCGCTGGAGATCGAGGTGATCGTCGCCGTGAAGGGATCGCCGGTGGCGCCGTCGATGGTGAGCGTGGCCTTTTGGCCGACCTTGAGCGCCGAGACGTTGGCCTGGGTCACGAGCGCCTGGGCGACGAGGTCGCGGGGGTAGTCGACCGTCGCCAGCGCTGTGCTGGTGCTGACGCTGCTGCCCAGGCTCACGCTCCACGATTCGATGGTCGCGCCCAGGGGCACCCACACGAACTGCGACGTGGTGACCTTGCCGGTCTTGGTGAGGCCCTGAGCTCCCTGCCAGTCTTCGAGCGCGGTCTGGGTGGTGGCGCCGAACTCGCCGTTGACCGTGCCGCTGAAATAGCCGGCCGCCTTGAGAGCCCGCTGCAACGCCGCGACGTTGGAGCGCTGAGAACCCGTCGCCAGGCTCGTGGAGAGCGTCTCGTACAGCGGCGAGGGGCTCACGAAGGCGTAGATGCGCTTGCCGGAGAGCGTGAGCAGGTGTGCGAGCATGCTCGGCGCCCGGCCGGCCGCGAAGGGGATACCGGTCACCACGCCGCTCGACGCCGTCGAGCTGCTGGCACTCGTCGAGCTGCTCGAACCGGTCGAGCCGCTGGCGGTCGACGCGCTACTGCCGCTCGAGGCAGAGCGGCTGGAATATGAGGAGGAGACGCTGCCGCTCGAGCTGCGCGTCGCGGTCGGCTTAGGCGTGGGCGTGCTGCTCCGCTTGGGGGCGGGCGTGACCGCGAACGTCGCCGCACTCGTGGCCACGCCGCCCGGAGCGGTGACCGCGATGGGGCCGCTCGTCGCTCCGCCGGGCACGGTGGTCGTGATCTGCGTATCGCTATTGACGGTGAAACGCGCTGTGCGGCCGTTGAAGGTGACCGCCGTTGCGCCGGTGAAGCCGCTGCCGACGACGGTCACGGTGCTGCCGACCGGCCCGGAGGTGGGGATCAGGGCCGTGATCGCGGGCACCGTGACATCGGTCAGCGTGGCGGCCGAGGCCGTCGCGCGGGCGGCGCTCGCGCCGCCGGCAGTGACCGCGCGCATGGTGGTGATCGCGTCGTGCCCCGTGACCGCACTGGCCGTTGTGGCCGACGTGGTGGCGGCCGAGTTCGTCGACGCGCTGCCGGTGCCGCCGAGCGAGATCGTCACTGCGTCGCGGGCGCCGGCCAGCGTGAAGTCGGACTGCACCGTCTCAGCGATCGTCCCCGTCGCCGCCGTCGAGGTGAGGTAGTGCACGCCGCTCGACTTGCCGCGACCGAAGAAGAAGACGGCGCCGACGACGGCCGCCGCGATCACGACCACGACGAGGGCGACGAGCCACCAGCGGCGTTTGAGTGTCTTCATCGGCCCTCGACTCCTTCGTGTCGCTGCGACGACCCCGCCCGACGCTCGCGGCCGGCGCCGCTCATGTCCCGCTCGTCGTGCCGTTGGACTGCTGTCCGCCCTGCGGGAACCCGGCGCCGCCGGACTGACCGCTGCGGAACCCGCGGCCGAACCCCGAGAAGCGACGCGTGTAGACGACGTTCTGACCGACGCTCAGCCCCGAGGTGATCTCGGACTCGCCCGCGACCTGCTGGCCGACGACCACGCTTTGCGTGCTGGTCTTGCCGCCCGCGAGCAGCTGCACGGTGGCGCTGCTGCCGCTGCCCTTGATGGCGGCCGTGGGGATGATCAGCACGTTGCTGGCCAGCACCTTCACCTGGATCTGAGCGATACCCGTGTACTTCGTGGTGACGCCCGCCGGCAACGTGGCGATCGTGATCGTGGCCGAGACCGAGCCGTTGCTGCCGGCGGCGATCGCCGTTACGGTGCCCTGGGCCGTCTTGCCGCCGAACGCGCTCAGGCCGCCCTGGCCGCCGCCCCCGCCGAAGAAGCCCTGGCCGCCGGAGTAGCCCGAGCCGCCACTGGGTGCGCCGCTCTGGCCGGGGTTGGGCGCGCCGCTCGCGCCCGCGTAGGGGCGCGGAGACCCGGAACCGAAGAAGCGCCGCGCGCCGGCGGGCAGCTTGACGAACACCACGGTGACCGGCTGTCCGACGGCGACCTGTGCAGCGTTCGTGCCGTTCACCTGGACGACGGCCTTGACGTTGGCCTTGCTCTTGACCGACGCGAGCTGCAGCCGACCGGCCACGCTGTCGACCAGGTTGCCGCGGCGCACCGTGGCGAGGACCTGAGCCGTTCGGCCGCCGGTCGCGCTGGTCGACCCTCCGGTGGTCGCGGCGTTGCTCGAGCCGCAGGCGGCCAGCAGGGCGCCCGCCGCCACGGTCAGGGCGACGAGCGCGCCCAGGGCGGCGGCGCGCCGCCGGGTCGGCAGGCGCAGGTGGCGTGACGTCATCGCTTATCCCTCCGTCGGGTGATGGTCGTGCAAGGCTCCGTCGCGCAGCACCAGCCGGCGGTCGGCGTGGTCGGCGACGTCTTCTTCGTGGGTGATCATGACGATGGTGCGGCCCTGGTCGTGGAGCGCGTCGAGCAGGTCGAGCACTTCGTCGGTGGCCGCCAGGTCGAGGTTGCCGGTGGGCTCGTCGACCAGGAGCAGCTCGGGGTCGCCCACGAGGGCGCGGGCGATCGCCACGCGCTGCATCTGGCCGCCCGAGAGGCGGCTGGGGTCGTGGCTCTCGCGGTCGGCCAAGCCGACGGCGTCGAGCGCCGCGTGAGCGCGGCGCAGGCGCTCGGCGCGCCGCACGCCACGGTAGACGAGCGGCGTGGCCACGTTTTCGAGGGCGCTGGTGCGCGGCAGCAGGTTGTGGAGCTGAAAGACGAAGCCGAGCAGCTCGTTGCGCAGCCGGGCGCGAGCGCCGTCGTCTAAGCCGCTGACGTCGCGGCCGGCCAGCAGGTAGGTGCCCGAGTCGGCGCTGTCGAGCAGGCCGAGCACGTGCAGCAGGGTAGATTTACCCGAGCCCGAGCGGCCGGTGCAGGCGACCCACTCGCTGCGGCGCACGTACAGGTCGAGGTCGTACAGCACCGGCAGGGCGATGTCGCCGTGGCGGTAGGTACGTTCGATGCCGGTCGCGGCGAGAATGACGTCGGGGTCGGCAAGCGGGGCCGCGGATGCACTCGCGGACGGCGCTGCGGGCTCACTCACCAAGCTCTCCTTGTCGTTGTAGGCGAACGCGAGTCTAGAAGCACTGCCTGAGCGGAAGCTGGGCTGAAGCTGTGAGTTGGCTGAGTATAGCGTCCGGAGCGCGTGCCGGGCCGACCGACACAACAACACGGGCTAGAGTCGCCGCCGTGTGGGCATAGACACGCTACGGTGGGTCGACACTGGGCTGGCGAACCCCGGCCGATGTCGTGGGGCCACCGTGTACTAAAGAACCAAGTGTGAGGGAGAGAGTCGTGACCGACGTGCAGGAGCTGGCGGGTGCGCTGGCAGAAATGGCCACGGCAGGGCGCAGGAGCTTCACGTTCGAGGAGGTCCTCGCCGCGGGACGGCCG
Organism: uncultured Actinomycetes bacterium; assembly: GCA_963755025.1. Taxonomy (GTDB): domain Bacteria; phylum Actinomycetota; class Thermoleophilia; order UBA2241; family UBA2241; genus Bog-752. The sequence goes on from CAVWIH010000025.1 coordinate 35,191, forward strand.
GCGATGTACCGGAAGTTCGGCGACCACCTGCTGTTCTTGGGCGGGCGTGTGTTCGACGTGCACGAACCCGGCGCGCCTATCGAGCTCGGAGTCGCAGCGCGTCCCGAAGAGCGCCGGGCGGCCGTCGCCGACCGCGCGCTCACGGTGGGGATCGAGTACGGCTGGCGCCACGCCGGCGGTTGCCCGTGCTCGTACTGCACGGGGTCGCGCGAAGCCGCCTGAGACCTGATCGAGCACGCCGCCACAGGCGGGCGGCGACCCGGCGGGGCCGGCGGTCCGCTTGCAGCGGACCGCCGGCCCCGCCGTACGTTACGGACTCTTTGCGGCGACCCCGGTCCTCTTCACGGCGCCTTAACGCGCGCGGGGGCACAACTTAAAGGCATACGGCAACGTGGGAGGGAGGCGCCCCATGCTGATCGCCGGGATCGCCTACATCGCGGCCCTGAGCCTGCTGCTCCTGGGCATCTACGAAGCGGCCGCTCGCCGCATCCGCCACCACCACTGACCATCGCTCGACTCGTGCGCTGCGCCGTCGCGACGGCGCCTCGCCGCGCCCTCGGCGCTCAGCGCACGCGCGTCACCAGCGGGCTGCCGTCGGCGGCCAGGCGGCGGCGCAGCGGTATGAAGCGCGCCGACAAGCCCGTGAGCTCCGCTTCGACGACCACGACCGTGGGAACGTCGTCGTCTTCGTCGGGGGCGCTCGCCGTACCGGGATTGAGCTGCAGCGTGCCGTCGATCCACGCGACCGAGGGCACGTGCACGTGACCGCAGACCGCAAGGTCGGGCGGCGGCGCGCCGCCTGCGTCGGTCGCCAGGCGGCCGGCGGCCAGGTGCTTGAGCAGCCGCTTGGGTTTGTGGGCGACCACGTAGCGCACGCCGGCCACCTCACCCTCGACCTCGCGCGGCAGCGCCGCGCTCAGGTCGTCGGGCTCGACGTTGCCCGACACCACCGTGAGCGGGGCGATCGCCTGCAGCGCGGCGATGATCGCGGGGTCGCCCACGTCGCCGGCGTGGATGATGAGGTCGACGCCGGCGAACAGCGTGGCCACGCTGGGGTCGAGGTAGCCGTGCGTGTCGCTGATGACCCCGATGCGCGGCCGGCGCGCCGGCTCGGCGGCGCTCGCCACCGCACTCGTCGCGGTGCGGTGTGCGCGGCGACGGCGTTGCCGTTCGCGCGCCTCGGCGTGGCCGACCGACGCCGTGCCTGCCGCTGCCGTGCCCGCCGCCGCCGTGCCAGCGGCCGCCGCCGTGCCCGCGGCCGGCGCCGCGGCGCGACGGTCGTCCCCCTCAGCCATGACTGCCTCCCTGTGGACGGTGGTCGCGTCCGTTGTCGCACCAATCGCAAAACGGTCGTTGCCGCGCGCCGTGGCGCCGCTCGGACCGGCGAGCGCCGGCCGTCAGGCCCGCGGATAGATGATCAGCAGCACCGCGCTGTACACGATAAGCCCGCCGGCCACGCAAAGCACGGCCTGGCGCTATCTCGAGGCGCGTGCTGCTCGCACCGCCGGACTCGCGCTCGCGCAGGTGCGAAGCGATCTCGGTGTTCATGTTGCCTTCGGGCACCTCTGCCTGGCTGTCGTGGTCGCGGTCGGCGTCGCGCTACTCTACCTAACGGGCTGGCGCCGCGTCGCGAGGCGCCCGTTAGCCGGCGGGGCCGCCCGGTTGCGGCGTGGCTGGGCCGAGGTGCTGGGGCGCGTCGTCGCCGCCCGAACGGCGGTCGGGCGCGTCGTCGTCGGCGGGGGCGGCGAAGTTGAGCGCCTCGCCGGGCATGAGCAGGCGCACGTCGACGTCGGGCGCCGCTTCGGCGGCGAGCCGCACGAACTCTTCGGGGCGGTGCAGGGTGCGCTGGAACCAGGCGTAGGTCGCCTGCTTGCCGGCGTAGGCCGAGCCGGGCACGTAGAGCGTGCCCCAGTGGATGGGCACGGCGATGCGCGGCCGCAACAGGCTGAGCGCGTCGGCCGCGGAGCGCGGGCTCAGGTGCCGGCCCTCGGGCGGTCGCACGCCCCAGGTCTCGATGGGCAGCAGGGCCACATCGATGCGGTCGTGCAGGTCGTCCATGCCGTCGAACAGGCCGGTGTCGCCGGCAAAGTAGACCGTCGACGAGCCGTGCACGATGAAGCCCAGCGGTTCGGTGGGCGGCGACACGACCCAGCGCCGGCGTGTGTGCCGGGCATGGACCGCCATGACCTCGACGTCGCCGAAGTGCAGGCTCGTGTCGCGGCGCGTCTCGACCACGGTCTTGAATCCGATGTGGCTCACGGTGCGGCCCATGTGCGGCGGCCCGATCACGACGGCCGACTTGGGCAGCAGCTTGAGCGACGACGTGTCGAGGTGGTCGAGGTGCAGGTGCGAGATCAGGATGACGTCGATGTGACGGCGCACGCTCGCGTCGGGCAGGTCGCCGTAGCGGCGCAGCGGACCGACCCAGCGCTTGAGCACCGGATCGGTCAGGATGCGCATGCCGTCCATCTCGATCAGGACGGTGCCCTGACCGACGTAGGTCACCTTCGTCTGGCCGGCCGGCTGCGCCTCGGGCTCGGCGACGGGCGAAGGATCAGCCACGGTCGCCGCCCGGCGCCAAAGACGGTCGCTCGTTCTGGCAGATGGTCCACCTCGCTTGCTCGCTTGCGGTCGGGCGACATTGGTCGCACGGTGTGCGCGGTCGCCGCGCAGCCGTCGCACGGTCGTCGCAGGATGGTTCCCGCGGGCGGCGCTTCGTCAATCTACCACCTGGCCGCCGTCGGGCCCTGCTAGAGTGGAGCCGCCGGAGGGGCGCCGCCCGCAGAGGCGGACGGGCCCCAGTCGAGGAGGTGCGCCATGGCCACGACCACCCCAACGATCCGCCCCGCCACGGCCGCCGATGCCGCCGCCGTCGCGGCCATCTACAACCAGGCCGTGCTGACGTCGACGGCCACCTTCGACCTCGAACCCGAGACGGTCGCCGCGCGCGCCGCCTGGCTGGCGGCGCCCGAGCACGCGCCTCTGCCTGGTGGGCGAGGTCGCGGGGCGCGTCGCGGGCTGGTCGAGCCTCGTGCGCTGGTCGGCGCGAGCCGGCTACGACCAGACGGCCGAAGCCTCGATCTACGTCGCCCCCGACGCGCAGCGCTCGGGCCTGGGCGTGGCCCTGGCCGGCGCCGCCGTGGCGGCCGCCCCGGCCCTGGGACTGCACGTCGTGATCGCCCAGATCTGCGCCGACAACGCCGGGGGGCTGGCGCTGGCCGCAAGCCTGGGCTTCGCCCGCGTCGGCACGCTGCACGAAGTGGGCCACAAGTTCGGGCGCGTGCTCGACGTCGCGCTCTGCGAGCGCCTGGTCTAGCCCTTCTCGCGCGCCGCTTCCGCCGGCGCGTTCGTCTCCCCCGCCGGCGCGCTCGCTGCCGCCTCGCTGGCCGCCAGGGCCTCGGCGCGCGCCTTTATGCCGAGCAGCGCCTTGCGCATGAAGGGAAAGTCGAAGGCGTCGACGGCGAGCTGGATCAGGATGTACGGCGACGTCCAGCGGTAGTGGTCGCGCATGCGCGTGAGCAGGCGGGTGTGGCCCTCGTCGAGCGGCTCGAGGCGCCACAGCCAGGTGCCCGACGACACGCCGCGGCGCCCGACGGCGTCGCCGTCGGCGTCTTTGGCGCGCCACAGCATCCACTCGTTCTCGCGATAGTCGACGCACACCATGAAGGTCACCGGAGTCATGGGGAACTCCTTCCCGACGGCCAGGTCCTGGTGCTCGGGCAGGATCTCCCAAACCCATCGTCTGCGCCCTCCCCCGTGCGGTCGAACCGAGCCTCGACATCTTATCGCGTCGCTGCCGGTCGAGCGCGGCGGCGGCGGCCGGCGCAACGGCATTGAAAGGCCGCGAGCGAGGCAATGATGCTCGCCTAGGCGCACGCGCGGGTCGCCTGCGGCGAGGCCGTGGGCGCACGAGCCTCGACGAGACGTCACAGGCGAGCCACCCGCTTGCACCAGGCACGACGGGAGGTCGGGGATGGCAAGCCAGGTCGAGTCCACGCAAGTCGCCGCCGGCCGCGGCCGCGGCGCTCGGCTTCGCGGCGCCGCGCGGCGCAGCGCGCGCGCCCTGCCCGACCACGCGCCGCGCAGCCTTGTGGTGCGCGCCCTGCTGGCCCTCGTCGCCCTGGCCGGGGCCGCCTGGTTCATCGCCATCGCCGTGCGCGAGGCCGAAAAGGCCCTGGGCTACGCGCCGGCGGGCGACGTGGCGGCGTCGGTCGCGGCCATCATCCTCGTGCCCGCCGCGGTGAGCTTTGCCGCGCCGCTGCTCGACGCCTACCTGACCCTCATCCTGGGCAGGGTCGCGCCCGGCACCTGGAGCCGCATCACGGCCGAGTCGCTGGGCGCCCTCGTGCTGGCCTGCTGCGCGACCGTGCTCGAGCCCCGGCTCTGGCCCGGCATCGGCGTGCTGGCCCTGGTCGCCGTGCTCGGGGTGCTGTTCGGGCTGCGCCGCTGGCAGCCGCAGGTCGTGGCCGACGAACGTGCGGCCCGGCTGCCCCTCGTGCTCCTGCTGCTCGACGAGCCGCGCGCCCACAGGAACGGCCCCGGCGTCGTCTCGCGGCCGGTGCCCTCGGAGCGCGAAGCCGCCTGAGCGCCTGAGGACGCGTGTGACACCGCTCGCCACAAGCGACACCGGGGGGCTCCGGCTGTGAGAACGGCGCACAGTCTGTTGCGCACCGCGGGCGAACCGCCGGTCCGGCCGCAGCACCACCGCCTGCGCTGGATCGTGCTCGGCCTGATCGTGCTGGCGGTGCCCGTCGTCGTGGCGCTGCTGGCCCTCGGCGGGTCGGCGGTGAACCTGGCCAACGGCACGCCGGCCCTGGCCAGCCTGCAGCCCCACAACGTCGCCCAGACGACCCTGATCTACGACCGCCACGGCCGCCTGATCGCCCGGCTGCACGGCGCCGTCGACCGCATCGACGTGCCGAGCGCCGACATCCCGCGCGTGCTCAAACAGGCGACGGTCGCCGTCGAAGACCGGCGCTTCTACCAGCACCACGGCGTCGACTTTCAGGCCATCGCGCGGGCCGCCGTGGCCGACCTGCGCTCGGGGCGCACGCTGCAGGGCGGCAGCACGATCACCGAGCAGTACGTCAAGAACGCCTACCTCGACGGCGACACCACCCTCACCCGCAAGGTCCACGAGGCGATCCTCGCCTGGCAGCTCGAAGACAAGTGGTCGAAGGACCGTATTCTCACGGCCTACCTGAACACGGTGTACTACGGCGACGGCGCCTACGGCGTGCAGGCGGCCTCGCAGACCTACTTTCACAAAAGCGCGGCGCGCCTCACCCTGGCGCAGGCGGCCCTGCTCGCCGGGCTGCCCGAAGACCCCAGCGGCTACTCGCCGGTCTACGACCCGGCCGACGCGCTGGCGCGGCGCAACATCGTGCTTGAGGACATGGCCAGGCAGGGCTACATCACGGCGGCCCAGGAGCGCGGCGCAGTGAAGACCAAGCTGCGCGTGTTCCGCGCCACGCCCCCAGGGGTGCTGCCGGCGGCGGCGTACTTCGTCGACTACGCCGAGCAGCAGCTGGTGGCGCGCTACGGCGCCCGCGAGACGCTCGAGGGCGGCCTGCGGGTCACCACGACGCTCGACCTGCGCATGCAGGGCGACGCCCTCAAAGCCATGAAGGAGACGCTGCCCGCGGGGCCGGCCGGCGCGCTCGTGTCGATCGACCCGGCCAACGGCTTCATCCGCGCCATGACGACCACGCTCAACTGGCAGAAGGCGAAGTTCAACCTGGCCTGGCAGGCCCACCGCCAGCTCGGCTCGGCGATGAAACCCTTCGCCCTGATAGCGGCGGTCGAGGCGGGCGCGGACCCGGCGACGACGTACTACGACTCGGCGCCGCTCCACGTCTACCTGGGAGCGGGTTCGGTGCCGCCGTACTGGAACGTGAGCACCTTCTCGAACACCTACGCCGGCCGCATCAACCTGGTGAACGCCACCTGGCAGTCCGACAACACGGTCTACGCCCAGCTCGCCCTCGACCTCGGACCCCGCAAGATCGTCGCGGTGGCGCACCGCATGGGCATCACCAGCCCGCTGAAGCCCTATCCCTCGATCGTGCTGGGCTCGGAGGTCGTGAACCCGCTCGAGGTGGCCGACGCCTACGCTACGCTGGCCGCCCAGGGCGTGCGCCACGCGCCGCAGGCGATCGCCCGCGTGGTCTTCCCCGACGGGCGCGTGCAGCGCGCCAGGGTGCACGGCAAGCGCGCCATCCCGGCCGGCGTGGCCTACGTGGTCGAGAAGATCCTGCAGGGCAACACGCGCTACGGCACGGCGGCCGCCATGCCGAACTACTACACCGGCGTGGCGGCCGGCAAGACCGGCACCACGACCAACTCGGCCGACGCCTGGTTCTGCGGCTTCGACCCCAAGCTCGCCACCGCGGTGTGGATGGGCTATCCGCAGGCCGAAGTGCCCATGCCCGGCGTGCAGGGCGCCACCTACTGCGTGCCGATCTGGGGCAGGTACTACGAGATGGTGTTCGGCGCGCAGAGCGTCGCCGACTTCAGGCAGCCGGCGGTCATGCCCGTCTTCCACACCTTCAACGGTCACTACGCGTCGCTCGCGCCGGCGCCGGCCCCCAGCCCGTCGACGACCACGCCGTCGGCGCCGGCGGCGCCGTCGTCGCCGACTCCGGCGAAGCCGACCCCGACCGCGCCAACGACGACGGCGCCGGCGCCGACCACTCAACCCACGGGGACGCCGGCGCCCTGAAGCGCAGGCCGCCGCGCGTCAGACCCGGGCGGCGAGCTTTTCGACGCGGCGCACGGCCGCCCAGGCCCCCGGCAACGGCGCCGGCTGCCGGGTGCGGCTGAGGAGCACGTCGATGTCGTCGAGGCCCTCCCAGTCGGCCACCTCGACGGCGTAGCGCAGGTCGAAGACGAACTCGCCGGCGAGCTCCGCCCGCTTGGCGAGCACAGCCTGGTCTAAGCGCGCCACGATCGCCCGCCAGTCGACGCGCTCGCGATCGCTGCGCCCGAGCACCGCCAGGGCGACGAACTCGGCGCCGCCGAGGCGCGCGACCACGTCGGAGTCGCGAAACGTGAAGCGCAACACGTCGGCCGCCGCCAGCACGAGGGCGTCGGCCGCGGCGTGGCCCGACCGGTCGTTCACGCTCTGCAGGCCGGTGAGCTCGGCGTGCAGCACGAGCACCTGCGCGCCCAGCCGACGGGCCCGCTGGCGCGCCTCGCCGACCGCGGCGAAGAAGGCGCCCCGGGTGAGCAGGCCGGTGAGCTCGTCGGCGTGCGCCCTGTCGCGCGAGACCTGGGCGAGCTCGCGACGAGCCGACAGGTCGCGGGCGACGACCAGGCAAAGGCGCGAGGGCGGCGCGCCGGCGCGGCGCAGCGAGACCTCGACCGGCAGGCGGTGGCCGTCGCTCGTCAGCCAGCTGCTTTCGAAGGCGAGGCTTTCGGCCTGGTCGAGCGCGCGCATGCGTTGCGCGACCGAGCGCCGCACTTCGGGCGCGTAGAGCTCGTCCCAGGTCATGCCCAGCAGCGCGGAGCGCGGATAGCCCAGCGACATGCAGGCCGCCTCGTTGACCGCGACCAGGGGGCCGGCGTGGTCGTCGGTGGACAGCTCGAAGGTGCAGACGATGTCGCCGCGCGCTTCGAAGAGGGCGGCGTAGCGCTGCTCGCACGCCGTCCGGGCGCTGCGCTCGGCGGCCAGCCGCAGGCCGGCGCGCCGCCAGGCGCTCCACGCGGCGGCCGTAGCCGCCGCCAGCAGGGCCACCGCGGCGCCGCTCACGACCGGCCTGGCCGCGGCGCCGGGCAGCACGAGCGCCGCGGCGGCGCAGGCCGCCGCGCAGCTCACGAGCGTAGGCGCGATCAAGCGTCTCATGGCCTGCCCTGCCGCGGGTCGTTTGCTACAACGAGGAGGCGCGCGGGCCGCAGCAGAGCCGGGCGCCCGCACCTTCTGCTACCCCATAAAGTCGACCGGCCGTTCGCCGGTCTTGAATTTGGACGCTCCGCGGGGACCGTCACCGGGCGGCCGGCGTGGGCGCCGGCGCAAACGCGAGACGGGCTGCAGGTCGGCCGATGTGGGCGCCGGCGTGGGCGCAAGACGGGTCAGGGTAGCCGGCGCAGGCGCCGGCGCCCCCGCGGGACGGGCAGTGGGTCAGCCGGAATGGGCGCGCGGGCGGGCGTGTTCGACTTCGACGCGGTTCTTGCCCCGGCGCTTGGCGCGGTAGAGCGCGGCGTCGGCCTGGTCGACCAGCGCGTCGGCGGTGGTGGCGTGCTCGGGCAGGCTGGCGACACCGACGCTCACCGTGATCACGGGAGGCTGCTCGGTGGTGCCGAACGTCTGGCCGGCGACGCTGCTGCGGATACGTTCGCCGACCGCGTGCGCGGCGCCGCTGTCGCCGCCGAAGGCGGCGTCGGCGGCGCGCTCGTCGGCGCCGGGTCGGGCGCGCCGGCGGCGCGCTCGTCGGCGCGCGGGTCGGCCGCGCCGGCGTCGCTCTGCCGGCCGCGGTCGGGAGCGTTGTCGCCCGCGAGGCCGCTGTCGTTGATGGCGTCGCGCAGGCGTTCGCCGGCGCGAGCCGCTCCGGCCACCCCCGTGCTCGGCAGGATCACGGCGAACTCTTCGCCGCCGTAGCGGGCGACCAGGTCGATCTGCTGGCGCGTCTGCGACCTGAGCACCACGCCGAGCTGGCGCAGCAGGGCGTCGCCGGCGCGGTGACCGGCGCGATCGTTGTAGGCCTTGAAGTCGTCGATGTCGATCATGAGCAGCGAGAGCGGCAGGTCGTAGCGCTGCGCCCGGGCCACCTCTTGGGCGAGGCGGTCGTAGAAGTAGCGGTGGTTGTAGAGCCCGGTGAGGCCGTCGGTGATGGCCAGGTGCTCGACGTCGCCGTAGAGGCGCGCGTTCTGGATGGCGACGGCGGCCAGGGCGGCCATGGTCACGGCCAGCTCGCGTTCTTCGGTGCCGAAGTGCCGCGCGTAGCGCTTTTCGACGAGCTCGAGGCAGCCGATCGCCTCGTCTTTGAAGACGAGCGGCACGAGCAGGCAGCTCTGTTCGTTCCAGAACTCCATGCGCCGCCGCTCGACGTCGGGCAGCTCGGGGTCGTCGAGGCGGTTCTCGATCATGTGGCAGTCGCCCAGGGCCCGGGCGAACGAGGGCTGTTCGGCCAGCGTATGGGTGGAGCCGACCCAGTCGCCGTCGGCGGGATGAGGCTCGCGCGCCCACAGGGCGAGGGCGGCGGTGCACTGCTCGCCGGCGCGGTAGTCGTAGATGTCGCATTCCCAGAGGTCGAGGACCTCGGCCGTGCGCCGCGCCACGCTGGCCAGGACGTCGTCGAGCACAAGGCTTGACGTGATGTCCGAGATGATCTCGGCGGTCACCGTGAAACGCCCTCGATCAGGCACTGGCCCCCCTTCCGCCCCCGCGGTTCTGCTCATCTTATCCCCTTCATAGGTAGCGCACCACGATTTGGGGCAAATGTCCACCGTAAGGGCCCACGGACGGGGTATATCAGGGGCAACGAAGAGATCGAGGAGGCCGCCACGGCGACAACACCCACAGTCATCGTCTACTCGCTCACCACCTGCGGGTGGTGCGCCAAGACCAAGGCGTTCTTTCGGGCGCGCGGCATCGACCCGTTCGTCATCGAGTTCGACATGGCCGGGCCCGACCTGCAGGCCAAGATCTCGGCCGAGATGAGAGAGCACGGCGCCACCGGGTTCCCGTTCGTGAAGATCGGCCGCCACGTCGTGCCGGGCTACAGCCCGCAGGACTACGAGAGGCTCCTCAAGGCGGCCTGAAGGGCGCGGCGCCGCGCCTACAGGGCGGCCTGAAGGGCGCGCCGCAGCGCCTACAGGCCGAGCAGCTCCGGCACGTCGCAGATCGAGCCGACCACGTGGTCGGGCGTACCGGCGGCGCACTCCAGGGTCTCGGGGCGGAACTTGCCCGTGCGCACCAGCACGCCGCCGATGCCCGCCGCCTGGGCGGCGAGCACGTCGCTCACGATGTCGTCGCCCACCATCGCCACGCGGCCGGCCGGCAGCCCCAGAGCGGCGAGTCCGGCGCGAAAAAACCCGGGCGAGGGCTTGCCGGTGACCACGGCTTCGCGGCCCAGCGCGCACTCGAGCCCGGCCACGTAGGCGCCCGAGTCGAGGCACATGCCGTCGGCCGTGAGCCAGGCGTACGTGTGGTGCATGGCCACGAGCTCGGCGCCACCCAGCAGCGCCCGGTAGACGCGGTTGAACGTCTCGAAGGTGAACGACGCGTCGGCGCCCGAGACGAGCACGACCTCGGGCTCGTCGTCCAGTCCGACGAGCCGCACGCCGGCAAGGTCGTCGGCCTGGGCGTCGCCCAGCAGGAACACGCGCTTGCCGGCCCGCGTGGTGCGCAGGAGCTCTCCGGCCGCGCCCGCCGCGCTCAGCACCTCGTCGTCGGCCACGTCGAAGCCGCTGCCGCGCAGCCCGGCGGCGAGCGTCGCCCGGCTGCGCCCGGTGGTGTTGGTCAGCACGCGTAGCGGCAGGCCGGCGGCACGCAGCCGCGCGAACGCCGCCACCGCCCCGGGCAGGGGCTCCCACGACACGGTGAGCACACCGTCCATGTCGAGCAGCAGTCCGTCGAACGTCGTCATCCTGCGCCTCATCCTAACCGCTTGGGGGGCCGTCGTCCCGCCGCTCGTCGTCGCGCTCGCCGTCGTCGCGCTCGGCGCGCGAGCGGCGCACGGCCCGGCGACGCAGGCGCCGCCAGAGCAGCACCGCCGCGGCCAGCACGACCACGCCGAGCACGGCCACGCCGGCCAGGCTGATGTCGTCGGCGAGCGCGTCGAGGTTGCGCACGAAGAACGCGGCCAGCAGGGTCACGACGGTCGACCACACCACGCAGGCCAGGGCGTTGATCACGAAGAAGCGCCGCCACGGCACATGCGAGCCGCCCGCCGACCACGCCGCCAGGCCGCGCACCGGCGAGAGCTGACGCGCGATGGCCACGGTCCAGCCGCCGTGACGGTGGTAGTAGGAGTCCATGCGCTCGAGGTAGCGGCTCGGCACGTGCAGGACGTGCATCAGCCGTTCGACCACGGGGCGTCCGGCGGTGCGCCCGAAGAGGTAGCCGAAGTTGTCGCCGCTGATCGCCGCGGCGGCGCCGACCACGATCACCCAGTAGAGGGTGAACACGCCGCGTTGGGCCTCGTAGGCGCCGACCAGCAGGCTCACCTCGCCGGGCAGCGGAAAGGCAAAGCTCTCAGAGGCGATCAGCACGAAGAGGATGATGTAGCCGTGACGGCCGACCTGGTCGGCCACCTCGCGCAGCACCCCGTGCAGGGCCACGAGCACCACGACGTGCGTGAAGGCCATCACTGTGGGCGCCGTCCTTTCACGCGACAGTTCTTACCCGGCGCGGGGTCGCCGGCGTCGGCGGACTCTGCAGAGGCTCCGGCCGAGCGCGCCCGGCGCGGCGCCTCAGCGGACCAGCAGCGAGGTGCTCGGCGCGACCGAGCCGGGGTTACCGGCCGCGTCGACCACCGAGACCGTGACGCGGTAGGCGCCCTTGGCCAGCCGGCAGGTGAAGCTGTACGCGAGGGGCGCGCCCACCCTGCGACCGGGCGCCACGACCTTCTTGACCAGCCGGCCGCGGTCGTCGCGGAAGCGCAGCGTCACCGTGACGGTCGGGCTGCCCGGGCGCGGGTCGGTGACGCGAAAGCCCACCTTCGCGCGCCCGCCCCTGGCCACCGCGGCCGGCGGCGTGACGACGGGTACCGGGGCCTGCGTGTCGATGTGCACCGTGCAGGTGCGTTTCTGTTCGACGTTGCCGGCCCTGTCGGCCGAGCGATACCACACGACCGTGGCGCCGTCGGCCGAATGGTCGCTCGGGGCGGCCACGGTGAGCGAGCGGCCCTTCGTCCAGGTCGTCCCGCCGTCGAGCGAGTACTGGGTGTAGGCCACCCCGGTGCCGCCGGGGTCGTCGGTCGCCTTGAAGACGAGCGTGACCGCACTGTCGTGCCAGCCGGCGGCGCCGGAGACCGTCGTCGTCGGGCGCCTGAAGTCGGTGTTCACCGAGAACGTGGCGCCGTCGGAGCCGAGGGCCGAGGTGGCCGCCACGACCTTGCCGGTGTCGGCCGAGACCATGCCGATCCGGGCCCAGTCGAAGGCGGAGATGGGCTGGCCGTCGAAGGCGCAGTCGCGGAAGGTGGCCAGGCCGAACCGGGCGAGCGGCAGGATGGAGCTGTCGGCCAGCGACGGGGCCTCGGCGACGGCCTCGGCCGACGAGCGCGCGGCGACCAGGGGCAGGCTGCCTGCGGCGACGAAGGTCGTGAACGTCTTGCCGGTCGTGTGGTTGACGAGCGTCAGGGTGAAGCCCGCGACGCGGGCGCCGGCCGGGGTCCACACCACGGCGCCGCTCAGGTGGTCGCCGGCGTGGACCGCCAGCTTCTTGGCGCTGATGAACCGCGCCGGCGCCGGATACAGCTCGTACCAGGCGTCGTAGAAGACGTGGCCCGCGAGCGTGAAGCCCTCGGTGCCGATCTGCTCGACGGTCTGCGGCGGGTCCTGCACCGGGTCTTGCGTGTCGCCGTCGAGTCCCACCCAGAAGGCGGCGTCGGTGTAGTCGGAGCTCGGCCGCACGCGCGGCTGCGTCCAGTCGGCGGCGGCGCTGGTGAAGGGGCCGCCGGTCGTCACGTCGTACCCCGCCCAGTTGGGCGACTGCCCGCGACTGCCCAGCAACGGGCCCGGTTGGCCCAGCGGCGCGACGACGAGCAGCGGCCGGCGGGTGGCGGCCGGCGCCGCGCGACCGTTGCCGGTCGCGCTCGGCCGGCCGGCGCCGGCCGCCGGGCGCGCCGCGGCGGCGGCGGGCAGCACGCACAGGGCGGCGACCGCGAGCGAGAGCGCGACCAACGCGGTCGCCGCGACCGGCGCGCGGCCACGCGCCGCGCCGTCGCGCGCCGGCGTCGTGCCGCGCAGCGGCATCGCGCCGGCCGGCGCCTTGTCTGAGCCTCTCACCCACCCTCCAGACGTCGTGACTGCGCCGATTGTAGCCGCCGTCGCGACGGCGCGACAGCCGGGACGCGTTGACCCGCGACGGCGCAACGCGGGGCCGCGTTGACCCCGCGACGCCGCGACAGCGGGGCGCGTCGACCCCGCGGCGCCTCACAGAGAACTCCCAGCGAGGGCTCAGTCGGGCGTAAGGGCGCGTGGATACCTTGGGGCCATGGCTACGGCGACCTCACCCCACACGATCCTCGCGCCCCCCGCGGCGGCGCCGGCCGCGGCGCCCCAGGTGGAGTTCGTCGTGCCCGTCTACAACGAGGAGCACGACCTCGCTCCCAGCGTCGTGCGCCTGCACGCCTACCTGAGCGAGCACCTGCCGTTCACGTTCCGCCTGACGATCGCCGACAACGCCAGCGTCGATCAGACCTGGCCCATCGCCCAGTGGCTGGCCCGGACGCTGCCCGGCGTGCGCGCCGTGCACTTAGACGAGAAGGGCCGCGGCCGCGCCCTGCGCGCCGTCTGGCAGGCGAGCGACGCGGCCGTGCTCGCCTACATGGACGTCGACCTCTCGACCGACCTCGCCGCCGTGCTGCCCCTGGTCGCACCGCTGCTGTCGGGACACTCCGACCTTGCCATCGGCAGCCGCCTCGCGCGCGGCGCAGTGGTGACCCGCGGCGCCAGGCGCGAGCTCATCTCACGCTGCTACAACCTGCTGGTGCGCGCCGCCCTGGGCGCGCGCTTCTCGGACGCCCAGTGCGGCTTCAAGGCGATCCGCTCAGACCGGGCTCGCGAGCTCCTGCCGCTGGTCGAAGACACCGGCTGGTTCTTCGACACCGAACTGCTCGTGCTCGCCGAACGCTCGGGCCTGCGCATTCACGAAGTGCCGGTCGACTGGCTCGACGACCCCGACTCGCGGGTCGCCGTCGCAGCGACCGCGCTGGCCGACCTGAAGGGTATCGCGCGCCTCTCGCGCGCCCTGTCCCGCGGCCGGCTCGCGCTGCCGGGCGGACGTCAACGCCCCGCGACCGGCCTGCCCGGACAGCTGCTGCGCTTCGCTCTGATCGGCGTGGCCAGCACCCTCGCCTACCTCGCGCTGTACCTGCTCGGCCGCGACGTCATGTCGGCCCAGTGGGCCAACGCCCTGTCGCTGCTGGTGACGGCTGTCGCCAACACCGCCGCCAACCGCCGGCTCACCTTCGGCGTGCGCGGCGCCGCCGGACGCCTGCGCCACCAGAGCCAGGGCCTCGTCGTCTTCGCCCTGGGCCTGGCGGTGACCAGCGGCAGCCTGTTCGCGCTGCACCGCTCCGACCCGCACGCGTCGCGCGCCGTCGAGCTCGCCGTGCTGCTCGCGGCCAACGTGGTCGCCACGCTGCTGCGCTTCGGCCTGTTCCGTAGCTGGCTCTTCCCCACCGAGCCGCCCGTCCGATGAGAGGACTCGAGTCATGACCGACACGTTCGACCCCGAGGCCGCCCTGCCCGCGCCGTCGCGCGCCACCGCCGCCACGCGCCCCGGGCGCTTACGCCGGTTGTGGCGCGGCCGGCCCGGTCGACCCGGCGTGGGTGCGCCCCGCGCTGCTCGGCCTGCTGATGGCGGCCGCGCTGCTGTACCTGATCGGCCTCGGCCGCTCGGGCTGGGCCAACGCCTTCTACTCGGCGGCCGTGCAAGCCGGCGCGCACAGCTGGAAGGCCTTCTTCTTCGGCTCCTCCGACGCCGCCAACTTCATCACCGTCGACAAGCCGCCGGCGTCGCTGTGGGTCATGGAGCTCTCGGCGCGCCTCTTCGGCGTCAACGCCTGGAGCATCCTCGTGCCGCAGGCGCTCGAGGGCGTCGCCTGCGTCGGCGTGCTCTACCTGACCGTGCGCCGCTGGTTCGGGCCGGTCGCCGGCCTGCTCGCCGGCGTGGTGCTGGCCCTCACGCCGGTGGCCACCCTCATGTTCCGCTTCAACAACCCCGACGCCCTGCTCGTGCTGCTCCTTACGCTCGGCGTGTACGCCGTGACCCGCGCAATCGAGAACGCCGGCACCCGCTGGCTCGTGCTCGCCGCCGCCCTGGTCGGGCTCGGGTTCACCACGAAGATGCTGCAGGCCCTGCTCATCGTGCCGGCCCTGGCGACCGCCTATGCCCTGGCCGCCCCGGCGTCGCCGTGGCGCCGCGTGCGTCAGCTCGTCGTGGCCGGCGTGGCGCTGCTCGTGTCGTGCGGCTGGTGGGTGGCGATCGTGCAGCTCTGGCCGGCCGCCAGCCGCCCCTACATCGGCGGTTCGCAGACCAACAGCGTCGTCGAGCTCATCTTCGGCTACAACGGCCTCGGCCGCATCACCGGCAACGAGACCGGCAGCGTCGTGGCCGGCGGCGCCGGCCAGGCCGGGGCCTGGGGCGCGACCGGCATAGGACGGCTGTTCTCGGCGTCGTGGGGCGGTCAGATCGCCTGGCTGCTGCCCGCCGCCCTCGCCTTTCTCGTCGCCCTGCTGTGGCTCAGCCGCCGGGCGCCGCGCACCGACCGCACGCGGGCCGCCGTCGTGCTGTGGGGCGGCTCGCTGCTCGTCACCGCCGTCGTGTTCAGCTTCGCCCAGGGCATCATCCACGAGTACTACGCCGTGGCGCTCGCCCCGGCGATCGGCGCGCTCGTCGGCATAGGTGCGACCGCCCTGTGGGCCCGGCGCGCCGCCGCAGGCTGGCGGCTCTGCCTGGCCGCCATCGTGGCGGCGACCGCGGTGTGGGCCTTCGTGCTGCTCGACCGTTCGGCCGCCTGGCTGCCGTGGCTGCGCTTCGTGGTGATCGTGGGCGGCCTGCTGGCCGCCGCGGGGCTCGTCGTCGCCGATCGCCTGGCGCGGCGCGCCGCCCTGGCCCTCGCCGGCGTGGGCGTCGCCCTCGCCCTGGCCGGTCCGGCGGCCTACTCGATGCAGACGGCCTCGACCGCGCACTCGGGCTCGCTGCCCAGTGCCGGACCGACGGTCGCCGGCGGCGGCCTGGGCGGCTTCGGCGGCGGTCGCGGCGGCGGCGCCGGGCTGCGGTTCACCGGCGCCGGCGGACCGCCGAGCGCGACGGCCGGCGGCGGCGCGCCGAGCGCGACGGCCGGCGGCACGGCCGGCGGCGGGGCGCCCAGCGGCGGCGCGCCCAGCGGCGGCAATAACTGGGCAGCGCGCCAGGCGGCACGCCGCCCACCGGCGGCCAGACCGGCGGCGTGCCGGGCGCGACGCGGGGCGGCGGTTTCGGCCGGACCGGCGGCGGGGCGGGCGGCGCCGGCGGCGGGCTGCTGAACGCCAGCACGCCGAGCAGCGCGCTGGTCGCCCTGCTCAAGAACGACGCCCACCGGTACACATGGGTCGCGGCCACCGTGGGCTCTCAGTCGGCCGCCGGCTACCAGCTCGCCACGAACGACCCGGTCATGAGCCTCGGCGGCTTCAACGGCAGCGACCCCTACCCGACGCTCGCCGAGTTCGAAGCCATCGTGAACGCCGGCAAGGTCCACTACTTCATCGGCGGCGGCTCCGGCGGGGTCGGCAACGGTTCGTCGATGAGCGCCATCACCACCTGGGTCAAGGCCCACTTCACCTCCCGCACCGTCGGGGGAGTGACCATCTACGACCTGACCAGCCGCACAGGCTGACGCTCCGCGCGAGCAAGGAGGCGACCACCCATGTCGATCACCGCGAGCCTCGACCGCGAACGCCCTCCGGCGGCGCCGGTCTTCACCGGCCCCGTGAAGGCGCGGCGTGCGCCGCGCGCCGCCCGCCGCGACCGCCCGGTACGCGTCGCGACGACGCGCGACCAGGTCACGCGCGACGCCGTCGTGGCGGTGGTGGCCGACGCCCTGCGGGCGCGGCCCTACGACCAGGTGACCTACACCTTCGTCGCCGCCCTCGCGCACGTCACGGCGGCCGACGTGCAGCGCTGCTTCGCCACCAAGGCCGAGATGGTGCTGAGCGCCCTGCGGCCCACCGCGGCCTGGTCGCCGCGCCGCGCGCTGGCGCTGTCGGGCGCCGAGATCGTGACCGGCTACCTCGAGTTCTGGGAGACGGCCGACAACGCCGCCATCCTGCGCTGCGTCTGCGCCGCCTCAGCGACCGACAAGCGGCTCGCCGCGGCCGTCGAGGCCCACATGGTCGCCGGCCTGATCGCCCCGTTTGCCGCCCAGGCGCCCACGCCCGACGCCTGTCCGCGGGCGCGCCTTGCGGTCGCGGCGCTGCTCGGCCTGGCGCTCAGCCGCTATGTGTTCCATCAGGAGCCGCTGGCCTCGGCCGACCACGAGACGATCGCCGCGTGGTCGGGCCCCGCGCTCGACTACTACCTCAAAGGCGAGCTCGGGCGTACGGCCTGACGGCGCGGCGACGGCGGGCGTCTTACGGCGCCCTGGGCGCGGCGGTCGCCGTCGGCCGCTGAGCCGCGCCTCCGGCGGCCGCGGCGCGGCCGCCGTCAGCGCGCGACGCGCGACTTCTCGCGCAACTCCTGCCAGCGCCGCCCCGTCTTGCGCAGGTTGAAGGCGCCGACGACCATCACCGCTCCCCAGACGATGGCGATCAGCCCCACGAAGATGCCGATCAGCGTGATGGTCGCTCCCGGCCAGGCGATCATGACGACGCCGAGGACTATCAGGGCGATGCCGGCCGCCACGTCGTTGATGCGGGTGTCGTGGGCGCTGCCGAACGCCGTGGCGGCGCGCACGATGCCCCACACCAGGAACGTGATGCCGGCCACGACGGCGACGACCTTGAGCGTCTCGCCGGGCCAGACAAGCAGCACGATGCCGCCCACCAGGGCGACGAGGGCGCCGGCCAGGTGTGCGCCGCGCGCGCCTCCCCGGCCCATCGTCACCAGCTGCGCGATGCCCATGAAGAGCAGGAACAGGCCGGTGAGCCAGACCAGGGCGCCCAGGCTGCCGAAGGCGTGGCTGAGCACGATGACGCCGAAGACGATGGCGACGACCCCGACGCCGAGCAGCCAGCCCCAGTTGTGCGCCGCCCAGCCGGCCTGGCGGTCGAGCAGGTGCGCCTGGGCCCTGCTGAACGAGACCTCTTCCTGCACGACGACCCGGTCGTCGTCGTACAACGGCGTCGCCCCCTCGTCATCGTTGTCGTAGGGAGGCATCCCTGCCTCGCGGTGACTATCTTCCATCGCCGACCTCCCGATCGTTTGCGCCTGTGCCGTGGCCGCCGCGGTTCTTCTTCGACAACCATACAGGTGATACCCCGCTGGAAGAGCGTGGCGCCGTACGATGCAGCAGCAGCCGGCGCCACACGCAAGAGGGGCCCAGGCTTCGCAGAGCCCAGGCCCCAAGGAGGGCAGGCGCAGGGGGGGTCCGCGCCTAACTCGGCTCGGGGGGACGGGGACCTCGAGCCGCAACGACAGTGTCGCAGGCCGGTGTTGGGTTCTCGTGAGGGTCCGGTGAGGGCGTTGTTGGCGTTTTCGGCACGCCCGGCGCCCGGGCATCGCGCCCCCTGAGCGCGCCGCCTGAGCATCGCGCCGCCCGACATCTGGCCGCGCGCGCAGCGCGGCCTTAGCCGAACGTCAGGGAACGGCCAGCACCATGAGAATGGTGGCCACCGCGAGGATCAGCCCGACGACGGTGGTGACCGTAAGGGCCCACGAGTCGAGCGGCAAGGGCTCGTTCGACTGCAGCGCGACCCGCACGCGGTGGGCTCGCACCAGGGCATAGCTGAGCAGGAAGATGCCCAGCACTCCATAGCCGGCGCCCAGCAGCGAATACATGCGGTGCGAACCGCCGATCAGCGCCGGCAACAGGCGGCCGACCGCGAGCGCCGTACCGATCGCGCCCAGGCCGGTGCGCAGCCAGGCGAGGTAGGTGCGCTCGGCGGCCAGGTAGGTGCGCCGCGGGGCCGAGTCGCGCAGCGCGGCGGTGTTCTGGCGAACGGCGGCGGGTGGCGGCTCTAGCGTTGTGGGCGGTGGCTCCGTCGTCGGCCTCCGTACGATTCTTCGGGGATAGTCGCGTTCGAGGGTACCATGAGGGCGCTGCGACGGCGAGCGGGGCGCCGCCAGCGGGCGACCCTCTCCCTCTACCACACCCTTAGCCTCGCTGCAGACCGGCGTGGATCGTGGGCCAGAACGCCGGGTCCTCGTCGCCCATCACCCAGATGGCGATGCCGGCGATGCGCGGCCGGCGGGAGAGGGCGAAGGCCAGCTTGGCGGCGACCGCGGTCGGGTCTTGAAAGTAGACGGTGTGCTCGACGCCGCCCGCCGCATAGTGGAAGTAGGCCTCGCCCGACGGCGAGCGCACCACGGTCGCGCCGTACCGCGCGAGCAGCGCCTGAGCGTCGGTCCAGAGCAGGTAGCGCGGCGGGCCGACGCCCCAGTCGAAGCCGTAGAAGGGCACGCCCAGGTAGATCTTGGCGGGCGCGACCTGCGACTCGGCGTAGGCCAGCACGCGGGCCATCCAGGCCGGCGACGAGAGCGGTCCCGGCCCGGTGAACGAGCCGTGCTCGCCGAAGGTCAGGACCTTGAACTCGTCGGCCGCGCGGCCCAGGGCGGCGTAGTCCTCGGCGGCCCGGGCGCCGGCCTCTGTGCCCGTCGGATAGTCCGACGTCTTGTCGTAGACGTCGACCGAGAGCAGTTTGCCGGCGGCGTGCAACCGCACGGCCAGCAGGCCGACGAAGGCCGAGAACGACGCCCTGTCCGCGGCGCGCAGCGACTCCCAGTCGACGTCGATGCCGTCGTACCCGTGGTCTTCGGTCAGGGCGACCAGCTCGGCCACGTGGTGCGCCCTCGTGGCCGGCGTGGCGAGGATCGCCTCGGCGATGGCCGGGTCGAAGGCCGCGTAGTCGTTGGCGCGGTTGGTCACGGTGGCGAAGACGCGCAGGTGCGCGGCGTGGGCGCGCCTGACGAACGCGGGATCGACCGCCTCGGGCGAGAGCGAGCCGTCGGGCCGGGCGTGCCACCAGTCGAGGTCGACCTCGGTGAGGGCGTGGGCGGCGGTGGCCGCCCGCAGCGAGGCCACGTCGCCGCGGCTCCAGGCGGCCACCGCGAAGGGCGCGGCCGGGCCCACGGTGGCCGAGGGGCTCGCGCCGGGCGACCGGGTAGGCCCAGGCACCGGCGACGATCTCGCGGGGCTCGGCGACGGCGAGGCGACGGCACTGGGCCCGCCGCCGGCGCGCCCGAACTCGGTCCAGGCGACCACCGCCACGCTCACGGCCGCGACCAGCGCCACCACGGCCGCCACGCGCAGCGGCGTACGCCGGCGCCGCGCACGGTAGACGTGGCGCGCGCCGTCGCCCTCTCTGCGGCCGCCGCTCATGCAGCGAGTATAGCTTGGGGACGTCTGGCGCCGCCGAGACTGTCGCCGGGCGCTCTACCCCATCCGGGCGCCGGCGCGGGCGCCGGCGCCTTACGCTGTCGGCACGCCGTCTTTGATGCCGTGCAGCTCGTGGGTCATGGTGTGGATCGCCGTCGTCAACTCGAGGATCTGGTTGGACAGCTGAATGATCTGCTCGTTCTGGTGCTCCTCGGTCTGCACGGTCTGCCACTGGGCGTCGGCCAGCACCTGGCGCCGCGCGTCGGCGCGGTTCTGGCTGATCATGACGAAGGTCGACAGGAAGATCGCCTCGAGCGAGACGATCATGGTGAGCAGCCCGAACGGGTAACGCTCGACGCCGACCACGATCCATAGGGTAAACCATGCGATGTGCACGTAGACGAAGGTCATCGAGCCGGCGAAGTTCGTGATCGCGTCGGCGATGCGCGACTGCAGGCTCTGCAGGCGCTGCTCGTTGTGGCGCACGAGCGCCGGGTGCTTGGCTGCGGGGGGCGAGCCGGCTTCCATGGATCTCCTGTTCGGTCGCGGTGCGGCCCGCCCCTGACGGCGGGTCGTTGTCTGGCGGTGGGCGGGGCGGTTCTTGTATCTGTTCTGGTGCTCAGCCGCGACGGCCGGGCGCCCTGACCGGTCGCGCGAACGTCTTGGCCATGCGCACGTGGGTGCCGGCGGCGCCCGACGAGCGCACCTCGACCTCATCCATGAGGCGATGGATGAGGAACAGTCCTCGCCCGTGCGACACGAGCGGGTCGGGGACCGCCCCGGCGTCGAACCGGCGAGCGTCGAAGCCGCAGCCACGGTCGCGGATCTCGACGACCACCCGCGAGCGGCCGACCTCGGCGCGCAGCTCGGTCTCGCCGACGTCGCCGCTGTGCATGAGCGCGTTGTTGAAGGCCTCGTCGGCGGCCAGCAGGACTTCGCGGGCCGCCTTCTTGGGCACGCCGTTCGAGGCCAGGTGGAGCGTCAACGCCGTGCGCAGGCGGTTCGCCGACGAGCGCCTGAGAGGCAGGCACACGCGCAAGGTGGCTCCCACGTCTCGAGGCTGGCTGGTCACGGCTTCGCCTTGACC
This sequence comes from uncultured Actinomycetes bacterium, assembly GCA_963755025.1. Taxonomy (GTDB): domain Bacteria; phylum Actinomycetota; class Thermoleophilia; order UBA2241; family UBA2241; genus Bog-752. The sequence goes on from CAVWIH010000025.1 coordinate 56,458, forward strand.
TCACTGTAGCAGACAGGTGTCCCGCCTGCAGTTCGACCAAGGGCGCCGGATTCCTGCCGCGCCCCGAGAACGGTCGTAGGCCGGCCCAGCCCGCGGCACGCGCGCAAGGGGGCGATTCTCAGGGTACTCCAAGGTGGCGCTCAGACGGCCCTCAGGGTCAAGGGCTACACCTACTCTGTATACGCCGAGTTTCGGGCGCGGCGGCGGCTACCTACGCCAACTGGGGAAGACTACAATGAAGCGGAGCCCTGCGGAGGCACGATGACCGATCCCGAAGCACCGGGAGGCCCCCTGGGGGGCTCGAGTCCCGACGACGCACACGCAGCAGACCACGACGCCGAACAGGTCGGTCCGCCGAACACGGCCTGGAGCCTGCCCGACGGCGCCTGGCGTGCCCCCGATCCCGCGAGCGACCGCCGCGACGCAACGCCGGCCGCCGGCGACCGACCCGACCCTGCCCCTGCGAGCGAGCAGCGCGGCGGAGCGGCCGGCGACTGGCGCCCCTCGGGCGCCACCGCGACCGGCTGGGGCACGCCCGTTGCCGGCGGCGGCTGGACTCCGGCGCCGGGTGGCGGCTGGACCCCGCCCGGACGCGTCGCGCAGCCGGCCCGCAGGCAAGCCCCCGTTCCCCGCCCGCGGCGCCGCCTGGGCCGCGTCCTCATCGCCGCGCTGCTGATCGGCGCCGCGGTGTTCCTGGGCGTCGCCATCAGCCACGACTTCTGGCAGTCCGGCGACTCGTCGTCGGCCACGACGCTGCCCGGCGGCCCCGCCGCGAGCGCCCTGCCGTTCGGCAACGGCTCGAACGGTTCGTCGAGCTCCAACTCCGCCGGCGTGAGCGGCTCGGGCGGCGCGACGTCGATCGCCGCGGCGGTCGATCCGGCGCTCGTCGACATCAACGTCGACCTCAGCTACCAGGAGAGCCAGGCGGCGGCCACCGGCATCGTGCTGAACTCGACGGGTCTGGTCCTCACGAACAACCACGTGATCAGCGGCGCGACCTCCATAAGCGCCGTCGACGTGGGCAACGGCAAGACCTATCAGGCCACCGTCGTGGGCTACGACCGCAGCCACGACATCGCCCTCATCCAGCTGACCGACGCCTCCGGACTCACGAGCGCACGGCTCGGCGATTCGTCGAAGGCCGCGATAGGCCAGCGCGTGGTGGCCCTGGGCAACGCCGGGGGCACCGGCGGCACACCCACGGCGGCCGGCGGAGCGGTGGTCGCCCTGAACCAGGAGATCATCGCCAGCGACGAGGACGCCAGCACGTCGGAGCAGCTCACCGGCCTCATCCAGACCGATGCCGCCATCCAGCCCGGCGACTCGGGCGGACCGCTCGTCGACAAGGCCGGCCGGGTGATCGGCATCGACACGGCGGCGTCGAGCTCGTACACGTTCCGCTCGACCGGCAGCGAGGGCTTCGCCGTGCCCATCAACACCGCCGCCGACATCGCCAGCCAGATCATCGACCACAAGTCGTCGGCGACCGTGCACATAGGCCCGACGGCGTTCCTGGGCGTCGGCCTCGACAGCTCGGGATCGAGCACGGGGGCGACCATCACCGGCGTCCTGCCCGGCTCCGCCGCGTCGCAGGTGGGTCTGGCCGAGGGCGACGTGATCGTCTCGGTCGACGGCCACACGGTCGACTCGCCCACCACGCTCAGCTCGCTGCTCGGCGCCTACCACCCGGGCGACAGCGTCACGATCGGCTGGAAAGACGCGTCGGGCGCGCGCCACATCGGCATCGCGCAACTCGCCAAAGGACCGGCCGCCTGACGCCGGCCAAGCGCCACGCGCCGCCTGACGGCCGGCCAAGCGCCACGCGGCGCCTGACCGGCGGCGCGGCCTCAGACGACGGCGCGTCACCCCGCACGGTACGACAAACGGCGCCCCCGCCGTAGCGGTGGGGGCGCCGTTTGTCGTTTGCGTTCTCGCTCGGCCGGCGCGACCGGCGCCGGCGCTACCGGCGGCGTCCGGCCCGGCGCGGCGCCCTACCCGACGTGAACGAGCGTGCCGATCGGGTCGTACCTGAACACGACTGCCGCCGCGCTGTAGGGCAGCTCGACGCAGCCCAGGCTCTGCGGCCAGCCGTAGGAGCTGCGGATGAAGCCGTGCACCGCGTCGCCGCCGTTGAAGTAGGCGACGTACGGCACGCCGGTGTCGTGGTAGGTGCTGCCGTCGGGGTTGGTGCCGCTCATGGTCGTCGACAGGAAGCGCGCGTACACGGGGAACGTGCCGCGCGCGGTCGGACGGCTGGCGATGCCGGTGTTGGCCGCGCTCGAGTAGATGACCTTGCCGTCGCGCCACACGTGCAGCGCCTCGGGAAGCGACATCGACACCTCGATGTAGTCGTAGCTGCGCTTGCTGGCCTGGTGCCTGGCGGCCGCCTTGAGCAGGGCCGTCCACACCGCGCGCCCGGCCACGCCGTCGTCGGCGATCTTGTGGTCGGACTCGAAGGCCATCACCGCGCCCTTGGTGAGCACGGTCGAGGAGCCGCGCTTCCAGAGCGACGACAGCGATGCCGGAGTGTGCTTGTACCGCCAGAAGAACCGGCCGGTCAGCGGCTTGAGCGAGACCAGGTCGAGTGTGGCGGGCTCGCGGCCGAGGGCCGGCGTGTAGTGCGCCTTGGTGGTCGCCGTAGCGGCCACCGGCAGAGCGAAGCGCACGGGCAGGTAGCCGAGCTCGGCGAGAAGCTGCTGCAGGCGCAGGACCGACGAAGGCCCGCCGACCGTGAACCAGAACGTGTGCGTGGCGCCGAGCCGGGCCCCCGCTGCGGAGACGATGCCCTTGGCGCCGCCGGGCAGCGTGACGGTCACCTTCGTGTAGACGGGCAGGTGGCCCTTGAGCACGAAGACGAGCGTCGCGCCCTCGACCTTCCAGACGCCCGGCACGTTCGGCGTGAGCCGGGGCAGGGGCGTGTCGGCCGCCAGAGCCGTCGAGAAGCGCACGCGGATCGACGCGGAGAACGCCACGTTCGCGGCCTTGGCGCGCGGCGAGACCGTGACCAGCTTGAGGGGCGGCGGGGGTGTCGGGCTCGGACTCGGCGTCGGGCTCGGGCTGTCGGTCGGGCTCGGCGAGGTCGTCGGCGAAGGACTTTCGTCGGCGGGCGTGGCGGCGGTCGAGCTCTGGGCCGATGGCGCCGCCGTAGGGGTCGAGGCGGCGGCCGGCGCGACCGCGCCCGCCGGGGCGAAGGCAAAGTAGGCGCCGCCGAGCAGGGCGATGGCCACTACGCCCAGCATCGCCGGCAGCGAGGCGCCGAAGTGTCTCTTCACAGGGTCTCCTCTGATCGTCGACCCTGCCAAGGGTCACGTTCCTGCGTCCGGGCGGCGATCCGCCCATCCGTGATTAGCCTACTGACATAGTGTAATGCCAACGGACCCTCGTAGAAAAGCGTGTGACCAAGAAAAACGGTCCGCGGCAGATCGCACGCCGCGGCGCCCCGGCGGCGCCGCCTAGATGAGGTTGCCGGGCGGCCGCTGCTCGGGCGGCACGTCGCGCAGCCACTCGGCGAAGGCGGCGCGGCTGCGCGCCGCCGTGGGCGTGGCGCAAGCGCCGCCGCGCGACGTGCACAGCAGGTCGGCCGGCAGGGCGCGGCCGATGGCGTCGGCCGCGTCGAGCGCCTCGTGGAACGGCAGCACGGCGGCGTGGCCGGCCAGCGCCAGGTCGGCGAACACATGCGCCGTGCAGGTCGCCGCGAGAATGCGGCTGCGGCACGGCTGGCACAGGCCGCCGGGGATCGGGTCGCAGGGCATGCCGGTGAACGCCTGCAGGGTGAGCGAAGCGGCGTCTTCGGTCGCTTGCGGCGTGGCGCCCACCATCGCCGCGATGCCGGCGGCCGCCATGGCGCCGCAGACGCCGGCTTCGCCGGTGCAGCCGATGACCTCGCCGGTCGGCTCGGTGCGGCTGAAGGCGATGGCGCCGACCCCGCCGGCGACCAGCAGGCCGTGGAGCAGGTCGTCGTCGGAGAGGCCGCGCGCATCGCGCACGGCGGCCAGCGCGGCGTAGAGGTAGCCTCCCCCGCCCCCCATCGGTCCGGGCACGGTCTCGACGCCGGGAATGCCGGCGCCGGCGCCGTACGCCAGCGTGATCGTCTCGGCCACGACGCCGCCGGTCAGCGCCCGGCCCGACGCCAGGTGTCGCGCCCAGGGCGCGGTGAAATCGGGCTTGAAGGGGCTCGCCGGCACAGCGACGTCTTCGTCGTAGGCGGCGTGGGTCTGGCGGTGCATGAGCCCCGCGAGACGGGCCATGGTCGCCAAAACCTCGTCGCGCGACCAGCCCGACGCGTCGACCTCGTACTGCAGGGCGGTCTCCCAGAGCGCCTCGCCGCGCTGCTCGGCGACCTCGCGCCAGCGGGTCATGGTGTCGAACAGCTGGGGGGCGCGGTCGGCGCGCCGCAGGACGGGCAGCACGGGCCGCAGCACGGCCAGGCGCGCGCCGTCGCCGGCAGCCGCCAGCGTGGCGGCCAGCGCCCGCGCGTCGGGCTCGGCGGAGAGGCTGAGGGCGTGCAGGCGGCCGCGACCCTCGGCCGTCGACCACGGTCGTCGCGACCACGCCGGGCAGCGGAGCGGCGAGGCGCGCGGCGAGCGCAGCGTCGGAGGCGAGGGCGAGCGGACGCCGCGAGGGCGGAGCCGGACGCGGGGTCGGGCTCGAACACGAGCACCACGTACGCGTCGCCGATGGTGCGCAGCGCAAAGCCGTCGACCGCGATGGTCTCGACCATGCCGCCGCCGGTCGAGGTGCCGACCAGCGTGACGCGGCGCCCCGAGCGCCCCGTGAGCACGAACTTCATGGCGTTGGGGTGGTCGCTCTCGGTCAGGTGGGTGAACTCGAAGGCGACCGTGGCGCCGGCCTCGGCGGCCAGCTCGAAGGCGCGAAAGAGGCCCACGTCGTCGGGCCCCAGGCCGAGCACGCCGGCCACCATGGCGCGGTCTTCGGACATGACGCCGAAGGTGCCGGCAAAGGAGCCGCGTTCGTCGAGCTGTATGCGGATGGCGGCGGCCGGCTCGCCGAGCAGGTCGCCGGCCAGGCGGCCGAGCCGGCAGGGCGCCGCGGTGTGCGAGCTCGAGCCCGGCTGCATGACGGGCCCGAAGACGTCGTTGAAGAGCTCGGGATAGGCCGCCGCGCCGGGGGTCATTCGGCGGCGGCCGCGCCGAAGTGCCGGCCGCCGATCTCGACCCAGGTGCCGACGCCGGTCTCCTTGGCCTTGTCGTAGACGTAGCGTGCGGCCGCCAGGTCTTCGATGGCGATGCCGAGGCTCTTGAACAGCGTGATCTCGTCGGGGGCGCCGCGGCCCGGCGCCCTGCCGGCCAGCACCTCGCCGATCTCGCCGACGATATGGCCGTCGTCGACGGCGCCCTCGGCGCGAGCCAGCAGGAACTCGCCGGCCTCGCTCAGCGCCGCCTCGCGGCGATCGACGTAGAGGCGCGAGCGCGCCACGGCGGCGGTGTCGAGCTCGCGGGTCGTGGGCGTGTAGGCGCCCACCGCATTGATGTGGGCGCCCGGCGCGAGCCACGCGCCGTGCAGCACGGGCTCGGTCGCCGTGGTGACGGTGCAGATAAGGTCGGCGTCGCGCACGGCTTCTTCGGCGCTGGCGGCGACCTCGATCGGCAGGCCGGTCAGGCGCTGCTCGCGCTCGGCGAAAGCCTCGGCGCTGCCGGCCGGCAGGCTGAAGACGCGCACGCGCCGCACCGGCCGCACGGCGCGCATCGCCTGCAGGTGGGTGTGCGCCTGCGTGCCGGCGCCGATGATGGCGAGGTCGCCGGCGTCGGGCCGCGCCAGCAGGTCGGTGGCCACGCCGCTCACTGCCGCGGTGCGGATGGCCGTGATCGAGGTGGCGTCGACGATGGCGCGCAGCAGGCCGCGCTCGGTGTCGAAGACCAGCACGACGCCCTGGTGGGTGTCGAACTCGGAGCCGAAGTTGGCCGGAAAGGCAGCGATCACCTTGACGCCCAGGGCGTCGATGCCGCCCAGGTACGACGGCATCAGGCCCATGACCCGGTCGCCGTCGGGCAGCGCGAGCATGCTGCGCAGGGGCAGCAGGACGTCGCCCCCGTCGAGCAGGCCGAGGGCGCGGCGCATGACCTCGATGGCCTCGTCCATGGGCAGCAGGGCGGAGACCTGCTTCTGGTCGGCGATGAGAACGTCCATGGGGGCCTCCGGGCTCGAGTGCTTGCCGTCGCGTGCGCGTCCGGGGCCGGCGCGCCCGCCCCAGAGCTTCAAGGAACGAGTATACGTGCCGAGACGCCGGTGCGCTGCCGGGCGGCGTCGCGCTGGTCGAGCCCGTCGGCCGCGCGGCGTCGCGCAGGTCGAGCCCGTCGGCTGCGCGCGTCGCGCAGGTCGAGCCTGCCGGCCGCGGGGCGGCGGCCGGGCTTTGGGCTCAGACGGTAGCCGCCACCCTGCCGTGCCCGCGCAGGCGCCGGGCGCGGTTGCGCAGGGCGTCGCGGTCGGACTTGCGTCCGCAATCGGCACGCTCGGTGATCCCCAGAGAGGCCGCGCGTTCGAGCTCGTCGAGGGCCTCGTCGTCGCGGCCCAGGCCCTTGAGCACCAGCGTGAGGCGGTTGAAGGCGAGGGGCAGGTCGCGCCTGACCGCGCGTTTCTCGTCGAGCGGCGCCGGGCTGCAGGCCAGCAGGCTCTCGATGGCCTTGCGATAGAGCGCCACGGCCTGCTCGGGCTCGGGCTTTCGAACCCGGCCGCAGCGCGCAGCAGGCCCGCGGCCGCGCTGCAGCGCTGGGCCGCCTGCTCGCGCCGCTCGCGGACGTCGGCGTGGAACGCGGCGACGGCCGACGCCGTGACGCCCAGGCCGCGAGCCGCGGCGAAGGCGACAAAGGCGTCCTCTTCGCCCGGGTCGAGGCGTTCGTGCTCGAAGAAGACCAGGCAGCGGCAGCCCTTGGGGCTGGTGCAGCGCGGGTTGGGCGCCCACGCCGCGGCAGAGGCGGGGTCGGCCGTCTCGGTGCCGTCGGCGGCGGCGCAGGCGGGGCAGGTGTGGGCGTCGCCGACCGCCGAGTAGATGGCGTTGGCGACGGTGGCGTGCGGGGCTGCGGGCGCGCCCTCGCTCGTGGCAAGGCTCACGGCGGGCTCTTCGGGGCCCCTGGCGACGAACAGCGCGAGCGCATCGCGACACGCGGCGCACACGCCTGGTCGTCGGCGTCGCGCCCGCACAGCGTGCAGGGTGGGGCGCTCGGGACCAGGGCTCCACAGGTCGCACAGAACGTCGCCGTCTCGCCGATCGAGAGCCCGCAATCGTGGCAGTACTTCATGGCCACCTCCAGGCGGACCAGCTCGTAAGAGCGGGCATCGCGCAGGTCCTGCGCGATCTCCTTAGCGCAAGTCATCGGCGTAACCGGCGACTTCGTTAGGGCAGCGGCGCCGTGACGGCGTGCGCCGGCATCGACTGATCAGGCGACGGCGGCGACCTTTAGAGTAATCGAGCGCACATCGGCGGCCGCCGAGCAAGTCGGGCAGCGGCGGCGCACCGAAGGTGCGCCACCGTGCACATGTGGCGTGTCGCTAGCGGCGCGCTCGCGCGCCCGCTACCGGCGTGCGGCGAGCAATACAT
>CAVWIH010000026.1:0-104774 GCA_963755025.1 uncultured Actinomycetes bacterium
CTCGATGATCGGCAATCCGAGCCGCGGCAACTGGATCATGCTGAAGACGTTCATGTCGGGCGGTTCGGGCTCGATCATGCGTATTCTCATACTCACCTCAACTGCCCTGCGGGCTTCTGGCGACGCCTACGCGAACACGCGCGGCGGGGGGACATATGGTCGGACGTGAATCAATCCACGCTACCGCACCGGTACGCTCCAAGTCAAAACGCGTGCTCGAGCTCTGGGCTCGCGCGGCGGGGGCTACAGCAGGTGGATGAGGGCGTAGGCGCCGGCGGCCATGAGGCCGCCGCCGGCAGCGTGAACACCCAGGCCCACGCGATGGAGCCGGCCACGCTCCACTTGACCTTGCGCAGGCCGCGGGTAGCGCCGGCGCCCATGATCGAGGCGGTGATCGACTGGGTCGTCGAGATCGGAAAGCCGAAGTGGGCGGCGGTGTAGATGACGGCCGCCGAGCTCGTGTCGGCGGCAAAGCCGTGGATGGGGTCGAGGCGCACGACCTTCTGGCCCAGGGTCTTGATGATGCGTCGCCCGCCCGAGTAGGTGCCGAGCGCCATGGAACAGGCGGCCACCACGATCACCCAGCTGGGGATCGACGCGCTCGCGGCGAGGTGGCCCGACGTGATCAGCGCCAGGGTGATCACGCCCATCGTCTTCTGGGCGTCGTTGGAGCCGTGGGCGAAGGCCACGGCCATGCTCGACAGCGGCTGCAGGCGGCGAAAGCGGCGCTGGACCGGCGCCGGCGCCCAGCGGAACACGAGCAGCAGCAGCGCGTTCATGAGCAGGAAGGCGACCAGCAGGCCGATCACCGGCGAGCTCACCATGGGCACGATGACCTTGTGCACGATGCCGCTCCACTCGACGCCGCTCGAGCCCACGGCGACCAGGGTGGCCCCCACGAGGCCGCCGATCAGCGCGTGCGATGAGCTCGAGGGAATGCCGAAGTACCAGGTGATCAGGTTCCAGGCGATGGCCCCGGCGAGGGCGGCGAGCACCACGGTCTGCGAGTCGGTGGGCAGCGTCACGAGGCCCTTGCCCACGGTCTTCGCCACGTTCTGGCCGGCGAAGGCGCCCAGCATGTTGAAGGCGGCGGCCATGAGCAGCGCGACGCGTGGCGACAGCGCGCGCGTCGAGATAGAGCAGGCGATGGCGTTGGCGGAGTCGTGGAAGCCGTTGGTGAAGTCGAAGGCCAGGGCGACCGCGATGATGGCGACGAGCAGCAGCATCAGGTGTTCTTGAGCACGATGCTTTCGAGGATGTTGGCGATGTCCTCGCATTGGTCCATCGCGCCCTCGAGCGTCGTGTAGATGTCCTTCCACTTGATGATTTCGCACGTCTCCATGCCGCCGTCGAACAGCTCGGCGACGGCGTCGCGGTAGAGCCGGTCGCCGTCGTTCTCGAGGCGGTTGATCTCGATCCAGTGGTCGTCGAGGCCCTTGCGCTTCTCGAGGCCGTCGATGGCGATGCGCAGCACGGCCGTCTGCTTGGCGAGCACGGCGGCCTGCTCGACGGCGTGGCTCGTGGGCTGCTCGATGCGGTAGAGCACCATGAGGTCGGCGGTCGCCTCGATGCTGTCGAGGATGTCGTCGAGGGTCGAAGCCAGGTCGTAGATGTCCTCGCGGTCGAGCGGCGTGACGAACGTCTTGGCGAGACGCTTGATGATGTCGTGCACGACCTTGTCGCCGACGTGCTCAAGCTCGATCAGCTCCCGCGCTGCGCCTTTCAGTGTGCTGAAATCGTTCATGGCGCTGGCCAGGAGCTGCGCGGCCTGATCGAGTGTGGTCGCGAACTCGGAGAACAGGCGGAAGTACTCGCGCTCCTTTGGAACGAGGCTGAGTTTCACGCGTTCGCCTCCTGAAGGGGGTCGTCGACAACGGTGCGCCCTCCGGCGGAGGGCGCCGCCGTATGTTAACGGAGCGTGAGCAAGGTGCAAGCCGAGGGTGTGCGGTTGCAGAGCCACCCCGCCTTCGGTAGCCTGACCCTCGCGTCCATCGCGGCACCAGCCGCTGTTCGGCGCATCTTGTATCAAGCTTCTTGTCCGTGCGCGACCCGCGCCGGTGTAAGAAGGTCTCGCTGACGGCAGCAGTGCGAAGGAGGACCTGGTGACCGACGAACTCTACTCTCAGATGGCCCAGTCAGTGATCGACGGCGAAGACGACACCGCCGCCGCGCTGGCCCAGAAGGGCCTCGACGCCGGCCTCTCGGCCGCCGACATCCTCGACAAGGGCTTCGTCAAGGGCATCGAGCACGTCGGCGAGCTCTTCGGCAAGGGCGAGTTCTTCCTGCCCGAGCTGGTGCAGGGCGCCGAGGCCATGAAGGCCGCCGTGGCCGTCCTGCAGCCCGCCCTCGACGCCTCCAAAGAAGGCCGCAAGGCGACCGGCATCGCCGTGGCCGGCACCGTGGCCGGCGACATCCACGAGATCGGCAAGACCATCGTCTGCTCCATGCTCTCAGCGGCCGGCTTCGAGGTCACCGACGTGGGCTGCGACGTGGCCCCCGAGACCTTCGTCGCCAAGTGCGAAGAGGTCAAGCCCAACCTCCTGCTGCTCTCCGCCCTGCTGACCACCACCATGCCCAACCAGGCAAAGACCATCGAGGCCCTGAAGGCCGCCGGTCTGCGCGACTCCATCAAGGTCATGATCGGCGGCGCCCCCACGACGCGCGCCTGGGCCGACGAGATCGGCGCCGACGGCTACGCCGAAGACGCCATCGAGGCCGTAGCGGCCGCCAAGACCCTGCTGGGTGTGGCCTAAGGGTCGACCGAGCTCTGCCCACTCGTGGGCAGACCCGTGGCAACGCTTGGGGGGCGGGCGGCGCGCAAGGCGCGCCGCCCGCCCTCTTTTGACGATTGGCCGCGGGTATACTAGCCCGGCAGTGCTGCCCGACCCCGACACCTATCTCGACCAAGTCGAGGAACGCTTCGCGACGTCGACCGATTTCACGATCGGCCTCGAAGAGGAGTACCAGATCCTCGACCCCGGCAGCCTCGCCCTCACGGGCGCCTACGAGCTGCTGCGCGACAGCGCGCCGCCGGCGCTGCGCGACCAGATCTTAGGCGAGCTGATCTCGAGCGAGATCGAGATCGCCACCCCCAAGTGCGAAGACTTCGACGAGGCCGCGCGCGACGTGACGGCGCGCCGCCTCGCTCTGTTCGCCCACGCGCGCGAGCAGGGCTACCTGCTGGGCGCGACCGGCACGCACGCCTTCTCGTCGTGGCAGGACCAGCGCATCATCGACACGCCGCACTACCGCGGCGTCGAAGACAAGCTGCAGTACGTCGCCTGGCGCAACAACACCTGGAGCCAGCACATCCACATCGGCATCCGCGGCATCGACCGCGCGATCGCCGTGTGCGACGCCATGCGCGCCTTTCTGCCGCACCTGCTCGCCCTGTCGGCCAACTCGCCCTGCATCGACGGCGTCTGGACGCACCTGCACTCGGCGCGCACGCAGACCTTCGTGCGCATGTTCCCGCGCTGCGGCATCCCCGACATCTTCGGCACCTGGGCCGAACAGCGGCGCTACTTCGAGCTGCTCTTCTCCACCGACTCCATCCAGGAGTTCACGCAGGTCTGGTGGAGCGTGCGTCCGCACCACTCGTACGGCACCGTCGAGGTGCGCATCTGCGACGTGCAGACCGAGCCCTGGCAGACCCTCGCCGTGCACTCGCTGGCGCTGGGCCTGGTCGCCACCCTGGCGGGTATGGTCGACGAGGGCCGGCCCCTGCCGGTGCGCGAGACGCGCTGGATCGAAGAGAACCTCTGGCGAGCCATCCGCTACGGCCTCGACGGCAAGCTCATCGACTGGGACCGCGGCGTCGAGCAGCCGGCGCCCGAGGCGCTGCGCGGGCTCGTCGAGTGGGTGCGGCCGGCCGCCGAGAATCTGGCGCTCACCGCCTATCTCGACGACGTCGAACGCCTGCTGACCGAGGGCAACGGCGCCCAGCGCCAGGGCCGGCTGCTGGCCGCGGGACGCTCCATCCACGAAGTGCACGCCGATGCGGTCGCGCTGGCCAACGCGATCCCCGCCGACGACCGGAGGTGACGGCCCCATGACCAACGACGAACGCGCCGCGGGCGACGAGCGTCCGCTGACCGACCAGGAGCGCGCCGACCTGTACCGCGAGCAGCTCAAGGCGCTGCACGTGGTCGACCTGGTGCGCGACATGATGGTGACCCTGGTCACCGTGGGTTACGAGAAGCTGGGCCTGACCGACCAGACCAGGGAGCTGCGCGACCTGCGCGACGCGCGCGTGGCGATCGAGGCGTTGCGCCGCCTGATCGAGGTCGTCGAGGCCGAGGGCGACCCCGACATCGCCAGCCTGCGCTCGACCCTCGCCCAGATGCAGCTGAACTTCGCGCGGGCCAGCACCGAGCCGCGCCCGGCCGCCGAGAGCGCCGCCCGTTCGGCCGCCGAGCCCGCCCCTTGGGCCGCCGAAAGAGCCCCTGAGGCCGCCGAGAGCGACGCACCTTCGGCTGCCGAGCTCGCTCCTCAGGCGCCTGAGAGCGCTCGCCCGCCGGCGGCGGGGGAATCTCCCCAGAGTGCATCATCCGAGGCTGAGTCTCGTGCTGCGGTCGAGGGTGAAGGACAGGCTGCGAAGGGCCCCGCGGAGCCCAAGCCGGCCAAGAAGCCGGCGGCCAGAAAGCCTGCCGCCAAAAAGAAGGCCACGACGGCCAAGAAGCCCGCGGCAAAGAAGCCGCCGACCAGCTAGGGCCGTCGCGGCGCGGCGGCGCGGCGCGGCGCGGTGAGGTCAGCGGCGCGGCGCGGTGTCAGCGGCGCGGCGCAGTGAGGTCAGCGGCGCGGCGCCTGGCGCTGCTGTTCGGCGACCGGCTCGACGAGCGAGCCGTAGAGCTCGGGCCGGCGGTCGGCCAGGCAGGCGTGGCTGTCGGGGCGCCCGGCGCGCACTTCGTCGACTATGCGCGGCCGCATCTCGGCGATCAGCATCTCGGCCCGGTCGCCGGCGTCGGCCAGGACCTGGCCCGACGGGTCGACGATGCGGCTGTGGCCTGCGAACTCGGAGACGCCGTTGTCGCCGGCGTGGCCGGCGGCCGCCAAAAAGCAGCCGTTCTCGATGGCGCGCGACACGGTGGCCACCTGCCAGATGCGCAGGCGGGTCTTGCCGAAGGCCGCGACCACGATGAGCAGCCGCGCTCCGGCCAGGGCGAGCGCGCGCGAGATCTCGGGAAAGGCAATCTCGTAGCAGACGAGCACGCCGCACGGCCAACCGGCGATCTCGCCGGTCCACAGCGTGTTCCCCGGGGTGAAGAGCTCCTTCTCGGCGCGGAACAGGTGGGTCTTGGCGTAGCGCCCGGGGTCGTGGTTGGGGCGCAGAATGGCGACCGCGTCGTAGAGCACCCCGTCGCGCAGGTCGGGCACGCCCACCACGGCGGAGACGCCGAGCGTGTCGACGGCCGCCTGCATGCGGGCGAGCGCAGCTCGCGCCTGGGCGGCGCGCTTGACCATGGCCTGGTCGACGAAGTAGCCGCCCAGGAACAGCTCGGGAAAGACGACCAGCTCGACGCCGTTGTCGCGGGCGTCCTGCAGGCGCGCCAAGCCGGCCCGCAACGTTTGGATCATGTCGGGCGGAGCACTCAGACTTTGCACGACGCCGATACGCATGGCTACCCCTTGGAGGCTTCCCAGAACAGGCGCTCCTCGAGCGTGTCGCCCGGAGCGACGGTGATGAACTCGTCGTCGTCGGCCGGCGCCCCCACGAGCTTTTCGAGCAGGCGCAGCGAGCCCGGCAGCACCTCGAGCGGCAGGTCGTAGAACTCGCAGACGGTGCGCAGGTAGGGGTCGTAGGCGGCGAGGTCATAGGTGCCGGTGTCGACCAGGGCCACGCGCCGGTAGTGGGCGAGGATGAGGTGGGCGATCTCGCGCGCCTTCTGCTCGCCGTATCTCGGGACCATCTCGAGGTACTCGTGGTAGGGGTCGCGGATGTATTCGATCCAGCCGCGCGTGTAGTAGTAGGTGCCGGGGCAGCCGGTGAACTGGCGCAGGTATTCGTCGCGCGAGCCCAGCAGGATGGCGATACAGTCGTCGACCGCGGGCAGCACGAGGCGGTGGGGCCCGGCGACCAGGCCGGCCGTGCCGTTGGAGCAGCGCCCGTAGGCGAGCAGGATGGTGCGCGCCCCGGGGGTGGCCGCGATGCGCTCGTTCAACTCGGCGCGCAGGCGCTCGGGGTAGTTGTGCAGCTGGCCCTCGCAGTACTCGACCTCGAGGTCGCCCGCCACGCGGCTGACTTCGTCGCGCAAGGTGTCGCAGGCGATGATCTTGGGCGGCAGCTGGCCGGTCGGCAGCTCGCCGGTCGGCTGGTCGGTGTGGCTGGAGGGCAGGTGATCCATATCACTCACAGGGTAGCGCGCGGGGCGGGCGGACGCGACTGCTCAGGCCGTGGTCGCCCGCTGGCGTTTCATGGCGTACATGCTGCGGTCGGCGGCCAGCAGGAGCTCTTCGGGCTCGCACCAGCCCGAGGTCTGCAGGCCCATGCTGGCGCGCAGGGGAGAGCCGTCGGGCGCGCGCCGGTTGCGGCGGTCGATGGCGGCGTCGATCTTGGCGAGCACCTGGTGGGCGCCGCGGGCGTCGGTGTCGGGCATGAGCACCACGAACTCGTCGCCCCCGTAGCGCGCCACGGTGTCGGTCTCGCGGCAGCTGTCGGCGAGCAGCTGGGCGAGCTCGCGCAGGGCGCGGTCGCCGGCCATGTGGCCGCGCTCGTCGTTGGTCGCTTTAAGGTCGTCGACGTCGATGAACAGCAGGCTGATGAGGCCGCCGTTGCGGTGCACGCCGCGCATGGCCTGGTCGAGCGAGAGCTCGAGGTAGCTGCGGTTGAAGACGCCGGTGAGCCCGTCGGTGCGCGCCAGCACGTCTTTTTCGCGCATGAGGCGCTGGTTCTCGAGGGCCACCGTGGCCTGGCTGGCGAAGGTCGCGAGGATCGTCTTGTCGTCGTCTGAGAAGCGTCGCGGGCGTTCGAAGAACACAGACAGCGCGCCCGAGGTGCCCTTGTACGACTGCAGCGGCGCCGTGAGAAAGGCGCGGTAGCCGCCGGCGGCCACGATGGCGGCGTCGGACAGCGGCTCGAGGTCGACGTCGTTCACGGCGATCGGCACGCCGTCGCTGATGGCGCGCCCCGACGCCGACTTGTCGAGGGGCAGCACGAACACGCGGCAGAACTCGGGGCTCAGGTTGTGGACCTCGTCGGCCACCAGCGTGCCGTCTTTGAGCATGAGCAGCGCGGCCTTTGAGGCGTTCATAAGGCGCGCCGCTTCGGCGACCACGGTGGGCGACACGGCGTGGGTGCCCAGGCTGCGGTTGACGGTCTCGACCGCCTCGAGCAGGCGCCGTTCGCGCTCGACGCGGTCGATCTGCTCGCGGAACAGCAGCGCGTGCTCGATCGCCGAGGCGAGCTGCGCGCCGGCGGAGCTCGCGAAGTAGACGTCGTCGGCCGAGTAGGAGCGCGTGTCGCGGGTAGCCACGGCCATCACGCCGAGCAGGCGGCCCTGGGCTTTGAGCGGCGTCGCCAGGATGGTGGCGAGGCCCTCGGCGGCGGCCAGCGGCAGCGTCTTGTTGGCGGCGACGTCGTCGACCACGACGGTCTGCTGCTCGCGGGCCACGAGGCCCACGACGCCCTCTTGCGCGCCGATCGTCGAGATGGAGCCGGCGTAGCCGGCCGACACGCCGCGATGCAGCGCGAGCTGCAGCGATTCGTTGGAGGCCAGGACGATCCAGCCGGCGTCGACCTGCAGGATCTCGATCGCCTTGTCGAGGCCGGTGTTGAGCACGGTGGAGAGGTCGAGCGACGAGTTGACCGCCGACACGATGGCGTTCAGGGCGACGAGCTCCTGGTTGCGGCGCTCGACTTCGCGGGCGAGCTCGCTGGGCGGCCGCGTGTTGTCGGACAGCCGGCAGCCGGAGCAGGTGCGCAGCGCGACCTCGCGGGTTGGGCCCAGGACGAAGGGATCGCGTTTTCGACAGTACCAGACATCGATGGCGTCGCCGTCAAGGTCGGCCTGGTAGGAGTCGAGGAATTTGCAGTCCATGAGCCTCCCTATAGTAGCATAGGCCCTCGTCGCCCCGGGCCGTGATGCCCTGGTCCGCGCCGTGCCTCGCGGCCCGGTCGCCGGCCCGGTATCTCCCTGCAAAGCGGCGACGTCGGCGGTCGAAGGAGGACAATCGTGAAGATTCAGAGCGTACTGGTCGCGGGGGCCGGACAGATGGGCGCCGGCATCGTGGCCGCGGCCGTCCAGGCCGGGGTGCAGGCGACCATGATCGATATCGCCGACGAGTACGTCGCCAGGGGCAAGGCAGGCATCGAAAAGCAGTTCGCGCGGGCCGTCGAGAAGGGCCGCATCGAGCGCCGACGAGCGCGACGCCGCCCTCGGCCGCATCAAGACCGGGCTCGACCTGGCGGCCGGCACCGGCGCCGACCTGTTCATCGAGGCGGCGCCCGAGTCGCTCGACATCAAGCGCGACCTGTTCGAGCGCGCCTCGGTGCTGCTGCGTCCCGACGCCCTCATCGCCAGCAACACCTCGAGCCTGTCGATCACCACCCTGGCCGCCTGCGTCACGCACCCCGACCGCTTCGTCGGCATCCACTTCTTCAACCCCGTGGCGGTCATGGCGCTGGTCGAGGTCGTGCGCGGCACGGCCACCTCCGACGACACCGTGGCGACCGCGCGCGAGTTCTGCGAGGCGCTAGGCAAGACGCCGATCACCGTCAAAGACTCGCCGGGCTTCGTCGTCAACCGCATCCTCTTTCCCATGATCAACGAGGCCGCGCAGGCGCTCGCCGAAGGCGTGGCGAGCGCCGCCGACATCGACACCGGCCTCAAGCTGGGCGCCAACTTCCCGATGGGCCCGCTGGCCCTGGCCGACCTCGTCGGCCTCGACACCAGCAAAGCCATCCTCGAGACGCTCGAGCGCGAGCTGGGCGACTCCAAGTACCACCCCTGCGCCCTGCTCGGCGAGCTCGTCGCCCAGGGCAAGCTCGGCCGCAAGAGCGGCGCGGGCTTCTTCACCTACCGATGAGCGCCGGCGCACGCGACGGCGAGCCGGCGAGCGGCGGCGAGCGTCCGGCCGCCCCGGCGCGCACGGGCTACGTGCAGGTCTACACCGGCGACGGCAAGGGCAAGACGACGGCCGGCTTTGGCCTGGCCATGCGGGCCGCCGGCCACGACCTGCGCGTCCTCGTGCTGCAGTTCATGAAGGCCGACCCCACCTGGGGCGAGATCGTCTCGGCGCGCCGCCTGGGCATAGAGATCGAGCAGGTCGGTCTCGACCACTGGGTGCACGTCGGCGGGGTCACGCCCGCCGACCTGCGCGCGGCCGCCGCGGGCTTTGCCCGGGCGCGCGACCTGGTCGGTGAGCGGCGCCTACGATCTGGTGGTGCTCGACGAGCTCGCCACCGCGCTCTACTTCGAGCTCGTCCCCCTGGCCGACGTGCTCGCCTTGCTGGCCGCCAAGCCGTCGCACACCGAGCTGCTGCTCACCGGACGGCGCGCCCCCGACGAGCTCATCGCGGCCGCCGACCTGGTCAGCGAGATGCGTCCGGTCAAGCACTACTTCGACGCGGGCGTGCACGCCCGCGAGGGCATCGAATACTCGGCACGAGATCGCAAACGAGACCGGTCGACGATCGACCTGACGTAGGATAGCGCCGTGACCCACACCCTCATCTACCCGCACACCTCCCGCCACAACGACGCCGGTCACCTCGAGATCGGCGGCTGCGACGTCGTCGAGCTCGCCGCGCGCTTCGGCACGCCGCTGTTCGTCTACGACGAGCAGACGCTGCGCGACCAGTGCCGCGCCTACACCGCGGCCTTCGCCGACCGCACGGCCCACTCGCGCATCGTCTACGCCAGCAAGGCGTTCTCGTGCCGCGCCATGATCGAGCTCATCGCGCAAGAGGGCCTGGCCTTAGACGTGGCCTCGGGCGGCGAGCTCGCGGCCGCGCGCGCGGCCGCCTTTCCGCCCGGCGACATCTTCTTTCACGGCAACAACAAGACGCCCGCCGAGCTCGAGCTCGCGCTCGACTACGGCATCGGCTACGTGGTCGTCGACTCGCTCTCCGAGATCGCCGCGCTGCACGACGCTGCGGCCCGCCGCGGCGTCGTGCAGCAGGTGCTCGTGCGCCTCACGCCGGGCGTCACGCCCGACACCCACGCCGCGGTGCAGACCGGCCAGCCCGACTCCAAGTTCGGCTTTGGCCTGACCGACGGCCAGGCCGCCGAGGCGCTGGCGCGCTGTCTCGCGGCACCCAACCTCGAACCGGTCGGCGTGCACGCCCACATCGGCTCGCAGATCTTCGACCTGTCGTCGTACCGCCGCGAGGTCGAGGTGCTCATGGACGCGCTCGCCCACTGGCGCGCGACGCTCGCCTTCGAGTGTCGCCTGCTCAACCTGGGCGGCGGCCTCGGCATTCGCTACACCGCCGGCGACGAGCCCTCGTCGATCAACGAGCTCGCCACGGTGGCGACCACGGCGCTCGACGCCGAGCTCGCCCGCCGCGACCTGACGCCGCCCACCGTGCTGGTCGAGCCCGGCCGCTCCATCGTGGGCACGGCGGCCGTCACCCTCTACCGCGTGGGCACCATCAAGCCGGTGCCCGACGGGCGCACCTACGTGGCGGTCGACGGCGGCATGTCCGACAACATCCGGCCCATGCTCTACGGCTCGCGCTACGAAGCCATGATCGCCAACCGCGCCGACACGCCGGCGACCTTCGAGACGACGGTCGTCGGCAAGCACTGCGAGTCGGGCGACGTGCTGGTGCGCGACGTGGTCATCGCCCCGCCCGAGCTGGGCGACGTGCTGGTCACGCCGGCCACCGGCGCCTACGGCTACGCCATGGCCAACAACTACAACGGCCAGCCGCGTCCGGCGGTGGTCATGGTGGCCGGCGGCGAGGCGCGCGTGATCATCGCGCGCGAGACGTGGGATGATGTGCTGCGGCTGCAGCAGCCCCTGGCGGGCGCGCCGGCCGCACGCGCCTGAGCGCGGCGCGCGAACGAGGCGGCGGAGCGGCGGCCTGCGGCGCACGGCGACAGAGCTGACAACCAGGTAACGGCACTGACGAAAGGACAGCGGTGGACGAGGTCGGCATCGGACTTGTGGGGTACGGCACGGTAGGCTCCGGCGTCGGGCGGCTGCTGCACGAAGGCGCCGACGAGATCCGCCTGGCGACCGGCAAGGACGTGCGCCTGCGCACGGTCTGCGAGCTGTCGCCCGAGCGCCGCGCCCAGGTGCCGCCGGGCGTGCACGTCACGACCGACTTCGCCGAGCTCGTCGCCGACCCCGCCATCCACATCGTCATCGAGCTGATCGGCGGCATCGAGCCGGCGCGCACCATCCAGCTCGCCGCCCTCGCCGCCGGCAAGTCGGTGGTGACCGCCAACAAGCAGCTCCTCTCGCAGCACGGCGCCGAGCTGCTGCAGACCGCCGAAGACCACGGCGCCTTCTTGCGCTTCGAAGCAAGCTCGGTGGGCGCCGTGCCGGTGATCAAGGTGCTGCGCGAGTCGCTCGCCGCGGCGCGCATCACCGGCGTCATGGGCATCGTCAACGGCACGACCAACTACATCCTCTCGGCCATGGCGCAGAGCGGCGCCGAGTACGCCCCGACGCTGGTGCAGCGCCCAGGAGCTGGGCTACGCCGAAGCCGACCCCACCGAGGACGTGACCGGCAAGGACGCGGCCGCCAAGATGGCGATCCTCTCGTCGATCGCCTTTCACAGCCGCGTCAACCTGGCCGACGTCGAGCACCAGGGCATCGAGTCGATCACCGACGTCGACGTGGCCTACGGCAAGGCCGCTCGGCCTCGTGCCCAAGCTGCTCGGCGTGGCCAAGCTCATCGACGGGCCGCGTCAACGTGCGCGTCTACCCCTGCTTCATCCCGACCGAGCATCCGCTGGCCGGCGTCTCGGGCGCCTACAACGCCGTGTTCCTCGAGTCGCGACAGCTTCGACAACATCATGCTCTTCGGCCCCGGCGCCGGCGGCACGCCGACCGCCTCGGCGGTGATCGGCGACGTCATCTCCATCGTCAACACGGCGGCCGGCGGCTACATCCGCAACTGCACCTGCTACAAGGACCTCGGCTTCTACCCGAGCGCCGAGGTGGTCTCGCACTTCTACCTGCGCGTGCGGGTGGCCGACGAGCCCGGCGTGCTGGCCGCCATCGCCGGCGTGTTCGGGCAGGAGGGCGTGAGCATCCAGTCCATGCAGCAGAGCGGCGAAGAAGACGCGGCCCAGCTCGTGCTGGTCTTTCACCCGGTGCGCGAGGCCGCCTTCTTCGGCGCCCTCGCCCGTATCGAGGCGCTGCCCGTCGTGCGCAGCCGCCCGAGCGTCGTGCGCATCGAGGGCCTCGATGGCCGCTGAGCTCGCCGGCGGCGGGCGCGGCCGGGGCGTGATCGCCCACTACCGCGCCTACCTGCCGGTCACCGACGAAACGCCGATCGTCACCCTGGGCGAGGGCGACACGCCGCTCGTGGCGGCGCCCCACCTGGGCGCCGCGCTGGGCGTCGAGCTCTTCCTCAAGCTCGAGGGCGTCAACCCCACCTGCTCGTTCAAGGACCGCGGCATGACGATGGCCGTGACCAAGGTCGTCGAAGAGGGCTTCAAGGCCGTCATCTGCGCCTCGACGGGCAACACGAGCGCCTCGGCGGCGGCCTACGCGGCCAAGGCCGGCATACGGGCGATCGTCGTCATCCCCGAGGGCAAGATCGCCATGGGCAAGCTCGCCCAGGCGGTCGCCTACGGCGCCCACGTGGTCTCCATTCCGGGCAACTTCGACGTCGCCTTCGACGTGGTGCGCGCCGCCGCCGCGGCCCTGCCCATCGCCCTGGTCAACTCGGTCAACCCCTTCCGCATCGAGGGCCAGAAGACCGGCGCCTTCGAGATCTGCGACGCCCTCGGCGGGCCGCCCGCCTACCACTGCATCCCGGTGGGCAACGCCGGCAACATCACGAGCTACTGGAAGGGCTACCGCGAGTATCGCGAGGCCGGCGTCACCGACCGCCTGCCCGTCATGTGCGGTTTTCAGGCGGCCGGCGCGGCGCCGCTCGTGCTGGGCCACAAGGTCGAGGCGCCCGAGACCATCGCCACCGCCATCCGCATAGGCAACCCGGCGCGCGCCGACGAAGCGCTGGCCGCCGCGCACGACTCGGGCGGCTTCATCGACTCGGTCACCGACGACGAGATCCTGGCCGCCTACAAGCTCGTGGCGCTCACCGAGGGCGTGTTCTGCGAGCCGGCGAGCGCGGCCTCGATCGCGGGCCTGAAGAAGGCCCGCGACCAGGGCCGCATACCGGCCGGCGCCGTGGTCGCCTGCGTGCTCACCGGGCACGGCCTCAAAGACCCCGACACCGCGGTGCGCACCGCGGCGCAGCCCGTCTTCACTCAAGACGCGCTGGCCGAGATCGAGCGCGCCCTGGCCACGCCCGCCGTGCCCGCCGGCTTCGCCGCGCCCGTCACGGCCGGCGCGGGCGCTGGGCCGGCAGGCTCCGACGCCGCCGCCACGCCCGCCGAGCGCGCGACAAGGGCGTGACCTGCGCGCCTGCGGGGTATGCCTGCGGGGTATCCACCAGCGCCGAGGGCCGGCGGCGCCGCCAGCACGAGCTTCTGACCGGTCGGCTTGCCCGTAGTACGCCCGTGTGTGAAAGGAACATCCCTCACCCATGGATCCTGAAAAGCCGCCGAAGCGCCGCTCTTCGGCCGCCGGGGAACGCCGCATCGCCCAGCCTCTGCCCCCCGAGACCGAGATCGTCATAGGTGACGAGCGCTTCGAGTCGCTCGGCCAGGCGAGCGCGGTCGAGGCCGCCGAACGCTACGTCATGACCGAACCGCGCCGCCGCCGCCTGGTCATCAAAGAGGACGAGCTCCTCATGTACACCGACGATGAGGGCTTCATTCCCGCGGCCGAGAGCTCGTCGCTGGGCCTTTACTTTCGCGACACGCGCTTTCTGTCGCGTCTCGAGATGACGATCGGCGGGCGGCGGCCGGTGCTGCTCTCGTCGACCGCCGAGCGCAACTACGTCTCGTCGGCCGAGTTCACCAACCTCGAGATCAAGGCGCCGGGCGGCGAGAAGATCCCGCAGACCTCGGTGCACGTGCGCCGCACGCGGCTCGTGTCGGACCGCATCTACGAGCTGCTGCGCATCAAGAACTACCACTCGGCGCCGGTCGAGGTCGACATAGAGCTCACCTTCGACGCCGACTTTCGCGACATGTTCGAGGTGCGCGGCACGCGCCGCCACAAGCGCGGCACGCGCCTGGCGCCCAAGGTCGACGGCTCCACCCTGACGCTCGCCTACTACGGCCTCGACGAGGTGCTGCGCAAGACGATCGTGCGCTTTGCCCAGCCGCCGGCCCGCCTGCGGGGCGGCACGGCGAGCTTTCGTGTGAGCCTCGCGCCGCGCGAACGCAAGGTGGTGCGCTTCTCGATCGAGGTGGCCGTGCCCGACGCCCCGCCCTTGAGCGACGGCGACTTCACGGCGCGCCTCACCGACATGCGCCGCGACTACGAGCGCTCCTTCGCCGGCGCGACCGGCATCTTCACCGACTCCGAGCAGGTGACCGGCGTGCTGCGCCGCGGCCAGGCCGACCTGCGCATGCTCTCCATGGACACGCAGTACGGCCGCACCTACGCGGCCGCCGTGCCCTGGTTCGTGGCGCCCTTCGGGCGCGACTCGATCATCGCCTGCCTCGAGACGCTCATGCTCGACACGCGCCCGGCGGTCGACGCCGTGCGCTTTCTCACGCGTCTGCAGGGCCGCACCGACAACGCCTTCCGCGAGGAGGAGCCCGGCAAGATCCTGCACGAGCTGCGCCGCGGCGAGCTCGCCGCCCTCAAGGCCATCCCCCACACGCCCTACTACGGCGCCGTCGACTCGACCGCGCTCTACCTGTTGCTCGTCTGCGAGGTGGTCATGTGGACCGGCGACCTCGAGTTCTTCGAGCTGCTGCGCGAGCCCATCGAGGCCGCCCTGCGCTGGATCGACACCTGCGGCGACGCCGACGGCGACGGCTTCGTCGAGTACCAGCGGCGCTCGCGCGCCGGCCTCGAGAACCAGGGCTGGCGCGACGCCCGCGACGCCATCGTGCACCGCGACGGCACGCCGGCGCAGGGGCCCATCGCCCTGGCCGAATCGCAGGCCTACGTGTACTACGCCAAGCGCCGCCTCGCGATTCTCTTCGGGCAGCTCGCCGACGTCGAGATCTCGGAGCGCCTGCAGGCCGAGTCGCAGGCCCTCAAGCTGCGCTTCAACGAGCGCTTCTGGATGGACGACGAAGGCTACGTGGCGATGGCCTTGGACGGCGACAAGCGCCAGGTCAAGACCATCGTCTCGACGGCCGGCCACTGCCTCTGGTCGCGTATTCTGGCCGACGAGCACGTGCCGGCCGTGGCCGAGCGCCTGCTCTCGCCCGACATGTTCTCGGGCTGGGGGGTGCGCAGCATGTCGAAGGCGGCGGCGCCCTACAGCCCCATGAGCCTCTACAACGGCAGCGTCTGGCCGTACGACAACGCGCTCATGGTCACCGGCCTCAAAAAGCACGGCTTCACGCAAGAGGCCAACCGCCTGGCCGGCGCCCTGTTCGACGCGGCGCTCGAGCAGCAGTACTCGCGCCTGCCCGAGTTCATCTGCGGCTTCACCCGCCAGGCGGTCAACCGGCCGGTGGCCTACCCCATGGCCTGCTCGCCCGACGCGCCGGCCGCCGGCGCGCCGTTCCTCATGCTGCAGGCCATGCTCGGCCTGTTCGCCAGCGCCGCCGAGAACGTGCTCTACGTGCACAACCCGTCGCTGCCCAAGTGGCTGAACGAGGTCACGCTCTCCAACCTGAGCGTGGGCCGCTCAAAGCTCAGCCTGCGCTTTCGACGCGACGGCAACCAGACCACCTTCTCGGTGCGCGACAAGCAGGGCGGCGTGCGCGTCGTCGTCGTGGAATAGGAGAGCGCCATGGCCCCCTTCGTCATCGCCCACGTCTCCGACTTTCACGCCGGCTCGCCGTACTTCGTGGCCAACCTCATGGACCGCGCCGTCGTCGAGCTGAACGAGCTCAGACCCGACGTGGTGGCGGTCACCGGCGACCTCACCAACGAGGGCTTCAAGCAGGAGTTCCAGGTGGCCAAGAGCTACCTCGACCGCCTCGAGTGCCCCCACCTGCTGGTGATTCCGGGCAACCACGACTCGCGCAACGTGGGCTACGTGCACTTCGAGCACCTCTTCGGGCCGCGCGCCGTGGTGCTGCACACCGGCGACATCTCGATCGTGGGGGTCGACTCCACCGAGCCCGACCTCGACTACGGCACCATCGGCCGCTCGCGCTACGGCTGGCTCGAGGAGCAGTTTTCGGTGCCCGCCCGCTTTCGCATCTTCATGCTGCACCACCACCTGCTGCCCATCCCCGGCACGGGGCGCGAGCGCAACATGGTCTACGACGCCGGCGACACCCTCGAGGTGCTGCAGCGCTGCAACGTGAACCTCGTGCTGTCGGGCCACAAACACGTGCCGCACGCCTGGCATTTTGAGAACATGTTCGTGGTGAACGCCGGCACGGTCTGCTCGCTGCGGCTGCGCGGCGACACCCGGCCCTGCTACAACATCGTGACGATCGACGACGACCACGTGCGCGTCGAGCGCAAGTACCCCTTCCACGGCACCGAGACGATCATCGAGTTCTCGCCCTCGACGCTGCACTACCAGAAGTTCGCCGGCCGGCCCGACGAGCGCCGGCTGCAGAAGTAGGGCGGGGCCGCAGCCACAAACAAGCCCGCACCAGACGGCAAGCCCGCACCAAGCGACAAGCCCGCACCACGTACCACGAAGACCTGCTGTTCGAAGGCCGACCGCACAACCGACGGGGGGCGGCGTGGACCCAAGCAGCGTCAACCCGACTAGCGGCAACCCAGGCGACGCGAGCCCGAGCGGAGCGGCTCCCGGCGGAGCGGCTCCGAGCGGCGCTGATCCAAGAGAGCCCGCGATCGCGCTGATCGACGGCGAGCACTACCCGGCGGTCGTGGTCGACACGCTGCGCGAGCTCTCGGCGCGCTACCGGTTCGTGGCCGCCCTCTTTCTGGGCGGCGGCGAGAAGCTGCGCGCAGGCGATGCGCGCGGGCTCGACGAGCTCTACGGCCTGCCGGTCACGCCGGCGCCGGTCGCCGCGCCGGGCGCGCCGGCCGGCGAGCGCGGCGCGGCTGCCGCGGGCGCCGGAAGCGGCGGCGCCGCAGGCGCCGCCGCCCTGCGCGGCGCCCTCGCCGGGCTGCTGGCAGGCTCGGGCGCGCGAGTGGTCGTTGACGTGTCCGACGAACCGGTGCTAGGGTACGAAGAGCGGTTCCAGCTCATCAGTGTGGCGTTGTCTTGGGGTGCACGCTACGTGGGGGCCGACTTTCAGTTCTCACCCCAGTCTCTTGCACGACTCTCCAGCAAGCCGTCGCTTGCGATCATAGGAACCGGAAAACGGGTCGGAAAGACCGCCGTGAGCGGGCTCTTCGGCCGGCGGCTCGGCGCCCGTTACGGGCTCGAGCAGGTGGTGATCGTGGCGATGGGGCGCGGGGGACCGGCGGCTCCGCAGGTGGTCCGCGGCGGCGACAAGCTCGGCGCCAAGGGCCTGCTGGCCGTCTCAAGGCAAGGCCTGCATGCAGCGTCCGACTACCTCGAAGACGCCGTGCTGACCGGCGTGACAACGGTCGGTTGCCGGCGATGCGGCGGCGGTATGGCGGGGGCTTCCATGAGCGACACGGTGGGCGCAGCCCTCGGTGTCGTACACGACATGGACGCCGCCATCGTGATCTTCGAGGGCAGCGGTTCGGCGATACCGCCGGTGCAGGCGCAAGCGGTCGTCTGCGTGGCTTCGGCCTCGCAGCCGCCCGAGTACATAACAGGGTATCTGGGTACGTATCGAATGCTCATTTCCGACGCACTCTTCCTCACCATGTGTGAACCACCCTTCTGCGATGCAGCTCGCGTGGCCACGCTGCGCGACGCCGTCCTCGCCACAAACCCCGACATCGACGTCGTGCCGACCGTCTTTCGGCCGCGGCCGGTCGACTCCGTCGCCGGCCGCCGGGTGGCCTACTTCTCAACGGCGGCGCCCGAGAGCGCCGGCCTGCTGGCGCGCCACCTCGAAGAGGTCCACGGCGCCAGGGTCACGCTGGTCTCTACCGACCTCGCGCGCCGGCCGGCGCTGCAGCAGGCGATCGCCGCCGCCGGCAAGGCCGACGTGTTCCTCACCGAGATCAAGGCGGCGGCCGTCGACGTAGTCGCCGAAGCCGCCGCGGCGCAGGGTAAAGAGCTCGTCTTTTGCGACAACGAACCGGTGGCCCTCGACGGTCGCGACCTGTCGGCCACCATCGACGGGCTCACCGACACGGCGCTGGCGCGCTACGCGGCGGGGCAGTACGGCCCGCCTCAGGGCGCCGCCGCGCCACACAGCGCCGCTTCACACGGTGCCGCGTCATACGGGGCCGCGTCACACGAGCCGGCGCCACACAAGCCGGCGCCACACGATTCCGATCCCACCGAGAGGGGGCAGTCATGACCGACGACGTCGAGATGGTGGTCGTCACCCGCGACCCGCAGCTGCCCTACTCCAAGGGCCTCATGGCGCAGGCCCTCATGGCCACCGGCCTGCCGCCCGAACGCGCCTACCAGATCGCCTCGGCGGTCGGCGAGCGCCTGCACGACAGCCGGCAGGGCACCATCACCCTGCAGGGCCTCGAAGAGATCGCCACCGAGGTACTCGGCGACGACGACGGCAAGGCCACCATCGCCCGGTTTCGCAAATGGCAGAACCTCACGCGGCTGGCGCAGCCCCTGGTCATACTGGTGGGCGGCACCACCGGCGTCGGCAAGAGCACGCTGGCCACGCAGATCGCCCATCGCCTGGGCATCTCGCGCGTCGTCTCGACCGACACCGTGCGCCAGGTCATGCGCGCCTTCTTCGCCCCCGACCTCATGCCCGAGATCCAGTACTCGTCGTTCGAAGCGGCCGCCGGCGTGCGCATTCCGCTGCCCGACTGGAGCGACGTCGACGAAGCCGGCTTCATCGAGCAGGCCAAGAGCATCGCGGTGGGCGTCAACGCCGTCGTCGACCGCGCCATCACCGAGGGCCAGCGCACCATCATCGAAGGCGTGCACCTCGTGCCCGGCTTTCTCGACCGCAGCCGCTGGAACCAGGCCGTGGTGGTCGAGGTCGTGCTCGCCATCCGCGACCTCGAGCGGCACCGCAGCCACTTCTACGTGCGCGAGTGGGAGACCGACGGCATCAGGCCGCTGCGCCGCTACATCACCGGGTTCCCCAAGATCAGAAAGGTCCAGGACTACATTCTCGCCCAGGCCGCAAAGCAGGGCGTGACCGTCCTCGAGAACGACAGCATCGACCAGACCGTCAAGGCGGTCATGGCCCATGTGCTCGACGCAGTAGCCGACTACACCCAGCCGGCGCCCGCACCCAAAGCAGTAGGAGGATGATGGAGCCCATCGCCGACACCGTGAGCACCCGCGACCCGGTACGCAACACTCAAGCCGCGCGCGGCGGTGCCGATATCGCTACCATCCCATCCCAGGTGCTCCCTCACATGGCCGAACGGCAACGCCGGTTCGGACCGACAGAAAGGAGCCCGCGCTTGGGCATCTCACACCGGACGAACCCCCACATCGCCGGTCGCCCGACCCAACCGAGAATCCCGATCGCGAGACAATCATGAAGACCACCGAAGAACCGACAGGAAGTGAGTCCGTGAAGGAGACCCTGCAGGAGACAACGACCGCCGCAACGCCGGCCGCCACTGGCGGCGAGGCGCGCAGCGCGTCGCCCGACACCGCGGCCAGCGCCGCGCGTGGCAACGGCGACGGCGCGCCCGCCTCTACCGACGGCCCCGCGACGACCGCCCCGGCTACGCCGGCCACCGCTGCGCCCTCCACGGCCCAGTCCGCGCCGGCCCCCGCGGCCCAGCCCGCGGCCACACCGGCCGCACCGGCACCCACCGCCACAGTCATCAAGACGACCTCGGTCGAGATCGACCCGGGGCCGACCAACGTCGAGGCCAAGCCGGCCGCCGCCAAGCCCAGGGCGGCCAAGCCCAAGGCCGCCGCGCCCGTCGCGCCCGAGGCCACGCCGGCTCCGGCTGCGCCCGCGCCGCCCGCCGCCGCTCCGGTCGCTCCGGCGGCCGCTGCACCCACAGTGCCCGCTCCGGCCGCTCCGGCTGCCGCTGCCCCGGCTGCACCGGTCGCTCCGGCTGCCGCGACTCCGGCGACCCCGGTCGCCGCTGCCCCGATCGCTCCGACTCCGGCAGCTCCGGCCGCCGCAGCGCCCACAGCTCCGACTCCGGCAGCTCCGGCCGCCGCAATGCCCACAGCTCCGACTCCAGGGGCTCCGGCCGCCGCAGCGCCGGTCGCTCCGACCGCTCTGGCTGCCGCGACTCCGGCCGCCACGCCCGCGCCCGAGGCCGCACAGGCCGCAGCCGCTCCCGGCGGCCGTCACCGGCGATCAGGCTGCGGCCGTCGCCGAACCGCCGGCTCCCCAGCAGAGCAACCAGGGCGACCAGCAGAGTCGCCAGGCCCAGCAACAGCGTGGCGACGGCCAGCGCACCGGCCGCGACCGCGGCCGGCGCGACCGCGGCCGTCGCGGCGGGGGCGAGCGCCAGGGCGGCGACCGTCCCGGTGGCGGCGGTGGCGGCGGTGGCGCCGAGACCGCCGAGCGCGAACCGCGCGAGCGGCGTCCCGAGTCGCCGCCGGTCGACAAGGTCGGCATCCTCGACGTGTTGCCCGACGGCTTCGGCTTTCTGCGCACGCAGGGCTTCGTGCAGAGCGACGACGACGTCTACGTGTCGCTCAGCCAGATCCGCCGCTTCGGCCTGCGCCGCGGCGACGAGATCGCCGGCCAGGTGCGCGAGCCCAAAGACAACGAAAAGTACAACGCGCTGCTCAAGGTCGACACCGTCAACGGCGTCGACCCCGACACCGCCCGCGGCCGTCCGATCTTCGAGAAGCTCACGCCGCTGTTCCCCGAGGAGCGGCTGCGCCTCGAGACTCCCGAGCACGACACGGCGGCCCGCATCATGGACCTCATGTGCCCCATCGGTAAGGGTCAGCGCGGCCTGATCGTCTCGCCCCCCAAGGCGGGCAAGACGACCATCCTCAAAAAGCTGGCCAACTCGATCACGGCCAACAACCCCGAGGTCAAGCTCATCGTCCTGCTGGTCGACGAGCGCCCCGAAGAAGTCACCGACATGCAGCGCTCGGTCAACGGCACGGTCGTGGCCAGCACCTTCGACCAGCCCTCCGAGAACCACGTGCAGGTCACCGAGCTCGTGCTCGACCGCGTCAAGCGCATGGTCGAGATCGGCGACGACGTCGTCGTGCTGCTCGACTCCATCACCCGCATGGCGCGCGCCTTCAACCTGAACACGCCGGCCTCGGGCCGCATCCTCTCGGGCGGCGTCGACGCCACCGCGCTCTATCCGCCCAAGAAGTTCTTCGGGGCGGCGCGCAACATCGAGTTCGGCGGCTCGCTCACCATCCTCGCCACGGCGCTGGTCGACACCGGCTCGCGCATGGACGAGGTCATCTTCGAGGAGTTCAAGGGCACCGGCAACATGGAGATCCGCCTCGACCGCAAGCTGGCCGACAAGCGCATCTTCCCGGCGATGGACATCGACTCGACCGGCACCCGCAAAGAGGAGCTCCTCATGGAGCCCGCCGAAGCGGCCATGGTCTGGAAGCTGCGCGCCGTGCTGCACTCGCTCGAGCCCTCGGCCGCCATCGAGCTGCTCATCAACAAGGTGCGCGAGACCAAGTCCAACGAGGAGTTCCTGCTGCAGATCCAGAAGAACTCGCGCTAAGCGCGAAAGGGGCGGCGGCCGGGGCCGCGCAGCCGGGCGCGCCGCGTCGCGGCCGGCGCGCAGCCGGTCCGGCCGCTGGTTTTGCGACGGGAACAGTAGTAGTAGAGGGGATGGAGCAAGCCGCGCGCTCGCGTGAGCCAAGGCGGACGTGCTACCATATCGTGCTTCATCCCAGTCATCGAAGGGACGACGGTTCATGAAGAAAGACATCCATCCGCAGTACGTCGAGGCGACCGTGCACTGCTCGTGCGGCAACACCTTCACGACGCGTTCGACCAAGCCCGAGCTCAAGGTCGAGATCTGCGCCCAGTGCCATCCGTTCTACACGGGCAAGCAGAAGCTGATCGACTCCGGTGGCCGCGTCGAGCGTTTCCAGCGCCGCCTGCAAGAAGGTCAACGAGGTACACGCGAGCTAGCGCGCCGATGGCCGCGACGCTCGCCGTCACTCTTCTCGCCCACACACCCGACCCCGACCGCGCCGTAGCGGCCGCGGGCCGGCTGTGCTACGCGCCGGTCTCGGCCGCCGAGCTCACCGAGACCATGAGCGACGACGACGTCGCCCGCCTCGTGCGCGGGCCTCGTGGCGTCGGGTCACCACTCGGCGCTCGAGCACGCCTCGTTCACCTTCGCCGTCGACGGCGTCTCGCGGGCCTGCACGCACCAGCTCGTGCGCCATCGCGTGGCGAGCTACAACCAGCAGTCCCAGCGCTACGTCAACTTCAGTCACGGCGACGCCTTCGTGGTGCCGCCCTCGGTGGCCGCCAACCCCGCGGCCCACGAGGTCTTCGTGGCGGCCATGGGCCACGCCCGCGAGGCCTACGACCAGCTGGTCGAGCTCGGCATGGCCGAGGGCCGCAGCCGCGAGTCGGTCCAAGAAGACGCGCGCTTCGTGCTGCCCAACGCCGCCGAGTCCAAGATCGTCGTCACCATGAACGCTCGCGAGCTGCGCCACTTCTTCGCCGTGCGCTGCTGCAACCGCGCGCAGTGGGAGATACGGGCGCTCGCCTGGGAGCTGCGCGGCCTCGTCAAGCAGGTCGCTCCGGCGCTCTTCTACAAGACCGGTCCGGGCTGCCTGTACGGCACGTGCCCCGAGGGCAAGATGACCTGCGGCAAGCCCTACGACGCAGCGCAGGTCGACGGCGCCGGAACGGCGGAGTGAGCGCGCGGCGCGCGCCGCGGGCGCTGCGGCTGGGCGCGAACGCCATCCACCTGCTCGCCCTGAGCGCCGTGCGGCGCGCCGCCGTCGGCGGCCAGGCGGTCATGGAGGGCGTCATGATGCGCGGCGTCGACAACTGGTCGCTGGCCGTGCGCCGCCCCGACGACTCGATCTTCGTCGAGTCGTGGCCGCTCGTGTCGTACATGAAGCGCTACCCCGTCCTCAAGCTGCCCATCCTGCGCGGCATCACCGCCCTGGTCGAGTCGCTCGTGGTCGGCATCAGGGCGCTCACCATCTCGGCCAACGAGTCGACCGGCGAAGAGACGCAGGAGCTCACCAAAAAAGAGATCGGCGTCACGCTGGTCGTGGCCTTCGCCTTCGCCATCGGCGTGTTCTTTCTGGCGCCGCTGGGCATCACGCGCATCTTCCGCGCGCAGCTCGGCAGCGGCTTCGTCTTCTGGCTGGTCGAGGGCCTCGTGCGCGTCGACCATCTTCGTGATCTACCTGCTCATCATCACCCGCTTTCGCGACCTGCGCCGCGTGTTCGAGTACCACGGCGCCGAGCACAAGTCGATCCACGCCCTCGAGCACGGCGACGAGCTCACCGTGGCCAACGTCGACAAATACAAGACCCTGCACCTGCGCTGCGGCACGTCGTTCCTGCTCGTCGTGATGGTCGTCTCCATCCTCGTCTTTGCCTTCGTGCGCTGGCCGGTGTGGTACCTGCTCATCCTCTCGCGCATCGTGCTGGTGCCGCTCATCGCCGGCGTCTCCTACGAGATCATCCGCCTGGCCGGCCGCCACGAGACCAACCCCGTGGTGCGCGTGGTCATGGCGCCGGGCCTCGCCCTGCAGTGGATGACCACCAAGCCGCCCGACTCGGCGCAGATCGAGGTCGCCATCGAGGCCCTCGAGCGCATCGTCGAGCTCGAACCGCAGACCGGCCCGCCCGAGAAGGGCATCGAGGTGATGGCCTAGCCATCGCCCGCCGCGGCGCCGTTCGCGCCGCCCCGTGCGCGCGTCGCTCCGCCCGCCGCCCCGCGTCGCTCCGCCGCCCCGGTCGCGCAGCGCCGCGCCGCCTGCGCCGCCACTTCAGCTTGGCCGCCGGGCATGACAGGTATAATCACAGGCGAGCGCCACCGGCGCGCGGCCCACCCCCGAGGCGCCGTTCATCTAAGGATCTTGTGCCATGACCGACGTGATCGACAATCTGATCGACGAGATAGAACGCTCCTACGCGGAGCTCACCGAACAGCTCTCCGACCCCGAGCTGCTGGCCGACCGTAGCCGCTACACGGCGGCCGCGCGGCGCCACGCCGAGCTGTCCGACGCGCACGCCCTGGCGCTGCAGTACCGCGAGGCCGAGCGCGCCGCCGCCGAAGCCGAGGAGATGCTGGCCGCCGACAGCGCCGCCGGCGCGGGCGGCGGCGGCGGCGGGTCGGGCGGCGGCAGCGGTGGCTCGGGCGGCAGCGGCGGCTCGGGCGACGGTGCGGGTGACG
Organism: uncultured Actinomycetes bacterium; assembly: GCA_963755025.1. Classification (GTDB taxonomy): domain Bacteria; phylum Actinomycetota; class Thermoleophilia; order UBA2241; family UBA2241; genus Bog-752. Next base: position 24,491 of record CAVWIH010000026.1, read on the forward strand.
GCGGCGCGGGCGCCGGCGGCGACGGCGGCGCGCTCGACGACGAGATGCGCAGCTACCTGCAGCAGGAGCTCCACGACAGCCGCCACCGCCAGGCCGAGCTCGCCGAAGAGATCCGCACGCAGATGCTCACGCGCGACCCCAACGACGCCAAAGACGTGATCATCGAGATCCGCGCCGGCACCGGCGGCGACGAAGCCGCCCTCTTTGCCGGCGACCTCTACCGCATGCTCTACCGCTACGCCGAGAAGAAGGGCTACGAGGTCGCCGAGCTGTCCAAGTCCGAGTCCGAGTCGGGCGGCTACAAGGAGCTCATCTTCGAGGTGCGCGGCCGCGGCGCCTACTCCATGTTCAAATACGAAGGCGGCGTGCACCGCGTGCAGCGCGTGCCGGTGACCGAGTCGCAGGGCCGCATCCACACCTCGACGGCCACGGTCGCCGTGCTGCCCGAGGCCGAAGAGGTCGAGGTGCAGATCGACCCCAACGAGCTGCGCATCGACATCTTCCGCTCGAGCGGCCCCGGCGGCCAGTCGGTCAACACCACCGACTCGGCGGTGCGCATCACCCACCTGCCCACCGGCCTCGTGGTGAGCTGCCAAGACGAGAAGAGCCAGCTGCAGAACAAGGAGCAGGCCCTGCGCATCCTGCGCGCCCGCCTGTTCGACATAGCCCAGGCCGAGCAAGACAAAGAGACGGCCGCCCAGCGCCGCAGCATGGTGGGCACCGGCGACCGCTCGCAGAAGATCCGCACCTACAACTTCCCGCAGAACCGGGTGACCGACGTGCGCATCGGCCTCACCAGCCACCGTCTGGCGGCCATCCTCGAAGGCGACCTCGACGAGTTCACCGAGGGCCTCGCCGCCGAGGCGCGCCGCAAACAGCTCGCCGCCGTCGCCGCCGAAGCATGACCGAACCGACGCGGCCGCCCACGGTGCGCCACGTGCTGGCGACCGAGGCGCGGCGACTGCGAGCGAGCTCGCAGTCGCCGCGCCTCGACGTCGAGATCCTGCTGGCCCACGTGCTGGGCATCACCCGCGAGCGCCTCTACGCCGAGCCCGAGCGCCAGCTCAAGCCGGCCGAGCTGGCGCGGCTGCGCGAGCTCGTCGCCCGCCGCGCGCGCCACGAACCGGTCGCCTACCTCACGGGGCGCAAGGCGTTCCACGACATCGAGCTCGGCGTGAACGAGCACACCCTCATTCCGCGGCCCGAGACCGAGACGCTGGTCGAGGTCGCCCTCGAGAAGCTGGCCGAGCTCGACGCCTGGCGGCGCCACAAGGAGCCGCCCCACGAGATCGACGCCGGCCCGCCGCGCCCCGAGCGCCTGCACGAGCCCCACGAAGGGCCCCGCTACGAGCCGCTGCGCGTGCTCGACATCGGCACCGGCAGCGGGGCCGTCGCCCTGGCCATCGCCCACGCGCGGCCCGACGTGCGCGCCGTGGGCGTCGATGTGAACTACCGCGCCCTCGAGCAGGCGCGCCTGAACGCCGAAGCGCTCGGCCTGGCCGGGCGCTGCCGCTTTTTGGCGAGCGACCTGTACGCCGAGGTGCCGCGCGGCAGCCTCTTCGACCTGATCGTCTCGAACCCGCCGTACGTGGCCGACGGCGAGCTCGCCGCCACGCCGCCCGACGTGCACGCCTACGAGCCTCACGTGGCGCTGCTCGGCGGCGAGCGCGGCCTCGACTTTTACCACCGCATCGTGCCGGCCGCGCCCGAGTTCCTGGCGCCGCGCGGCGTTCTGGCCGTCGAGATCGCCGAGCAGCGCGCCGTCGAGGTCGCCGCCATCTTCCTCGAGGCCGGCCGCTTCGAGCGGATCGAGTTGCGCAACGACCTGGGCGGCCGGCCGCGCGTGGTCGTCGCCCGCGAGCGCGAGTAGGGCGGCCGGGCCGTGAGCCGCTACGAGAAGGCGCGCGGCATCATCCTCTCGAGCCGGCCGCTCGGCGAGGCCGACCGCATCGTCAGCCTGTTCAGCCGCGAGCTCGGCCGGCTCGACGCCGTGGTCAAGGGCGTGCGCCGCACAAAGTCGCGCTGGGGCGGGCGGCTCGAGCCCTTCGGCGTGGTCGACCTCGTGCTCTTTCGGGGGCGCTCGCTGTACACGATCACCTCGGCGCAGCTCGTGGCGGCCTTCTCGCACGTCAGAGACGACCGCGAGGCCATGGCGGCGGCGGCCCTTGCCTGCGAGGCGGTCGCCGGCCTGTTCGGCGAAGAGGAGGCCAACGAGCGCGTCTTCAACCTGCTGGCGCGCTCGCTCACCGAGATCGACCGCGGCTTCGTGGGCCCGGCGCGCAGCTCGCCGCTGGTGCTCGGCGTGCTCATGAAGCTGCTCCACGAGGCCGGCTACCTGCCGGTGCTCGACCAGTGCGCCGCCTGCGGCTCGGGCGGCCTGGCGCTGGCCTTCTCGGCGTCGCGCGGCGGCCTTGTGTGCGAGTGCTCCATAGGCGAGGGCGTGCCGGTGACCCCCGAGGCGGTCGACGGCCATGCGCGCCTCGGTGGAGCTGCCGCTCGCCGAGCTGCGCCTGCAGGGCCCCGCCGACGGCGCCGAAGAGGCTCTGCGCCACATCCACCAGCTTTACACCCACGAGACCGGCAACCGCCTGCGCGCCCTGCGCTTCGCCCAGGCGAGGTAGCGCGGGCGGGCTTCGCCGCCGCGCTCGGGTCGCGCCGCCGGTCGCGGCGCCCCGTTGCGCTCGGTCCGCGCCGCGCTCCGTCCGCGCCGCCGCCACTCCAAAACGGCGCACCGTCGCGGTGTCGCTGGCCGCGATGGCCAAAGGGCGACGGGGGTCGAGCCCGCCCCCACCGTTGACCTGAGGGGCCGACGCTGCGAGGCTCAGGGCATCGCAGAGAGCGTTTCGGGAGCGAGCCTCAAGGGGGGCGACTCGCGACCGGGGGACGAAGCACAAGCACAGCTGCAACCCGCACGGGCCCTTCGCGAACAGGGAGGTCGGAGTTGATCAAGCTACGGCTCACGCTCAACGGGATCCCGCGCCAGGTGGTGACCGACCCGCAAGCGATCCTGCTCGACGTGCTCAGGGACAGGTTCCGGCTGACCGGCGCCAAGCAGTCGTGCGACCGCAAGGGCCAGTGCGGCGCCTGCACGGTCATCGTCAACGGCAAGGCGACGCGCTCGTGCCTGACCAAGATGGCCCGCCTCGACGGCGCCGACATCATCACCATCGAGGGCCTGGGCACGCCGGCCAACCCGCACCTCATTCAAGAGGCCTTCGTGCTGGCCGGGGCCGTGCAGTGCGGCTTCTGCATCCCCGGCATGATCATGGCGACCAAGGCGCTGCTCGACGCCAACCCAGATCCGACCACCGAAGAGATCAGGCACGCCCTGCGCCACAACCTCTGCCGCTGCACGGGCTACGTGAAGATCGTCGAGGCGGTCAAGCTGGCCGGCGCGTTCTTGCGCGGCGAGACCACGCCCGACGCGCTGCGCCCCGACCCCGACGGCGCCAAGATCGGCGTGTCGCATCCGCGTCCGTCGGCTATCATCAAGGCCTGCGGCGTGGCCGAGTTCACCGCCGACATCGAGCTGCCGGGCGCGCTCGAGCTGGCCGCCGTGCACAGCCCCATCGCCCACGCCAGTGATCCGCGGCATCGACACGGCCGCGGCGGCCGCCATGCCGGCGTAGCCGGGGTGCTGACCGCCGCCGACATCAAGGGCTCGAACCGCCACAACTACATGGTGGCCGACCGGCCGGTGCTCTGCGAGGACCGCGTGCGCTACATCGGCGACCCGGTCGCCGTGGTGGCCGCCGAGACGCGAGAGCAGGCTCTCGCGGCGGCGGCGGCCGTCGGTGGTCGACTACGAGCCGCTGCCGGTGGTGGGCTCGCCCCAGGAGGCGATGGCCGACGGCGCCCCCAGATCCACGCCGAGTGGTCGAACGTCTGCCTCACGCAGCCGCAGATCAAGGGCGACGCGGCCAAGGCGTTCGCCGAGGCCGCCGAGGTCGTCGAGGCCCACTTCGTCACGCAGTGCAACCACCAGGCGCCGCTCGAGCCCGAGGTCTCGCTGGCCTACTTCGAGGGCGAGGGCGACGACGCCCAGCTCGTCGTGGTGGGCCGCAGCATCAACATCCACAAGCACCTGGCCATGCTGCAGGAGGCCACCGGCTGGGAGAACATGCGCTACGAAGAGGCCTTCGTGGGCGGCCAGTTCGGCATCAAGATCGACGTCACCTCCGAGGGCCTCACCGCCGCCGCCGCCATGCACTTCCGCCGGCCGGTGCGCTACATCCCGAGCCTGCAGGAGTCGATGTACTTGAGCCCCAAGCGGCACCCCTTCGACATGAAGGTCAAGCTCGGCGGCCGACGCCGACGGCCGCCTCACCGCCCTCGGCATGGACATCCTGGTCGACAACGGCGCCTACAACTCCATGGGCAACGTCGTCATGATGCGCGCCATGCATGATGCTGTCGGGCTCCTACAACATTCCCAACGTCGACGCCCTGGCGCGCCTCGTCTACACCAACAACCCGTGGGGCGCCGCGGCGCGCGGCGCGGGCCCGCCCCAGACGCACTTCGCCCTCGAGAGCGCGCATCGACATGCTGGCTCGCAAGCTCGACATCGACCCGCTCGAGTTCCGGCGGCGCAACTCGCTGCTGCCCGGGCCAGACCAAGTCGACCGGCTCGGTGGTCGAGGAATGGCCGTTCCCCGAGCTGTGCGACGCCATCAAGCCGGCCTACGACCGTGCCGTGGCCGAGGCTCGCGAGCAGCAGCACGAGCGCCAAGCGGCGCGGCGTGGGCGTGGCCGCCGGCGCCTTCGGCATAGGCGGCCCCGGCGACCAGAGCATGGTCGCCATCGAGCTCGACCCCGACGACGGCGTGACCGTCTACGGCGCCGTCGCCGACCCCGGCGAGGGCAACGACTCCATGCTGCTGCAGCTCACCGCCGACGCCCTCGACCTGCCCCTGCACAAGGTGCGCCTGCAGACGCGCAGCACCGAGAACACCACGGCCAACGGCCCCGCCGCCGCGAGCCGCCACACCTACATGTCGGGCGGCTCGCTGCTCGACGGCATCGGCCAGCTCAAGGCGGCCCGCGCCGAGTCGGGCGCCACCACCTACGCCGAGCTGCAGGCCGCCGGCCGGCCCACGCGCTTCATGGGCACCAAGAAGATGGTGGTCGGGGCGCTCGACCCGCAGACCGGGCAGGGCCCGTCGTTTGAGTCGCAGGTGCACGCCCTGCAGCTCGCCGAGGTCGAGGTCGACACCGCGAGCGGCGAGGTGCGCGTGATCCGCATGACCTGCGCGGTCGACGCCGGCCGCGTCATCCACCCGCTCAACTTCGCCGGCCAGATCGAGGGCGGCATGGACATGGGCGTGGGCCTCGCGCTGCGCGAGAGCTACGTGCCCGGGCAGACCAAGGACTGGGTGACCTTCAAGTACCCCAGCATGCGCACCGCCTTCGACATGGACGTGGTCGTGCGCGAGTCGCCGCGGCCGCACGGCAGCAACGGCTCGGTGGGCGTGGGCGAGATGACCCTGGTGGCCACCGCGCCGGCCGTGCTCAACGCCATCGACGACGCGGTCGGCGTGCGCATCTACGACCTGCCGGCCACGCCCGACCGGGTCGAAGGCGGCCCTCGCGACGGCGGTGCGGTGACCCTCAGCGCGCAGCGCGATCAGAACGGCGGCGGCTCGGGCCACGAGTTCGGCCTGAGCCGCCGGCCGCGCACGATCGCCGGGCGCATCGTGACCTTCGACAACGAGGGCTTTCTGTGGAGCGCCGACGACTGGAGCGAAGAGGTGGCCGCCGCCCTGGCGGCCGAAGCCGGCGTGGCCGCGCTCGACGACACGCAGTGGCGCGTGCTGCGCTTCTTGCGGGCCTACTTTCGCGACAACGGCCGCGCCGCCGCTCAACCGGGCGCTGGCGGCGGGCACCGAGATGCCCCTTCTGCGGCTCGAGAGCCTGTTCCCGGGGGGCATCAAGCAGGGCGCCCGCCGGCTCGCCGGCCTGCCCAACCCCAAGACCTGCACTGTGAGGCGCTCGGCATGACAGCGTGCAAGCGCGCCGTCGCTCACCGGGGGCGCGCCCGCAGCGACGCGCCTGCCGCATAGCGGGCGCGCCCGAGCGGCTGGTCTACTCTAGACAACGCGGCCACGTCGTTCCCCAAGCCGCGCGCCGCCCTGCAGCGCGCCTTCGAGACCTACACGCGCCTGGGCGTCTCGCCGGGGCGCGGCGGCTACGACCTCTCCGAGGAGGCATCGGCGTACGTCGAGGCCGCCCGCAGCCGTCTCGCCGCATTCTTCGGCGCGCCCAACCCCGAGCGCGTCGTGTTCGCCGCCAACGCCACCGACGCCCTCAACCTCGCCATCCAGGGCATGACGCGCCCCGGCGACCACGTGGTCTCGACCCGCCTCGAGCACAACTCGGTGCTGCGCCCGCTGTGGCACCTGCGCGAGGCCGGGCGCATCGCCTTCGACCTGGTGCCCTTCGACGGGCAGGGGCTCGTCGACCCGGCCGCGGTGGCGCGCGCCATCCGCCCCGAGACCAGGCTGGTCGTGGTCTCCCACGCCTCGTCGGTGCTGGGCACCGTGCAGCCGGTCGCCGAGATCGCCGCGGCCTGCGCCGCGCGCGGCGTGCCGCTGCTGCTCGATGCGGCGCAGAGCGCCGGCCACGTGCCGGTGCGCCTGAGCGACTGGCAGGTGAGCGCCATCGCCTTCACCGGCCACAAGGCGCTGCTCGGTCCGTCGGGCAGCGGCGGCCTGGTCGTGGCGCCCGACACCGAGATCGCCCCGACCCGCTTTGGCGGCACCGGCGTCGACTCGGCGAGCCTCGTCCACACGCCCACCTACCCGCACCGGCTCGAGGCCGGCACGCTGAATCTGCTGGGCATCATCGGGCTGAACGAGGGGCTGGCATTCGTGGAAGCAGAGGACATGGCCGCGGCGCAGGAGCGCGAGATCGCCTTGGCGCGCCGCCTGCGCGAGGGCCTGGCGGCGCTGCCCGGCGTGGCCGTCTACAGCCCCGTGCCGCGCGACGGCGACGTGCCCATCGTCACCTGCAACGTGACGGCGATCGCGCCCTCCGACGTGGGCGCCATCCTCGACGGCGACTACGGCATAGCGGTGCGCACCGGCCTGCAGTGCGCGCCGCTCGTGCACCACGACCTGCGGCACCGCCGAGCAGGGCGCCGTGCGCTTCAGCCTGGGCCACTTCACGAGCGCCGACGACGTCGCCTGGGCGCTGCAGGCGATGACCGCCATCGCGCAGAGCGCCGTAGCGCGGTTCGCGTTCGAGGCGGCCCAGATCGCTCGCTGGGCTCGCGCGGGCTTGCGCCGAGCGCGCGCCCCGCGTGCTCGCGCCGAGGCGAGCGCGGCGAAGGCCGCTGCGCCCCGGCGACGCTCCGCCCGAGGCCGGGCGCGTCCTACTTCTTCAGCTTCATCGCGAGCGCGTCGGCGTTGCCGGCCGTCGTGGTGACGCTGCCGGCGGCGAACACGCCGGTCGGGCTCAGGCACAGCGCGTCGCACTGCGCGCCCAGAACATCGGGGCCGCTCCACCGGCTGAGCCAGGCGCGCGCGCCCGACGGCGAGTAGCGCGCCGCCAGGAAGGTGTCGATATTCTTGCCGACGTCGTAGCCGCCGGTGAAGATGGTGCCGGCCGCGTCGCAGGCGACGTCGTTCCAGACGGCCTGGTGGGTGAGCGAGTCGTAGGCGAGGCGCTGCCAGGTGAGCCTGCCGGTCGCGCTGTAACGCAGCACGAAGGCGTGTTCGCGGGTGACCGGAGTGTCTATGCCGGCGCCGACGACCACGGCGTTGCCGTGCGCGTCGACCGCCAGCGCGCGCGAGTACTCCGCGGTCTTGGCGAGCTCGAGCCAGGTGCGCACCCAGAGCCGCCTGCCGGCCAGCGTGTACCTGGCGAGCACGACGCGCTGGTCGCTCGCGCTCGTGGCCTCGTAGCCGGTCACCCAGAGCGACGTGCCGCGCAGCGCGATGGCGGTGCCGCCGTCGCTCAGGTGCCTTGGGTCGGCCACGCGCGCGCTCCACGAGACGCGTCCGCTGCCGGCGCCGAAGCGCACCGTGATGAGGTCGAGGTCGCCGCGCGCGCTCTGGCCGACGCCGGTGACGTAGGCGTTGCCGGCGCCGTCGAGCACCAGCTTGCGGCCCTCGTTGAAGCTGTGCGCGGCGCCTGCGTAGCCGCGCTTCCAGATGAGGTGGCCGTCGCTGCCCAGCTTGCGCACCACCAGGGCGCTCACCGGGCCGCCGGGGTGCGTGCCGGTCTGCACCGAGCCGCACACGTAGATCGAGCCGGCGGGCGTGCAGGCGACGTCCCAGGCCTGCGCGTTCCAGCCGACGCCGGCCTTGGCCGGGAAGGTGCGCTGCCACAGGGCCACGCCGGCGGCGCTCCACTTGGCCACGACCCACTCGCGGCCGCTGGTCGCCGTGGCGTTCGTGCCCACGGCGATCACGCGCGCCGCTCGAGTCGACGGCGATCGCCGCGACGGTGTCGCCGAGGTGCTCGGCGGGGTTGTCCCAGGTGCGGCTCCAGAGCAGGTGGCCGGCGGCGGCGTCGTTGCCCGAGAAGCGCGCGACCATGAGGTCGGAGGTGCCGGTCGCCAGGTCGAGGTCGGACTCGCCGCCGGCGTAGAGCGAGCCGTTGGCGCCCCGCGCCACGTCGACCCAGCGCTCGGTGTTGGCGGTGGGACCGATGACGTTCGTCCACAGGCCGCGCGGCGGCAGGGTGGCGGCGCGGGCCGGCGCAGCCGCGCCCGCGCACACGGCGCAGGCCGCGGCGACGAGCGCCAGCAGCGCGACCGCGAGCGTCCGGCCCGGTACGCAGGTGCGTACGAAGGAACGACGAGAATGCCCGCGCATGACTGCCCCCCAGCTGTAGCCCACTTCTCCCGACGAGGAGTATACGACTCGGCTCCCACGAAGGACCGAATAGGCAGGACGGCCGCCGTTGCAGGCGCACGCGAAGAGCGTAGGCAGAATGGGATACGGGGGCCGTGCGACGGGGCCGGGCAAGCCGCCGCGCGACCGCCGGGGTGGGGGGAGCGCCAAAGGTCGCGCGCCATCTGCTTGATCGGCGCGCAATGGCCGAGCCGAGCCTGTGGGTCCGGCCTACTCCGTCAGGTCGATCTGGCGCAGCTCGTCGAGCAGGTCGCCGCCCTTGTCGGGCGAGAAGCCGCGGCCGTCGAACCAGCGCACCACGCCGTCGGCGTCGAGCAGCACGACCGAGGCGCCCACGAAGCCGTCGTCGCCGAGGAACTCGTGCACCGGCACGCCCTCGCCGTACAGGGTGACCACCTGCGGCCAGAGCACGCGGGGCACGCCCTTGCGCATGCCGTTGTCGATCCAGCCGGCCCAGGGCCGGTAGGCGATCGCCGGTATGGTCGGCACCTCGTAGACCGTCAGCCCGGGCTCGCGCACGGCGAGGAACTCAAGCCAGCTCGACACGTCGACCTGGGCCATGCGCTGGTAGGCGACCAGCAGCACCGAGGGGGCGCCGAACAGGTCGTCGGGAAAGCACACGTTCTCGCCCGACAGCGCCGTGCCGGTGACGGTCGGAAAGCGGCGGCCGACCGGGTCGGGGACGGGCGTCTCGTCGGAATCGCGCAGTGGAAAGCTCATAACCCCAGTCTGCCCGCTGACGGCGGTTCCAAGTATGGGCCATTCGCCTAGGGGTGGCCCACGCGTGCCGGCAGACGCGGGCCGGCGGCTGAGCGTTGAAGCGCTGGGCGGGCGCCTCGAGGTCCGGGCTGCCTTTCCCGAGCAGACCGTCGGGCTCGAGGTCGGCAAGGGCGGCAACGCGCGCCGCCGGCGCAAGCAGGCGGACGCCTCGTAGACGAACGCTACACCCGGCGAGCGCGCGAGGCGCGCTCGCCGTGAGCGGCGCTACCCTGGATCTGGGTCTGCTTGCGGCCTACTTCGCCCCGAACTGCTCGAGCTGCCGGCGCAGCTCACGCGGCGTGATGCGCAGCCAGTCGGCCGCCTGCTCGAGCGGACACGACGCGCGCTTCGAACAGCGCCAGCACCTGGGCGCGCATGCGCCCCGGCACGCGCACACCCTGCGGCGCTATGCGCCACGGGTTCTGCGACTGGCCGGGCCGCGACTCGGCAGTGAGCACCGAGAGCGTGTCGCGCAGGCCGCCCAGAAAGATCTGCCGCGAGATGAGCCGCGCCTCGCGGGCGCGCAGCTGCTGGTCGAGCAGTCGCAGCTGCGTGGGGCCGGCGAGTATGCCGGCCGCCTTGGCGCGGTAGCGAGCCACCCAGAAGCTCACGCCAAAGTGGTTGGCCAAACGCACGACGGTGTCGACGGCCTCGGCGGCGGGGTCGCGCGCGACTGCGCGCGACCCCGCCGCCGCACCGTCCATCTCATACCAGCGGCGCACCGCGGCGAGCGGCGCGACGAACTCCTCGGCGAAGGCGTTGGCGTCGGTCTCGTGGCGGCTGCGCCCCGACCAGTCGATGCGCTCGTCGTAGGCCTCGCCGTGGCCGAGCGCCAAGTGGGCGAACTCGTGGGCCAGGGCGAAGCGCTGCATGGCGACCGGCCGCCCAAAGCCGTTGACGAAGATGAAGGGACGGACGGCGGGTGGGGCCGCGGCGCGGGCGGCCGAGGCGCTGCCCGGCGCGGCGCTGCTCGCGGCGGCGCGGGCTGCCGCGAGCGTTTGATAGCGCGGCGCCTCGGGCCGCTGCCGCGCCGGGCGCGCCGCCGCCTGCGGCGGCGCCAGCCCGCGGCGCCGCGACCAGCGCGCAGGCGCCGTGGGGCGTGTCGCGAGTCGAGGCGGGCGTGGACGACGTCGACGCCCGCCGCCTCGAGCAGCGGCACGAGATCGGGCAGCGGGCCTTCGTCGCCGGCGCCCAGCTCGTGGCGCCAGAAGCGCGCCAGGCGCACCGGGTCGGCGTGCGTGGCGTGGGGCAGGGCGGCGAACGGCGAGGCGCGCTCGAAGTCGGCGTCGTGGGGTTCGCCGCTGGCGCCGGCCAGCGCCTCGACGTCGAGGGCGTCGCGCACGACCTCGGCGAACAGCGCCGGCTCGAGGCCGCGCGGCCGCGCGCGGCCGCGCGGCACGTCGGGCGCTTCCATGGCGAGGTCGCCGGGAGGACTCGCGCCGAACGACGGGCCGAACGACGCGGCGCCCAACAAGGTGTCGCCGGATGACAGTCGCACCGGCGCCGAGGCGGAGCTCGCCGCCGCCGGGCCTTCGTGCCCGGCGGGACCCGCGGCGGGATCGCGTGCGCCTTCGCTCGGGCCGCGCCGGCCTTCGGCGCGTACCGCCCGAGCATTACTGCGCGGCGCGGCGGGCTCGTCCCACGGTTCCTGCGGCGACCGGGGCGACTGGAGCATCATCTCGGCCGCGTACGGGTCGCCGGCGCCAGCGTCGGCCGGATCGGGCGCGAGCAGCACGCCGGGGTCGATCGCCAGAATGCGGGCGAGCTGGCTCACCTGCGCCGCCGACAGCCGGCGCTGGCCCGACTCTATGCGGCTGAGCGCCGACTGGGTCAGCTCCATGCGGCGGGCGAGCTCGCGCTGCGTCAGGCCGGCGGCGTCGCGCAGCCGCGCCAGGCGGCGGCCGAGCTCGCGCTCGTGTGAGTAGCCCCGCTCGTCGTCCACCGGTCCTCCTTCAGCCTCGGCGCCGCGTCCGACTTTCCCCTGAGTCAAGTCTATACCCGTCTTTTCCGTCCGACGTGATGTTAGTATGTCATCATACCGAGGAACAATGGTTGCGCGGACGATGTCTCAGAGGCATCGAGCCAGCCGAGCCCACGAGGAGGACGCTATGGAAGCTGCGCCAAAGACCGACTACCACGGCCACCCCGGTCGCCCCGGACCGCCCGCCGCCTTCGCGGCTGCGCTGCGGCTGGGCGCGCCGCAGAGTCACGGCAGCCTCACGGTGGTGCCGCTCGCCTTCTGGCGCGACCGCGGACCGCACTACGACACGCTGGCGGCGGCGCTGCGCGCCGGCACCCTCCACGTCACCGAGATCAGCGCCGGCGGCTCGGTGCCCGAGCTGAAGGTGATCAACCAGGGCGCCAGGGCCGTGCTCATGCTCGACGGCGAGGAGCTCGTGGGCGCCAAGCAGAACCGCGTGTTGAACAGCGCCGTGCTGGTGCGCGAGCACAGCAGCCTCGTGGCACCGGTGAGCTGCGTCGAGGCCGGCCGCTGGAACTACAGCGGCCACGAGTTCCACGACGAGGAGGTCGTGGTGCACGCCAGGGTGCGGCGCGCCGTGCACGAGTCGGTCTCGATGAGCCTGAGCGCCGCAGGCGCCCACCGCTCCGACCAGGGCCGCGTGTGGGCCGAGGTCGCCGAACTGCAGGAGTTCGCCGAGCACGCCTCGCATACCGGCGCCCACCGCGACGTCTACGCGCAGCGCGCCGGCGACATAGCCGGCTACCTGGACGCCTTCCCGCGGCAGCGCGGCCAGCACGGCCTGCTGGTGCTGCGCGACGGCGCGGTCGTGGGCCTCGACTTCGTCTCGCGCGCGGCCGCCTACGTCCAGCTGCACGACAAGCTGCTGCGCAGCTACGCGTTCGATGCGGTGACGCGGGAAATGAGCCAGGGGCGGCGACCGGCCGCGCCGCGCGGCGGTGGGCGGGTGGCCGGTTCGAAGCGCGGGAAGGACACGGGCGCGAGTGGCGGGTCCGGCGGGGGAGAGGGCGAGAGCGTGGGGCTGCGCCCCGACGCCGCCCTCGCGCGGGCCGCCGCGTTCCTCGAGGCGATCGGCGGGCTGCCGAGCCGCAGCTTCAAGTCGCCGGGGCGCGGCTGCGACGTGCGCTACTGCGGGCGACGGCATCTCGGGGGCGGCGCTTGAGGTGCGCGGCGTGGTGGTGCACGGAGCGTTCTTTGCGGCTGAGGATGCGCGCGGCGGCGGCGAGTTGGTCAATGCGGATGCGCAGGCGGAGCTGAGGATGGCGGGGTTCGATCGGAGGAGGGCGTATCTGGAGGGGCTGGTCTGAGAGGACCGAGCGAGGCCAGCCAGCTTGGTGGTCCTCGCGGCGACTCAGAGAACCGGACTGGTGGGGCGGCGCTGCGCGCCGCCCCACCAGTCTTAGAACAGCGGATCGCTCCCGAGCACGTGGATCTCGGCGGTGCACTTGGAGCGCGTCGACGTCGAGGGTCGGCTCGGTGTGGAGGGGTGGCGGCACTTCGACGAGCCAGGGTTCGAGGTCTTTCTCGAGGGCGTGCAGGCGCTGGCTCTCGGCTCATGATCGATTCGCACGACGGCTTCCCCGAATCACTGCGGGCGTTCGTCGACGGGGAGGAGTGGACCTTTGCCAAGACGATGCCCGAGTGGCCTCACGAATACATAGTCCGCGACCGGGTCGACGGGGAGCTCTTCGAGCGCCTGGTCACCCACATTCGCGACCACGGCTACGAGGGCCGCTTCTACGAGAGGGTCATCACCTACTACGAAGAGGCGGACCTGGTCTACTGGACGATGGGCGCGCCGCTCCGCGAAACGACCATCGTCAACCGGTGTCACAGCGAAGACACTTATGCACACCGCCTCAGCCTCGGCACGCTGCCGTAGCCGGGGGTCTCAGGGTTGCCTCGGCCCTCCGCCGCGCGGTGGCCCGGCGCCGCTTCGGCGCTCTGTCTACACCCCGCTTGCCTCCGGACGCGGTTTCATCGGCGTCTCGCAGATGCTACGGAACGCAGCCAGCGCTCGGAGGCAGGCCCTCTTGAAGGCGGAGGGAATTGCTCGGCGGCCGGCGTGAGCGCTCGGAGCAGGGTGGCATAGACCGGGAAGAGCACCGTAGAAGGAGGGCGGGGCTGCACCCGCCCGCCATGCTTACCCCGACCGTGGCTAGGTACCCAACCCCACCCTTCGTAGGCACGCCCCGCACACTTGCCCCGCGTCCATCAACTCTGCCCCCGTCGGCGTCGATGAGTTTGGTAACACCCCGGCGACTGGGCGACCTTGGCCATTCGGCCTGACCCTCGAAACCGGCGGCAGCCACACCCCGCGTTCGAGGAGACAGCCCATGTTCGCAAGCCGCGCAGGCGCCACGTCGCAAGGATTGGCGGCCGTACCGCCGCAAGGGCCGACCGCTCCGCAACGATCGTCGACCATCTTGCCGCAGTCGTCGGCCAGCTCACAGGGTCCGTCGGCCGCGCCGCCACGAGCGCCGCACCGCCCCCGCGCCGCGCGCCTGCGGACCACCGCCCTGCTCGTCCTCGCCCTCATCGCCCTAGCCTTGGCCGCCGTCTTCCTCGTGGGCCTGGCCGTGCCGAACGCCGCCCTCGCGGCTAACCAGAAGCCCTCCGTCACGAGCCTCAGCCCGGCGAGCGGCACCACCGCGGGTGGCACCACGGTGACCGTCAGCGGTCGCGCCTTCACCAGTTTCGGGCGCAGCCTGGTCACCAGGGTCGTGTTCGGCGCCAAGGTGGCGCACTACCGCGTCGGAGCGCACAGCACGGTCATCTGCACGGCGCCCGCCGGCACGGGCACCGTCAACGTGTTCGTCACCACGAAGGGCGGCACCACTGCCAAGGTGAGCGCCGACCGCTACGCCTACAAGGCCCCCATCGTGGCGCCCGCCATCACCGCCTTCGCCTTCGCGGGTCGCGACACGACCATCAGCGGCGTCATCGACCAGAGCGCCCACACCATCGCCGCGACGGTACCCTTCGGCACCAGCCTCACCGCGCTCGTCGCGACGTTCACGACGACCGGCTCCGCGGTCAAGGTGGGCGGCGTCGCGCAGGTAAGCGGCGTCACCGCCAACGACTTCAGCGCCCCCGTCGTCTACACGGTCTCTGCCGCCGGCGCCCCCGCGCAGAGCTACACGGTGACCGTCACGGTCGCGCCCAGCTCGGCCAAGGCGATCACCTCCTTCGGTTTCGACGGCCTCGACCCCGCCGTCACCGGCACGATCGACCAGAGCGCGCACACCATCGACCTGACCGTGCCCTACGGCACGTCGCTCGACGGACTGGTCGCGACCTTCACGACCACCGGTGCCTCGGTCTACGTCACCGGCGAGACCCAGTCCAGCGGCCACACGGTCCAAGGCTTCAGCGACCCCGTCGTCTACAAGGTGGTCGCGGCCGATGGCTCCAACCAGGACTACACGGTGACCGTCACGGTCGCCGCCGATCCCGCCAAGGCGATCACCGCCTTCAGCTTCGGCGGCCTCGATCCCACCGTCACCGGCGCCATCGACGAGACGGCGCACACCATCGCCCTGACCGTGCCCTACGGCACCGACCCGAGCGAGCTGATCGCGAGCTTCACGACCACCGGCGCCTCGGTCGCCATCGGCGACGTCGCGCAGACGAGCGGGGCCACCGCCAACGACTTCAGCGACCCCGTCACCTACACCGTGACCGCGGCCGACGGGACCACGCAGGACTACACGGTGACCGTCACGGTCGCCGCCAGCCTCGTCGTGGGCCAAAGCTACGGCGGCGGCGTGGTGGCCTGGCTCGCCGATCCCGGCGACCCGGCGGCCGAGCAGAGCGGCCTGATCGCCGCCACCGACGACCTCGTCGCGCCATGGGCGCCCGACGGCGACGAGACGACCTCTGTGCCGGGTACCGGCACCGCGCTCGGCAGCGGCTCGGCGAACACCACCCTGATCATGCTCCAGTACGGCCCCGGCGAGTACGCCGCGAGCGTGGCGCGCGCCTACAACGGCGGCGGCTTCAGCGACTGGTACCTGCCCAGCAAAGACGAGGTGGCCCAGCTCTACGCAAACGAAGACCAGATAGGCGGCTTTGACGGCGACGACTACTGGAGCTCTTCCGAGTACACCGCCGGCAACGCCTGGGCCGAGTACTTCTATCTGGGCGTCCCGTTCAGCGGCGCCAAGCACTTCGAGGAGAGGCTGCGGCCCGTGCGCTCGTTCCCGGCCGACCCGGCCAAGGCGATCGGCTCGTTCACGTTCCCGGCCAGCACCGCCACGACCATCGACCAGAGCGCCCACACGATCGCCGTGACCATGCCCTACGGCACCGACCTGAGCGATCTGACGGCGAGCTTCACCACGACCGGCGCGGTGGTCGCAGTGGGCAACACCCCGCAGGCGAGCGGCACCACCAGCGACGACTTCAGCGACCCCGTCACCTACACGGTGACCGCCGCCGACGCCTCCACGCAGGACTACACGGTGACCGTGACCGTCGCTCCGGCGCCTCCCCAGATCGAGGCCGTCGACCCGCCCTGCGGGCCCATGACCGCCGCGACGGGCGTCACGATCACCGGCAGCGGCTTCACCGGCGCCACCGCGGTGCGCTTCGGCGCGGCGGCGGCCACGAACGTCGTCGTGGTCAACGACACGCAGATCACCTGCACCGCGCCGTCCTCGGCGCAGAGCCACACCGTCGACGTGACCGTGACCACCCCGGCCGGCACGAGCGCCCTCACCGGCGGCGACACCTACAGCTACCTCCCCGTGGTGCTCGGCCTCAGCTCCTACGTCGGTGACCTCGACGGGGGCGCCACCATCACGATCACCGGCGAAGGCTTCACCGGCGTTACAGCGGTCGCCTTCGGTGTGAACGACCCGGCCACCGACGTCGTCGTCGTCAACGACACGCACATCACCTGCACCGTGCCCGCCTGGATCCCCCAGATCTCGCAGCACGCGAGTGTGACGGTGACCGGTCCGGCCGGCACGAGCAACGGCGCGTTCGACGGCGTCTCTTACTACTACTACGAGATGGACTGACCGGCGCGCCGCACCGGCCCGCACGCTGGACCGGACCAGAGGGGCGACCGGGGCGTTGGACTCAAAGCAGCCGGCGGTCTCACAGGCGCATGAGCAAGACGGCGAGGGGGCCCGCGAAAGCGGGCCCCCTCGCCGTCTTGCCGCGCTTGTCCGAGCGCCCGAGCGACGCCGTCTGCCGCGCTTGTCCGACGCCCGAGCGACGCCGTCTGCCGCGCTTGTCCGGCGCCCGAGCGACGCCGTCCGCCGCGCCTGTCCGACGCCCGAGCGACGCCGTCTGCCGCCAGACCTGGGTACCCGACCCCACCCTCGCTAGGCAAGCTCCGCACTCTTGTCCCACTCCCTCAACTCCGCTCCCGTACGAGCCGATGAGGTTGGTACGACCCCGGCGACTGGGCGCACCTCAGCCATTGGCCTGAACTAGGAGCCGGCGGCAGCCAGACCCCGCGTTCGAGGAGACAGCCCATGTCCGCAAGCCGCGCAGGCGCCCCGTCGCACCGATCGGCGCCACCGCCGCACCCGGCGGTCGCGCCACCGCACCCCACTGCCACATCGCCGCACCCGGCGGTCGCGCCACCGCACCCGTCTGCCACATCGCCGCACTCGTCCCACCGCCCGCGCGCGGCGCGCTCGCGGGCCGTGCCCCAGCTCGCGCTCGGTCTGATCGGCTTGGCCCTGGTCGCAGTCTTCCTGGTGGGCATGGCCGCCCCGAGCGCCGCCTTTGCGGCCAACAAGAAGCCCTCCGTCACGAGCCTCAGCCCGGCCAGTGGCACCACGGCGGGCGGCACCATCGTGACGGTCGACGGCCGCGCCTTCACCAGCTTCGGCCGCAGCCTGGTCACCAAGGTCACGTTCGGCAAGAAGGCGGCGCGTTACCACGTGAACGCCTATAGCCAGGTGATCTGCACGGCGCCCCCCGGCAAGGGCACCGTGAACGTGATCATCACGACCAAGGGTGGCACCACCGCCAAGGTGAGCGCCGACCATTACACCTACAAGGCTCCCATCGTGGCGCCGGCCATCACCGCCTTCAGCCTTCCGGTGGACGACGCCACCGTCCACGGCGTCATCGACCAGAGCGCCCACACCATCGCCGTGACCTTGCCCTACGGCACCAGCGTCACCGCGCTCGTCGCGAGCTTCACCACCACCGGCTCCGCCGTCAAAGTGGGGGGCGTCGCCCAGGTCAGCGGCGTCACCGCCAACGACTTCAGCGCGCCGGTCATCTATACGGTGAGCGCCGCCGGCGCCCCGTCGCAGAGCTACACGGTGACCGTCACCGTCGCGCCCAGTTCGGCCAAGGCGATCACCTCGTTCGGTTTTGCGAACACCGAACCCGGCGTGACCGGCACGATCGACCAGAGCGCTCACACCATCGCCGTGACCGTTCCCTACGGCACCCCGCTCGACGGACTGGTCGCGAGCTTCACGACCACCGGCGCCGCGGTCAAGGTCGGCGACGTCACCCAGGTTAGCGGCACGACCCACAACGACTTCAGCGACCCGGTCGTCTACACCGTGACCGCGGCCGACGGCTCGACCCAGGACTACACCGTGAACGTCACGGTCGCCCTCAACCCAGCCAAGGCGATCACCGCCTTCAGCTTCGACGGCCTCGATCCCGCCGTCACCGGCACGATCGACCAGACCGCGCACGCCATCACGCTGACACTGCCGTTCGGCGCCAGCACGAGCGGCCTTGTGGCGAGCTTCACGACCAGCGGCGCCTCGGTCGCGGTCGGCGACGTCGCTCAGGTCAGCGGCACCACCGCCAACGACTTCAGTGAGTCGCTGGTCTACACGGTGACCGCCGCCGACGGCTCCACGCAGGACTACACGGTGACCGTCACGGTCGCGCTCAACCCCGCCAAGGCGATCACCGACTTCGACTTCTACGGCCCCGATCTTGCCGTCGGCATGATCGACCAGAGCGACCACAGCATCGCCGTGACGGTGCCGGGCGGCACCGACGTGAGCGACCTGGTGGCGAGCTTCACGACCACTGGCGCCTCGGTCGCCGTGGGCGACGTCGCCCAGGTCAGCGGCACGACCGCCAACGACTTCAGCGACCCCGTCACCTACACGGTGACCGCCGCCGACGGATCCACGCAGGACTACACGGTTACCGTGACCGCCGTGTGGGCGCGTCCCGAGGTCGACGAGATCGCTCCGTCGAGCGGTCCACTCATCGAGGGTGGGGACGTCGATGTCTTCGGCCGCGGCTTCACCGGCGCCACCGCGGTGCACTTCGGTACGCAGGAGGCCATGGACTTCTTCGTGATGGATGACTCGGAGATGATCTGCTTCGCGCCGCCCGCTATGGAGACCGGCAGAGTCGACCTGACTGTGACCTCACCGGCCGGCACGAGCGCCACCTCGAGCAGCGACCAGTTCACCTACCTGCCCGAGGTCGACCGCGTCAGTCCGAACAGCGGTGACACTGATGGCGGCTACACCGTCACGATCGAAGGCATGGGTCTCGACGGCGCCACCAACGTCGACTTCGGTGCCAACAACCCGGCCGTCATCACCTACGATGACTATGATGAGATCCAGTGCATCGTGCCCGCCTGGTTGCCGCAAGACCCCCTGGACTCGCCGGTCACGGTCACCGTCCCGGCGGGCACGAGCAACGGCTGGCTCACGTTCCACTACGAAGCCGACTGAGCTCTGCGTCGGGCTGGACCTGCGCAGAGGGCCGGCCCTGCGCGTCGGGCCCACCTTGCGCGTCGGGCCGGGTGGGCCGACGGTCTCACAAGCGGCGCGCGTACGAACGGCGAGGGGCCCGCGAAAGCGGGCCCCTCGCCGTTGTCTTCGCTCGGCTCACATCGCGCGGCGCTCCGCGCCGGGCGGCCGACCCCGCGCCCGCGCGGGGCGCGCGCTACCTCACCGAGAACGTCTTCATCGCGGACTTGCAGGCCGTGCAGCCCTTCGTGCTCGAGTAGGTCACCTGCATCTCCCACGCGCCCGCGTAGGCGAGCTTGCCCGAGGCGGTGAGCTTGCCCGACGAGCTCGCCCTCATCGTCAGCGTGCTGCGCAGGTGCCAGAACAGTACCTTCTTGCCGTTCACCGTCTTGGTCTCGCGGTGCCAGAGACGCAGTCTCGACGTGCCTTTGGCGGCCGCGGCGGGCGGCGTCAGCGTGGCCGCGAAGGCGAGCTTCTTGCCGTGGGTCAGCCGGGCCCCCTTGGCGGCGGACACGCTCGGCCTGGTGAGGCTCGTCGAGACCAGAAGGTTCATGGTGATCGGCGACGCCGTGTTCGACTCGACCTCGAAGTGCCCCACGCCCTTCCCAGTCGACTGGCCGGCGTCGTCGACGCCCGCCTTGTAGGGCACGCCGCCGAGCCAGACCTTGGCGTAGCCGTCTTCGTCGAACAGCAGGGTGTACCAGCTGTCGGTCGCCAACGTGGGGTCGGCGGAGTAGGTGAACCGGCCGTTCGCGTCGGTCGTGACCTGGTTCTCGTCGATGGGCGTGTCGCCCACCGTCACCTTGTCGTAGTGGAAGATCGACACCGTGACGTTCTGAAGCGGCAGGCCGGTGCTCGCGTCGAGCACGGTGCCGTCGATGGTGCCGGCGTAGGGTTCGAGGACGGCGTCGACGCCGGTCTTGTAGATGCCGGTCGGGGCGACGGCGAAGCTCGACGCGATCTCCTGCGCCTGCCAGTCCCACTGCCAGATGTCCGCCTGGGCGAAGAAGCCTTCGGCGTTGTCGTACCACTGCGGCCGGTAGATCGTGTCGACCCCCACGGTGGGGGCCCAGAACAGCACGGCGTAGGTGCCTTCGTAGCCGGGATCGTTCTGGTCGGGGGGTCCCCAATAGCCCGTGTCGTAGGAGAGTGTGTAGTCGCCGTCGATGTCGGTGTACTCGTCGTCGGCGGCGAACCAGGGGTCGTCCGCGTCGGGGGTGATCGTGTTGCGATAGAGGATCACGTGCACGTCCTGGAGCGGCGCGCCGGAGCCGTCGGTGACCTGGCCGGAGACGTGGAAGGGGGGAATGGTGTCGGCGCGGGCCTGGCCCGCCCAGACCGCCATGGCGGCCGCGCCGGCGACCACCAGCGCGACGCACAGGAGCAAATGCATGCGGTTGCCGATCATCTTGAACCCCCCAGTCCTGGACCCGATTGACCCTGCTCGAGTCGGCCCCTGCCTCAGAGAGATCCTGAAGCGAAAGGCCCTACGATAATGACCATCTTATGTGAGCAGGGAGCGCGGGCGCCAGCGGTCGCCCGGCGGGCCTGACGCACCGGCTCGACAAGCCCATCGCGCCGGCCGTATCGTGGAAGGCCTGCTACGAAAGGCGTGTCTGGCATGTCCCGCTTGCTCTACCGACTCGGCGCCTGGTGCGCGCGGCGCAAGGTCGTCGTCTTTCTGGCTTGGCTGGCGGTCATCGCCCTGGTGGCGGCCGGCGTGGTCGCCTTTGGGCTGCGCACCAACAACGACGTCACTCTGCCGGGCACCGGCGCCCAGCACGCCTCCGACATCCTGCGCCAGAGCTTTCCGCCCCAGCAGAACAGCCAGAGCCCGGTCGTCTTTCACGCAACGCAGGGCAAGGTCACCGACGCCGGCAACAAGCGCGCCATCGAGAGCTCGCTCGCCGCCATCGCGCACGCCGGCCACGTGGCCACTGTCACGAGCCCCTTCTCGCCGCGCGCCGGCAAGCCGCAGGTGAGCGCCGACGGCACCACGGCCGTCGCCGAGGTGCTGCTCGACGTCAACGGCTTTCAGCTCACCAAGCAGGTCGCCGCCAGCGTGATGGCCGGCGCCGACCCGGCGCGCAAGGCCGGCCTGCAGGTCGAGGCCGGCGGGTCGCTGGGCACCGTGATCTCGCAGACCAAGCCGCGCGGCAGCGAGCTGATCGGTACCGTGGCGGCGGTCATCATCCTGGCCTTCACCTTCGGCTCGCTGGTCGCCGCCGGGCTGCCGCTGGTGACCGCCCTGATCGGGCTGGGGATAGGGCTGGGCCTCGTCGGCCTGCTCGGCCACCTCGTCGCCATTCCCGACTCGGGGCCCACCGTGGCGGCCATGATCGGCCTGGGCGTGGGCATCGACTACGCGCTCTTCATCGTCTTTCGCCACCGCGACGAGCTCGCCGCCGGCACGCCGGTCGCCGAGTCGATCGCGCGCACCATGGCGACCTCGGGCAGCGCCGTGGTGTTCGCCGGCTGCACGGTCATCATCGCGCTGCTCGCCTTGCTCGTGTCGCGCGTGCCGCTGCTGGGGGCGATGGGCTACGCCGCCGGCATCGCCGTGCTGGTGGCGGTGCTGGCCGCGATCACGCTGCTGCCCGCCCTGCTCTCGCTGCTCGGCCACCGCATCGACGGGCTGCGGCTCGGCGGGCGCCGGGCCGCTGTGCGGCAGGGCGCCGGGGCGGCGACGGTCGCCGCCGGGGCGGCGGGGGAGGCCGATGCGCAGACCGCCGCTACGGCGGCGGGGGAGACTGGTGCGCAGCCTGCCGCGCGTTCGGGCGCCGACAACGTCTGGGGGCGCTGGGCGGCGCTCGTCACCCGGCACCCGTGGCTGGCCCTCGGCGCCGCCCTGCTCGTCATGGTGCCGCTGGCGCTGCCCACGCTCACCCTCAAGCTCGGTCAAGAGGACGTGGGCGTGACGCCCACCTCGACCACGCAGCGCCGCGCCTTCGACCTGGTCTCCTCGGCCCTCGGCCCGGGCGCCAACGGCCCGCTGGCGATCGCCTCGCGGTTCGACCCGGTGGCCACGCCCAGCACCGAGTACACCACTGACAACAACAAGGCGCAGGCCCTCAAGCGCCAGATCGACGCCGGCCGGCGCAGCCTGAGCGCGAAGAGCGCGGCGCTCAAGAAAGAGCACGCCGCGCTGACCGCCGACCAGGCCGCGCTGCAGGCGCAGTCGGCGCAGCTGCACGCCGGCCAGAGCGCGCTGCAGTCACAGGCGGCCGCCTTGCAGGCACAGAGATCGCAGTTACTCGGCGAGGAGGCGGCTCTGACGGCAAGAAAGGATCGCCTCGCCGCCGAGTCGCAGGCCCTGGCCGCCAGGGGCAAGGCGCTGGCCGCGCAGATCGCCGCCGTGCAGCAGCAGATCGCCGCCTCGAGCGACCCGGCGCAGGTAGCGCAGCTCGAGGCGCAGCTCGCCGCGCTCGCGGCGCAGGCCCAATCGGTCCAGGCGCAGAGCGCGGCGCTGCAGAAGCAGGCGGCGCCGCTGGTCGCCCAGGGCAAGCGGCTCGCCGCTCAGGGCGACGCGCTCGCTGCGCAGGGCGATACGCTCAGCGCGCAGGGCGCGGCGCTGCAGGCCAAGGCGAACGACCTCGCGGCTCAGGGCGCGGCGCTGAAGCGCCGCGCCGCCAGCCTCACGAGCCGGGCCGACCAGCTCCGCCAGGAGCAGCGCCGTCTCACCGCCCAGGGCAAGCAGGCCGAGGCGCTCAAGAAGAAGCTCACGGCTATGCTCACCAAGGCGGGCGGCGAGGCGCGCGCCACCGACCCGCGCGTGGTGGCGCTGCAGGACGCGCTGGCGCGCACGGCCGGCGTGGCCTCGGTCTCCCCGCCGCGCGTCGACAAGGGCGGCGACGCCGTCATGCTCGGCGTCACCGCCACGACGCGCCCGGCCGACCCCAAGACGGTCGCCCTCGTGCGGCGCCTGCGCGACACTGTGATCCCGGCGGCCACCAAGGGCCAGGGCGTGACCGCCTACGTGGGCGGCAAGACGGCGGCCTTCGTCGACCTGGCGACGCTCATCGGCGCGCGCCTGCCGCTCGTGATCGCCACCGTGCTGGCGCTGAGCTTTCTCGTGCTGCTGCTCGCCTTTCGCTCGCTGCTCGTGCCGCTCAAGGCGATCCTCTGCAACCTGCTCGCGGTCGCCGCGGCCTTCGGCATCATCACGGCCGTCTTTCAGTGGGGCTGGGGGCTGAGCCTGGTCGGCCTGGCCAACCCCTACGGCACCGTGCCGATCGTGAGCTACGTGCCGCTGCTCATGTTCGCCGTGCTGTTCGGCATGTCGACCGACTACGAGGTCTTTCTCATCAGCCAGATCTTTCAGTTCCACGCGGCGGGGCAGGGGCCGCACGAGGCGGTGCGCTCCGGCGTGGGCACGAGCGCCCGGGTGATCACCGCCGCGGCCGCGATCATGGTGACGGTCTTCGCCAGCTTCGTCTTGAACGGCGACCCGGTGATCAAGGAGTTCGGCGTGGGCCTGTCGATCGCCATCCTGCTCGACGCCACCATCGTGCGCCTGGTCATCGTGCCGGCCACCATGGTGCTGCTCGGCGAGTGGAACTGGTACCTGCCGCGCTGGCTGCAGTGGCTGCCGCGCATCGACCTGCCGCAAGAGGCGCCGGCCGGCGGCGCCGGCGAGGCGCCGGCCGGCGAAGCCGCGCCGGCGGGGTGAGCGCCCCACCCCGCGTAGGCAGCGTCCGCACACTTGCTGGCGGTCCCTGAGCGCGGAGTCCGGGGGCAAAGGCGGCGGCGATCTCATCACCATCACTGGGGCGGGCTTTACGGGCGCCACCGAGGTCGACGTTGGCGCGGGCAACCCGGCCGGCGATGTGAGCGTCGACTCCGATTCGCAGATCACCTGCACCGTCCCCGCCTGGGACCCGAGCGGCACCGAGCTTCCGTACGTGACGGTGACGGTCCCGGCCGGCACGAGCGGGGGCGCTCGACGGCGTCACCTACCACTACCTGAGGCGCTGACCGGCGGCGGTGAGCGGCCGGAGCGCGCGAAGCGTGACGCGCGCGCGGAGCGCTCTCGCGCCGCCCGATCGGTCGCAGGCGACGCCGGCAGCGCGGACCAGGCGCCCCCGCTGGGTACTGCGCCCCAGCCCTGCTAGGCACCCTCGGCACACTTGCTCTGGGGCCGTTAACTCCGGCCTGGCGGGGGTCGATAGCTTCAAGTAGACCCCGGCAAGGGGACGGATCGGCCGCTTGGCAGACCCGCGCGGTTCGAAGCCGGGAGCTAAGCGGCAGGAGGCAGATCGTGGGCGAGCAAGACGTGGGGCGGGCGGGCCGGCACACGGTACCGGCAGCGCCGCGGCTCACTCGTTTGGGCGCTCGCGAGGGCGCGTCGTTGGCACGGTCGGGTTCGCGCCGGCCGTCGTCGTCGCCCTTCGGCTTTCATGTAGAGGCCCCGGCGTTGCCGGGCGCCGGTGAGGTCGTGGCGTGGCTGCCGGGAACCGACGAGCTCGCGCCGTCGCTGTTCGGCGCCGCGGAGCTCGAGCCGGCTTCGCCGGGCGACCCGAAGACGCGCCCTGTCGCGTATAGCGTCGCTGTTCACCGCGGGCCTGCTCGGTGTCGTCGTGGCGCTCCTGTTCGTGCTCGCCGCGGCCGCGCCGCGATGACCGTGTCGTTACAGCAGAACGTCGCCGAAACGACGCCCGCGGTGGTACCCGCGGGCGTCGTCGGCGACGCCTGCTTGTGCGCCCGTCTGGCGGGCGGCTACGTCAGCGCGATCGAGCGCGCACGACTTAGCGGGAGTCGGTCAGTCCCACTTCCACCACGCGCCGCTGGCGACGGCCAGGGCGACGACGAGCGCCAGGCCGATCACGACTCTGCTGTACATGAACCTTTTCATGTTCCCTCTCTCTCGTTCACAGTTCCGCTGTGCGCCTTGGGCTGCAGCCGTGGTTCAGCACCACTTCTTGGCCGCGCCACTCGCCAGGGCGATCGACGCGATCAGCGCCACCATCCCGAGCCTCGGGTACTTGCCGTACAAGACTTTCATCTCAACCTCCCTTCGGTGACCCTTCCTGCTTGACCCTGTCACCACGCGCCGGGTCTGCGCGCCGAGCATCGACTGGTCCCACCGCTTCTCTATATCGGCATCGCCTCTGTCGGACTTCACTTTTGAGGCTGGCGGCGTGAGCGCAGAAACTGCCTGCAAAACGCGGGAATCAGCGAAACGCGATACTAACGTGGCAACACGTACGCCGTTGGGGAGGGGTCGCGTGGGGTGGCCGGCGGCGCCGCGAGCAGCGCGCCGTGGCGTGTCCCCCAACGAGCCGCCGACGAGCGCATCCGAGCCTGCGGCGGTATGATGCCCGACACGGATGGCGCGCCCGGCGCCCCACGATCTCAGTGAAAGGCGGCCCGATGAAACCCGAGAACCTCGGCGAGTACCGCGGCCACCGCGTGACGCTGGACTGGCGCGAGGGCGGCATCGAAGAGCTGCGCATCGCCTGGACCGACTGGCTGCTCTCCATCGACGAGCAGACCTTTTACCTGGGACAGGACACGCGCTTCGTCGAAGACGTCCTCGACTGCGACTTCGCCGACTTCGTGGCGGCGGCCCACAGGCGCGCCGACCTGATCGTGCCGGTGGGCTCGCCGGCCGGCACCGACTACGACCACGAGCTGCTCAAGGCGACCCTGGCCGCCGGCGTGCTCGACGCGCTCGAGGCGCTCTACCGCGAGCGCGGCGAGGAGTTCCTCGAGGTCGTGGGCGAGCTCGACCCCTGGGCGCTCACGGCGAACGCCAACTACGACTCGTAGGGGCGCCCATAGGGCCCACGGGCCGCAGGAGCGGCAAGCCTCAGCTTTCGCTAGAGGGTTAGCTCTGCGGTCTCGGGCTGTGCCGGCCGGCTCACGGTCTCGATTCGCGGCAAGCTCAGACACAGAGGTCGTGCCGAGCCCCGGCGGGGCCCCGATCGCCTGCTACTTCAGCCCGAGCGACACCTTGAGCGCCTGATCGACCGCCGCCATCGTGGGGCCGGACAGCGTTGCGAGCCTGTCTTCGAGCCAGGCGCTGGGCACTGTGCTGATGGTCTCGCAGTGGACGACGGCGGCCTGGCCGGGCTCGGCGGCCGCCAGCCTGACGAGGAAGGGGTAGTCGGGCCGCGGAGCGGTGGAGACGAGCGCCACGATGGTGCTCGGCGACGAACGGTTGCCGACGTCGTTCTGCACGATGAGCGCCGGACGGCGCCCCACGGGCGCCGGGAATGTGACCCAATAGACGTCGCCGCGCGCGGGCGCTGCCCGAGGCGCGGCCGGGGCGGCCGGAGTCACTCGAGGCCCACTCGCACGGGCGCGCCGTACGGGCGCGTGTCTGGTACGACGGGCGGGGCTTTGACCGGCGGAGCGGCCGGCATCATTCGGGGAACGCTCGGACGGCGACGTTCGCGAGCGCCGCGACGACGTCGAGCTGGCTGGCTCCGACGTCGGCGTAGCCCTGCGCCAGGCGTTCGGCCAGCAGATGGTCGCGCAACAGATCGAGAGCTTCGATCACGATCTGCGTTTTGCTTTCGTGGCGATCGGCGGCGAGCTGCGTGAGGAAGGCGTTGGCGGTGTCGGGCAGACGCACCTGCACCGGCGTGGTAGCGACACGAGACATGAGCCGACTCCATTCTTCATGACCACAAGTATCAGTCGGCCGCGTGCCGCCTGCAAGCATTGTGCACCGCACGTCTGCATGTCTTCAACCATGCAAAGATGCTTGCGAGAAGCGGCGCGCGACGGGCGGGAGCGCTTGCACCAGGCCCCGTCACGACCGGCAGAACGGCCCCGACGCCCGATCGACGGCTCGGGCGAGCCCTTCTGTTAGATTCTGATAGAATCCGACACTCCCGATTTGGAGCGGTCATGGCGAGTGGCACAACAAGATCCGTCGTGACGCGGCCTCCCACCTACCAGGCGATCATCGGAGCACTACAATCGTTCTGGGAACGGCAGGGCTGCGTCGTCTTGCAGCCGTACCACACCGAGGTCGGCGCGGGCACCTTTAACCCGGCGACCTTCCTGCGCTGCCTCGACGCGCGCCCCTGGCGGGCCGCCTACGTCGAGCCCTCCACGCGGCCGGCCGACGGCCGCTACGGCGAGAACCCCTTCCGCCTCGGTCACTACTACCAGTACCAGGTGGTCATCAAGCCCTCGCCGCCCGACATCCAGGATCTGTACCTGCAGTCGCTGCAGGCGCTGGGCGTCGACCTGCGCAAGCACGACATCCGCTTTGTCGAAGACAACTGGGAAGGCCCCACGCTGGGCGCCTGGGGCCAGGGCTGGGAGGTCTGGGCCGACGGCATGGAGATCACCCAGTTCACCTACTTCCAGCAGCTCGGCGGCTTCGATTGCGACCCGGTGACGATCGAGCTCACCTACGGCCTCGAGCGCATCGCCATGTACCTGCAGGGCGTCGACAGCGTCTACGACATCGTCTGGAGCCGCTTCGCCGAGCCCGACGGCAGCGAACGCGTGGTCACCTACGGCGACGTCTACCTCGAGAACGAGCGCGAGTTCAGCCGCTACAACTTCGAGGTCTCCGACGCCGACATGCTGTTCCGCCACTTCGTCGAGTTCGAGACCGAGGCGCAGCGCTGCCTCGACGCGCGGCTGCCCATCCCCGCCTACGACTACGTGCTCAAGTGCAGCCACGCCTTCAACATGCTCGACGCGCGCGGCGTGATCAGCGTGACCGACCGCACCGCCCACATCTCAAGCGTGCGCGACCTGGCGCGCAAGGTCGCCGGCCTCTACCTCGAGGTCGTGGCCAACGCGGGCGTCGACGGTGACCCGGGCGCCGACGACCACCCCGATGTCAACCGTACGGATGACAAACGTGCGGGTGCGGCCGACGCCCCCGCGACCACAAAGGACGAGGCATGAGCGCCGCCGGCTGGCTGTTCGAGATCGGCGTCGAAGAGCTGCCCTACAAGACCTGTCAGTCGGTCCTTGCGCAGCTGCAGGGCAAGGCCACGGCCGAGTCGCCGGGCATGGTCTACGAGGCGCTCGCCGCCGCGCGCCTGCTGGGCGACGGCGGCGCGGCGGCCGACCGCGCCACCGACCCCGCCGGCTTCGCCGAGGCGCGCCTGAAGGTGATGATCGCGCCGCGGCGCATCGCCGTGTGGGTCAAGAACGTGCCGCGCGAGCAGACCGCCCAGACGCTGCGCCACCGCGGCCCACTCGCCAAGGTCGCCTTTGGCCCCGACGGCGCGCCGACCAAGGCCGGCGAGGGCTTTGCCCGCGGCAAGGGCATCAAGCCCGGGCAGCTCGTGCGCGAGACGGTCGACGGCAACGAGTTCGTGGTCGCCGTGGTCGAAGCCGAGCGCCTGCCCGCCGAGCGCGTGCTGCCCGACATCTGCCGGCGCCTCATCACCGGCCTGCAGATCCCGCGCGGCATGCGCTGGGGCGCGCGCCCGGCCGGCGCCGACGACTACCTGCGCTTCTCGCGTCCCATCCGCTGGCTGGTCTGCATCTTCGCCGGCCAGCCCGTGCCCTTCGACTTTTACGACCTGCGCGCCGGCGCGGTCACGCAGGGCCACCGCGTGCTCGGCCGGCCGCTGATCGTCGACCACGCCAGCCACTACGAGCGCCACCTGCGCGAGCAGCACGTGATCGCCGACCATAACGAGCGCCGCCGCCTTATCGTCGAGGGCCTGCACGCGGCCGCCGGCCGGCTCGGCGGGCGCTGGTCCGACCCGGCCGGCGTGCTCGAAGAGAACATCTACCTGGCCGAGTGGCCCAGCGTGCACTCCGGCGCCTTCGACGAGCGCCACCTGCGCCTGCCGAGCGAGGTCCTGATCACCGCCATGCAGGCCCACCAGCGCTACTGCCCGGTCGAAGACGCGCCGGCGAGCTGCGCCCCGCCTTTCTCTACGTCTCCAACGCCGACCCGGCTGCCGCCGCGCTCATCACGCACGGCAACGAGCGCGTGCTCGAGGGCCGCCTGGCCGACGCCGAGTTCAGCTACGACCGCGACCTGGCCGAAGGGCTCGAGGCCATGGCCGGCCGCCTGGGCGAGGTCGTCTTTCACGCCAAGCTGGGCTCGCTCGCCGACAAGTCGGCGCGCATGGTGGCCCTCACGCAGTGGCTGGCCGGCGTGGTCACCGCGCGCGACGGCGGCCGGCCGCGCGCTCGCCGCAGCCGCCGACACCGCCGCCGCGGTCGCCGCGGCCGCCGACCAGGGCCTCACCGTGCGCGTCACCGACGAGCTCGCCGCCGCCGTGATCGCCGCCAAGTTCGCCAAGGCCGACCTGGTCAGCCAGGTCGTCATCGAGTTTCCCAGCCTGCAGGGCCGCGTGGGCGGCCACTACGCCGACAAGGCCGGCGCCGCGCCGGCCGTCGCTCAGGCGATCGCCGACCACTACCAGCCGCTCTCGGCCGTGGCGCCGCTGCCCGGCAGCCTGGCCGGCAGCCTGGTGGCCGTCGCCGACAAGATCGACAACATCGCGGGCGCCTGGCTGGCCGGCAACAAGCCGTCGGGCTCGCGCGACCCCTACGGCCTGCGGCGCGCCGCCATGGGCATCGTGCGCATCGCCTTAGAGCACGACCTGCGGGTCTCGCCGCGCACCCTTGCCGCGGCGGCCGTGCGCGTCTACGCGCAGCCCGCCGACGCGACCAAGGCGGTGCTGCCCTCGAAGGCGTCGGGCCCCGACCCCGAGGGCGCCATCGCGGCCTTCATCTGGGAGCGCCTCGAAGCGTTGCTGCTCGACGAAGGCCTGCCCTTCGCGCTGGTCGAAGCGGCGCTGGGCGCCGCCGCCCAGGGCGCCGACCTGTCGCGCGTGGCCGCGCTCGCGCGCACCTTCGCGCGCGTCGAACACGAAGCGTTCTTCAACGACCTCGTGGTGGCCTTCTCGCGCCCGGCGGCCCTGGCCGCCAAAGCCGAGGCCGAGCCCGGCGGCGTGGCCGCCGCGCCCGACCCTGCGCTGTTCGCAGACGAGGCCGAGCACGCCCTGGCCGCCGCGCTCACCGAGGTGCGCGGCCCCATCGGCACGGCGCTGGCCGGCGGCGACATCGAGGCGGCGCTC
Organism: uncultured Actinomycetes bacterium; assembly: GCA_963755025.1. Lineage (GTDB taxonomy): Bacteria > Actinomycetota > Thermoleophilia > UBA2241 > UBA2241 > Bog-752. The sequence continues at coordinate 54,808 of CAVWIH010000026.1, forward strand.
TGCGCCGCCGCCGCCCTGCGCGCCCCGGTCGACCGCTACTTCGAGGCCGTCCTGGTCATGGACAACGACCCCGCCGTGCGCGCGAATCGACTCGCGCAGCTGCGGCAGGTAACCTTCCTGCTCGGCGGCCTCGGCGATCTCGCCCGGCTGCCCGTTCAGCAAAGTTGACGAGCGTTCCGTCACAGTCGACGAACGCCCGCGTATGAGAAGGCGAGCGCCTCGTCCCATCCGGCGCGCGCTCGCGTTGCACAAACACGAAAGGTGAACACTGCTTCCCAGGCGCAAGGCAAGCCGCGCCTGGGCCGATGAATGCCGACGGGGAGAACGAGACAGCCCCGGGACCGTGGTGCTCCAGGAGGAAGAATCGATGGCAGACAAGTACGTGTACGACTTCAGCGAAGGCAACAAGTCCATGCGCGAGTTGCTCGGCGGCAAGGGCGCCAACCTGGCCGAGATGACCGTGATCGGCCTGCCGGTGCCCCCCGGCTTCACCGTCACGACCGAGGTCTGTAACCACTACTCCGCAAAGGGCGAATACCCGGCCGGCCTCGAGGCTCAGGTCGAGTCCGCCCTGGCGTTGCTCGAGAAGAACACCGGCAAGAAGTTCGGCGACCCGAACGACCCGCTGCTCGTCAGCGTGCGCTCCGGCGCCCGCGCCAGCATGCCCGGCATGATGGACACCATCCTCAACCTGGGCCTCAATGACACCACGGTCCAGGGCCTCATCAAGTCGACCAACAACCCGCGCTTCGGCTACGACTGCTACCGGCGCTTCGTCAGCATGTACGGCGACGTCGTGCTGGGCTGCAAGCCGGTCAACAAAGACGATCCCGACCCGTTCGAGGAGCGTCTCGACCAGATGAAGAAGCGCCGCGGCGTGGCCGTCGACACCGAGCTCACCGCCGACGACCTCAAGGAGCTCGTCGCCGAGTTCAAGCAGGCCGTGCACGACAGCGTCGGCAAGACGTTCCCCGAAGACCCGCGCGAGCAGCTCTGGGGCGCCGCCACCGCCGTGTTCGGTTCGTGGATGAACGACCGCGCCATCGCCTACCGCAAGATGTACACCATCCCCGACACGTGGGGCACCGCGGTCAACGTGCAGACCATGGTCTACGGCAACACCGGCGACGAGTCGGGCACGGGCGTGGCCTTCACGCGTAACCCGGCCACCGGCGAGAACGCCTTCTACGGCGAGTTCCTGGTGAACGCCCAGGGCGAAGACGTGGTCTCCGGCGTGCGCACGCCGCGTCCGGCGATCGAGCTGAAAGAGGTCTTCCCCGAGGTCTACGACCAGCTCATGGAGGTCCGCGAGACCCTCGAGCGCGAGATGCGCGACATGCAGGACTTCGAGTTCACGATCGAGCGCGGCCGCCTCTTCATGCTGCAGACGCGTAACGGCAAGCGCACCGGCCTGGCCGCCATCCGCATCGCGGTCGACCTGGCCGACCAGGGCCTGATCGGCCCGCAAGAGGCGCTCATGCGCATCGAGCCCGACCAGCTCAACCAGCTGCTGCGCCCGGTCTTCCGCGCGCAAGATGAGAAGGCCGCCGAAAAGGGCGGCCAGGCGCTGGCCTGCGGCCTGCCCGCCGGTCCCGGCGCGGCCACCGGTCGCGTCGTCTTCTCGGCCGCCGACGCGGTGGCCTGGGCGGAGCGCGGCGAGCAGGTGCTGCTGGTGCGCGACTTCACGAGCCCCGAGGATATCCGCGGCATGGACGCCGCGCAGGGCATCCTCACCGCCCAGGGCGGCATGACCAGCCACGCGGCGCTCGTCGCCCGGCAGATGGGCAAGGTCTGCATCGTGGGCTGCGGCGTGCTCGACATCGACATGGCGGCGCGCACCTTCTCGGTCGACGACACCACCGTCAAAGAGGGCGACTGGATCTCGATCGACGGCTTCATCGGCGAGGTCATCGTCGGCAAGCTCGAGACGCGTCCGCCCGAGGTGCTCCAGGTGCTGCTCGAAGGCACCATGAAGCCCGAAGAGAGTGAGTCGTACCGCTACTACTCGAAGATCATGGGCTGGGCCGACGAGCAGCGCAAACTGCTCGTGCGCACCAACGCCGACCAGCCCGACCAGGCCGAGAACGCCATCGCCTTCGGCGCCCAGGGCATCGGCCTGTGCCGCACCGAGCACATGTTCTTCGGCGGCGACCGCATCATCGCCATGCGCGAGATGATCCTCGCCAACAACCGCGACGAGCGCGAGAAGGCCCTCGCCAAGCTCCTGCCGATCCAGCGCGGCGACTTCGCCGGCATCTTCCGGGTCATGAAGGACCTGCCGGTGACCATCCGCACGCTCGACCCGCCGCTGCACGAGTTCCTGCCCCACGACGCCGAAGGCCAGAAAGAGGTCGCCGACCAGCTCGGCATCTCGGCCGAGGCCGTGGCCAGCGCCGTCGAGGACCTGCACGAGAACAACCCGATGCTCGGCCTGCGCGGCTGCCGTCTGGGCATCGTCTACCCCGAGATCACCAAGATGCAGGCGCGCGCCATTCTCGAGGCGGCCTGCGACGTCAAGTCAGAGGGCGTCAACGTGCATCCCGAGATCATGATCCCGCTGGTCGGCACCAAGAAGGAGCTGGCCGATCAGGTCGACTCCGTGCGCGCCGTGGCCGCCGAGGTCTTCGCCGAGCGTGGCATGGAGGTCGAGTACCTGGTCGGCACCATGATCGAGATCCCGCGCGCGGCGCTCACCGCCGACAAGATCGCCGAAGTGGGCGAGTTCTTCAGCTTCGGCACCAACGACCTCACGCAGATGACCTACGGCGTGTCGCGCGACGACGCCGGCAAGTTCCTGCCGCCGTATCTCAAAGAGGAGATCTGGCCCGCCGACCCGTTCGCCACGCTCGACCAGGAGGGTGTCGGTCAGCTCGTCGAGATGGGCGTGCAGAAGGGCCGCTCGACGCGTCCCAACCTCAAGGTCGGCATCTGCGGCGAACAGGGCGGCGACGCCGAGACCGTCAAGTTCTGCCACCGTGTCGGCATGAACTACGTGAGCTGCTCGCCGTACCGCCTGCCGGTGGCGCGCCTGGCCGCGGCGCAGGCCGCGATCGAGGAGAGTGGCGAGCTCGAGCTCGAGAAGTAAGCCCAGAGAAGGGGACGGCGCGGTGGCCGGCACGAACGTGCTTTCCACGGCCGACGGCCGGACGCTGCTCGTGCGTCCGGGCGTGCGTACCGACGCGCGCGCCGTCCGCGACCTGATCGACGCGGTCGCGGCCGAGCCCGAGGTGCCGTTGCTCGCCACCCCGGGCAGCATCGCCCTGCACGACATACGGGGCCTCATAGTGAAGAGCGCGCACGACTCGCGCAGTCTCTTCCTGGTAGCCGAGGTTGCCGGCGTTCTCGCCGGCAACCTCGGCGGTTCCGGGGTCGGTTTTGCGCCTTCGGCCCACGTCTTCGAGTTCGGCATGTCGGTGGGCGCCGACTACCGCGGCGTGGGGGTGGGCGGCGCCCTGCTCGAAGCGGCCGTCGCCTGGGCGACCGAGCAGCGCTACCTCAAGGTCGTGCTTTCGGCCTTTCCCCACAACACGCGGGCCATCGCCTTTTACGAACGTCACCGGTTCACGTTCGAGGGCCGCCGCGCCCGCCAGTTCCACCGCGGCGACCGCTACATCGACGAAGTCCTCATGGCGCGCCCGATCGGGGCGTGGGCGGCCGAGAGCGGCGGGGCCGGGGTCGGCGGAGGGCCCGCGGCCGAGCCCGGTGGCGAGCCCGCGGCCGAGACCGGCGGGCAGCTCTCCGAGCCCGGCGGCGAGCCTGCGGCCGGGGCTTGACCGTGAAACGCTACGGACGAGTCCTGGTGCCCATCGGCTGGCTCATCCTCATGCCGCTGCCGGCTCTCGCCTTCTACTGGCTGGGGCTGATCAAGATCAGCCGGGCCCACGGCACGCTCATCTCGCACGGTGCCCTGCACGACACCACCGCGCCGGGGGTATGGGCGGGGCTTGCCGTCGTGTATCTTGTGTGGATCGTGGCCCTCACGGTGGCCAGCATCTGGACGCTCGACCACCTCGGTTACCACTATCAGGCGTACGACCGGCCCAAGCGCCCCACGCGTCGCCAGCGGCGCCGCCAGCGAGCCGGCCTGCGCTACCAGGCGGCGCGCCAGCAGGCCAACCGCGACGCGCTCGCCGAGATCGCGCGCGAGTCGCGCAAGGCGGCTCGCCAGGTCGACGACGAGGGAGCCGGGCAGGGCGGCGGCGCGCCGAACGTGCAGGGCGGCGGCGCCGCAGGCGCCGCCGACGGTGCGAGCGACGGTCCCGGCCACGACGCCGCCGAGAAACGCGGCCACGACGCCGCCGACGAAGGCGGCCACGAAAGGAAGTAGTCCTGGCGCGCATCGTCAAAGCCAGCATCGAACGGGTCGTGGCCACCGCCGACATGCTCGAGGTGGTCGGCCAGTACACCCAGCTAAAGAAGGCCGGCGCCAACTACATGGGGCGCTGCCCGTTCCACGACGAAAAGACGGGCTCGTTCTCGGTCAACCCGGTCGAGAAGCTCTACTACTGCTTCGGCTGCGGCGAGGGCGGCGACCTGCTCTCGTTCGTGCAGAAGAAGGAGAACCTCGACTTCGCCCAGGCGGTCGAAGCCCTGGCCGACCGCTTCGGCGTGCAGCTCGACTACGAAGAGTCGAGCGGCCGCATCGACGCCGACCGCAAGCGCCGCGATCGTCTCATCCGCCTGCTCGACCTTACGCGCGTCTACTACGAACGCGTGCTGTGGGAGGCGCGGGCGGCGCAAGCCGCCCGCGCCTACCTGGCCGCGCGCGGCCTGGGCGAAGAGGTCTGTCGCGAGTTCCAGCTGGGGTTCTCGATGGCGGGCTGGGCCAACCTGCGCGACTCCGCCGCCAAAAAAGGCTTCAGCGAGCGCGAGCTCATCGACGCCGGCCTTGTCGTGCCGGGCAAGAAGGGCGGCGTCTACGACCGCTTTCGCGGGCGCCTCATGTTCCCGCTCTCCGACGAGCGCGGCCGCGTGCTGGGCTTTGGCGCACGCACGCTGGGCGACGACAAGCCCAAGTACCTGAACTCGCCCGAGACCGCGCTCTACCACAAAAGCGAGGCCCTCTTTGGCCTCGACCGCGCCAAGGCGAGCGCCGCCAAGCTCGATCGCCTGTTCGTGGTCGAGGGCTACACCGACGTCATCGCCCTGGTGCAGGCCGGCGTGACCAACGTGGTCGCCTCGATGGGCACGGCCTTCACCGAGGAGCAGCTCAAGCGCCTCACGCGCCACACGCGCAACCTCTTTCTGTGCTTCGACGCCGACGCCGCCGGCCTGGGGGCCATGAACCGTGCCCTCGAGCTCGCCCGGCGCCTCGGCGCGACCATGCACGTGGTGCGCATTCCCGACGGCTTAGACCCCGCCGACTACGTGCTCGCCGGCAACGACGGCGAGGCGTTCGGGGCGCTTGCCGCTCGAGCGCAGACTCTGCTACAGTTCCAAACTCACACCGTGCTTGCTTCTCACGACCTTCAGACCGTGGACGGTCGTATGCGGGCATTTGCCGTCTTGCGGGGCATCCTCGCACAGGCGGCCGGCCCCCTCGAGCGTGACGAAGAGGTCCGGTACGTCGCCGACAGGCTGCAGCTGAGCGAAGACAACGTCAGGTTCTTGCTCAGCGACGAAGCGGCCTCCGCCGGCGCGCGGCGCGCGGCCCTCATGGGTGGCGCGACGGGCGGCGGGGCGCGACCGCGTCCCGAGACCCGTCGCTCAGCCGAGGAGCGCGTCCTGATGGGCACGCACGAGCTCGAGGTGAGTTTCCTCGCCGCCTGCCTGGCGTTGCCCGACCCGGGGCGCGACTATCTCCTCGCCATCGACGAGGGCTTCTTCTCAAGCGAGCCGTCGCGAGGGGCTTACCGCACCGTCGCTGCGCGGTTAAGCCCCCAAGCTGCAGGGAAAAAGAGCCAAGGGCACGGGAAGGTGAGAGACGGGGACGCCGCCGACGACGGCACTGTGGCAGCCGTCGTGGTGAGGGCGGCGGGCGAGTCGTTTTCGCCGGTCGTCTTACAGGAGCTGTTTCTGAGGGTGCAGGAGGCCCAGGTCGGTCGCCTCATCGCGAAACTCAAGGCGACCGTCTCGCATGACGACTCTGAGGAAGAGGCCAGGCTGATCGAGCTCGAAAGCATGCGCCGCCAGATCCGCGAGGAGCTGCGCGGCCTGCCCGTCGAGGCGTGAGCGCGAGAGCTCAGGTCGCAGGCCACGACCGCACACCGCAGGCAGGATCGCCCGGCCGCACACGAGGTTAGAAGGCAGTGAGGAGAACGTTGAGCGAACCATCCGAACAGCACAGGTCGGTCGAAAGCGCTGAGCTCGCCATCGAAGAGGTCAAGGAGCTCGTCGCCGAGGGGCGCGAACAGGGCTACCTGAACGGCGACCACATCACGGACGTGCTGCAAGACGTCGACCTGACGCCCGATCAGATCGACAACATCTTCCTGCTCTTCAACGACCTCGGCATCGACATCATCGAAGGCGACGAGCCGCTGTCCAGCGACGGCGCCGACGCCAAGCCCGAAGAAGAGATCATCCCCAAGCTCGACCTTTCGGTGAAGACGCCCACCAACGACCCGGTCCGCATGTACTTAAAAGAGATCGGCAAGGTGTCGCTCCTCACCGCCGAAGAAGAGGTCTCGCTGGCCAAGCGCATAGAGCGCCGCGACATGGAGGCCAAGCGCAAGCTGATCGAAGCCAACCTGCGCCTCGTCGTCTCCATCGCCAAGCGCTACGTGGGCCGCGGCATGCTGTTCCTCGACCTCATTCAAGAGGGCAACCTGGGCCTCATTCGCGCGGTCGAGAAGTTCGACTACCGCAAGGGCTACAAGTTCTCCACCTACGCCACCTGGTGGATCCGCCAGGCGATCACGCGCGCCATCGCCGACCAGGCCCGCACCATCCGCATTCCGGTGCACATGGTCGAGACCATCAACAAGCTGATCCGCGTGCAGCGCCAGCTCCTGCAGGACATGGGCCGCGAGCCCACCCCCGAAGAGATCGCCACCGAGATGGGCACCACGCCGCAGAAGGTGCGCGAGATCCTCAAGATCAGCCAGGAACCCGTCAGCCTCGAGACCCCGATCGGCGAAGAAGAAGACTCGCAGCTCGGCGACTTCATCGAAGACGAAGACGCCACCATGCCGGTCGAAGCGGTCAGCGAGATCATGCAAAAAGAGGAGCTCAACGCCGTTCTCTCCACGCTCACGCACCGCGAACGCAAGGTCATCGAGCTGCGCTTCGGCTTAAAGGGCGAGCACCCGCGCACCCTCGAAGAGGTCGGCCAGAAGTTCGGCGTCACCCGCGAGCGCATACGCCAGATAGAGGCGAAGACGCTCGCCAAGCTCAAGAGCTACCGCGACTCCCAGCGCCTGCGCGACTTTCTCGACTGATGCGGCGCGCGCCGACCGATCGCCAGCCGGCTCGCGACGGGCGCACCGCTCGCCGAAGCCGACGACCGCACGCCGAGGCCAGACCGCACCCCTAGGCCAGAACGCTCACCCAGACCTACCAAAGGACACACCCGCATGAGCGACTCCGCCGTCACCGGCGCAAGCGAACCTACGCCGGGCGTCGAAGTACCAGTACGCGGTGGCATCTCAGGCACGGTGGTCAGGGTGCGGCTCGGGGTGGTCCTCGGGTTCGTCGCCCTGATCGTGGCGTTCGCGCTGCTCGCCGTCGTGATCTCGGGCGAGCATCTGTGGTGGGGCGTGCCGCTCGCCGTCGTGGCCCTCGCCGTCTCGGGCTACGCCGCCTTTCTGGGTATCTACGGCGTGATCCGCTACGGCCTGTTCACCGAGGGCAACACGGGCAGCGAGGTCGCCGGCGAGCTGCACCTGTCAAAGATCGCCTGGACCGCCGGCATCGTCTCCGAGATCGCCCTGCTGCTCACGGTGGCCCTGTGCGTGGCGCTCATCGTGAGGGCAGTGGGCTAAAGGCCCCGCCCTGCGGCGCAAAGGCGCCGCCTCGCGGCTGCCCTTGGGCCGCCGCGCTTGCGAGCTGCGGCTCGGCCGCGTCGCGGCTACGGCTCGCGGCCGCGGGCGCACGTTTGAGCGACAGGCTGGCGTGGCCTATACTTCGTCGGCCGGAGCCCGTTCCTCGGTAGCTCAATTGGTAGAGCATTCGGCTGTTAACCGAAGGGTTGTAGGTTCGAGTCCTACCCGAGGAGCCAAATTTTGCAGGAGTCCCCGCAAGCGGGGAGCGTCGGCCCAAGGCCGACGCCGCTTGCGGGGACTTTTTGCGCTCCGGTCGTATTCCGACTCCTCAGGCGTCCCGCGCGACGATAGGGCCGCCCGCGGGCGCCGGCTGGCGACGCGCTGAGGTCGTCGCTGCAGATCCCACCAATGAGCTTCGTCTTGCCGCCACGCGCGGACTGCCGATGGCCGGAGGCGGCCACGTCGTTGCTATGGGGACGGCGGCGCTTCGAATCTCGTCGTCAGTGACGTAGCCGCCATGGCCGCGACGAGCCTGTCGTAGTCGTACGGCACGCGCACGAATTCGGCCAACGTCTCGCCCGTTTCGAGCCTCTCAGGTTGCACGATGGCATAACACACACGCCAGTCACCGTCCTTGGGCCTCCCGCCGCTGCCCACATTGACGAAGGCCGTGCCGTCGACCTCGCGGACGTAGGGGATGTGGGTGTGGCCAAAGATGATCGCCCGATACGGGTTCGCCGCAGCCAGGCGGGCAAGGCTGGTCTGCGGGCGATCCTCGAAGAGGTACTCGTTGATACGCCGCGGGCTGCCATGCACGGCGAGCAGCTCGCCGGCGGGCGTCTCCAGCACGAAACGATCCACGAGGGTGCGCAGGTAGGCGCGCGTCTCGGGGTTCGTCGTCTGCTCGGTCCAGGCGAGCGAAGCGGCGCCCTCGGCGCGCTGCTCGTCGGTCTTATAGGCGCAGCCGCAGTCGCCGGTCTCGAAACCGATGCCCTGGTCGTAGTTGCCCATCACGGTGGGGATGGCGCGATCGCGCACCAGTTGGGCGACCTCGTTGGGAGAGGGACCGTAGCCCACGAGGTCGCCGAGGCAGAGCACGTCGGGCACACCTCGTCGATCGACATCGGCGAGGATGGCCTCGAGGCCGGGGAGGTTGCCGTGCACGTCGGAGAACACCGCGATCGGCCCGTTCATCGTCAGTCGCTTCATGGCACACTCACCGCGCGGCCAGCTCGTCGAGCCATTCGCGGATACGCATCTCGATGGCGTCGCGGACCTCACGATAGACCGGCAGACGTTCGTCGTGGTCGCCCTGGACGGCGTCCGGATCGGCAAACGGCCAGTGCAGCCGCGTCCCCATCCCGGGGAACGTCTTGGGACACTCGCGGTTGGCGCGCTCGCAGACCGTGATCACATAAGCCGAAGTGGAGCTTGCCGAGGTACTCGGCGAGGTCCTTGGCGCGCGCGCCGCTAATGTCGATGCCGCGCTCGGCCATGGCCTCGATGGCGAGGGGGTCGACGGTGGTCGCCTCGAGGCCGGCGCTGAACGCCTCGAAGCGATCGGGCGCCAGCTCACGCAGGAACGCCTCGGCCATCTGACTGCGGCAACTGTTGTGGACGCACATGAACAGCACCCTGGTCTTGTTGTCCAAGACCGCCTCCTCCTCGACGAGTCGATGTCGCAGACTACCCGGCTTGTGTCAGGAAACGATGAGCTCGCCAATCATAAACGCACGTTGACCATAAAGCGAAGTGTATGCGATAATCAGGGACGCCAAACCGCTTGGATCTCGGGAGAAGACACCGCATGGTGACCATAGCCAAGAAGCGCCTCTCGTTCCTCGACCGCTACCTGACGGCCTGGATCTTCCTGGCCATGGCGATCGGCGTGTTTTTGGGCTGGGCCTTTGCCGGCGTGCCCGCCTTCATCGACCGCTTCAACTCGGGCACGACCAACATCCCCATCGCCATCGGTCTGATCGTCATGATGTATCCGCCGCTTGCCCGGGTGCGCTACGAGGAGCTCGGCGACGTCTTTCGCGACTACCGCATCCTTGGTCTCTCGCTCGTGCAGAACTGGGTGATCGGCCCGTTCCTCATGTTCTTCCTGGCGATCATCTTTCTGCACAGCTACCCGCAGTACATGGTCGGTCTCATCATGATCGGCTTGGCGCGCTGCATCGCCATGGTCATCGTCTGGAACCAGCTCGCCGACGGCGACACCGAGTACGCCGCCGGACTGGTGGCCTTCAACGCCGTCTTCCAGGTGCTCTTCTACAGCCTCTTCGCCTGGGTCTTCGTGACTAAACTGCCGCCGCTGTTCGGCTTGCACGGCGCGGCGGTCGACGTCTCGATCGGCCAGATCGCAAAGAGCGTCTTCATCTACCTCGGCATCCCGTTCCTGGCCGGTATGCTGACGCGCTACCTCGGGCTCAAGTACAAGGGCCGTGAGTGGTACGAGAAGACGTTCATCCCGCGCATCAGCCCGCTGACACTGATCGCCCTGCTGTTCACGATCGTCGTCATGTTCAGCCTTAAGGGGCATCTCATCGTCAAACTGCCGCTCGACGTCGTGCGCATCGCCATCCCCCTGCTCATCTACTTCGTCGTCATGTTCTTCGTGAGCTTCTACCTGGGCCGCAAGATCGGCGCCGACTACTCGAAGACCGCGACGTTGTCGTTCACGGCGGCCAGCAACAACTTCGAGCTGGCGATCGCCGTGAGTATCGCCGTGTTCGGCATCGGTTCGGGGGTGGCCTTCGCGGCCGTCATCGGGCCCCTCGTCGAGGTGCCGGTGATGATCGGCCTGGTCAACGTGGCACTATGGATGGGGCGCAGGTACTGGGGCCTGAGCGATCAGCCCCTGCCGGCCGCGCTCGCGGCCGCACGCGACGAGGTCGCCTGCGAGCCCCAGAAAGAACACGATCGCCCTGGCGTGCAGGCGGCCACAGATGCGCCCGCACAGCCTCGGCCTACAGCTAACCCGGAGGCAAGATGAACGTCGTCAAGAACGTTGTCAAAGAGCCCGCGACGCCCGACAGCCTTGTCGATGTGGTGCCGTTCTTCAAGGTGTTCTGCCACCCGACGCGCGCCCAGATCATCGACTTCCTGCTGAGCGGCGAACGCTGCGTCTGTGAGATGACCGGGCCGCTCGACCAGAGCCAGCCCCTGGTCTCGCACCACCTCGCCCTGCTGCGCGACGCCGGCATCGTGCGCATGCGCAGCGAGGGCGCGCGTACCTACTACTCCATCGACTGGGAGCGGTTCGACGGCGAGCTCAAGGGCTTCCTCGACTACGTCGCGCAGCGGCGCAGCGCGCCGCACCCCGCGAGCGAGACCCGCAGCGCCTGCGCGGTCGCCGCCAAGCCGGCGAAAAGGCGCAACGCCTCATGACGACAGGAAGAGAGTGGGCCATGGCAGACGACGCGACAGGTGTGAAGGAAACCGACGAGCAAGGTCCGGGAGGCGGCGCCTGCTGTAGTTCGTCGCCGGCCTCCGGCGGATCGTGCTGCGGTAGCACCGTGAAGCCTGTCACGGCGAGCTCGCAGAGCGCCTGCTGTGGCGCGCCGACCAAACGGCCGCCACAGGAGCGCCGGCAAAGCTCCTGCTGCGGCGCACCGGCGACGCCCCCGGCCGACTACCCCTACGGCCCCGCTGCCTACGTCGTCGGCGCCACCGAGACGCCGGTCGGCGCCGTCCCCCGGGTGTCTCGCGAGGTCGCTCGCGGCGATCGCCTGGGCGCCTGGCGGGTGCGCTGGGGCTTCGGGCGCGACGACTACCGGGTGAAGCCGGGCCTGTACGCCGTGGGAGCACCGGACGCCGCCGCGCCTGTGCTGGTCACCGCCAACTACAAGCTCACCTTCGACGCGCTGCGCTCGTCGCTCGCCGATCTCGACGCCTGGCTGCTGGTCGCAGACACGCGCGGCATCAACGTCTGGTGCGCGGCCGGCAAGGGCACCTTCTGCGCCGACGAGGTCGCGCGCGTGGTCCACGAGACGCGACTCGCCGAGGTCGTCGCGCACCGGCGCCTCGTGCTGCCGCAGCTTGCGGCGCCGGGAGTCGCCGCTCACCAGGTCAAAGAAGCCTGTGGCTTTCGGGTGACCTTCGGGCCGGTGCGGGCCGCCGACCTGCCGGCCTTTCTGGCCGCCGGCATGAAGGCCGACTCGCGCATGCGCGCCGTCACCTTCGATGCCCGAGAGCGCGCCGTGCTCGCGCCCGCAGAGCTGCAGGTCGCCTGGGACCGCCGCATGATGCTGGCTTACGCCGGCATCCTGGCCGTCTCGGCGATCGGCCGCGACGGCGTCTCGCTCGGCCGGGCCGCGCGCCGCGGCGCGCCGGTGGTCGGCGCCGCCTGGCTTGCCCTGCTGGCGGGTGGCGCCGTAACGCCGCTCGCCCTGCCCTGGTTGCCCGGCCGCGCCTTCTCCGCGAAAGGCGCTGTGGCCGGAGGCGTGGCGGCGGTGGGTGCCACGGCGGCTGTTTCGCCATCGGCTCTCGCCGGCCGCAAAGCTCGCCCTGCTGGCCGGCGTGCCGGCCGTCTCCTCCTATGCCGCCATGAACTTCACCGGCTCCTCGCCGATCACCTCGCCATCGGGCGTCGAGCTCGAGATGCGCCGGGCGCTGCCTTGGCAGGTCGCGGCATCGGTCGTTGCTGCCGGCGCCTGGCTTGCCAGCAGAGCGGGAAGGTGAGTGCGATGCCGAAGCTACGCTACATCGACCAGGCCGTCACCCTGCGAACTCGACGCCGGACTGTTGCAACGGTTGTGGACTGTGCGTAGCCGTCTGTCCGCGTGCCGTGTTCGCGCTCGTGAACGGCCGCGCTTCGCTGGCGGACCGAGGCGCCTGCATCGAGTGCGGCGCCTGCGCCCTCAACTGCGTGTCGGGCGCCATCAGCGTCGATCCCGGCGTAGGCTGTGCACAGGCGATCATTCACGGCTGGCTGACCGGCGGCGAGCCGAGTTGCGATTGCTAAGGCGATCGACGAGGCTCCGGCGTGCTCTGAGCTCGGAGCACGACCTCTGAGGCTGGGGCCGGGTCGGCTTTCCGTCAGACCGCCCCGCGCGACAATGGGGCCGTGAACCGGTCGCGGCCATCCGGGGCTGGGCGTGGCGTCCTACAACGCAGGAGGGGAGAACATGGGGCCCGAATGGAAGCTCTACGAGCGACTGCTCGCTGAACTGCCCGACGACGAGCAGGTACGCGCCTGCCTCGTGGGCAGCGCCTGGACGCTGGTCGAGGCTGCAGGGGTGGGCATGGCGATGTCGTTCCACGACGGTACCTGGCTGTCGTGCCCCACGTCGCCGATCGCCGGTCGGCCACTCGCCGAGGTGGCCGGCCAGCTGACGAGCTGGAACCTGATCGAGGCCGCCATCGGCCTGGCCGCCCTGAACGCGCACTACAACTACAGGGAGCGCGTCGAGCACTGGCTGGGCCGGCGCATCGGCGACAGCGAGGACAGCCCCGTCTTTCGCTCGCTGGAAGACGAGCTCGCGGGCACGAAGGTGGGCGTGATTGGCCACTTCCCCGGTCTCGAGCGTCTCGCCGCCCGTTGCGAGCTCACGGTCTTCGAACGCCGCCCGCAGCCAGGCGATCTGCCCGACTACGCCGAGGACTACCTGCTGCCCTCCATGGACTGGGTGCTCATCACCGGCACGGCGTTGACGAACAAGACCCTGCCCCACCTGCTCGACATCACGAGCAAGGCGCGTGTGGTGCTGGTCGGCCCGAGCGTGCCGCTCACGCCGCTGTGGTTCGAGCTCGGCGTCCACATGTTGGCCGGGAGCGTCGTGACGGACCGGGAGCGGCTGTGGCCCGTCGTGCAGGAGGGCTCCTGCTTCGAGGTGTTCAGGAACGGGGTCGCGAGGATCCAGGTCGCCGTGGACGACCTGCCCGGCGGTCGCGAGGGCGTAGCCCGGGCGGGGTCGACGTGCAGGGTCCGAGGCCGTGGGTGCGCTGCGATCAGAAAGCCGCGCTCCGTGGCGCTCAGCGCCCGTCGGCCTCCTTGAGCCCGAGATCGCGGCGGGGGTCGCCGACCATCGTCTTCGGGATCGACGATGCGGTCGAACTCCGTCGGCGCGGCACCCCTAGGGCAAGCGCCGCCTCGCGAAGGGTGCTGCCCTCGTCGTCGGCCTTGTGGGCGATCGCTGAGGCCTCGTCGTAGCCAATGAGCGGGGCTGAGGGCGGTGATCAACATCAGCGATCGGTCAACGTACTCCTCGACCTTGGCCCGATCGAGCTCGGTGCTCTCGACGCCGTAGCGACGTAGCTTCTCGAGGCGTCCCCGAGAATGCGCGCCGAGTGCAGGACGTTGTTGATGATGATCGGGCGCATGGCGTTGAGCTCGAAGTTGCCCTGCGCTCCGGCCGCAGGCGACGATCGCGTCCTCACCGATCACCTGGAGGCAGACCATCACCATGGCCTCCTGCTGGGTCGGGTTGACCTTGCCGGGCATGATCGAGGAGCCGGGCTCGTTGGCCGGCAGTCTCAGCTCGTGCAGCCCGCGCGCGGGCCGGAGGCCAGCCAGCGCATGTCATTGGCGATCTTCATGAGCGCGACTGCCAACCCGCGCAGGCCGGCGCTGACGCTGCACCATGGCGTCGAGGGATCCCTGCGCGGCGAACTTGTTGGGCGCCGTCTTAAGGGGAAGCCCGGTGAGCTCGGCGAGCTTGGCGGCGATCTCCTCGCCGAAGCCCTGCGGGCGCATTGAGCCCCGTTCCCACGGCGGTCCCGCCGGCGGCGATCTCGTGCAGGCCTTCAAGACTGCGCTCTAGACGACGGCGGGCGTCACGGAGCTGGGTCGCCCATCCTGACCACTCCTGGCCGACGGTGAGCGGAGTCGCGTCCTGCAGGTGTGTGCGGCCGATCTTGACCACGTCGACCCAGCCCACCGCCTTGGCCAGATCGCGTCGGTAAGTTCGCTCGAGCAGGGCAAGAGTGTGCTTCTCGATCGCCAGCAAAGCTGGCGATGTGCATCGCCGTCGGGAAGGTGTCGTTCGAGGACTGGCCCATGTTGACGTGGTCGTTGGGGTGCACGGGATGCTTCGTACCGAGCGTGCCGCCGAGCAGCTGGCTCGCCCGGTTGGCGAGACTTCATTCACGTTCATGTTGGACTGCGTGCCCGAGCCGGTCTGCCAGACATAGAGCGGGAACTCAGCGTCGAGCTTGCCGGCGATAACCTCGTCGGCTCGCGATGACGATGGCATCCGCGCAGGCCTTGTCGAGACGGCCCGCATCGGCATTGACCATCGCGGCGGCCTTCTTCACGTACCCGTAGGCGTGGTAGACGGCCTTCGGCATGTGATCGTCGCCGATCGAGAAGTGGATCAGCGAGCGCTGCGTCTGGGCACCCCAGTAGTGCTCGGCGGGCACTTCGATAAGCCCATCGAGTCGCTCTCGACCCGGGTGCCGCTCGCACCTGTCCCGATCGGGACGTCATGCAGCTTGTGCGTGGCGCTTGCCATCGGAGACCTCCAGCTCGGGGTAGACGGGCTGCCACATCGCTTCCTGGACGGCTTCGACTGGATCGGAGAGCTTCGCCCGCGCGACGCCCTCGGCGGCGGCCTGTCTCGCGACCGCGACGGCTACGGTAGCCGAAGCGGCTCGCAGGTTCTCGACGGCGGGCAACAGGCCCGCGCCGGGCCGGCTCACATCGACCAGTCCGGCGATCGCCTCGGCGGCAGTGAGCAGCATGGCGTCGCTGACACCCCTGGCGCGAGAGACGATCGTGCCAAGGCCGATGCCGGGGTAGACCAGGGCGTTGTTGGCCTGCCCTATGCGATAGTCGGTGCCTTTGAACGAGACCGGCTCCCAGGGGGTGCCGGTCGCCACCGAGACCGCGGCCCTCGGTCCAGCGGATCACATCGGCCGGTACGGCCTCGATCCGCTCGGTCGGGTTCGACATAGGAAAGATCATCGGCCGGTCGACGTGCTTGGCCATCTCGCGCAGGATCGGTTCGGTGAAGGCACCGCCGACGGTCGAGGTGCCGACGATGATCGTCGGACGGACCTCGCCACGACCTCGCGAGATCCGATCGCGTCGTCGCGCCCATTGCGCTCCAGCCGGCCACCTCCGGCCGCGCGGTCGCGCGTAGGGCTTTTGGAAGTCTCGCAGGTCCGTCATGTCGTCGACCAGCAATCCCTGCTTGTCGACGCACCAGAACTGCGCGGTTGCGGCATCGATGCGGTCAGGCCGTCGTTGACCATGATGACCCGGATCTGATCGGCGATGCCGATGCCGGCCGTGCCCGAACCGAAGATGACGACTCGCTGCTCGCTCGGGGCGGTTCCAGCCACACGCAGGCCGGCCAGTGCGGCGGCGAGGATGATCGCACCGGTTCCTTGGATATCGTCGTTGAAGACGGGAGCAGTGTCCCGGTACTTGTTCAGGATGCGCCTCGCGTTGGAAGGTCCGAAGTCCTCGAAGTGCAAGAGGGCCTTCGGGAACCGACTGCCTGGCCGTCTTGACGTAGCCGTCGATGAACGCGTCGTAGCGTGGGCCGCGCACCCGACTGTGGTGATTGCCGACGTACAGTGGATCGTTGAGTAGCGACTCGCGGTCGGTGCCTACATCGAGCATCACCGGGATCACGCGTTCGGGGTCTATGCCGGCCGCCGCCGTGTAGACCGCGAGCTTGCCGATCGAGATGGCCATGCCGTTGGCGCCCCAGTCGCCGATCCCGAGGATCTCTTCGGCGTCGGTGGCGACCAGCAGGTCGACGTCGTCGGCGCCGAGCCCGTAGTTGCGAAAGGCGGTCTCGATGCCGGCGTCGTCGTCGATGGAGAGGTAGACCCCGCTGGGTCGGCGGTACTCGTGGCTCAGGCGCTCTATCGCCTGGGCGATCACGGGATCGTACACGACTGGCAGCATCTCGGTGAGATGGTCGGCCAGCAGCTTGTAGTAGAGGACCTGATTGCGCTCCTCGAGGGCGGCCAGAAAGGTGTTGCGCGCCAGGTCGTCGGGCTGAGCCCGATACTGCGCGTAGGAGCGCTTCGCCTGCTCTTCCAGGGTGAGGACCGCTGCGGGCAACAACCCGTCCAGGCCCAGGACAGTGCGCTCCTCGTCAGTGAACGCCGTCCCGCGATTGAAGCGCGAGTCGTGCAGCAGAGCCCGTCCGCTGGAAAGCTTCGTCGGTTTCGTCGACATGGTGGCCCACTCCCTTGGGCGCCACCCTGCGGCACTTCACGTGGCCGCCCGTCGTGGTCTTTTGGGATTTTCGGTCTGGGTACCCAGACGGGCACGCCTTAGGCCGCGGCCTCCGTCGTCGCCTCCTGTGCCAGCGGCTGCGCCGGCACGACGTACGGGAAGCGGCCGGCGCGAAGATGCCGGGCCACCGAGGGCGTGAGGCCCGAGGGCACGGCGGCGTTGGCGACGAGGGACAGCATGACCTCCGGCGCGTTGTCGGCCAGCGTGCGCCCGTTGAAGGCGGCGAAGCCGTACATCGCCGGCGTCCCGATCACGTAGGGCAGGACGTCGGGGAACAGGCGCCGCGCCACGGTCTGGCCGTAGCCCTCGGGGTCGTCCGAGGTGCCGCTCGCCGACACGACAGCCGCGACCTGCTTGCCGATGTACTCCGCGGCCGCCTCGACGTCGGCCGACGGGTGCCGGGTGTTGGCGGGGTTGGAGAAGTCGGTGTCGTGCGGCCAGAAGATCGGCCACATCATGGGGTGACCGGCGCGGTTGATCTGTCGCCAGCCGCCCGCATCGGTGGCGAGCTTAGTCGCGGCCCAGACGCCGATGCGGCGGCCGGGGCGCAGCTGGCCATCCCGGTGCGATATCTCCAGCACGATCGATTCGACCGTCGTGTCGGCAAAGCTGTTGCGCGCGGTCTCGGGGCGCCACGCCGACAGGTCGACGGCAGTGCCGTTCTTGATCGCGGCGTCCACGATGTCCAGGAGCGAGAGGTCGATGTAGAACGAGTCGTTGATGCGCCCGGCCCAGATCCGCGCGCCGCTTGCCGTCGCCGGCTCGCCTGTGCGGCCTTTGAGCACAAGCTCACCGGCCTCGGCGTCGTCGCGCGCCTGGTCGCCGGTGATGGCGTGCAGTTGCAGGTACTGTCGACCATCCGCCTCTGGTGCGCCAAAGGACACGCGGTAGGTCAGCGCCTCGAACTCGGCTCCGTCGATGTGCACCTTGAACTCGTACCGTGCCTCGTGGTGAAAACCCGGCTGCACGTGGACCCCAGTGACGTCGGAGTTGACGTCCATCACGAACACCGTGCTGTTGTCGCCCTGAAAGACGTACAGGTCGTCGAGGTAGAGCTGGCCGTTCTGACTTGCAAGAGGCGTGTCGAGATGATGCGACATGGGGCCCTCCTTCTCCGTTTGTGCTTGCGAGGCTTGTGCGTGGCTCGACGGCGGGCCACGTAGTCGGTCGGCGACCATGACTGAGTCTCTTTAGGACGGCCCGAGCGGGCGGTCGATAAACAGGTCTGCCGTTGCCCTCCCGCCGCGCGTCCGGCCCCGAGCCGGCGCGCTGACGAGCGTCGGGTAACGGGGTTTGCCGTTTGCCCAAGGGGTAGCCAAAACCGTATGGGCCAAGCGAAGTCCCGAGGGGAAGTTCCTGCAAACGGTAGTAAAAGGAGGTCCGTCTGATGGGCCGTGAGGAGGATTCCTCTATTCGTCCGTTTTCGGCTGAGAACGTGCCGGAGGCAGAGCTCTCGGAACTGCGCAGGCGCATCGACGCGACGAAGTGGCCTGACCGGGAAACGGTCACAGACGCATCCCAAGGCGTGCAGCTCGCGACCATGCAGGCACTCGCGCGCTATTGGGCGACAGATTACGACTGGCGCAGGTGCGAGGCGCGGCTGAGCGCCCTGCCGCAGTTCATCACCACCATCGACGGGCTGGACATCCACTTCATCCACGTGCGCTCCCGGCACGAGGATGCGCTGCCGCTCATCGTCACACACGGCTGGCCCGGCTCAGTGGTGGAGCAGATGAAGATCATCGAGCCGCTGACCGATCCCACGGCGCACGGCGGCAGCGCAGCCGACGCGTTCCATATCGTGGTTCCGTCGCTGCCGGGCTACGGCTACTCCGGCCGACCCACCAGCCCCGGCTGGGACGTGGCCCACATCGCTCGCGCCTGGACCGTGCTGATGAAGCGCCTCGGGTACAAGGAGTTCGTGGCGCAGGGCGGCGATTGGGGGGCACTCGTCACCGAGCAGATGGGTGTGCAGGCGCCCCCGGAGCTGCTCGGCATCCACACCAACATGCCCGGCGTCTTTCCGGCCGAGATCGACAAGGCGGCTCTTGCCGGCGACCCGCCGCCGTCGGGTCTCTCAGCCGATGAGAAGCGCGCCTACGATCAGCTCGAGCTTCGTCTATGAGAAGGGCATCGCCTACGGGTCGAGATGGGATTGCGCCCGCAGACGCTGTACGGGATCGCGGACTCACCCATCGGCTTGGCCGCGTATATCCTCGACCACGACGCGCGCAGCTACGCGCTGATCGCGCGCGTCTTCGAGGGAGAGCCTGAGGGCCTCTCGCGCGACGACGTCCTCGACAACATCACCATCACCTGGCTGACGAACACGGCGCTTTCCGGCGCTCGTCTCTATTGGGAGAACTGGGGCAAACTCGGCTATTTCAATGTCAAAGGCGTGAAGATCCCGGTCGCAGTGAGCGTCTTTCCCGACGAGCTCTACCCGGCCCCGCGGAGCTGGGCCGAGCAGGCGTTCCCCAAGCTCGTGCACTACAACAGGGTCCCTAAGGGCGGCCACTTCGCGGCCTGGGAGCAGCCGGCGCTGTTCTGCAGCGGAGGTGAGGGCGGGGTTCAGGCCGGTGAGACAGGCCGCCCGAGGCGAGGAGCGGGCCGCCGCCTAGCGGCGACCGCGAAGACCGGCGTTCCACGCTCCGAAGACCGTCAGAGCTTCGCGCTCCGAGTGGCGGGCCTCGCAGCGGCGACCTCAGGCCTCTTCAAAGGCGAAGCGCCCTTCGCGCATGAGGCGCAGGCAGGCCGCGCAGACCGCGGTGTCGTAGCGGCGGCCGCTGCCCTTCTCGATCTCGGCGAGGGCGGCCTCGAGCGGCAGGCGCGGGGCGGTAGGGCCGGTGGCTGACCATCGCCTCGACGATGTCGGCCACCGCCAGGACGCGCGCCTCGGGAAGGATCTCCGCCGCCCTTCAGACCGGCCGGGTAGCCCGAGCCGTCGAGGCGCTCGTGGTGCTGGCGCACCATCGCCGCGACGTCGCCGCCGAAGTCGATGTCGGCGAGGATCTCGGCGCCGGCCGCGGCGTGCTGGCGGATCAGCAGGAACTCGGTCGCGTTCAACGTGCCCGGCTTGCTCAGGATCTCGGCCGGCACGATGATCTTGCCGAGGTCGTGGAGCAGCGCGGCGATGCGCAGCAAGGCGATCCGCTCCTCGCTCCCAGCCGAGCTCGGCGGCGAGCGCGCAGGCGAGCTGCGGCCACGCGGCGCTGATGACCGGCGGTGTAGGGGTCGCGCAGCTCGGCCGTCGTGCCCAGCGCGGCGACGCCGGCCTGCAGGGTGCGCTCGAGCCGCGCCGTCGTGTGCGCGAGCTCGCGCTCGGTGCGCTTGCGGGCGGTCACGTCGCGGACCACGCTCAGCAGGAGGGTCTCGCCGCCGAGCGTGGCGACGCCGCGGGCGCTCACCTCGACGGGGAACACCGAGCCGTCCTTGCGGCGATGCTCGGTCTCGAAGAGGACGCCGCCGGCCGCCGCCGCGCTCGATCTGCTCCGCGAGCAGCGGGCTCGCGGCCCATCGGTGCGCAGGGCGCGAGATGTCGAGCTCGCAGGAGCTCCTCGCGCGTGTAGCCGTAGGCCGCCTCGGCGGCCGCGTTGGCCTCGACGATGCGGCCGTCGGTGGCGCGCACGAAGAGCATGATGTCGCGCGCCTCGGCGAACAGCAGCCGGTAGCGCGGCAGCAGGTCGTCGGCCCGGCGGCGCTCGCTCACGTCGACGTCGGCGACGTAGACGCGATCGAAGGTGTCCTCGTGACCGGGGGCGACGATGCAGGTCTCCATCACGTGCAGCGCGCGGCCGGCGAGCGTCAGGTTGATCTCCTCGTAACTGGCGTGCGCCCGCCGGCCAGCATCGCCGCCCAGAAGACGGCAAGCCCCCGGGAGCCGGGCGGATAGAGTCGGCCTGGCGCTCGAGCAGCTCCTCGCGGCTCGACGCCTCGAGAGCGCCACGGCGGCGTGGTTCACGTCGAGGGTGCGGGCCAGCGACACGCAGCGGCGTACTCGGCCGGGTGCTCGCGCAGGAAGCTCGCGAGGTCGTCGACCCCCGAGGCCATGAGCTGCTCGAGATAGGCCTTGGCCGCCGAGTGGTCCTCTTCCCACAGGGCCACCGGCGAGTCCTCGAAGAGCGGAGCGGTAGCGGCGCTCGCTCTCGGCGAGCGCCTCCGGTCGCGCACTCTGCGGGCGGTGACGTCATGTGTGACGCCGAGCACCGCCATGATCTGATCGTCGTCGTCGAAGCGCGACAAGCCGCGTGTTCACCCAGCGCTCGCCGTTGGGGTAGACGATCTGCGATTCGGTCTCGTGGGGTTCGCCGGTCGCCAGCACGTTCTCGACGGCCGCCATGATCCGGGTCGCGGTCGGGCCCTGGAACATGGTCGTGAGCGGCGTGCCGACGAGCTGCTCGGCGGGCACGCCGAAGCTCGTGCGCCGCGGTCGTTCACGAACTGCACGCGGCCGTCGGCGCCGACCAGGTAGATCATGTCGGGCGAGGCCTCGGTGACCAGGCGGTAGCGCTGTTCGCTGACGCTCAAACGGCGCTCGCTCAGCACGCGGTCGGTGACGTCGCGGGCGCTGATCAGGATGCCGCGCACGGCTTCATCGTCGAGGTGGCTGCTGGCCGTCCACTCGATCCAGTGCAGTGAGCCGTCCTTCGCGCGGATGCGCGTGGTCCCCGTGCTGGGCGCCGGGTCGGTCGCCGCGCTCGCCCGCGGATGGAGGGCCGCGAGCTGCGCCAGATCGTCGTCGGGGATGAGCTCGTAGGCGATCAGGCCCGTGACTTCGTCCTGGCTGTACCCGATGAGGCGCTCCACCGAGGGGCTGCAGTACGTCACCCGGGCGTCGGCATCGACGATGAGAAGCAGGTCGGAGCTGTGCTCCACGAGCAGCCGTAAGCGGCGTTCGTCGGCGCTTGCACTCGCGCTCGCCGGCGCGCCGCCGTTCGGCGGGCGCCTGGACGTCCCTGGACCTGTGCTGCTGCGGCCCAAGTGGGAACCACCTCTCCGACACCAGCCGTTTTAGAGCCTGCACGCCCACTATCGACAAGGGCGCGGTTTTTCTGAACCGCAAGGCCGCCGGCGGAGGGCGGACGTACAGGCGTCTACCTCGGCGGCTCGAGCCACCTTCGGTCGGAAGTACAGGCGTCTACCTCGGCGGCTCGAGCCACCTTCGGTCGGTCGCCGGCGGCCCCTGCAGGGTCTGGAGAAAGGCGATCAGCTGCGACTTCTGCTGTTCGGTCAGGCCGAGCGGCTTGATCAGGCTGCGCCCGATCGGGGGGTCGGGCGCGCGGCTGTAGAAGTCGATCACCTGTTCGAGAGTCGCGAACTGCCCGGCCTGCATGTAGGGAGCGAGCTCGCCGACGTTGCGCAGCGAAGGCGTCTTGAACTGGCCGGCAAGGCTCGGGCTGTGGACGATCATCGTGTCGAGCTTGGCGGAACCGGCACCCGGCGCGTCGCTGTAACGACCCGCGCCGTTGAACTCGTTCTGCAGCACCAGCTTCACGCCGTTCTGCCTTCCCGGGGCGGGCGGCAGGCCGGGGGCGGCGGGTACGCCGACGTTCTCAAAGGCGTGGTTTGTGAGGAGCGGGCCGTTGTGGCAGGCGATGCACCCCGCCGCTCCGATGAACAGACGCAGGCCTGCGACCTGGTCGCCGTCATAGATGGTCTTCGCCCGGCCCAGGTGGCCGGTCAGGACGGCTTGAGCGTAGCGGTCGAAGCGGGCGGGCCCCGGGTTGATCTTGCGCTCGTAGGCTTCGATGGCCTTACCGAGGTTGGCCAGCACCCGCGAGACCGCCCCGCGGTCGGCGCTCGACAGGTGGCCCCAGTTCGCCCGTGTCGTGGCGTCGCCTTCTGGCCCGGCGTGAGCCGGCAGACGAGCGAGATCGGCCGGCAGGGGGCCGAAGAGGGCCTCGTACTGCCGCCGCCGTTCAGCGGCTGCCGGCGTCGCGCCCCGACCGTGACCGGACAGACCTTCGGACGGGCGCCGGTCCGCGGTTCCAGACGGGCCCGCGCTGGGTAGAACGAGGTGCCGCGTCGCTCGTCTGGAGCCGGCGACGTTCGAGGCGCAACCAGGGGGGTCTGACACGATGGATCGCAAGTTCGGGCGGCGGCTGGCCGTACTCGTCGCCGTGGCGACGATCACGCTCCTGCTCGGGGCTGCGCCTGCCTGGGCTCACGAAGCGCGCGACGTGGGCGCCTACCACTTTCTGGTGGGCTGGGGTAGCGAGCCCGCGTTCGTCGGACAGGAGAACAGCATCCAGCTCGTCCTCACCGACCGCGCGACCGGCAAGCCGGTGCTGAACCTCGGCACCCTCAAGGTAACGGCCGTCTTTGGCTCGCAGACCATGGTGTTCGCACTCGAGCCGACGTTCGACCCGGACACCGGCCTGGGCACGCCCGGCGACTATCGCGCCTGGCTGTTCCCCACGGCGCCGGGCGACTACACGTTCCACTTCACCGGCACGATCGGATCGCAGAAGGTCGATCAGAGCTTTACGAGCGGCCCCACCACGTTCAACCCGGTACAAGACCCCACGACGGTCGAGTTTCCGCTGCAGATGCCGACCATGACCGAGCTCTCGCAGCGGGTCAGCGTTGCGCTGCCGCGTCTGGCGAGCTCCTCGCAAAGCTCACGCGCACAGCTGTTCGGCATCGTCGGCATGGTCGTCGGCGCGCTTGGCCTGGCCGTCGCGGTCGTCGCGCTCGCCACCAGCAGAAGAGCCTGAGGTCGGGGTGCGCGGCCGGGCCGCGGTGGCTCTTCGCGTCGGTGCGCTCGCCGTGCTGCTCGCGGTCGGCTGGCTTGCGCTACGCCCGCCCCCGGCCACGGCGCACGCCCTGCTGATCCGCGCGGTCCCGGCCGTCAACGGCACGGTAGCGACGTCGCCGACAGAGCTCTTGCTGACCTTCACCGAGCCGGTCGACCCGACCCTGTCACACGTGCAGGTGGTCGACACGCGCGGGCGGGCGGTCCCCGGCGTACTCCCGTCGCGGGCCGTGCCCGGCGACGCGCAGCAGCTCCGGGTGCCACTGGCCCGCGCCCTGCCTCACGGCGTCTACACGGTCGATTGGCAGACGGTCTCAGCGCTCGACGGTCACCTCGCCGGGGGCGCCTACGCCTTCGGGGTCGGCGTCGCCAACGTCGGCGCCGTGGCGCCCTTCGGCAAGTACGTGCGCACCTCCCGCTGGTTGACGGGGACCGCCGCGGCGGGCCGCTGGTCGCTGTGGACGGGGCTCGTCTTGTTGTTTGGTGCGGCCTGTGTGTGTCTGATCGTGTGGCGAGGCTCGCTGCCGGCCGGTGGCGGAGCGCTCCTCGGGCTGGGCTGGCTGCTCGCCGCGGTGGGCGTGTCGACCGTCATCCTCACCGAGCGCGCCATCGTACGGGCGCCATCGCTGCTGCCGCTCTTCGAGACGCACGAGGGGATGGTGCTGCTCGGACAGGGCGCGGCCGTGCTCGTCGCCTGCGGCCTTGCCGTGTACGCGGTGAACGCGCTGCCGCGGAGCGCCACGCTGGTCGGGCTCGCCGCCGCGGCCGCCGTGGCTATGCTGTCCGTCGTCTGGGGGAGCCACGCCAACGGCGTCTCCGTCTACCGGCCGGTCGACCTTACCTTGCAGTGGCTGCACGTCGTCGCCGTCGGCGCCTGGATCGGCGGACTGGCCTGGCTCCTGCTCGGGCTGCGGGGGCTGGGACGATCCGACCGGGCCGCCGCCGCCCGCCGCTTCTCGGCCGTCGCCACGGTGAGTCTGGGCGTGGTCCTGCTCACCGGCCTCGCGCGGGCCGTGGCCGAGGTCGGCACCCTGGCGAATCTTGTGCACACGAGCTTTGGGACGCTTCTCCTCGTCAAACTGGCGCTGTTCTGCGTGCTGATCGCGCTCGGAGCTCGCAACCACTTCGTGCTCGTCCCTGCCCAGGCGCGCGACGACGCGGCGGCTCCCTTTCGACGCACGCTACGCGGCGAGCTGGTCCTGGGGGTGGGCATCATCGCCGTGACGGGCGTGCTCGGCGGGCTCGCCCCGGCGACGTTCAGCGCCGCGGCGGCCAAGGCTGCGGCCTCGAGCCGTGTCGTGCTGGCGGGCAGCGACTACGCCACGACGGTCCGCGTGCGACTCGTCGTCAGCCCCGGGACCGTCGGTTCCAACCAGTTCACCGCGACCGTCGACGAGTACGCGACGGGGCGGCCGCTGAGCGGAGTGCGCAGCGTCGACCTTGGCTTCTCCCTACCGGGCCAGGTCGTGGTGCAGCCCTCGTCGCTGGCCCTCGGCGGAGGCCCGGGCGGCGTCTGGCGAGGGTCCGGGCTCGAGCTTTCGGTCGAGGGGCGCTGGAACGTCCGCGTGTTGGTCGAGCAGGCGACGTCGGCGGTCGAGGTGCCGCTCGTGATCGACGTCGCCCGGCCGGGCGGGTAGGGCTGACTGCATGAGGTTCCGCGGTCTTAGCGAGCTCGCCCTCCGCGATCTCGCCGGCAACGAGCTGCGCAGCTGGTTGCTCGGCTTGTGCGCTCTGTGCATCGCCGCGTTCGCGGTCGCCACCGTGCTCGTCGTGCACGGCGCCCAGGAGAGCCTGCACCTGGCCGCCGATCGCCTGGGCGCCGACGTCGTCGTGGTGCCGCGCGGCGCCGAGACCCAGGTCGACGGGGCGCTGCTGATGGGCACCGTCTCCAGGGTCTGGATGCCGAGCTCGACGGTCGCCCGAGTCGCTGCCGTGCGCGGCGTCGCTGTGGCCTCGCCACAGATCTACCTGGAGTCGCTCCCGCACGCGTCGTGCTGCGCCGTGAACCACCTGTTCATCGTCGCCTACGACCCGCGGACGGACTTCACCGTGGGGCCGTGGCTGCACCGGGGGTTGGGCGGCGATCTGGGCCTGGAGCAGGCCGTGGGCGGCTGTCGCGTGACCGTGCCCGTCGATCACAACGTCATGCTCTACGGCTACACGATGTGGCTGCGCGGCAAGCTCGAGCCCACCGGCACCAACCTCGACCACACCCTGTTCATCACCCTGCCCACGGCCTACGCCATGGCGCGCAGCTCGCGCACGACGGCGGTGCGTGCGCTGGTCATCCCAAAAGACAGCGTCTCCTCGGTCATGGTAAAGGTGAGGCCCGGGGCCGATCCGGGCGCCGTCGCCCGTGCCATCTCCGCCACGGTCCCCGGTGTGGCGGCGATCGTCAGCCCGCGGATGTTCGCCACCTACCGGGCGCAGATCGGCGACCTGCTGCACCTGATGCTCGTGGTGCTCGGTCTCCTGCTGGTCATGGCCGCGGCCGTCACGGCCGCCCTCTTCGCCATGGCCGCCAACGAGCGGCGCCGCGAGCTCGGCGTGCTGCGCGCCCTGGGCGCCACCCGCGGCGCCGTCCTCGCTTCGCTGCTGGGAGAGGCACTGATCCTGGCGCTGGCCGGCGGCCTGGCCGGCGCCGTCGTGGCCGCAGCCGGCGTTGCGCTGTTCCACACGCTGCTCGCGTCAGTGCTGGGCTTTCCGTTCCTGTTCCCCTCGTTCGGCCGGCTCGCCGGCGAAGTCGCGCTGGGGCTCGCCCTCGCGCTGGCCGTGGTCGGCGCCGCGGCCGCGCTGCCGGCCCTGCGCGTCAGCCGCCAAGAGCCGGCCGTCGCCATGCGCGAATGAGCGCGACGATCTGCCTGCGCGGCGTCGCCAAGCGCTACGAGACCGGTCGCGACCGACCTGTCGAAGCCTTGCGCGCGATCGACCTCGACATCGATCGGGGGGAGTTCGTCGTCGTCACCGGTCGTTCGGGGGCGGGCAAGACCACCCTGCTCAACGTGGTCGCCGGCCTCGCGCGACCGACCAGCGGCACGGTCACGGTCGACGGGGTCGACCTCTGGCAGCTTTCCGACCGGCGACTCTCGCGCCTGCGCAACCGGCGCATGGGCTGCGTCTTTCAGTTTCCCAGCCTGCTGGCATCGCTGCCCGTCCTGCAAAACGTGCTGCTACCGCTCTCGTTTGCCGGCGCCGCAGACGGCGCTGGGCGAGCGCGGGCCGTCGAGCTGCTGACCATGGTCGGTCTCGGTGACAGGCTGACGGCGTATCCGCGGCAACTGTCGGCGGGCCAGCAGCAGCGCGTCGTCGTCGCCCGGGCGCTCGTCAACCGTCCCGCGCTGTTGCTGGCCGACGAACCAAGTAGCGACCTCGACGAGGGGACCGAGGCCGAGATCATGGACCTGTTCCGCCGCGTGCACGCGGAGACCGGCGTGACGATCGCCCTGGTCACCCACACCACGCAGCTCGTCGCTTACGGCACGCGCCACATCGCCATGGCGGAGGGGGCGATCGCCGCCGCCGCATGTCCTGGGGGCGGCGCGCGCCTGCCGGGCGCGGCCGACGCGCCGGCCGATGTCCGTTGGGCCTCGCCTGCGGGGAAGACTGCAGACCTATGATCGCCTACATCACCATCAATATCGACCCCATCATCGGCCACCTCGGTCCCTTCGCCGTGCGCTGGTATCCGCTGATCATGGTCCTCGGGGTCATCGTCGGCGCCTTCATCTTCGCCGGTCAGCTGCGCCGTAAGGGCATCGAGTCGGGGCACGTGACCGCCATGCTCGCCGTCGTCGTGCCCAGTGCGATCGTCGGCGCCCGCCTCTTCAGCGTGCTCGACAACTGGAGCTACTACTCGCACCACCTGCTCGCCATCGTCAAACCGCCCTACGTGGGCCTGGCGATCTACGGCGTGCTCACCGGCGGCCTGCTCGCCCTGGCCATCTACTGCCGCGTGAAGAAGCTCCCCGTGCTGCGCGTGCTGGACTGCCTCGCCCTGGCCATCCCGGTCGGCCAGATCATCGGTCGATGCGCCAACATCATCAACGGCGACACCTGGGGCTCGCCCACACGGCTGCCGTGGGGCTTTGTCTACACCAATCCGCACGCCTGCTGCCGGCCGACCTGCTCGGCGTGCCGACGCACCCCACGCCGGTCTACGAGCAGCTCTGGCTGGCAGTCATGGTCGCCATCCTCTGGTATGCCGTGCCACGACTGAAGACCGACGGCATGGCCATACTGCTCTATCTCGGTCTCTACTCGTTCGGCCGCTTCTTCATCTCGTTCTACCGGGTCAACAACATCATCGTGCTCGGCCTGAGGGAGGCGCAGATCGTCGCCCTGGTCGTGCTCGTGGCGGTGGGACCGGCGGCGTGGCTGCTGCGCCGCCGCGCCCGGCGAGCGGGTGCCGCGGCAGCCCCCACACAACGGCGACGCGCCGCCTGACCCGATCGCGTCGCGCCGCCGCGACGTTGCCGGCTATCGCACCGCGACGCCCTTCTCGGCGGCTGCGGCGGCGATGACGTTTTCGATGTGCTGGGCGGCGCCGTCGGGCAGCGGCAGGGGGTGGTGGGTGGCGAGGATCTCGTCGACCCTGTCGGTGACGCGTTGCGCTTCGGATCTGCCCTCGGCCACCCAGCCGTCGTACGAGCCGCGCACGAAGAGCTGCGGCAGCTGCAGCTCGCCGCTGCGCAGGAAGCGGCGCGTCTCGCGGGCGGCCAGGAAGTGGCCGCCCGGCCCCACCCGCGCCGTGACGTCGAACATGACGTGCTCGTCGTCGAAGGCGACGCCGGCCATGAGGCGCTGGCCCTGGCGGATGAGCTCGGCGTCGAGCAGCATCTTGGGCAGGTAGAGCAGCTGGGCCGAGTCGAGCATGCCGACGCCGGTCAGCAGGTCGGCTCCGGCGAGCATGGTGCAGTACGCCATCGGCGCGCCGTCGGAGCCGACCTGCACGCAGAGCTCCTTGGCGTCTGACGACAGGCCGCAGGAGAGCACCGGCACGCCGTAGTGGCGCCCCATCTCGGTGAGCGCCAGGTTGAGCAGGACCTCTTCGGGGCCGGCCGAGGTGTAGGTCGAGGTGCGCATGTCCATGATGCCGGCGTTGCCCACGTAGATCAGCGGGCAGCCCGGCACGGCGAGCTGCAGGATGGCGAAGGCGGCCAGGCCCTCGGCGTTGGTCTGCACGGCGGTGCCGGCCAGGGTGAGCGGCGCGGTGGCGCCGGCCATGGCCAGGCTGTAGACGGTGATGGGCACGCCCTGCTCGGCGAGCAGGATGGCCGCCTCGAGGCTGTCGGCGTCGTGCTGCAGCGGGCTCACCGGGCAGTAGACGATCGAGAAGATGGGGCGCTCGGGCCGCCACACGCCGCCCGGGCTCGCGGCCGCGAGGATCTCCATGACGTAGGGCACGTCGGCGGGGTCGGTGACCTCGCCCTGCACGTGCTTGGCGCTGCCGGTGAGCATGGCCTGCAGGCCGCGCAGCGACTGCAGGTCGGGCTCTTCGTCGCAGGGGTAGGCGGTGTACCAGAGCACGCCGACCTCGTCGAGCGCGTCGGCGACGGTCATGGCCTCGCGCAGGTCGCGGGCCGTCGAGGGGCGCCGCTCGCCGGTACGGTGGTCGAGGCACATGGCGCCCATGCCGTCGTGGGTGGCCCAGGTGCGCGTGTGGTCGAGCAGCGCGTCCTTTTCGGGGTCGCGCGCGGCCAGCAGCACGTGCTGGGGGGCGCGGGCGAGGGCCGACTCGACGAGCTCGCGCGGCAGGCGCACGATCTGCGTCTCTTCGTCGACCGCGGCGCCCGCGTCGCGCAGCAGCGCCTGGGCGCGGGCCAGCGGCACGCGCACGCCGACCTCGGCGAGCAGCCGCAGCGACTGCGCGTGCACGTAGTCGATGGCCGCTTCGTCGAGCATGCTCAGTCGCGGGCGCAGCACGCCGGCGAAGCCGCCGCCCGTCGGGGAGCTCATGCGAGCACCAGGCCGAAGCCGCCGCTGCGCGGCCGGCCGGCGAACAGGTTCCGTTTCACGCGGTGACCTCCGTTCGGGGAGCGAGCATACCGGCGACCGCGTGGGGCGGGGCCGGTGACTGCGCTGATTAAGTCAGTCGGATGAATCATTCTGTGGTAGTCTACGAGCCTGTAGCGGACTGTCAAGCGGTGCCGCGGGCGGTCCGGCTGCCGAGTCGTCACGCCGTCAACGGGGGGTCGTCGATGTCACAGGAGAAGAACGCGCGTCGCTGGGAGGTCGGCGGCCGTCCGGCGCCGGGCGCCGACCCTGCCGCCGACCTCGCGCCGACGGCGGCGCGCATCCTCGAGGCCAGCAAGCGCTTGCTCGACGAAAAAGGGTTCACCGGCCTCACCTTCGAGGCGATCGCCGCCGAGGCCCACGAGAACAAGGGGAGCATCCGCTACCACTTCGGCAACAAGGCCGGGCTGATCGAGGCCCTGGCCGACTCGGTGGTCCACGACGACAACGTCGCGCTGCTCAAGGCCCTGCGCAAGCCCGGCGCCGGCGGCGCCGACCACGTGGCCATGCTGCTGGCCATGCACCGGCGCTCGACCAAGGCGCAGCTGGGCTACCGGCGCTTCTGGGACCTCTTTCCGCAGCTCATTCGCGACGAGGAGCTGCGGCCGCGCATGGCCGAGCTGTACCGCTGGTATCGCGACCTCGACGAGTGGGCGCTGGCGCCCGACGCCGACGCGCGCCTCAAGCGCGAGCTCGACCCGCTGGCGGCCCTCACGGTGGCCGTCTGCGACGGCCTCGCCGAGCAGGTCGCCGCCGACCGCGACTTCGACGTCGACGCCGTGTTCGACTACTGGGAGGTCGTCGTGCGCGAGCTGCGCGACCGGGCCTTTCGCGCGGCCGGGCTCGAGCCTGGAGAGCCGCGGCCGTAGTCGCGAAGGCGAGCCGCGGCTCTCGTGCCGGCGTGAGCCGTGGCCCCTGTGCCGGCGCGAGCCGCGGCCCCCGCGCGCGGCTCGCCGGCCGGTCTACCCCAGGATGAGGCGCTGCGGGTCGACCTCGTCGCGCAGGATGCGCAGCTCGTCGGCGGTCGGCGGCACGGCGTCGACGGCGCGCGAGGTGTCGAGCGCGAATCCCGTGTTGTCGGCGATGTGGGCGTCGCTCACGCCGGGGTAGCGCTCGGCCAGGTACATCTCGTGGCTGGTCTCGTCGAACTTGAGCACGCAGAGGTCGGTGACCACGGCCAGCGGGCCGCCGCGGCGAAAGCCGGCCTTGTGGCGGCTGTCGCCGCCCTCGAGCCAGCCGGGGCTCGTGAGGTAGTCGAGGCGTCTCCACGAACTTGCGCCGTCCGTGCTGCATGAAGACGATGAAGGCCGAGGCCAGCGAGGCCGCGTCGCTGGCGCCGCCGCTGCCCGAGAAGCGCACGGTGGGGTGCTCGTAGTCGCCGATGCAGGTCGAGTTCAGGTTGCCGTAGCTTGTCGATCTGGGCGGCTCCCAGAAAGGCGATCGTGTGCAGCCGCGGGCTGGCGATGTACGAGAACGCCTCGATGATGCCGGCGTTGATGCAGGTGCCGTCCATGACGCGCGGGTCGGCCACCGCGAGCGGGATCTCGTCGAGCGACGGGTCGATGCCGCCGGTCTCGACGAACACCACGGCGCCCGGCGCGTGGATGCGCTTTGCGCAGCCGGCGGCGAGCAGCGCCACGCCGGTGCCGGCGAACAGGATGTCGCCGTCCGACACAAAGCGCCCGGCGGCGATCGCCATCATCTCGCGCGGGGTGAAGGGTTGCGTGTTGGCCACGGGCTGCGCGTCGGCCAAAGGCTGCGCGTCGGCCGTTCGCTGCGCGTCGCTGTCGAGTCGCTCGCTCATCGCCTCACCGCCTGTCCAGTCCGATGGCGTAGCCGCGCACCGGGTCGGCCTTGATGCGCGCGAGCTGGTCGGCGCCGATCTCTGGCCACGTACTCGTCGTGGCCGGCGAGCGCCGTAGACCCACTCGTCGAGAAACGCCGCCCAGGCCTGGTCGTCGCGCGCGGCGCGCGCGTAGTCGTTCAAAAAGCCGGGGTCGTAGTCGTAGAAGAAGCGGCAAGCGGTGGGGTGGGCGCCGTAGTGGCACGCACACGATGGCGTCGACCAGGAACGGCGGCAGCGCGTTCTGGTCGGGGTCGGCGCGCAGCGTCGGCGGCCGGCACGATCTCCTCGCAGGTCACGACGACCGCCTTGGCGGCCTTGGCCTGCTCCAAGTCGGCGAAGGTCAGGCCCTTGATGCGCACGGTGCCGTCGTCGCCCACGGTCTGCACGTGCAGCACGGTCAGGTCGGGCGTGAGGGCGGGCAGCAGCACGAGGTCGCCGCCGTCGGCCTCGCCGTCGCCGTCAAACGGGTCGGGCATGACGACGAGCTTCTGGGCGGGCAGGCCGTGGGCGGCTCGGTAGGCCGGCGAGAAGCCCTGACGGGCGACGAGGTCGGTGTGCAGGCCCGACTTGGTGGGGATGAAGGGCACGTTCAGCGCGCCCGCCAGAAAGCGCAGCGCCATGTGGTAGTTGGAGTAGTCCTCGACAGCGACCTCGCCGCGCTCGGCCGCGCGGCGAAAGCGCACGCAGGTGGGGGCGAAGCGGCCGTTGCCGCCGTAGGCCACCTCGATGCGGCTCACGCAGCCGGCCCCGACCAGCGTGTCGAGCGCCTGGCCGTTGGAGTGCGCCACGAGGTGCAGGCCGCGCACGCGGCGGCGCGCCATCTCGTAGACGAAGGCCATGGGGTTGCGGTTGATGGTGAAGCCGCCCAGGGCCACCACGCCGCCGTCGTGCGCAAAGCGCTCCACGGCGTCGCCTAGGGTCGTGAGCTTGCCGCCGATGTCTGACGCCGCAGTCACTGCCGTGCCTTTCGATCGCCACCGCTGTCGCTCCGGGCGCCCGGGTGGTCGCGAGAATGCGAAAGCCCCCAGGCAGCCGTGTGCGCTCGCTGGGGGCCCGTGGCCGCGCTGGACGGCCGGTGAAGCGGCGTCGTCCGAGCTACGGAAGCAGCGCTGCCATCCTATCGCGCAGCGGCGGCGGCGCAAGGCCGGGTCGGGTAGACTACGGGCGTCGTGGCGCGGCCCCCGGGGCCGCGCGCGCCGGAGGTGACGCTCTGCAGACGTATCTGTTTTCGGGTTACGCACGCCTGCCGCAAGACGTCTCGCACCAGAACGTCAATCGCCGCGTGGGCATCGTGGTCGAGCTCGACGAGCGCGGCGTGGTCACCGCCTGCTCGAGCACGCTCCTCATGGACCTCGCCCGCGACTTCTTCGCGCGCCTGCTGACCGGCCGCTCGCTCGTCACCGAGCGCGCCGAGATCGAGGCGACATCCACACCTTCTACCTGGGCCACTCCCAGGCCGCTCTGCTGTTCGCCCTGCATCAGGTCTTCGAGGCCGTCGACCTCTCGACGGCGCCGTTCGCGGCCGGGGGCGCCACGCCGAGGGCTCGGCGCCGACCGGCGGTCGGCGAGTAGCCCGAAGGGCCGCAACGACAGGCGGAGGCGAGTAGCCCGAGGGGCTCGGCGCCGACGGGCGGCGGGTTGCCACGGCGCCGGAGGCGTGGCCCGAGGGGCCGCGACGGACCAGTCGCCCGGCCGGCGCGGGACACGCCGTCACGTTGTCGGCGGCGCGGCGGCGCGTATATGATTCGTGGTGCTGCACACATGGCTCGGCGCGGCCTTTCCGGTCGGCGCCGCAGCGGCCATGAGCCCCCAGCGAGCGCACACGGCGCGTCTCTGGGGGCGTTCTTGCTTTTCGGGGGCGCCGGACGCGCGATGGCGAGCAAGAGCGCGGCCGGTCGCCGGTCGCGACGAGGAGGAGCGCATGGACTTCAGGTACTCGACCGAGCAGAACCTTTACCGCCAGGCCATCCGCGAGTGGCTCACCAAGAACCTCGAGCCGCGCGCCCGCGCCATCGACGCCGCCGAAGACGGCATTCCCGACGACATCACGGCCGGCATGGCCGAGCTCGGCATCTTCGGCGTGACCATCCCCGAGGAGTACGGCGGCCTGCCGCTGCCCGACGACGAGCGCCTGATCTACGCCATGATCACGGTCCACGAGATCGCCCGCGCCGACCTAGTCGATGAGCACGCCGGTCTACACGCTGCTCACCATGGGCTGGTCGTACATGATCAACCGCTACGGCACCGAGGAGCTCAAGCAGGAGGTCCTGCCGCTGGCCGCCCAGGGCAAGACCTTCGTGGGCATCAACACCACCGAACCCGGCGGCGGCTCCGACCTGGGCGCCATCAAGACCACCGCCATCTGGAACGACGACAAGCAGGTCTTCATGCTGAACGGCGAGAAGGCCTACGTCTCCGGCCCCAAGGAGTGCGCCAAGCTGGGTCCGCCCAGCGGCCACTGCACGCTGGTCAAGACCGACCCCGACTCGGGCCACAAGGGCATGACCTTCATCTGGGTGCCCGCCCACCTGCGACGGCATCCAGTGACACGTCTACGACGACATGGGCCGCATGGGCCTGTCGACCGGCGGCTGGATCTACAACGACGTCGAGCTGCCCCGCAAGTACGTGCTGGGCGAAGAGGGCAAGGGCTTCTACGCCGTCATGGACGGCTTCAACACGGCGCGCGTGCTGGTCGGCGGCCGCCTGTCTGGGCGGCGCCGAGAAGGCGCTCGAGATCAGCGGCGAGTACACCGCGCAGCGCACCACGTTCGGCAAGCCGCTCGGCAAGAACGAGGGCATCTCGTTCGAGATGGCCGACGACTGGATGATGCTCGACATGGTCAAGCTCAACCTGCTGCGCGGCGCCTGGATGATCGGCCAGGAGCACACCAACCCGGGCACGTTCTCGCGCAAGGAGATCAACAAGGTCATCAGCACCTGCAAGTGCCAGGCGCCGCCGCTGGCCCACGAGATCGCGCGTCACGGCATGATGTACCACGGCGCCTTCGGCTACACCAAGGAGACGCCGCTCGAGATGATGCTGCGCGGCGTCATGAGCTACGAGGTCGGCGCCGAGGGCGGCCTCATGGTCATGCGCGGCGTGATCGCCCGCGACGAGTGGGGCGAGACGCACAACCCGTTCAAAGACTAGGCGCGCAACGCAGTCGCGCACGCCTGAGCGGCGACGACGGAGTCGGTCGACGGACTAGGCGCGCAACGAAGTAGCGCAGCCTGAGCGGCGACGACGGAGTCGGTCGACGGACTGAGCGGCGACGACGAAGTCGATCGACAGACTGAGCGGCGACGCAACCCGAGGAGGCGGGCGACGTGGAGAAGGTCGAATGCATCGTGGTGGGCGGCGGCCTCGCCGGCCTCGCGGCCGCCTACGGGCTGGCCCGTGACGGCGTCGAGGTCATGGTGCTCGAGCGCGGCAACTACTCGGGCTCAAAGAACGTCACCGGCGGCCGGCTCTACGTGCGCGCCTTGCGCCACGTCTTTCCCGAGCTCTGGGACGACGCGCCCTTCGAGCGGCCGGTCGCACACGAGCTGATCACCCTGCTCGGCGACGGCGCGGCCACCACGGTCGAGCTCGCCTCGCAGCGCCTCGCGGGGCCGTCGCCGCAGTCCTACACGGTGCAGCGCGCCCGCTTCGACCAGTGGTTCGCCGACAAGGCGACCGCTGCCGGCGCCATGGTCGTCAGCGACATGAAGGCCGACGAGCTGCTGCTCGACGGCGACCGGGTGATCGGCGTGCGCGCCGGCGGCGACGAGGTCGGCGCCGACGTGACGATCGTCGCCGAGGGCGTGCTGGGCTTGCTGGCGAGCGGGGCGGGGCTGCGCGAGCAGCCCCGCCCCGCCGACCACGCCGTCGGCTTCAAAGAGATCATCGAGCTGCCGGCGGGTGTCATCGAAGACCGCTGGCGCCTGAACGAAGGCGAGGGCGCCGCGCAGCTCTTCATGGGCGAGGTCAGCCGCGGCATGACCGGCGGCGGCTTTCTCTACACCAACCGCGACTCGATCGCCCTGGGCGTGGTGGTCGCCATGGACCAGCTGCGCACGCGCACCGACGGCCTCGAGTCGTGGCAGCTGCTCGACGCCTTCAAGGAGACCGCCCAGATCAAGCCGCTGGTGCGCGGCGGCACGCTCGCCGAGTACTCGGCGCACGCCGTCTTCGAGGGCGGCGCCGACCGCCTGCCGCGGCCCTACGGGGCGGGCTACCTGCTGGCCGGCGAGACCGCCGGCTTTGCCCTGAACGCCCTGGTCACCGTGCGCGGCATGGACCTTGCCATCGCCTCTGGGTGGGCGGCGGCGCGGGCGGCCCTGGCCGCCCGCGCCGCCGGCGACTCGTCGGCCGCCACGCTGTCGGTCTACGAGCGCTTTCTGCGCGAGACCTTCGTCACGGCCGCCATGCAGGCCGGGCGCGGCGTGCCGCAGGCCATCGAGAACCGCCGCCTGTTCACCGAGTACCCCGGCGCCGTGGCGCGCCTGCTCGAGGGCTTCTTCGCGGTCGACGACGATAGCCAGGCGACGCTGCTGCGCACCAGCCTGCGCGGCGCGCGCCGCGAGTTCCTGAAGGTCGACACGCTCAAGGACCTCTGGTCCTTGCGCAAGGTCTAGAGGTGATGCCGTCGTGAGCGAGCCCACCGATCGCGCGCCCGACAGCGGCGCCCCCGAGAACGCGGCGCCCGGCGGCGCATCGAGCGGCGCCGCGGGTCAGCCGCCGGGTGGCGTCGACGCCAAGCTCGGCGCCGACGTCTTCAAGCTCGACACCGAGCCGCACATCGTGATCGACGTCGAGAAGTGCCGCACGGTCTGCACGCAGCGCGCCTGCCTGCTGGTCTGTCCGGCCGACCTGTACGAGCTGAACGACCAGGGCGACATGACGGTCAACTGGGAGGGCTGCCTCGAGTGCGGCACCTGCCTGATCTGCTGCGACCCCCAGGCCCTGAGCTGGCAGTACCCGCGCGGCGGCTTCGGCGTGCAGTACCGGATGAGTTAGGAGAGGTGAAGGCTGTGGAGATCGCCGTGTGCGTGAAGACCAACCCCGACCTGCAGCTCATGCGCGTCAAAGACCGCGTGCCGGTGCTCGAGGCGGTGCCCTTCAAGGTGGGCGACCTCGAGAAGAACGCCCTCGAGGCGGCCCTGCAGCTGCGCGACGCCGCCGGCGGCGGGCGCATCGTGGCGGTCGCCGTGGCGCAGGGCGACCGCAAGATCCGCGAGACCATGAAAGAGGCCCTGGCGATCGGCGCCGACGAAGCCGTGATCGTCGCCGACCCGGCTCTCGACGAAACGGATCAGGCCGGCGTCGCGCTCGCCCTCGCGCGCGCGCTTGAGAAGTCGGGGCCGTTCGACCTGGTGCTGTTCGGCGAGGGCTCGACCGACGGCTACTCGGGTCAGGTGCCCTCGCGGGTCGCCGAGCTGCTCGGCCTGCCCGAGCTCGGCTACGCGCGCGCCCTCGAAGTCACAGGCGTCGGTCCCGACGCCGGCGGCTCCGGCGCCGTGCTGCGCGCCGAGCGCACCATGGGCGACACGCTCGAGACGCTCGAGGCGGCGCTGCCCGCCGTGGCCACCGTGGTGAGCGAGATCAACGAACCCCGCATTCCCACCCTCATGAGCATCATGAAGGCCGGCAAGAAGCCGGTGGCCGAACTC
The DNA here is from genome assembly GCA_963755025.1 of uncultured Actinomycetes bacterium. Lineage (GTDB taxonomy): Bacteria > Actinomycetota > Thermoleophilia > UBA2241 > UBA2241 > Bog-752. The sequence goes on from CAVWIH010000026.1 coordinate 92,199, forward strand.
ACCCTGGCCGACCTGTCCCTCGACGCCGCGGCGCTGGCGCCGCTGCGCGCCGTCAAGTCAAACCTGGCCGAGGAGCAGTCACGCAAGCGCGTGCTGTTCGACGGCGAACCGGCCGCCCAGGCCGAGGCCCTGATCAACGCGCTGGTCGCCGAAGGCGTCCTGGGAAGGTGAGGGCGATGACCGCGATCCTCGTGTATTCGGAACAGCTCGACACGGCCCTCGAGCTGCTGGGCGCCGCCCAGACGCTCGCCCCGCAGCTCGACCTGACGGTGAGCGCGGCGGTGCTGGGCGCCGAGGCGGCCGCGCAGGCGGCCGCCCTGGCCGCCCGCGGCGCCGCGCCGGTCTACCTGTGCACCGAGCCCGCCCTCGAGGGGCTCGACACAGGCGTAGCCGCCCAGGCGCTCGCCCACATCGCCGAACAGGCCGGCGCGAGCCTCGTGCTGCTCGGCTCGACGCGCCGTGGCCGGGCGCTCGCCGGCCGCCTCGCGCAGCGGCTGGGCGCCGGCTGCGTGACCGACGCCGGCTCGCTGGCCGTCGAAGACGGCCTGCTCGTGGCCGGCCGCTACAACCTGGGCGGCGCCACCGTGCAGCGCGAGGCGCTCACCTCGGCCGTGCAGGTGGTGGCCGTCATGCCCAAGGTCTTCGCCGCCGACGAGGCGGGCGCCGCCGCCGCGGGCGCCGACGCCATCGTCGAGGTCTCGCCGGGCCTCGCCGCGCCCGCCGTGCGCGTCGTCGACCGCCGGCCCAAAGAGGGCGAGGCCGTCGACCTGGCCGCCGCCGCGCGTATCGTGGGCGTGGGCCGCGGCCTCGCCAAGCGCGACGACGTGACGCTCGGCGAGGGACTGGCCGCGGCCCTCGGCGCCGAGCTGGCCTGCACCAAGAGCCTGGCCGATTTCGGCTGGATGTCCGACGACCGCATCGTCGGGCTCTCGGGCGCCAAGACGAGCCCCGAGGTCTACCTGGCGGTGGGCATCTCGGGCCAGGTGCAGCACACCGTCGGCATGGCGCAGGCGCGGGTCGTGGCGGTCGTCAATCAGGACAAGGACGCGCCCATCTTCGCCTTGGCCGACTACGGCGTGGTCGGCGACCTCTACCAGATCGTGCCCGCGCTGATCGAGCGCCTCAAGACGCTGTAGCGCCCCCGCGCGCCGTCGCCGCCGCTTGGCATAGACTCTGGTTGCGGCGCGTCGGCTGCGCTCGTCTGCGGGCCGGCGGCCGCCGGTGGCGGCCATTCACGGCAGGCCGTGCGCCGACGTTCCGATCGGATACCATCGAGCCAGTCGATCAGGCCACGGGCAGGAGGTCATGGAGCTCATGGAGCTCTCGCAGCAGCCCCCCGAACGGGCGTCGCAGATCGTCGCGGGAGCGCTGGCGGCGGGCCGTGGCGCTCTCGACGAGCACGAGGGCAAGGCTCTGCTCGCCGCCTACGGCGTGTCGGTGCCGGCCGGCGGCCTCGCTCACTCGCGCGACGAGGCCCTCGCCCTGGCCGCCTCGATCGACGCCCCCGTGGCGCTCAAAGCAGTGGGCGAGAAGGTCCAGCACAAGACCGAACGGCGCCTGGTGCTCCTCGGCCTGCGCAGTCCCGACGAGGTGGCCGCCGCCTACGACGGTCTCACCGAGCGCGCCGGCGACGCCCTCGAAGCCATCCTGGTCGAAGAGATGGTGGCCGGCGCGCGCGAGTTCATGGTCGGCATGAAGCGCGACGCGGCCTTCGGCCCTGTGGTGGCCTTCGGCGTGGGCGGCGTGTTCACCGAGGCCCTCGCCGACGTGGCGCTCGCCCTGGCGCCGGTCGACGAACACGAGGCCGCCGACCTGCCCGGACTGATTCGCGCCAGGCGCCTGCTGGGCCGGTTCCGCGGCTTGCCGGCGGTCGACCAGCGACGACTCGCCCAGGTCATCCAGGCCGTGGGACGCATCGCCGTCGATCACCCCCAGATCGCTGAGATCGACCTGAACCCGCTCATCATCTCGGGCGACCGGCCGGTGGCGGCCGATGCCCTGGTCGTGCTCTCGAGCGCGCCGGCTGCGCCGGCGCCTGCGGAGCGCCCCGTCGCCGACCTGCGGGCCGTCTGTGCGCCGCGTTCGGTGGCCATCGTGGGCGCCTCAGACGACGTCGGCAAATGGGGCGGCTCCGCCTTGCGCAACATCTTGGACGGCGGCTTCGAAGGCGCCATCTACCCGGTCAGCCCCCACGGCGGCGCCTTCTTCGGCCTGCCCGTGTACGCGAGCCTCGCCGACCTGCCCCAGGCCCCCGACCTGGCCCTGCTGGCCGTCGGCGCATGGCAGGCCGCCGGCCTGGTCGAGCAGTGCGGACGGGCCGGCGTGCGGGCCGCCGTGGCCATCGCCGCCGGCTTCTCTGAGACCGGCGACGAGGGCGGCCAGGCCGAGCTCGAGCTGGCCGCGGCGGCCGCCGCCGCCGGCGTCACCCTGATAGGCCCCAACTGCATGGGGCTGGTCACCAACGAGACCCACCTGCACGCCACCGGTTTCATCACGCTGCACCCGCCCGAGGGTCCACTCAGCCTGGTCTCGCAGTCGGGCAACCTCGGCGTGCAGCTGGTCAAAGCTTCCGAGCGGCGCGCCATAGGGCTCGACAAGTTCATCGGCGTGGGCAACGAGGCCCGCGTGAGCGCCGTCGACGTGCTCGACTACCTGCGCACCGACGACCGCACCCGCTGCGTCCTCATGTACCTCGAGGGCATCGACGACGGCCGCCGCTTCACCGAGGTGGCCGCCCGCACGACCGCCGTCAAGCCGGTCGTCGTGATGCGCGGCGGCCTGACCGACCAGGGCGGCCGGGCGGCCGCCTCGCACACCGGCGCCCTGGCCGGTTCGGCCGCCGTGTACGAGGCCGCCGCCCGCGAGGCCGGCGTGATCACCTGCACGGCATCAGACGACGCGCTCGACCTGGGCGTCGCCCTGGCCTACCTGCCGCCGCCGCGCGGCCGCCGCGTGGCGGTCATCACCAACGGCGGCGGGGCCGGCGTGCTGGCCGCCGACGAAGTGGCCCGTCACGACCTGACGCTCGCCGACCTGCCCGAGGCGCTGCTCGCCGAGCTCGACGCCCTGCTGCCGCCGTTCTGGAGCCGCCGCAACCCGCTCGACCTGGTGGCGTCGGCCGGCGGCGACGTGGCCCGGCTCGTGCTCACCGCCGTCGCCGGCAGTGACTCAGTCGACGCCGTCATCATGCTCTCGGTACTGGGCGTGTCGAACACCGGCGACGACCAGCGCCCCGAGAGCGCCGGCGGCGAGTACGACGGCTTCAGCCCCTGGGAGACCGAGTTCCTCGCCTGCGCCGCCGCGCTCATGGAGACCACCGGCAAGCCCATCATCAACGTGCCCGACCTGCCGATCCGCCAGGCCGTGCCGGCCGGCGACGGCCGCTACGCGCCGGTCGTGCTGCCGTCGCCGCGGGCCGCCGCGCAGGCGCTCGACCGCCTGGCCTGGTACGGCGACCATCGCCGGCGCCACGCGGCGGGCTTGCCTCACGATCGCGAGTAAGGCATGGCGAAGGGTCTGTCGGCGGCCACACCCTGACCGTCGACGGGTTCGGTTGTCACGGCTTCGGGTAGCAACCCCGAAATCGCCGGGTGGATCGCGTGGCGCGGCGACGATCACTATCGTCAGTTGGTCAAGGGGGGCGAGGCGGTGCTCGGCCGATCCAGGGGAAGCGGCGTCGGGTCGATGGATGACGGACAGCCCGGACGGCCCCTCGATACGGTCGGGCACATCGGTGTGCCCGACGGCGTTCGACTCAGCACGATCCTGCCCGGCGACTCGACTGGTGTCGCCCGCCACCGTGGCGCCGCGCCACGAGTCGGCCTGGGGCTGCCGGCCGCGATCTTCGACTTCTCGCGCGGCAAGCAGGCGCTGCTCACAATCGCGCAGCCGGCGCTAGGGGCGCTGCTGGCGCTCGGCGGCCTGCCCGGCTGGCGCATCATCGCCATCGGCCTGCCGGCGGCCTGCGCCGCCTCGTTTGCGCTCTACGCGCTGAACGACCTGCTCGACCGCAAGGTCGACGCGCGCTCGCTCGCGGCCGGCAAGTCGACGGTCCCCCGCCACGACGTCGACACCACCTTCATGCGTCACCCCCTGGCGCGAGGCGTCCTCAGTCTGCGGATCTCGGTGGCCTGGGTCGCGGGACTCGCCGCAGTGGCCGTTGTGGGCACCGCGCTTCTCAATCCGCTCTCGCTGTTGTTCTTCGCCGCCGCCGTGGCGACCCAGTTCGTGTACTGCGCGTTGCGCGCGGTCACGCCCTGGAAGACGGTGCTGTCGGGCGTCATGGTGGGCTTTGGCGGCCTCGCCGGCTGGGTGGCGGTGGCCCCGCTGCGCTGGAGCGCCCTCACCGTCTTCGTCTTTCTCGCTTGCTGGGAGATCGGGGGCCGCAACATCGTCAACGACCTGAGCGACCTCGAAAGCGACGCTCCCGTAGGTATTCGCACCGTCGCCAGCGTGTACGGCGAGGCGGCCGCCGCGCGCGCCGCCGCGGCGGTCGCCGCCGCCTGTCTGGTCTCGACGGCGCTGCTGCCCATGCCGGCGGCGGCGGTCGCGCTGGCGCTGGCGCTCGGCGCCTGGTCGCTGGCCTGGCCGGCGGTCGAACTGCTGCGCCGGCCCACACCGGCGCAGGCCGCCTCGTACTTCAACCGCGGCAGCCTCTACCCCGACCTCGTGCTGCTGGCGGCGCTGGTGGGCCTTGCCCTGAGCGGCCTCTAGTGCGCGACGGGGGCACAGGCGACGTTCGGCGTGCGCCGCACGCGGCGCCCGACCTCGAGCCGGCGCACGTCGCCGCGCTGTTCGACCGCAACGCGGCCACTTACGACCGCGTCAACACGGTCATCACGTTCGGACTCGACGCGCTCTGGCGCCGCTGGGCCGCGCGGCAGGCGGCGCCGCAGGCGCCGCCGCTCGGCCGCGCGCACGCGGCGCCGCTCGGGCCCTCGCCGACCTCGCCGCCGCCGCGGGTGCTCGACGCCTGCGCCGGCACCGGCCTGCTCACGCTCGACCTGGCGCGCCGCGGGGCGGCCGTGACGGCCGCCGACGCGGCGCCGGGCATGCTGGCCGTGGCGCGCGACCGGCTGGCGGCAGCCGGGCTGCCGCTGCGCACGGTGGCCGTCGATCTGGCGAGCGCGGAAGCGGCCGCCACGCTCGGCGGGCCCTTCGAGGCCATCACGCTGGGCTTTGGGCTGCGCTACTTCGCCGACCCCGGCGCCGTGCTGCGGCCGCTGCGCGAGCTGCTGGTGCCCGGCGGGCGGCTGGTCGTGGTCGAGGCGGTGCGCCCGCCGCGCGACCTGCTCGGGGCGGCGGCCGGCTTCTACTTCTTCGAGGTGGCGCCTCGGGTGGGCTCGGTCCTCGCCGGGCAGGCAGCGCTGTACGAGTTCCTCACCGCTTCGACCCGCGCCCTGGGCAGCGCCGACGACGTGGCCGCGCACCTGGGCCGCGCCGGCTTTGCCGTCACGGCGCGGCGGCGCTTTGCCTGCGGCGTCGTCGCCGGCCTGGTCGCCCGCCCGGCCTGAGCGCGCGCCTTCGCCCGAGGCTTCAGTAGCGCCGCAGCGTGTCGAGGCGTACGGCCAGAAAGCGGGCCGTGGCGCGCGCCTCGTCGAGTCCAAAGCGATGGTCGTGGGGCCACGTCGAGTCGGTGACCAGGGCGAGGGCCTCGCCGGGGCCACAGAGGGGCGCGTCGTGACCGGCGCCGGTGCGGAAGATCTCGATGCGGTGGGGAGCGGTGCGCTTGTAGCCTTCGGCGACCACCAGGTCGAAGCCGGCAAAATAGCGCCGCGCGATGGTGGCCAGCGGCACCTCGCCGTCGAGCCGCGTGATGTAGGCGAGGCGCTCAGGAGAGGCGATCACGTAGGCCTGCGCGCCGGCCCGGCCGTGGCGCCAGGAGTCCTTGCCGGGGTGGTCGATCTCGAAGCTGTGCGCGTCGTGTTTGATGGTGCCTACCTTGAGCCCGAGCCGCACGAGCTCGGGTACGAGCTTCTCGATGAGCGTGGTCTTGCCCGAATCGCTCTTGCCCACGACGGCCACGAGCGCGGGGCCGGCCGGCGCGCCGCGTCAGGGCCCACGCGGCGCGCCGGCCTGGCGGTACTCATCCATCGTGTTGACGCGCTGAAGGCCGCTCGCTGTCAAGGTCACCGGCGCGAGGTCGATCTCGTCGTAGGCGTCGACGATGCGGTGGCTGCCCTGCCCTCAACATGGCCGTCATGGGCTCGAGGCAACCCGGGACCGTAGGCGGCGAACAGCGGCTGGAAGTGGCGCCCGATGGACGGTACGGCGGCATCGTGACCGCAGAAAGCGGCAGCACCCGGGCGCCGCGCCGAGCGGCTGGGGAACGCCATGTCAACGGCCAGGGCGAAAACGGAGCCCGGTAGCGCGTCGAGGGCGGTCGACGATACCGGCCAGCGGCGACGAGCCCGGCCATTCGTCGTTGACATCACGGTGTCGCCCAAGTCGGCGGCATCGCCCAGGTCGAGCACGTGGCCCGGCGCCAGAGAAAGCACCACGGTGGGGAAGAGGCGGTGCAGGAACGCGAGGTTGCGCTGCAGCAGGGTGCGGCCCTCGAGGACCAGAAAGCGCTTGTCGATGCCGGCGCGGCTGCCGTCGCCCCCGGCGAGCAGCACGCCGATAGTCACGTGCTTGTCGGTGCGATCGTCCATCGTCGTCAGGCAGGAGTGTATCAGCGTCGGCCCGGAGGGGCCGACCACGGCCCGCGAGTGCGCCGTCGCCTTCGGCGGTGTAGGCTCGGCACTGATGGCCGCGCGGCGTGGACCGCTCCGGCCATGCCCGCGGACGGCGCAGTCGTCACGAGCAGGGCCGTGGGCGCGGCGAACGTTCCAACGAGAGGGGCCGGGTGGACTTCTACACGGGCGAGGTGCTGCGCATCGACATGACCGCGCAGTGCGCTACGGTCGAGCCGCTGAACACCGACTGGGCGGCGCTGTACGTCGGGGGCAAGGGTCTGCTGTTCCGGTACCTGTGGGAGTACGTGCCGCCCGGGGTCGATCCCGGGTCGCCCGAGAACCCGCTCTTTCTCATGACCGGGCCGTTCGCCGGCACCAACGTCTCGACGACCTCGCGCCTGGTGGTGGGCGCCAAAAGCCCCACGACGGGCATCCTGAACGACAGCTACGTCGGCGGCTCCTTCGCGCCCGAGATGAAGTTCGCAGGCTACGACGCGATCATCGTCGTCGGCAAGGCGCCGCAGCCCACGATCGTCACGATCCGCAACGACGTCGTCGAGTTCCTGCCCGCCGAGCCCAAGTACTGGGGCATGAAGACCTCTGAGATCGAGCAGGCCCTGCGCGACGACTTCGACCCAGAGGCCAAGACCCTGTCCATCGGGCCGGCCGGCGAGACGCCAACCCCTGGGCCTGCCTGTCGACCGACCAGTATCACAAGGCCGGCCGGGGCGGTCACGGCGCCCTTATGGGCTCCAAGAACCTCAAGGCGATCGCCGTGCGCGGTACCGGCAGCGTGACGGTCGGCGACGCGGGGCGTTCCTCGCCGACATGGAGCGCATCCAGCGCGAGTTCGTGCTGACCGACGACAACCTCTGGGCACACGAAGAAGGCACGCCGATCCTGGTCGATCTCGTCAACGCCGCCGGCGCCATGCCCACGCGCAACTGGTCGGCGGGCGTACTTCGAGGGCGCCAAGAACTGAACTCCGAATCGTTCCAGAAGATCCGCGTCAAGAAGCGCGCCTGCTACCAGTGCGCCATCGGCTGCCGCAACGTGCACGCCGCCACGTGGCACGGCGCCAAGGTCATGGGCGAGGGTCCCGAGTACGAGACCATCGCCCTGGGCGGCGCCAACTGCGGCATCGACGACATCGACGCGCTCATGAAGTTCAACGACGAGTGCGACCAGTGGGGCCTCGACACGATCTCCTCCGGCGCCGTGATCGGCCTCGCCATGGACATGACCGAAAAGGGCATCCACGACTTCGGCGTGCGCTTCGGCGAGAGCGAGCGGTACGTGCAGCTGCCGGGCCTGATCGCCCGCAAGGAGGGCGTCGGCGCCGAGCTGGCGCTGGGCGTGCGCAAGCTTTGCGCGAAGTACGGTGTGCCCGAGCTCTCGATGGAGGTCAAGAACCTCGAGATGCCCGGCTACGACCCGCGAGGCGCCTTCGGCATGAGCATCAGCTACGCCACGTCCGACCGCGGCGGCTGCCACATGCGCACCTACTCGGTCGGCGACGAGATCCTCTCGGGCGCCGTGCCGGCCGCCACCATGGAGGGCAAGGTCGAGGGCGCGATCGGCAACCGCCCGCCGACTTCATCAGCCAGAACTTCAGCTCGATCAAGTTCTGCGGCATCTGGTGCGACTTCTGGGCGGTCAACCCCGGCCAGGTCTCGCAGATGCTCATGCACCTCTACGACCGGCGAGCTGTCCGAAGACGAGGTCATGCTCATCGGCGAGCGCGTCTGGAACCTCGGTCGCCTGTTCAACCTGCGCGAAGGCGTCGAAGCCGACACGCTGCCCAAGAAGCTCTACAGCGAAGAGTGCGCCCACACGAGCGGGCCGTCGGCCGGGCAGGCGATCGGCGAAGCGACCTGGATCGAGTCGCTGCGGCGCTACTACGAGCTGCGCGGCTGGGACGACCGGGGCGTGCCCACCGAGGCAAAGCTCACCGAGCTCGGCGTCGACGTCCGCCTGTAGGCGGCACCGAAAGGACAGGGAGACGTCATGCCCCACGTCATGATCGCACGCAAGAAGTGCACCGCCTGCCACATGTGCGAGTTGGCCTGCTCGCTCTACCACGAAGGCGCCTACCGGCCGTCGCTGGCCCGGCTGCGCTCCGAGTGCAACCCCACGACGACCGAGATCAAGGGCTTCACCTGCCTGCAGACGGGCTGCGCCAAGTGCCAGAAGGCGTGTCCTGCCGGCGCCATCACCACCAGGGCGGTCCCGCTCAAGCTCGACGGCGCCTTCGACAGCGCCGCCAGGTTCGAGGGGCGTCGCGCAAGGCCATGTGTTGATCGTCGATGAGGACAAGTGCACGAACTGTGGCGACTGCTACGACGTCTGCCCCTACGGCGTGATCCACGAGCACCCCGAGCGCAAGGTCGCCTTCAAGTGCGACCTGTGCGACGGCACGCCGCAGTGCATCGTCTTCTGCCAGAACCCGCACGTGCTGGCCGTCGACCTCAAGCTCGACAAGGCCGACCGGCCGCCAAGACCGGAGTAGCAGACCCGCCGTGGCCTCGACGCCCGTCCCCGACAGGTACTCGCGGCAGGTCCTTTTCGGCGGCATCGGCGCCGAAGGCCAGCGGGCCGTCATGCAGGCGCGCGTGGCCGTCGTCGGCTGCGGCGGCCTGGGCTCGCTGCAGGCCATGCTGCTCGTGCGCGCCGGCGTCGGCTTCGTGCGCCTGATCGATCGCGACTTCGTCGAAGAGAGCAACCTGCAGCGCCAGCTCCTGTACACCGAAGACGACGCGCGCACCGTGCAGCCCAAGGCGGCCGGGCCGCTCGGGCCCTGCGGCTGGTCAACTCGCAGGTGGAGATCGAAGGGCTGGTCGACGACCTGACTCACGAAAGCGCCGCCCGGCTGCTCGGTGGCGTCGACCTCATCCTCGACGCCACCGACAACTTCGCCGCTCGCTACCTGCTGAACGACTACGCGGTCGAGACCGGCACGCCGTGGATCTACGGGGCCTGCGTGGCCTCGTACGGCGTGACCTTCACCGTCGTGCCCGGCGAGACCGCCTGCCTGCGTTGCGTGTTCGAAAGCGCGCCGCCGCTCGAGTCGAGCGCCGACCTGCGACACGGCCGGCGTGCTGAGCCCGATCGTCGGCGCCGTGGCCTCGCTGCAGGTCGCCGAAGCGCTCAAGCTCGCCGCCGGGCGCCGCGCCGCTCTCAGCCACAAGATCACCATGCTCGACGTCTGGCAGAACACCAACGACGAGGTCGCCTTGCCCGACGCCGACCCTAGCTGCCCCTGCTGTGGGCAGCGCCGCTTCGACTATCTCGAGGGGCGCGAGGGCCGCTAGACACGGGCGTCGGGGCCGTCGGCGGCGAAGGGCCTTAGCCGCCGGCGATCGGCGGCACGATGCGGATCACGTCGCCGTCGGCGACCGGCGTGGCAAAGCCCCCCAGGCTGCGCATGTTGCGGTCGTTGACGAAGACGCCGACGTACAGCTTGCCGTCCCTGAAGATGCGCGCCTCGAGGCGCGGTTCGGCGGCGATGGCAGCCTTGACCACAGCTTCGACCGTCGCGCCCTCGCATTCGAGGTCTCTCCGGGGGCCCGGGTGCGTGACGCCGAGCGGCAACCTCACGCGGACCTTGGCCATCGACGATCCTCCTCGTACCGGTTTGCGACGCGACTCCTCGCCGGCATTGTAACAGGGCGGCCGTGGCGGGGCCGGGGGCGGTCGCATGACCGTGGCGCCGCCGCACGACCGGGGCGCCCGGCGGCGCTCAGGCCGGGTAGACCACCACCTCGGTAGCCTTCACCGAGGCCCACACGGGACCGCCGTCGTCCAGGTGCAGGGCGCTCACAGCCGCCGGCGTGACCTCGGCCACGAGCGGCACGGCGCCGCCGACCTGCACGCGCACGCGGTCGCCGGCGACCTCGAGCCCTTCGGCCGTGCCGGGCCAGACGTTGCGCGGCGAGCCTTGCGGGCGCTCGCGGTAGAGCGCGACGGCTCGCGGGTGGACGGCCGCGAAGACCTCGCCCACCAGATGGTCGTCGTCGACGGCGACGAGCTGATCGCCGCCGGCGAGCTCGACCACACCGGCGGCGGCGCGCCCGCGCAGCAGGTTGAGTCCGACGAGGTCGGCGACGTAGCGCGAGCGCGGCCGCGAACGCACTTCGTCGGGGGTCCCGGTCTGGGTCACGTGTCCCGCTTCGACGACGATCAGCTTCTCGGTCATGGTCATGGCCTCGAGTGGGTCGTGGGTGACGAGCAGGCAGGACCCAGCGAACGAGGCGAGATGTGCGCGCAGCTCGCGCCGCAGGTCGGCGCGCGCCCCGGCGTCGAGGGCCGACAGCGGTTCGTCGAGCAGCAGCAGTCGCGGGTCGGTCACCAGGGCGCGGGCCAGCGCCACGCGCTGCGCCTGGCCGCCCGACAGCGACTTGGGCCGCGACTCGAGCTGCCCGGCCAGGCCGAGTCGCGCGAGCCACTCGGCGGCGTGCCGGCGCGCGTCGGCGCGCGACACGCCGCGGGAGCGCAGCCCGAAGGCGACGTTCTCGAGGGCCGACAGGTGCGGGAACAGCAGGTAGTCCTGAAAGACCAGGCCGATGTGGCGGCGATCGGGCGGCACGCGGATGCCGGCGGCGGGGTCGTCGAGCACGTCGTCGTCCAGCACGACGCGGCCGCCGCTCAGCGGCGTCAGGCCGGCGAGGGCGCGCAGCAGGGTGGTCTTGCCGGCCGCGTTGGGGCCCAGCAGGCCGACCACCTCGCCGCTCGCGGCGTCGAGCGCGGCGTCGACCGCGAGCGTGCCCACCTGCAGGGCGATGGCCGCCTGCAGGCTCATGCGCGCCCTCGCGACGCGGCCGGTCGGGCGGCGCCGCTCACAGGTTGCCGAACCAGTGGTCGCGCAGCGCGACGAGCACCACCAGCGAGATGACGAGCATCACCAGGCTGAGGGCGATGGCGGCGCCGAGGTTGTTCTGCAGCGCGACGTAGACGGCCAGCGGCATGGTCTGGGTGGTGCCGGGCAGGTTGCCGGCAAAGGTGATCGTGGCGCCGAACTCGCCGAGGGCGCGCGCCCAGCACAGGGCGGCGCCGGCGCCCAACGAGGGCGCGATCAACGGCAGGGTGACGCGCCGAAAGGTCGTCCAGCGACCGGCGCCCAAGGTGGCGGCCGCGTCTTCGTAGCGCTGCCCGAGGGAGCGCAGCCCCGCCTCGACGGTGATCACCAGGAAGGGCATGGCGACGAAGGTCTCGGCCATGATGGCCGCCGTCGTGGTGAACGGCAGGGTGATGCCGAAGGCGCGATCGAGCCACTGCCCGATGAGGCCGTAGCGGCCGAAGGCCAGCAGCAGGGCGACGCCGCCCACGACCGGCGGCAGCACCATAGGCAGGATCACGACGGCGCGCGCGATGTTGCGGCCCGGGAACGAGACCCGGGCGAACACCCAGGCGAGCGGCACGCCGATCACGGCCGACACCGCGACGGCGGCGACCGAGCACTCCAGGGAGAGCCGCAAGGCGGTCGCCACGCCGGGCGCGGCGAGGTCGGCGGGGAGTTGGCGCCAGGGCGCCCGCACGACCAGGCCGACGATCGGCAGCGCCAGAAAGACGATGGCGACGGCGGCCAGCGGACGAAGCGAGCGCGCGCCGCGGGCCGGGCGCGCACGCGCCCGGCCCGCTCGTCGGCTCAGACCGACGTGCACGTCGCCGGCTCCCTTACTTGGGCGGCGGACCGAACCCCGCGGGCCTTCAGCAGGGCCTGGCCCTGACTGCCCAGCACGAAGCTCGTGAACTGCTGGGCGACCGAGGCGCTCTTCGAGGCTTTGACCACCGCGATCGGGTAGGTGGGGATGGGCTGCGCCGAGGTGGGGATGTCGATGGTCTTGACGTGATCGCCGGCGGCCATGGCGTCGGTCACGTAGGCGAAGCCCGCGTCGGCGTT
>CAVWIH010000027.1:0-87067 GCA_963755025.1 uncultured Actinomycetes bacterium
CGCCGGGTGCCCACCGTCGAGGAGTTCGCCGCCGTCACTGCCGCGGTCGGGTTCCGCCCGCACCGCGCAGGCCGTGGTCGGCTTGGCAAACTCTGGTGCGCCGGCTTGCGCGCTCGTCGATGAGCGCGTCGTGGGCCTCGGCCGCATCGTCGGCGACGGCGCCCTGCACTTTTACCTCACGAGCGTCATGGTGGCGCCGACGCACCAGCGGCAAGGCATCGGCTCGCAGGTGGTCGAGGCCCTCTCGCCAAGGTGCGCGAGGTGCCCTACGCGAACACTCTGGTCGAGACCTTGCCGCTGCCGGGGCTCGAGGCTCTACGCCCGCTTCGGCTTTTGCGCGCCGCGCCGGTGCGCCCCCGGCATGTGGCTCTGGCTGAACGGGGAAAGCTGAAGCGGCGGACGCGCGGGCGGTACGAGCCGACGAGAAAGGCTTGAGAGACAGTGACGAACGACCGGCACGACCTCGCCAGAAGGGCCGCGACGTGACGACCGGCCAGCGCTACAGAGACGTCGGCAGGTTCGGCCGCTGGGCGGACTCGTACAACGAGTCGCGCCTGCAGCGTCTGGTGTTCGCGCCGCTCCAGGAGTTCACGCTCCACGAGGCGGCGGCGGCGCAGCCCGCGCCGCGCGCCATCCTCGACGTCGGCTGCGGCACCGGGCTGCTCCTGCACCGGCCACGCGCCTGTTCCCTCAAGCCGCGCTCACCGGCGTCGACCCGGCCCCCGAGATGATCGACGTCGCCCAGTCGTCGGTGCCAGAAGGGATCCCGGTGCGCTTCGTCGTGGGCGCGGCCGAGGCGCTGCCCTTTGCCGCGGCGTCGTTCGACCTGCTCTTCACGACGATGTCGTTCCACCACTGGGCGGATCAGCCCAGGGCGCTCGCCGAGGTGCGCCGCGTGCTCGCTCCACACGGCCTGTTCGTGCTGACCGACGCCCTGCCGGTCGGCTGGCTGCGTTTCGTCTTCACGCGCGGCGGCCACGGGCGCTTCAACAAGCCGTCGACGCTGGTCGCCATGCTGCGCGCCGCGCACCTGCCCATGGAACGGCATGTTGCGGCACCCGGATTCGGGGGCACCGTGCACGTAGTGCTGGCGCGCGCCGCGCCACTTCTGCATCTGGAGGGCAAGACATGAGCAACGCCGTCGGCTCCGGCACCCACGACGACCCTTGGACCCTGAAGACGCCCAGCGGTTCGTCCGAGTATCAGATGTACCGCGACGAGACGGCCGATCCTGCGGCGCTCGTCTGCGTCGTGGGCAAGACGACTCTCGCTTACCGGCTGTCGTGCATCGACGACCTGCACGCCATGCTCAAGGAGCACGGCAACTGGATGGCGCTGGGCAGCGCCGACGAGCAAAAACCCGCAGCGCCCGGTACGGTCGAGGCTTGGGGCCGCGCCACCGACAACCCGGCGGGCGGCTGGTACGGCCTGAAGAAAGGCCTGCGCGGCCGCTTCGGCATGTACGTGCCGCCGCTGCTCGAAGCCCTCGGCCTGGCCGAGGTCGAGCACAATCCCCGCAACAACCGCATGCGTGCGCTGTAGGCGCGCCGGCTCCCACCAGCGCCGCGGCCGGCCCGGCGATCGAGGTGATCCCTGTGTGCAGGAACATCAAGACCCTCTACAACTTCGAACCCCCCGCGACCCACGAAGAGGTCCACGCCGCCGCGCTGCAGTTCGTGCGCAAGATCAGCGGCTTCACGGCGCCTTCCGCGGCCAACGAGGCCGCGTTCGAGCGTGCCGTCGTCGACGTGGAGCGCGCCTCGACGGTCCTGCTGGGCGCCCGCTGCGTCGACGGCGGCGCCGCACCGCGATCGCGAGACTGAAGCGGCCAAGGCCCACGCCCGGGCCGTGCGCCGCTACGGGTCGTGACTCGCGTGACCACGGGCGCGACCGGCTGATCGCGGCTGCGACCGGGTGTCGGCGCCAGAGCTCAGCCGCGGCGGAGCCGCTTCAGGGTTCGAGCAGCTCGAACCCGGTGGCGTCGTCGCGGTGGCGCACGGCGTCGTTGCCGGTGAGCTCGATGATGACGACCTCGCCCACCACCCAGGTGGTCACGCCCAGCCGGATGCAGCCGGCCGTGACCGTGTCGCCGCGGCCGAAGGCGGCGTGCAGGTGGAGCGATGGGCGCCCGTTGGCGTCGGGGAACAGCGTGCCCACGCCGGCCATCTCGTGGACGCCCGCCAGCACCCGTTCCATGGGCTCGATCACGGCCGCCCGGCCGTCGGCCGGCCCCACCACGATACGGCTGCCGTCGTCGGCGCCGCCCAGCACGAGCACGGCGGCGCGCACGACACCCTCGCGCTGCGCCAGCTCCTCGATCGAGTCGTGCACGACGTCGCCGTCGTCGAGGCGCACGACGAAGACGCGTCCCAGCCCGGCGCTCGAGTATCTCACCGCATCCGCCCCTTGCATTCGCTCGGCGTCGGCGACCCCGCTCCGGGGGGCGCCGCGAGCCCGCATCGTAGCACGGCCGCGCCGCATGACCGGCCGTGTCGGTGGCGTCGACGGCTCTATGCCGGTGGAGCGGCCGGCTGCCTGCGGCGGCGCACTGTCGGCGTAGCGTGGCGGCCGATCGGACCCAGGCGGCCGAGGCTGCGTGCGGGCCGGCGACGCCCCATACGGCGCGCTTGTGCTAGCGTGGGGCCCATGACGCGTGACCCCCGAGACCGATACCTGCAGTTCTTCGCGACCGCCGCCAAGGGCGCCGAGGCGCTCCTCGTCGAGGAGTTGCAGACCATCGCCGCCGACGCGGCCACGCTCGCCGACGACGCCGAGGCGGCGCCAGGCACCGCAGGCTCCGCGGCCCCGGCGGCCGCCGACTCGGCGAGCGTGACCCAGGAGCGCGGCGGCGTCTCGTTCGACGGACCGCTCGCGCTGGGCTACCGCGCGTGCCTCTGGTCGCGGCTGGCGCAGCGAGTGCTGTTGCGCCTGGTGACGCTGCGCCTCGACGGCGACCCCGAGACGTTCTGGTCGGGCCTGGCCGCGATCGACTGGTCGGCGCACCTCCCGCCCGACGGCACGCTGGCGGTCGACTTCGCCGGCCTTGGCGCGGGCGTCGGGGTGACCAACACGCTGTTCGGCGCGCAGCGCACCAAGGACGTCGTGGTCGACCAGTTCCGCGAGCGTTTTGGCCGGCGGCCCTCGGTCGATCTGGCGCGGCCCGACCTGCGCATCAACGTCTACGTCGGCCCGCGCGAAGCCGTCGTCGCCATCGACCTCTCCGGAGAGAGCCTGCACCGCCGCGGCTACCGGGCGCCCGGCGAGCAGGCCGAGGCGCCACTCAAAGAGACGCTGGCTGCGGCC
The DNA here is from genome assembly GCA_963755025.1 of uncultured Actinomycetes bacterium. Taxonomy (GTDB): domain Bacteria; phylum Actinomycetota; class Thermoleophilia; order UBA2241; family UBA2241; genus Bog-752. Next base: position 3,304 of record CAVWIH010000027.1, read on the forward strand.
ATTCTCTTGCGCGCCGGGTGGCCCGCGATCGCCGCTGCGGGCGGCAGCGTCGTCGACCCGCTGTGCGGGTCGGGCACGCTGCCCATCGAGGCCGCCCTCATCGCCGCCGACGTCGCCCCCGGGCTGCTGCGCGAGGCCGCCGGACAGGAGGGCCCCAAATGGGGCTTCGCCGGCTGGCTGGGTCACGACGCCGACCTGTGGCGGGAGCTTGTGGCGCAGGCGGGCGAGCGCCGCAAAGCGGCGCTCGCCCGCCTGCGCAGCGCTCGCGCGGCGACCGGCGGCGGCGTCGTGCCGCTGGCCTACGGCTACGACCGCGACACCCGCGCCGTCGACCTGGCCCGGGCCGACGTCGGTCGCGCTGGCCTGAGCGATCTGGTGCGTATCGAGCGCCGCGACCTGGCCGCCCTCTCGCTGCCCACCGCCCTCGCGGACCTCTCACCCGGCGCCCCTGTCGCTGCGTCGCCGGCGGCCGGCGGCGGAAAGCCGGCAGCCGGGGGCGGCGCGGCCGTCACGCCCGGCCTGGTGGTCGCCAACCCGCCGTACGGCCACCGCCTGGGCGCCGACGGCCGCTCGGCCCACGGCGCCCCCGCCCACACGACGGAGCGGCCGCGCGACCCAAGCGAGCGGCAAGAGCGCCGCCACGGCGAGGGCCAAAGCGGCAACGCAGCGGCGACTCCACCACCCGTCGACCCCGCGCTGGGCGCCCTGTACGAACTGCTGGGCGCGCGCCTGCGCAGTGAGTTCTCGGGCTGGAAGGCGGCGATCCTGGTCAACGACCTCGAGCTCGGCAAGCACCTCGGCCTGCGCGCCCGACGCGCCAACCATTTCATGAACGGGGCGCTGTCCTGCACGCTGCTGCGCATCGACGTCAACACGCGCGCCGTCATCTCCAAGCCGGCGCCTTCGAGGCGCTCAGCGCCGCGACGCCCCCCGCGTCCGACTGGGCGGCGCGCGACGCGGCCGCTCGCAACGCAGCGGCGCGCGACGAGACGGCGTCCGGCGAGGCGGCTCTCGACCGACAGACCGCGACGCTGGGCCAGACCGGCCGGGCGGAGGCGGTCGGAGCGGCGTCGCCGGGCGCGACGCCGGCGCCGATCGCCGTGCGGGCCGGCCCGGCGCCGCTCTCGCCGGCCGCCGAGCAGTTCGCCAACCGGCTGCGCAAGAACGCCCGCCGCTGGAGCCGCTACATGCGGCGCGCCGGCATAGACTGCTACCGCGTCTACGACGCCGACCTGCCCGACTACTCCGTGGCGATCGACGTCTACGAGCGCTGGGTGCACGTGCAGGAGTACGCGCCGCCGCCCGAGATCGACGAAGCCAGGGCCGCCGCCCGCCTCGCCGAGGCCATGCGCATCATCCCCGAAGTGCTGGGCGCGTCGCCGGCCGATGTGTTCCTCAAGGTGCGGGCTCGCCAGCGCGGCGCGGCGCAGTACGCGCAGCGCGCCACCACCGGCATCGAGCACGAGGTCCACGAGCGCGAGCAGACCTTCCTCGTCAACTTCACCGACTACCTCGACACCGGCCTGTTCCTGCCCGGGCGCGAGGTCCGGCGCCTGCTGGGCGAGCTGGCGAGCGGACAGCGGTTCCTCAACCTGTTCGGCTACACCGGCACGGCCAGCGTGGCGGCCGGCAGGGGCGGCGCCGCGAGCACGACGACCGTCGACCTGAACGGCCACTACCTCGAGTGGGCGCAGCGCAACTTCGCCGCCAACAAGCTCAAGCCGGAGCGCAACGCCGTGATCGAGGCCGACGCGCTGACCTGGGTGGCCCAGACCGACGAGCGCTACGGGCTCATCTATTTAGACCCGCCGACCTTCTCGAACTCCAAAAAGATGGGGCGCGCGACCTTCGACGTGCGCCGCGACCACGTCGACCTCGATCCGCCTGGTCGCCCGCCGCCTGCTCGAGCCCGGCGGCGTACTGGTCTTCGCCTCGAACGCGCGGCGCTTCACGCTCGACGCCGAAAGCCTGGGCCGCGACCACCACCTCGAAGACCTGTCGAAGGCGACCCTGCCCCCCGACTTCGCCCGCAGCGGCCGCTCCCACCACGTCTGGACGATCGCGCCGCGCGGGTAGCCCGGCGGCGCGGAGGCGACGGCACGGCCGACCAGCGGACGCCAAGCGCGACCGTCGGCCGGAAGCGCCAGCCCGCGGCTCAGTGCCGGCGGGCGGCGGCGAACAGCTCGGGCAGCGAGCACTCCCGATAGCCCATGGCGCGCAGCCCACGCAGGATCTGCGGCAGCGCGGCCGCCGTGTTGGGCAGCGTATGCAGGCAGACGATCGCCCCGGGGTGCACGTGCGACAGCACGCGTTGCGCGACCTCGCCTGGCGCGATGCCCTTCCAGTCCTGCGGATCGACGTCCCAGAGCATGACGTGCGCGAACCCCTCGGCCCCGGCGGCGGTCAGCACAGCCGGGTCGGTGGCGCCGTACGGCGGCCTCATGTAGGGCACCGGCAAGACCCGGGCGACGCGCCACCAGGCGGCATCGCTCAGCGTCAACTCCTTGCGGATCTCAGGCGTCGTCTGGAGCGCCATGTCGGTGTGGGTCCAGCCATGGGAGCCGATGGCGTCGCCATCGGCGATGGTGCGCCGCGCGAGCGCGCCATAGGCGGCGACGCGCGGTCCCAGGGCGAAGAACGTGCCGTGCACGCGGTAGCTGCGCAGGACAGTCACGATCCGCGCCCAGGCCGCTTGGTCGTTGCCGTCGTCGAACGTGAGCGCCACACGCCGCCCGGCGCGCGGCAGGTCGAACGTGACCTTCGCCTCGACGGGGCGCAGGTCGCGGAACGGGACAAAGCCGCTCACGGCGCGATTGCCGGCCTGGTCCGACAGCGTCAGGCGCAGCCGGTAGACGCCGGGCGAGAAACGCTTGCCGGCGGCGATCAGGGGCACGGCGACCGAAGCGGCGCCGGGGTCGATCGGGCGCGAGCCGGTGCGGCGCAGCACGAGCGTACCGTACTGGCTGTAGAGCTGCAGCCGCCAGGCGACCGGGCCGTGCGCCTCGCGCAGCGTGAAACGCACGGTCAGCGACGTCTGGGTCGTGACCGACGACGGCGAGAGCCCCTTCCAGCGCAGGGCCGGCGGTGTGGTGTCGATGCGCACCGTGGCCTGCTGGGGCGCCTCCTGGTTGCCGGCGCGGTCGAGCGAGAAGAACGTGACGAGGTGCTCGCCGTCGCCGGCATGACTGGCCGGAGCGGGCACGAGCACGCTCGTGCCCTCCTTCAGCACCCCGCTGTCGACCCGATACCAGGTCGAGGCGACGCCCGATCCGTCGTCTGACGCGCTCAGCGTCAGGTGCACCGCGACGCGGTGCCAGCGGTCGTCGGCGCCACCGACGACCGTCACCGGCGGCGTCGTATCGCCGACGCTGGGTGATGGCGACGGAGACACAGAGGGGGAGACCGAAGGCGAAGGCGAGACATCGCCCAGTCCGCCCGTGCGGGCCGCCGAGCCATGCGCCGTCAGGGCGGCCACGCCGAGCACGGCCACTACAGCGACCCCGATCAACGCCAGTCTGGCGCGCACCACTCCCGTCTCCCCGTCGGCGGACCGGCGACGCTCGCTCCTACCCGCGGCGCCGCCGTGCCCGCCATCTTACAGGCGTCGTCGACGGGTGACGACCGGCAGGGCCGACGGGCTGCATCCGGACGATGTGCTACGCTCGCGACATGTCGCCTGCTCCCCAGCCGCCGTCCAGCTCGAGCGCGCCGTCCCCTGCCTCGGCAGCGACGGGCGGCCCACCGGCCGCCGCCTCTTCTGCCGCCACGACGGTGCTGCGCGACGTCTTCGGCTTTCGCGAGTTTCGTCCCCACCAGCAGGAGATCGTCGAGCACCTGGTCGAGGGCGGCGACGCCTTCGTGCTCATGCCCACCGGCGGCGGCAAGTCGCTGTGCTTTCAGATACCGGCCATCGTGCGGCCCGGCGTGGGCATCGTCGTCTCGCCGCTGATCAGCCTCATGAAGGACCAGGTCGACGCCCTGCTGGCCGCCGGCGTGCGGGCTGCCTTCTACAACTCGTCGCTCGACTCCGACGACGCGCGTCGTGTGCTCGGGCGCCTGCACGGCGGCGACCTCGACCTGCTCTACGTCGCCCCCGAGCGACTCATGACCGACGGCTTCCTCGAGCGCCTGCGTGGGCTCGACGGCGAGGGCGCCGCCGCCATCGCCCTGTTCGCCATCGACGAAGCGCACTGCGTATCGCAGTGGGGCCACGACTTTCGCCCCGAGTACATCGACCTCGGGCGGCTGCGCGACCTCTTTCCCGACGTGCCGATCATCGCCTGCACGGCCACCGCCGACGCCCAGACGCGCGACGACGTACGCGCCCGCCTCGGCTTGTCGCAGGCGCCCTGCTTCGTCACCGGCTTCGACCGGCCCAACATCAGCTATACCGTGGTCGACAAGCGCCACCCGGCCGACCAGCTGCTCGCCTTTCTGCGCGACCGCCCCGGCCAGGCGGGCATCGTCTACTGCCTGTCACGCAAGCGCACCGAAGAGGTAGCCGACCGCCTGCTGGCGGCCGGTCTGCCGGCCGCTGCCTACCACGCCGGCCTGCCGCCCGCCGAACGCGAGCGCGTGCAGACGGCCTTCGCCCGCGACGAGGTCGGCGTGGTCGTGGCCACCGTCGCCTTCGGCCTGGGCATCGACAAGCCCGACGTCCGCTTCGTCTGTCACTACGACCTGCCCAAGAACCTCGAGAGCTACTACCAAGAGACCGGGCGCGCGGGCCGCGACGGCCTGCCCGCCGAAGCCCTGCTGCTCTTCAGCCTGGGCGACGCCGCCGTAGCGCGCTCGCTGATCGAGCGCGGCGGCAACTCCGAGCAGGTGCGCATAGAGCAGCACAAGCTGAACGCCATGGTCGGCTTTGCCGAGGCCACCACGTGCCGGCGGCGGGTGCTGCTCGGCTACCTCGGCGAACCCCTCGACCACGACTGCGGCAACTGCGACGTCTGCCTCGACCCGCCCGCCACCTACGACGCCACCGAACACGCGCGTATGGCGCTGTCGTGCGTCTACCGGCTGCACCAGAGCTACGGCATCGGCTACGTCGTCGACGTGCTGCGCGGCAGCGGCTCCGAAAAGATCTTCGAACGCGGCCACGACCAGCTCAGCACCTACGGCATCGGCGCCGAGCAGAGCAAGGACGCCTGGCAGCAGCTCATCCGCCAGCTCATCCACCGCGGCTACCTCGAACAGGACATCGCGCGCTACTCGGTGCTGCGCTTGACGCCGGCCGCCGCGCCCCTGCTGCGCGGCGACGAGACGCTCGTGCTGTCGCAGCCTCGGGTCAAGCCGCCGCGCGAACCGCGCGTGCGGGTGCGCCGCAAGGCACGGGCCGCGAGCGGGCCCGACTGGTTCACCGGGGGCGCCCCGGCGGGCGTGGGCGGCGACCTCGACCTCGACGCGCTCGAGCCCGACGCCGCCCTGCTCGAGCGCCTCAAGGAGCTGCGCCGCGGCCTCGCCGCGCAGCGCAACGTGCCGGCCTACGTCGTCTTCAACGACGCCACGCTGCTCGAGATGGCGGCGCTCAAACCCGCGACCCCCGATCAGCTGTTGCAGATCAACGGCGTCGGCCAGGTCAAGCTCGAGCGCTACGGCGCCGTGTTCCTCAGCGCCATCCACTCGGCCGACGAGGCCGCGCCCTGACCCCCGGCGTGCGCGCCGGCGCGCCCTGACCCCCGGCGCCTGCGCGGCCCGCCGCGCCCGACCGCTCGCCGCGCGCGTCTGATACCGTACCCGGGTAGAACCCGCGGCGGCGGCGCTGCCGCCGCGCCCGGCGGCCACGGCGAAGGAGCTCGCGTGAGGGTCTTCATCAGCATCGATCTCGAGGGCGTGACCGGCGTCTGCCACCTGGCCCAGACCGAGCACGACACCGCCGAGTGGCACGAGGCGCGCGCGCTCATGCGCGGCGATCTCGACGCCGTGCTCGCCGGCTGCCTCGAAGGCGGCGCCGACGAGATCGTCGTGTGCGACGCGCACGACCACGGCGACAACCTGGGCGTGACCGGGCTGCCGGCCGGCGTCTCGCTGGTGAGCGGCGGCGGCATGAGGTTGAGCATGATGGCCGGCCTCGAGACGGGCTTCGACGCCGCGTTCATGGTCGGCTATCACGCCAAGGCGGGCACCGCCTGCGGCACGCTGGCCCACACCTACCTTTTCGCCCTCAGCGACGTCGTGGTCTGCGGCGGCGGGCAAGGCGAGCTCTCGGTCGGCGAGCTTGGCCTGAACGCGGCGGTCGCCGGCGCCTACGGCACGCCGCTGGCCTTCGCCTGCGGCGACGACAAACTGGTCGCCGAAGCCAGGGCGCTCGTGCCCGGCGTCGAGGCCGTCGCCGTCAAAGAGGGGCTCGCCTGGTCGGCCGCCCGCCTCGACGGCCCCGACGCCACGGCCGCGGCCCTGCGCGCCGGGGCGCAGCGCGCCCTGAGCGCGCCCCTGCCGCCCGCGCTCGACTGGAACGGCCGCTCGCTGCGCGTGAGCTTCGGTCGCCCCAGCCAGTGCGACGGCCCGGCGCGGTGCTCCGGCGTGACGCGCCTCGACGGCACGACGGTCGAGATCGCGGCGGCCGACTGGCTCAGCGTCTTCACCACGTTCCTGGCCTGCACCCACCTCGTCTGAGGGGCAGCTACCCGGCGAGGCGGCCGTTCGACTCGTCGGCGCCCGGCTCGCGCTCGCGCGGCAGGCCCCAGGCGACGCGCTGGCCGACCAGGTTGCGCAGCGTCACCGCGTCGCGCACCGCCGCCCCGCCGAGGTCGTTGTTGAAGTAGACGCGCACACCGAACTCGTCGGCCGCCCACGAACGACAGGTGTCGGCCCAGCGCTGCAGCTCTTCGCGGCCGTAGGGGCCGGCGTAGGCCGTGCCCGACCCATGCAGGCGCAGGTAGACGAACGGCGCCGTCACCACCAGCGGTGTCTCGCGGTCGCCGAAGTGATACACGCAGAACGCGGCCTCGCGGTCGGCCAGCAGGTCGTACACGCGATCGCGAAACCACGAAGGGTCGCGGAACTCGAACGCGTAGGCCAGGTCGCGCGGCAGCATGTCGAGGAAGTTGCGCAGCAGTCCCGTGTCGCGCGGGAAGTTGTCGGGCAGCTGGAAGAGGATCGGGCCGAGCGCGCTGCCCAGGCCGCGCATGCGCGTGACGAAGTCGCCGAGCAGGGCTTCGCTGCGGCGCAGCCGCTTCATGTGCGTGATCTCGCGCGGCGCTTTGACGGCGAAGGTGAAGCCGGGACGCGCCGTCTCGCGCCAGCGCTCTATGGTGGCCGCCTCAGGCAGCGAGTAGAAGGTGCGATTGACCTCGACCGTGGCGAAGCGCGCCACGTAGTAGGCGAGCGAGGCGCCGCCCGCCAGTTTCTCGGGGTAGAAGACGCCGCGCCAGTGCCTGTACGACCAGCCCGAAGTCCCAACCAGGATCCTGCCGGTCGCCGTCTGCGCCCGTTGCTCCCGCGCGGTTTCCAATGCCATGACAGTGTTGTTCCCACCTTGCCGCGGAACGTGCTCCGGCCTCGGCTTTTTGCATGGGGGGCCGCACGCGGGGGAACACGACCCCCATGAGCCTGAACGTTGACGACCCCAGCGCGGCGCGCGACGACTCCGGCGCGGCGCGCGACGACTCCGGCGTGGCGGCGGACGGTCAAGCCGCCCGGCGACTCGACGCGGGCCCGCTGCCCGACGCCACCCTGCTCGACGCCTACTCGCGGGCGGTCATCGCGGCCGCCCGCCGGGTGAGCCCCTCGGTCGTGAACATCGAGGCGCGGCGACGGCTCACCGAGCGCGAACGCCGCCGCGCACCGGGCGGCGACGACGCCTTTCGCCAGATCCCGGCGGGCAGCGGCTCGGGCTTCGTCTTCACCCCCGACGGCTTCATCATGACCAACAGCCACGTGGTGCACGGCGCCGCCGGCCTGGAGGTGACGCTCACCGACGGCCGCACCGCCGCGGCGCAGGTCGTGGGCGACGACGCCTGGACCGACGTGGCCGTCGTGCGCATCGACGCGCCCGAACTCGTAGCCGCCCGGCTGGGTGACTCGCACGCCCTGCAGGTGGGTCAGCTCGTCGTGGCCATCGGCAGCCCCTTCGGCTTTCAGACGACCGTCACGGCCGGCGTGGTGAGCGCCCTGGGGCGCTCGTTACGCTCGCAGACCGGGCGCCTCATCGACAACCTCATCCAGACAGACGCCGCCCTCAACCCGGGCAACTCGGGCGGCCCCCTGGTCGACTCGGCCGGCGAGGTCGTGGGCATGAACACGGCGATCGTGTCGCCGGCGCAGGGCCTCTGCTTCGCCATCGCCATCAGCACCGCGCAGTACGTCGCGACGCGCCTGATCCGCGACGGGCGCCTGGCCCACGGGCGCATCGGCGTGGTCGCCCAGAACGTGCCCATCCAGCGGCGCCTCGTGCGCTACTTCGGGCTCACCGCGCAGAGCGGCGTGCTGGTCGCGGGGATCGAGCCCGGCAGCCCGGCTCAGGTCGCCGGGCTGCGCGAGGGAGACCTCGTGGTGGCCGCCGGCGGCCGCGACCTGCCCGACGTCGACGCCCTCCACCGGCTGCTCACCGAGCACCCCGTAGGGCGACCGCTCACCGTGTCGGCCATCCGGCGCACGCAACGGCTAGAGCTCGCGGTGACGCCGGTCGAGGCCGAAGCCGCGGCCTGAACGCCGCCCGGGCGTCGCCGGACGCAGCGCCGGGTTCGGCGGGCTACCTGCCGATCAGCTTGGCGGTGAGGCCGGCGCGCCGCGACGCCTTGCCGGTGCGCGCCTCGACCCGGTCGGCGCTGCCCATGATGGCCAGCGACAGATTGACGCCCAGGTAGCGCAGCGGTTCGGGTTCCCAGCGCTTCGAGATGTGCCCGACCCAGGGCAGCCCGGCAAGGCCATGGTCGGCGCCGGCGATCAGCTCGGCGAGGGTGCGACCGGCAAGGTTGGTCGTGGACACGCCGTCACCGACGTAGCCGCCGGCCCAGGCCATGCCGCTCTGCTCGTCGTAGCCGACCGAGGTGAACCAGTCGCGCGGCACGCCCAGGCAGCCTCCCCAGGTGTGCGTGACGCGCGCCGCGCCGAGCGCCGGGAACAGCGTCTTGAGCACGTTGTGGAGCTCGCCGAACACCTTGGGAGCGAGATCGTAGTCGTCTTTGATGCGCGAGCCGAAGTGGTAGGGAGCGCCGCGGCCGCCGATGGCGATACGGTCGTCGGTGGTGCGCATGGCGTAGATGAGCAGGTGGCGTTCGTCGCCGAAGACCTCGTGACCCGACCAGCCGACCTCGTCCCAGAACGAGGCGGGCAAGGGTTCGGTGGCGATCATCACCGAGTAGAGCGGCACCGTGTCGCGGGCGTGGCCGGGCAGGGTGGCCGCGTAGCCCTCGAGGGCGTTCACCACGATGCCCGCCTTGAGCAGGCCGTCGGGCGTGGGTACCTCGTGCGGCGTGAGGGCGAGCGCCGGGCTGCGTTCGTAGATGGTCACGCCGAGCCCCTCGACCACGTCGGCCAGACCGCGCGCCAGGCGCGCCGGGTCGACCGAGGCGCAGTGCGGCGAGTAGATGGCGCCCAGGCAGCCGGCGACCCGCAGGCGCTGCGCCGCCTCGTCGGGCGAAAGGTAGACGTAGTCGGCCTCGTCGAAGCCCCACTCGCGCTCGTGGTCGATCTCGGCCTGCAAGCTGAGCAGCTGGGCGGCGCTGGTCGCCAGCGTGAGCGCGCCGCCTCTGTGGTAGCGCGCGTCGATACCCTCGGCCGCGACCACGCGGCCGACCTCGTCGACGGTGGCGAACATGGCGCGCTGCATGGCGATCGCGGCGTCGCGCCCGAACTCGCGGGCGATCGTGCCCGGCGAGGCGGCGAAGTAGCTCGAGCACCAGCCGCCGTTGCGGCCCGAGGCGCCAAAGCCGGCGATCTCTTTTTCGACGATGGCGATACGCAGTGAGGGGTCGGCTTTCTTCAGGTAGTAGGCCGTCCACAGCCCGGTGTAGCCGGCGCCCACCACGGCGACGTCGACCTCGGCCGCACCCGAGAGCGCCGGCCGCGGGGCAAGCTCGCCCGGCACGCCGTCGAGCCATAGCGAATACTCATGGTAGTCCCTGGTCACGTGGCCTCCAGCCCCCGCTTTTTGAGCGCCTTCATGGCCGACACCCGCACGGCCTCGTCGCGGTCGCGCAACGCCGAGGTGAGCAGCGCGTCGACCCGCGCGCCCGAGTAGTTCGACAGCGAGCGCACGGCCAGCAGCCTTGCGCCGGAGTCGCGGTCCTTGAGCTCCTCGGCGAGCACCGGGATGGCCGAGGCCAGGTGGACCTCGCCGAGCAGATGCACCGCGTCCTGGCGACGCCCGACGTCGCCGTGTTCGATGACGTCGGCCAAAAAGACGACCGCCGGCTCGCCGATCTGCCGGAACGAGTCGCGGGCCAGCACCATGTGGCGCGTGTTCTTGGACTGCAGGGTGTCGAGCAGGATCGGCATGCGGCGTTCGAGCGCCTGCCGCGCCTGTTCGGCGACCTCTGGGTCTTTCTTGTACTTGCTCGCGCGCAGCAGGCCTTCGACCAGGCCTCGGGCATCGAGACGCTCGACGTTGGGTCGTCCAATCGGCATCGACAGCCGCCTTTCGATCGGGGCCGCGACCAGAAGCGCGGTCCGCTCGCCCGATTCTACAGCGAAAGGCGGTTCGGGCAGCGCCCAGCGCCGCGCGCCGTGTGCGCGCGACGTCGCGCGACTCGCGACGTCGCGCGCGGCGGCGTACAGTTGGGGCATGAACGAGACCTCACGAGCCCCCCAGACGGCCGCCCTGCGCCTCGACGCCCTGCACCTGCTGGTGACCTACCGCTGCACCTACGCCTGCGACCACTGTTTTGTGTGGGGCAGCCCTCGCCAGGACGCGACGATGACGCTCGGCGCGCTGCGGGCGGCCATCGACCAGGCCGCCGCGGCCGGGTGCGAGACGGTATACTTCGAGGGCGGCGAACCACTGCTCGCCTACCCGGTCGTGCTGGCCGCCGCCCGTCACGCCCGCGCGGCGGGACTCGGCGTCGGTGTGGTGACCAACTGCTTCTGGGCCACCTCGCCCGACGACGCGCTGGTCTGGCTCGCGCCCTTCGCCGAGCTCGGTTTGGCCGATCTCGCGCTGTCCTCGTACGCCTACTTCACCGAGAGCCTCGAAGACGAGACCCGCCTGCGCAACGCCGTACGCGCCGCCCAACAGCTCGGCCTGCCGCTGGGCGTGCTCGAGGTCGGCGCTCCGGCCGCCCTCGACGACCTGGGCGTGCCCTGCGGCGCGCCCGGCGCGATCATGTTCAAAGGGCGGGCGGCGGAGGTGCTCGCCTGCGGCGAGCACCTCCGCCGCCCACCCGATTCCCTCGTCACCTGTCCCTACGAAGACTTCGCCGACCCCGGCCGCTGTCACGTGGGCCGCGACGGCAACCTCATGCCCTGCCAGGGCATCAGCGTAGGTAACCTCTGGCGGCGCCCGCTCGCCGAGCTCCTCGCGACGTACGATCCGGCCGCGCTGCCGGTCGTGCGCGAGCTTGCCGCCGGCGGCCCCTGGGCGCTCTCGCAAGCCTGCGGTCTGGCGCCCGCGCGCGCCCTGTACGCCGACGAGTGCCACCTCTGCTACGAGCTGCGCTCGCGGCTGCGCGCCGCCGGGCGCTACCTCGACGTCCTCACGCCCGACGAGTGCTACGGCACGGGTGAGTCGCCGGCCGCCGATGGCGCCTCCTGACGTGACGCGAACGGCCGTGGTGCTCGAACCCTTCGGCGCCGCCGACTGGGAGCGCCTCGCCGGCTGGACCACCGACGAGGCCCAGCTCCTGCAGTGGGCGGGCTCGCTCTTTCACTGGCCGCTCGACGACGCCCAGCGCGACGCCTACCTGGCGGCCACGGCAGGGCCGCAGCCGGACCGCCTGATCTGGCGCGCGCTCGAGAGGCCCGGCGGCCAGGTCGTGGGCCACGTCGAGCTCGACGCGATCGAGCGCCGGCACCGCACCGCCACGCTCACGCGCGTCCTGGTGTCGCCCGCGCACCGCGGGCGCGGCCTGGGCGGCGCGCTCACCGCCGCCGCCCTGGAGCGCGGCTTCGAGGGCGAGGGCCTGCACCGTATCCAGCTCAGGGTCTTCGACTTCAACGCGCCGGCGATCAGCTGCTACGAGCGCCTCGGCTTTCGCCGTGAGGGCCTGCTGCGCGAGACCAGAAGGATCGGACAGACCTGGTGGAGCTCACTGGTCATGTCGCTGCTCGAAGACGAGTGGCGATCACGAAAGGAGCCTTGATGGCATCGCAACGACGATCGTTCTGGGAGCACGAGAGCTTTGTGGTCATCGGTCACACGGGCGCGCGCAGCTTTCCCAAGATGACCTACCGCGGCCTGCGCGACTCCGGCAAGACGGTGTTCGCCGTCGACCCCTCGCTCGACGAGGTCGAGGGCGATCCCACCTTCCCCGACCTGGCCGCCCTGCCAAGCCCGGTCGAGGCGGCCGTGCTCGAGCTGCCCAAAGACGAGACCGCGGCCTGGGTGGCGCGCGTCGCCGACGCCGGCATCAAGGCGATCTGGATCCACCAGCGCACCGACTCACCGGAAGCACTCGCCCTGGCCGCCCAGCGCGGCCTCGAGGTCTGCTCCGGCACCTGCGCGGTGATGTACGTCACACCCGGCTTCAGCGGCCACGCGCCGCACCGCTGGGTCATGCGCGCGATCGGCAAGTACTGAACTCCCTGCCGTCGCCAGCGGCTCGTTGAGCGCCTGCCAGAGCAGGGGGAGGTCCGATGAACGACGATGAGCGGGTGGCGGGAGCGCCGCAGCCGCCGGCGCCCGGCGCAGCCGACCCCGCGCCGCCGGCCGGCTGGGTCGCGCCGGCCCCGCCGCCACCGCGCGGCGACTGGGCGCCGCCGGCGCCGGACGACCCGCAGCCGTACGCCGCCGCTTACGTGCCGCGGCCGGGCTACGCCTACGGCCCACCGCCACCGGGCGCCGTGCAGCCTACCTACGAGCCCGGGCTGGGCGCGTTCAGCGTCTTGCCGCCCGAGGCCGGCGGCTGGAACTGGGGCGCCTTTCTCTTCACCTGGATCTGGGGTCTGTTCAACGGCGCCTACGTCACCCTGTGGGGCCTGCTGCTCATGTTCGTGCCGGGCGGCCATATCGCCTGGGCCATCGTCTGCGGCGTCAACGGCAACCGCTGGGCCTGGCGAGGCAGACCGTGGACCAGCGTCGAGCAGTTCCGGGCCACGCAGCACAAGTGGGCGGTCGCGGCGCTGATCGTGTTCCTCGTTGCCGTGCTCGTGCCGATCGTGGTCCTGATCCTGGTCCTCGTCGCCACTCACGCTTCGTCGTCGGGCACGAGCGGCGGCTGACGCGGCGCGGCGGCCGACGCGGCGCGGCGGCGGCGCGGTCGCGCACAGTGCACGCCGCGGCGGCGTTGCCTCTGCGTGCGCACGGGGGGCGGGAAGCTCGAACGAGCTGCCCGCCCCCGCCGCGTCCTTTCTGCGGTTCAGCCGGCCTTGATCAACCCTCGGGTTTCGGCGGCGCGGGAGGCGACGGCGGCGCGGGCGGCGCCACGTCGGAGGGCGGCGCCGGCGGGGCCGGCGCGGGCGGCGGCTCGGTGGCCGGAGGCGCCACTTCAGGAGCCCGCTCGGGCGTGGCGCTGGGCGCCGCGGCGGGGGCTTCGGCGGTGGGCGCCGCGACGGGTGGCGCGGCCGCAGGTGCGGCGGCCGGCGGTGCGGGCGGTGCTTGCGCCGCGCTCGTCGCCTGCTCGGCCGGCGGCGGGGGCGGCGGGGGCACGGAAGCGGCCGGAGCCGCGGCCGGGGCTGCTGGCGCAGCCGCCGGAGGCGCCTGCTGGCCGGACCACGGCGGCGGCGTACCGGCCCCTGCCCACGGCGGTGCGGCGGGAGCGGCCGGCGGAGCGCCCGGTCGACCGTACTGCTGCGGCGGGTCGGGCGGTGCGCCCGGCCGACCGTACTGCTGCGGCGGGAGCGGGTACGGCGTGCCGTACACCGGTCGCGCCTGCGGGGGCGCATAGGTGGCGGAGCCGAATCCGAGGATCGGGTAGAAGATGAACCCCAGCAACCACAGGCCGACGCCGAAGCCGCCCCCCTTGCCGAAGTCTTTGGCGAGGTCGAGCGAGATGAGCAGGCTGAAGACGATCCACACCAGGTTGACGATCGGGACGATCGCCAGGATCACCCACCAGCCGGGACGTCCCGTGATCTTGCAGAGGATGTAGAGGTTCCAGAAGGGGATGATCGCTTTCCAGCCCCGCTCGCCGGCCTTCACGAAGACCATCCACAGGCCGACGATCTCGACGATGCCGAGGATCGACCAGGCGTAGAAGCCCCCGCCGAACGGACTGCTGCCCACAGCGACCATGGCTGCGGCGATGCTGCTCATAGGCCCTCCTTTTCGGCCGTGCGCTCCGATGGGCTCGCTTGCGGCCTGGTGGACTCGTCATAACCGAAGCACACTGTGCCTGAAACGTGCCCTACCACTTTTCAGCTCACGCCGGTGCGCCCTGGCGGCCGCGCCGTACCGTGGCGTTCGCCGCGGCGCGGCCGGCGCCGCCGTCGGCGCAAGACAAAACGGGGCGGGAAGCTCGAGTCATCGAGCTTCCCGCCCCGTCGGCTGGCGACCGGCCTTGAGTGGGTCAGGCGCCGGGTGGGGGCGGAGGTGCGACAGGCCGCGTGCTCCACGGCGGCGGCGTCGAGGGGGCGACCCAGGCGGCGCCTACCGCGGGGGCGGCGGCCGGCTGTTCGTAGTGTTCCTGGGCGTACTGTCCCTGCGCGTACTGCGCCTGAGCGGCATACGCCGCGACGAGGGGGCCATCGGAGCGGCGGCCGTAGTGGGCGTCGCCGAACCCGAGGATGGGGTAGAAGATGAAGCCCAGCAGCCACAGGCCGACGCCGAAGCCGCTGCCCTTGCCGAACAGGCGCGCGATGTCGAGCGAGATGATGACGTTCAGGACGAACCAGATGAGCCCGCCGACGCCGGGGATGAAGGCCAGCAAGAACCACCAGCCGGGGCGGCCGGCGACACGGCAGAGCAGGTAGAGGTTGTAGAACGGGATGAGGGACCCCCAGCCCGGCTCACCTGCCTTGTCGAAGACCATCCACATGCCCGCGATCTCGACGACGACGAGGGCAAGGACGACGACGACGAAGTCGAGACTTCCGAGCAGTCCGGCAAACGAGGGGGTAAGGGCTGCCAGGACACTGGTCATACATCCTCCTTGGGCCGAACGGGCCGGCCGCGATAGACAAAGCAGTCACGACGGTGGGCGATGGCCCACCGTTACGTCTATCGTCGGCTAAAAGGGGGTTCGTACTTTAGTGTTCGCACGAAGCGCCTGCGGAGCGGGCGTCGCCGACCGCAGCGGCGGGTACCGGGTCGCCGATGGCGGCGGCGGCGCGGCGCGCAGCCGCGGCGCCTTCACGGATGCAGTCGCCGATGCCGATGCCGTGCAGGTAGCCGCCGGCGAGCTCGATGCCGGGCAGCTCGCCGACCTCGCGCTCGATCCGCGCGATGAGCTCGCCGTGCCCCACGCGGTACTGCGGCATGCCCCGCGGCCAGCGGAAGATGCGGGTGAACAGCGGCTCGGCGCGCAGCCCGATCATGGCCGCGAGCTCGCGGCGCACCAGGGCGACCAGCTCGTCGTCGGGCAGTTGCACGGCGGTCTCGCGACCGGCGCGGCCGACGAAGGCGCGCACCAGCACACCGTCGTCGGGTGCGCGGCCGGCGAACTTGAGCGAGCTGAAGGTGCCGGCCATGATGCCGCGCTCCTCGGCGCGCGGCACGACGAAGCCGAAACCGTGCAGCGGACGCGCCACATCGGCGCGGCGGTAGGCGAGCGAGACGGTGGCCGTGCTCACGTAGGCGATCGACGCAAGGTCGGCGGCGGCACCGCTGGCCGCGCCGGCAGCCGCGACTGCGGCTGGCGCGTCGGCGTCGAGGCCGCCCAGCAGCTCGGCCGACGCGAAGGCCGGACCGGCCAGCACGACCGCCGCGACGGCGCGCTCGCTGCCGTCGGCGAGACGCAGCCGGTAGGCCGCGGAGCCGCCGGCTACCGCCGGCGGCTCCGCGGCCAGCGACGTCACGCTCAGGCCGGCGTGCAGATGGTCGGCCGGCAGGTCGGCGACGACCGCGTCGGGCAAGTCGGCCAGGCCGGTGCGAAACGAGAGAAAGTACGAGCGCGGCCTGCGCGACGGAGCGGCCGCGCCGGCCGCGCCGGGCCCCGCGACGCCGGGGGCTGCGGCGGGCGCCGGGGTGGCGCCGGGTGCCCGGGCGCCGGTCGTGCCGGCGCCTGCGGAGCCCGCAGCCGCCGCGGCCGCCGCCCTCGCCGCCCGCGCCCGGCGACGGCCGATCATGCCCACGATGAGGCTGCGGTGCTCCTGCTCCATGTCGAGGAACAGGGGGAACGTCGCGCGCACGCTCATCTGTTCGGGGTCGCCCGCGTGCACGCCGGCCACGATCGGCTCGGCGATCTTGGCGAGCGCCTCGGCGCCGAGCCGCCGCCGCACGAAGTCGCCGAGGCTCTCGTCGCGCCCGGCGGGGCCGCGCGGCAGCAGCAGGTCGAGCCCCATGCGCAGCTTGCCGCGCAGGCTGATCAAGCTCGACAGGGCAAAGGGCGCCAGCTTGGTCGGCACCATGAGGATCAGGCCCTCGGGCAGTTCGTGCAGCCGCCCCCGCGAATAGACGAAGCTCTTGCGCACGTCTTCGTTGGAGTCGAGAAAGCGGTCGTACACGCCCACCTTGCGGGCGAGCTCCAGGGGCCAGGGTTTCTCGACGATGAACGAGTCGGGCCCGCCCTCGACGACGAACCCGTCGACGCGCTCCGTGCGCACCTTGCCGCCAAAGTACCCCTCGCGCTCGTAGAGGACCCAGTCGAAGGCAGGAGCGTCGCCGGCGGCGACCGCCTCGCGGCGCATGGTCTCGAGGGCGTGAGCCGCGCCCAGCCCGGCCATGCCGCCGCCGACCACGGCGATGACCGGCAGCTCGCTCACGGCCGCACGACCGAGCGCAGCACGAGGGCGTCGGCCACGATGCCGGCGAGCGCCTCTATGAACGGCGGCCAGTCGTTCAGTCCGGGGCTGCGCAAGAACCGCAGGCCGCAGCCCTCGGCGACCTGCCGCAACTCGACGTCGAGGTCGTAGAGCGTCTCGACGTGGTCGGCCACAAACCCGAGCGGCACGACCAGCAGGTCCTTCCAGCCGGCGGCGGCGAGCTCGCGCACGGCATCGGCCGCCTCGGGTTCGAGCCACTCGCCGCCCCGGCGACCCTTGCTCTGGAAGGCCAGCCGCCAGTCGCCGGGCATGAGGACCGGGAGGAGTTGGGCGATCGTCTCGTGGAGCTGGTCGACGTAGGGGTCGCCGCGCGGCGATGGTGCCGCGCGGCACGTTGTGGGCCGTGAAGAGCACCGCCGACTCCTGGGCGTCGGCTCCAGCCAGCGACTCGCCGATCCGCCGGCCGAGGGCGGCCACGTAGCGCGGATCGACGTGCCAGCCGTCGAGCAACGGCAGCTCGGCGCGGCCTGCCGAGGCGAGCGCGGCGCGGTAGGCGCCGGTCGTAAGGCGCGACGAGAAGGGCGACAGCGGCAGCACGACCGTGGCGGGACCGTCGAGCTCGGCCAGGCAGTCGGCGACCGTCGGCGAGCAATACAGAAAGCCGGGACGCACGCGCACGGCGCCGTCGAGCCGCGCGCTCAGCGCATCCTGCAGGGCGACCGCCTGCCGGCGCGTGATGGCCGGCAGCGGCGAGCCGCCGCCGATCGTCTCGTAGCGGGCGACCGCGGCGGCCAGCAGGCCGGGCGCCGGAGCGACGCCGGTCAGCGCCGCGACGAATGGCGCGACGTCGGCAACCGTCTCGGGTCCGCCGAAAGCGAGCAGGGCGACGTCGGCGCCGGGCACGCGCTACCTCTCGCCGATGACGGGCGCACGATGCGCGGCGCCGGCCGCCGGCCCGTCGAGCTCGTCGCCTGTCGCGGGGTCGCCGCGCGCGGCGCCGGGCGCCGGCTCGACGCCCGCGTCGACGCGCCAGGCGTGCACGAACTCGACCAGGCGCGCGACGGTGTCGGGCGCCGTCGCGGGCAGCACGCCGTGACCGAGATTGAAGATGTGACCCGGCCTGCCCTGAGCCCGGCGCAGCACGTCGGCGGCGTGCCGCTCGACTTCGTCGGGCGGCCCGAGCAGCACGGCGGGGTCGAGGTTGCCCTGCACGGCGACGCCGTCGCCGAGCTCGCCCCGCGCGCGGTCGAGGTCGACGCGCCAGTCGAGACCGATCACGTCGCCGCCGGCGGCGTGGATCTCGGAGACCATACCGGCGGCGCCGGCCGCGAAGTGGATCAGCGGCACGCCGCGACCACTCACGGCGTCGCACACCGCCTTTGAGTGCGGCGCCACGAAGCGCGCGTAGTCGCGCGGCCCAAGGGCGCCGGCCCACGAGTCGAAGAGCTGAAGCACCTGCGCGCCCGCCTCGATCTGGGCGAGCAGGTGGGCCACCGCGGTGTCGGCCAGCAGCGTCATGAGCCGCTCGAAGACGGCCGGCGCCGTCAGCATGAGCGTCTTGGTGCGGGCGTAGTCGCGCGAGTGACCGCCCTCGATGACGTAGCTGGCGAGGGTGAACGGCGCTCCGGCAAAGCCGATCAGCGGGGCTTTGCCGGCCAGCTCGCGCGCGACCAGGCGCAGCGCCTCGTAGACGTAGGGGATGTCGGTACGCGGTGCACCGACATGCACGCCCTCGAGGTCGGCGGCACCGCGCACGGGGCGCTCGATCACCGGTCCGTCGCGCTCGTCGAAGTGAAAGCCGATGCCCATGCCTTCGAGCGGCAGCAGGATGTCGGCGAAGATGATGGCGGCGTCGAGGTCGAAGCGCGCCAGCGGCTGCAGGGTGATCTCGGCGGCCACGTCGGGCCGGTGGCAGAGCTCGATGAAGGAGAGCTTCTCGCGCAGCGCACGGTACTCGGGCAGGTAGCGGCCCGCCTGACGCATGAGCCAGATCGGCGTGGCGTCGACGGGCTTGCCGCGGCAGGCGTCGAGCAGTCGCGTGGTCTGTGGGATCGTCACGTCGGTCGTCGCTTTCGTCGAAACGGGGCGCTGCAGCTCCCCAGAACGACTCTATTCTAAGTCGGAAGCAACGACAGGAGGCAGACGGCGAACGCGTGAGCGCTGGCGCGGAGGCGGCGTTCGGTCGCGGAGGCGGCGGTTGGTCGCGGAGGCGGCCGGTCGCTGCGAGTCGCTCAGCCGCGCGGCCGGTAGCCTTCGCCGAGAGCCGCGCGGCGGCAGGTGCGGCACACGGTGACGTAGCGCGCGGTCAGCGGCGAGACCATGGGAAAGCGCCCCGCGTGGCGGCCGAGCGGCTCGCCGCACAGGTCGCAGCGCGCGTACTCCCGTGCCGCCGCCGCGCCCGTGCTTCGCTTGGCGACCGGCGGCACGGAAAGCGCGGCCTCGAAGGGCAGCGCGGCTACGTCGGACCCAGCCGGAACGGGCGTGGTGGCGGGATCGGGCGGTGCGCCAAGCCCAGCGGCTGAGGGGACCAAACCGGCGTGGTATGGCGATTGAGAGGCAGACTTGCGGGCCATGTCACACTCCTGTCCGGCGGGGGGCCGTCGCCGCCCGCCTGGGGTGGCGGGGAAGCGGCGGGGGTGTTCCGAACGGTGAGTCAGAACTACCCGGCGGCCGGGCCCTGCAAACCCTCACGGGGGCAGGGCAAAAGCCGCCCGCTCGTCCGGCGGCGGGGGTGCGCTCGACCGTCGTGCGAGCACCCGGGACGGCGCCGGACCCACCCGCCTTATCCTTATCCCTGGTTGGATAAATATTCCTTATTGGACAAATAACTGGTCGCTATTCAAGATGACGTGACCGGCTTGGACGACTGGGGAGCCATGGCGACGACCACACCTGATATCCCGGCGGTGACGGGCGGCGTGCTGCTCTTTCGCAGCTGCCTGATCTCGACCGAATACCCGGGCTGCGAGGCGGCCACCAAGTGGCTCTTCGAGCGCTTCGGCATCGAGTACGCCGTGCTGCCCGAACAGACCTGCTGCACCGGCTTGGGCTACTACTCGGAGATCGTGCCGGTGGCCACGTCGGTGGCTCTGGCCGCGCGCAACGCCTGCGTCGCGGTCGAGAGCGGCCACCCCGTGATGAGCTACCTCTGCTCGACCTGCTACGCCATCAACAAGAAGGCGCGCAACATACTGGCGGTGCCCGAGTACCGCGCCGACACCAACCGCGTGCTCGCCGAGCTCGATCGCCAGTACACCGACGACGTCGCGGCCACCGTGCGCCACAGCCACACCATGGAGATCCTGTGGAGCGCCCACGAGTCGATCCCCGGTCTCATCAGGCGGCGGCTCGACGGCATCAAGGTCGCCACCCACCCGGCCTGCCACTACTGCAAGGTCTTCCCCGACGAGGTCGTGGGCGACAGCGAGAACTTCATGATCCCCGAGGACCTGCTCGAGGCCACCGGGGTCGTCAAGACCGGTCTCTACAACGAAAAGACGGGGCACTGCGGGGCCGGCTTTCGCCAGCGCTTCGTGAACCCTTCGATCGCCATGGCGGTCACCCGCGAGAAGCTGCGCCGCCTCGCCCAGGAGAAGGTCGACGTGTGCGTCCACATGTGCCCGAACTGCGCCATCCAGTTCGATCGCCACCACGACATCATCGAGGAGTCGTCGCACGAGACCTACCCCTTCGTGCACCTCCACGTGCAGCAACTCCTGGCTCTCGCCTTGGGAGCCGACCCCGACAAGGACTGCGGCGTGGCCTCGCACTCCCAGGACATCGAGCCGCTGCTGGCGCGCATCGGCGCGCGCCGCAGGGTCGGCGTGACCCCCGCCGGCGACGCGGCCGGCCCGACTCCGGCCGGAGACCACCAGTGAGGGCCGGCGTCTTTCTGTGCCGGTGCGGCGGCAACATCTCGGGCGTGCTCGACCTCGAGGACCTCGCCGCCGGCGTGCGCAGCCTCGACGGCGTGGTCGCCGTCGACGTCAACCAGTTCATGTGCGGCACCGAGGGTCGCGAGATCATCGCGAAGGCGGTCGAGGACCGCGGCCTCGACCACCTCGTGATCGCCTCATGCTCGCCGCGCTTTCAGGGGCCGACCTTCGAGCGCATCGCCCGCGAGCTGCGCCTCGGCGAGAACGCCGTCGCCTTCGCCAACATCCGCGAGGGCTGCTCGTTCATCCACGCCGCCGTTCCGGCGCTGGCCCAGGAGAAGGCCCGCAAGATCGTGCGCGCCGCCGTAGCCCGCGCCCACTGTCAGTCCGACCTGCCGCGCTCACGCACGTTCCTGCACCGCTCGGCGCTCGTGGTCGGCGGCGGCATCGCCGGCATGACGGCCGCCGAAGAGCTTGCCGGCGCCGGCATCGAGGTCCACCTGGTCGAGCAGTCGCCGAGCCTGGGCGGCTACATGGCGCGACTCTCCAAGACCTTTCCCACCGAGGACTGCGCCATGTGCTCACTGGCGCCGCGCCTGACCACCACCGCCCTCGAGTCGCGCGTGCACCTGCACACGCTGACCGAGGTCGGCGAGATCTCGGGCCCGCCCGGCGAGTTTCGCGTGACGCTGCGCCACAAGCCGCGCTACGTCACCGAGGCCTGCGTGGGCTGCGGCGAGTGCGAGCCCGTGTGCCCGGTGAGCTACGGCAACGACTTCGATTTCGGCGTCGCCCAGCGGCGCGCCATCAACCGGCCCTTCGCCAACGCCGTGCCGGCCACGTTCCACGTAGAGCGCAAGGGCTGGTCGCCCTGTAAGAGCGCCTGCGCCGTGCACACCTCGGCTCAGGGCTACGTCGCCCTGGTCGCCGCCGGGCGCTTCGCCGAGGCCTATCGCGTGGCCGCCGAGCCCAACCCGTTTCCCAGCGTCTGCGGACGCATCTGCACGCGTCTGTGCGAGACCGCCTGCGCGCGCGGCGCCGTCGACCAGCCGGTCGCCATCGCCGCCCTCAAGCGCTTCGTGGCCGACGAGATCGGCCCCACGCTGCCGGTAGCGCCGGCCCCGGTCATCCACGACGAGAAGGTCGCCGTGGTGGGCGGCGGGCCGGCCGGCCTGACCGCCGCCCGCGACCTCGCCGACCTGGGCTACGCCACCACCGTCTTCGAGGCCCAGCCGGTGGCCGGCGGCATGCTGCGCACCGGCATCCCCGACTACCGCCTGCCGGGCGCCACCATCCAGCGCGAGATCGACCAGATCCTCGCCCGGGGCGTCGAGCTGCGCTTGAACCAGCGCGCCGGCGCCGACTTCACGGTCGACGGGCTGCTCGCCGACGGCTTCAGCGCCGTCTACCTGGCCACCGGGCTGCAGCGGAGCGCCGCTGTCGAGATCCCCGGCGCCGAGCTCGACGGCGTGCAGGGGGCGGTCGAGCTGCTGCGCGCCGTCAACCTCGGCCGACCGGCGGCGGTGGGCGCCAGGGTCGTCGTGATCGGCGGCGGCGACGTCGCCCTCGACGCCGCCCGCAGCGCCATCCGACTGCAGGTGACCGCCGGGCGCGAGCCCGACGTCACGCTGGTTTACCGGCGCTCCAGGGTCGAGATGCCGGCCAACGCAAGCGAGGTCGACGAGGCCAAAGACGAGGGCCTCAAGGTCGAGTTCCTCGTGCAGCCGGTCGCGATCTGCGGCAAGGACGGCGCGGTCGCCGGTCTCACGGCCGAGCGCTGCGCGCTCGCCGAGCCCGACGCTTCGGGCCGCCGCCGGCCGCTGCCCATCGCCGGCTCGCGGTTCGAGCTGGCGTGCGACACGGTGATCTTCGCCGTCGGCCAGGCCGTCGTGACCGACTTCCTCGACGGCTGCGCCGGCGTGCGCCTCGAGGACGGCCAGGTGAAGACCGACCGCGACACCGGCATGACCGACCGCCCCGGCGTCTTCGCCGGCGGCGACGTGGCGGCCACCGGCCTGTTCACCGCCATCGAAGCGGTCGCCGCCGGCCGCCGCGCCGCCGCCGCCATCCACAACCACCTGCGCGGCGAGACGCTGCTGCCGGTCTGGCAGCAGGAGCAGGGCGCCGCTCGCCCGACGACCGAGGAGCTCGCCGCCGTCGCCGTGGGCCAGCGCGTGCCGATGGCGCTGGTCGACGGACTGCGCCGCCGCGCCGACTGGCACGAGATCTCGCCCGGCTACGACGCCGCAGGGGCCGTCGCAGAGGCCGCGCGCTGTCTGTCGTGCGCCGTCTGCGCCGACTGCGGCTCGTGCGTGCGCGCCTGTCCGTCGGGCGCCGTCGACCTGGACGACCGCGAGTGGCGTGAAGAGATCTCGGTGGGCGCCGTGATCGTGGCCACCGGCCATCAGGAGTTCGACGCCCGGCGCAAGCCGGCGCTCGGCTTCGGCCGCTTTCGCAACGTCCTGACCCAGAGCCAGCTGGCCCGCCTGCTGGCCGCGGCCGGACCGACCGAGGGCGAGGTTCGCCGGCCTTCCGACGGCGCCGCGCCGCGCAGGATCTTCATGCTGCAGTGCGTGGGTTCGCGCGACTGCCAGAGCAGCGGCAACGAGCATTGCTCGGCCGTCTGCTGCCTGTTCGCCACCCTGCACGCCTCGCTGCTCAAACAGCACTACCCCGACGCCGAGATCACCATCGCCTACACGGACATGCGCACCCCGGGCAAGGGGCACGAGGAGTACTACCGTCTCGTGCAGAGCCGCGGCGTGCGCTACGTGCGCGGCCGCATCGCCGAGCTCGTCGAAGAACCCGACGAGCGCCTGCGCGTGCGCCTCGAGGACACAGCGACCGGCGCCAAGCACGAGGAGCTGTTCGACCTGGTCGTGCTCTCGGCGGGCCTCGAGGCCTCGGACGGCACCCGGCAGATCGCCCGGGTGGCCGGCCTGCAGACGGGCGCGGCCGGCTTCATCAAGGAGTACCACCCCAAGCTCGCCCCCGTCGACACGCAGCGCGCCGGCATGTTCGTGTGCGGCACCGCGCAGGGGCCCAAGAACATCCCCGACTCGATCGCCCAGGCCAAGGCGGCGGCGGCGCGCGCGGTCGCCATGCTGTCCAGCGGCTTCGTGCTCACCCCGGCCCAGGTGGCTTCGTCGGACACGACCGTCTGCATAGGCTGCGGCGTCTGCGAAAGCTCGTGTCCGCAGGGCGCGGTGGCGCTCTCGGGCGCGGTCGCGCACGCCGTGGTCGACGCCAACGTCTGCCGCGGCTGCGGCATCTGCGCCGCCGACTGCCCCTCGGGCGCCATGCAGCTGGGCGGCTTCAGCGACGCCGAGATCCTCGCCGAGGTGACGGTGTGAGTGTGGTGGCCGGGGTCGCCCGGGCGCTGCCGGGAGTGCACGCCGCGCCGGAGGCAAGCGAAGTGCCGAGCGCGGCCGCCGCGGAGGATGCGGCCCCGCGGGGTGCAGCCGTGCCGGGTGCCGCCGCGCCGGGTGCCGCCGCGCCGGGTGCCGCCGCCCTGGGTGCCGCCGCGCCGGGTGCGGAGCCGCGCCGCACCGTCGTCGCCTTCTGCTGTCGCGAGTGCGCTTACGCCGCGGCCGACGCCAGCGCCAACGCGCGCACGTCGCTGCCGCCGACCGTGCGCCTGGTGCTGCTGCCTTGCACGGGCCGGGTCTCGCCGCTGCACCTGCTCGAGGCGCTGGCCGGCGACGCCGACGGCGTCATGGTGGCGGGCTGCCTCGAGGGCCAGTGCCACTATCGCGAGGGCAACTTCAACGCCCTCGACCGCGTGCTGTTCGTGCAGCGCGTGCTGGCCTCGGTGGGCGTCGAACCCGAGCGCGCGCGCATGTTCACCATGAGCGCCGGCGAGCCGCCCAGGTTCGCGGCCGCCGTGCGCGAGATGGACCGCGCGATCGCCGCCCTGCCGCCCCTGCCGAGGTCGTGACGATGCCGCTGAGCCACCGCGGCCGCGAGGTACTGGAGCGTCTGCCGCAGGCCGCCTTTGCCGGCGACAGCGCTCTGGGCTGCGAGATCGTGCGCCACGACGAGCTCTGCGTGGGCTGCGGCAGGTGCGCCGCCGCCTGCCCGAGCGGGGCCAACACCCAGAGCGACCGTTTCGACGTGAACCAGCTTCTCGACGCCCCCCAGGGCAGCCGGCGCGGCGCCCTGGGCGCCGCCTTGCGGCGCCTGCAGCGCCGCGCCCCCGACGGCCCCGTGGCCGTGCCCGCGCGCGTCACGACCTATCGCACGATCGACTACGACGCCGCCGTCTGCCTGGGCTGCGGCGCCTGCGCCCGCGCCTGCCCGGCGCAGGCCATCGAGGCGCTGGCCCCGCGGGTCGCGCCGGTCGAGGTCGCGACGTGAGCGGCGTCGAGGCCGCCACCGGCGCCACTGTGAGCGGCGCCGCCGCCGCGAGCGACGCGAACCTCGCCACGACGATCGCGCACGCCGCGAGCGGCGCCCGGCCGCTCGTGCTGCTCTGCGAGTGCGCCGGCACCATGGCCAACATCGACTTCGCGGCGCTCGAGACGCGCCTCGCCGCCCACGCCGACGTGCGGCGCGGCGCCCACTGGTGTGCGCGCGACGGCCAGGCGCGCCTGCTCGAGCTCCTCGAGGGCGACCCGCGGCGGCCGGTCTTCGCCGGCTGCTCGCGCGACTTCTCCGACCGCCGCTTCCAGCGCCTCGCGGCGCGCGGCCTGCGCCTCGAGACGGCCGACATCCGCGAGGGCTGCTCGTGGGTGCACGACGGCGACACGGCGGTCGTCACCGACAAGGCGGCCCGCATAGTCCTGGCGGCGATGGCCTACCCGAGCGCTTCGGCCGATACGCTGGCCCGTACGCACAGGATCGACTCGGTCCTGGTGATCGGCGGCGGCGTGGCGGGCACACAGGCCGCCGTCGAGCTCGCCCAGATGGGTCACCGCGTCGACATGGTCGAGAGGCGCCCGTTCCTGGGCGGCCGCGCGGCCCGCATAGGCACAGTGTTCCCGACCAACGACTGCGGCCAGTGCCTGCCGACCACCGACGCCCAGGCGGGCACGCGCAAGTGCTTTCACCGCAACGTCGCCATCGACGACCCCAGCCTGCACATCTGGCGGCGCACCACCGTCGAGGCGGTCACCGGGCGCCCCGGCGAGTTCGAGGTCGCCCTCAAGCGCCTGCCGAACATCGTCACCGCCGAGTGCCTCAACTGCAGCACCTGCGAGACCGTCTGCCCGGAGCCGTCGAGCGACGGCGCGCACAAGGCGATCTTCGCCGAGTTCTACGACGGCCGCGTGGTGCGCACCGTCGACCTCGACACGTGCACCTTCTGCGGCGCCTGCGCCAAGGACTGCCCCGTGCAGGCCATCGACTTCAGCCAGTCTCCGGAGCGCACCACCGTCAAGGCCGGGGCGGTGCTCACCGCCGTGGGCTGCGACCCTTCGCCGGCGGCGCTCATCGACCACCTCGGCTACGGCCGCGACAACGTGGTCACGCAGACCGAGTTCGCCGAGATGATGGACGACTGGACCGCCATGGCGTCGGTGGGCCGCACGCCGGCTCGCGACGTCGTGATGGTGCAGTGCGCCGGCTCGCGCGACCGCCGCCGCCTGCCCTACTGCTCGCGCCTCTGCTGCATGATCGCCCTCAAGCACGCGACGCGGCTCAAGCGCCTCTTTCCCGAGATGAAGGTGACGATCTGCTACCTCGAGCTGCGCACGGCCGGCATCGGCTACGAGAACTGGTACCTCGAGGCGCGGCGCGCCGGCGTCGAGTTCCTGCGCGGCACGCCGCCCAGCGTGCAGTTCGACGAGCACGGCCGACCGGTGATCGAGGTCGAAGACATGACGGTGACCGAGAAGAAGACGTTGCGCCCCGACCTGGTCGTGCTCTCGCACGGCATGGTACCGGCGAAGGAGGTCGCGAGCCTGGCCGAGGTGCTGGGCATCGAGAGGAGCGAGGACGGCTTCGTCGAGATCCTCGACCGCAAGAACCGCGCCACCGAGACGACCCGCGAGGGCATCTTCGTGTGCGGCTCGGCGGCCGGTCCCAAGGCGCTCGTCGAGTGCAACACCGAGGCCTCGGCGGTGGCGGCCGAGATCCACAACTTCCTGGGCTCGGCCGGCCGCCGCATGTCGCCCGCCTCGACCGTGCGCGCGGCGGCCTGCGTGGGCTGCGACGTGTGCGAGTCGATGTGCCCCTTCGGCGCCATCAGCCGCGTCGAGCGCCCGGCCGGGGCGCCGCGCCCGGCCGAGGTCGACGGCGACGGCAGACTGGCCGTCATCGACTCGGAGACCTGCCGTGCCTGCGGCATCTGCGCCGCCAACTGCCCGGAGATGGCGATCGAGCATCACCTCTCCGACGACGACCTCACCGGCCGCCTGCGCCTGCTGGCGGGCGACGTCGAACGACCGGTGATCGGCTTCTACTGCAAGGAGTGCGCCGGCGCGGCGATCGCCCTGAGCGGGCTGCGCCACGACGCCTACCCCGCCAACGTCTGCCTGATCGAGCTGCCCTGCCTGGGCCGGGTGAGCGCCCTGCATATCGTCGAGGCGGCCCGCCTGGGCGCGGCCGGCGTCTTTTTGGCCGGCTGCGCCGAGGGCCGCTGCCAGTTTCGCGCAGGCGACACGAGCGCCGCCGCCCAGGCGGCGCTCGCCGACGAGTTGCTCACCGCCGCGGGGCTGGCCATGCCGCTCGAGCTCTGGCACCTGTGCGCCGTCGATCGCGGCACCGTCGGGCGCCGTATCCGCCTGTTCTGCGCACGCGCCCAGGGCGACGAGGCCGCCGCCGCGATGCTCGTCTCCGAGACCCACCTCGTGGACCGGGCCACCGGCGCCGGCGACACCGCGGGCGACGCGCCGCGCGCACACGGCGCCGGTGACGAGGACTCTCCGCTGGGCGGGCGCCGCTCGCGCGGCGTCAGGGCGTCGCTTGCCGAAGGGGGTTGCCGTGACTGTCGCTGAACCGGTGCGGGGCGCGGTCGCCGCCATCGCCGCCGACTACCGCATCTGCTACCAGTGCGGCCAGTGCACCGCCGCCTGCCCGAGCGGCGCCGACCTGCGGTCGGGGCCACGGCGCGTCATGCGCCTGCTGCTCGCCGAGCAGGCCGAGCAGCTCCTCGCCTGCGAGGACATCTGGCGCTGCACCGGCTGCGGCGCCTGCAGCGCCGCCTGCCCCATGGACCTTGACGTGGCCGAGGCGCTGGCCCGGGTGCGCGCGCTGGAGCGCGCGCACGGCGGCCAGCGCTGCCCCGAGCGCGGCGCCGCCTTGGTGGCCGCGCGGCGGCTCGCCGAGCACGACACGATCGACTCGCTGGCGTTCGGCACGGCCATGGCCGGCCGCGGCTACGTGCCGAGCGACCTCGTCGGCGCCGCGGGCGCCGCGGCGCGCCTGCTCCAGGGCCGGCTGCGGCGGACCGCGCATCCTCAGGCAGCCGGGCCCGCGACGGCCACGGCGGCGGCCGCGTCGCACGCGGCGGCCGCTTCCGAGTCGCTCGCCACAGGTTCGGCGGCGGGGTTCGCGGCGGCGGCTGCGGGGTTCGCGGCGGCGGCTGCGCCGCCGCTCCCCTTCTACCCGGGTTGCGCCCTCACCCAGGACGCGGCGGCCCACGCCCTCACGCGCGCCGCGGCCGCCGGCCTTGGTCTGGAGCTCAGCGAGACAAGCGGCGCGCCCTGCTGCGGGCACCCCAGCCGCGGCGCGGCCGCGCCGGGCGCGATGGGCGACGAGACGCTCGTCACCGCCTGTCCGGCCTGCGACCGGAGCCTGCGCGAGGCCGGCATCCCGACGACGCCCCTCTGGGAGGCGCTCGTCGACCGCACGTTGCGCGGCGGTCGCGACCTGCGAGCGGCCGGCGCGGCCTTCGTGCCCTACGTCGGTTGCCTCGCCGAGCGCGACCGCGCCCTCGACACGCTGGCCGGCGCGGCCGCCCTTGCCCAAGTCGACTGCCTGACCTCGTACCCGGCGCTGCACAGCGGCTGCTGCGGCGCCCTGGGCGGCATGTACCGCGGCGAGACGCAGGCGGTGCGGCGGTTGCTCGACTACGCCGCCGAACGCGACGCCGCCGTGGTCACCACCTGCCTGCTATGCCGCGACAACCTGCGTTCGTCCGCCCGCCGGCGCCGGCTGCCGGTCCAGGTCCAGTTCTGGCCCGAGTTCTTCAGCGCCGCCGGCCCCGCCGCCGACGCCGGACCCACCAACTTCACCGATGGAGGCGCCCATGACTGAGCGCGACGAGCGCCCGACCGCCGTGCCCGACGCCGGGGCCGGCGTGCCCAGCGCCGAGGCCGCCGTGCCCGTACGGGTGAACCCTTACGCCGTGATCGCCCCCGGCGAGTTCCACCGGCGGCCCGAGGCCCGCCTCGACCTGGTCGAGCGCATCGTGAACGACCCCCGCATGCACGACCACAAAGAGGGCTTTCTCTCCTGCCTGCAGTGCGGCGTGTGCACCTCGGGCTGCCCGGCGGCGCGCTTTGCCGACTATTCGCCGCGCCAGGTGGCGCGGCGCGCCTACGAGGGCGACCCCTCGCTGCTCGAAGACGACTCGGTGTGGTTCTGCTTCTACTGCTACACCTGCCAGAGCCGCTGTCCGCGCAAGAACAGCGTGGCGGTGATCAACCAGGTGATCCGCTCCATGCAGGTCGAGAGCGGCTACGGCATCAAGCACGTCGAGATGTTCGCGGCCTGGGGCGAGCAGTTCTACGACAAGGGCATGGGCGGCACGCCGCACGTCTTCTTCAGCGACATCGCCGAGGCTTGGGGGCCGAAGTGGCAGGCCTTCATCGCCGGCCGCGACGCGCTGCGCGAGGAGCTCGGCGTGGGCGACATGTACCCGTCGGCGGCGACCGTGGCCGAGGTACGCGCCGTCATGAGGGCGACCGGCTTCAAGGCGCGCCTCGAGAGCCTGGGCGCCTGGGGCGGCCGGCGGCCCGACGAGGATTGACCCCACCGTCGGTTGCG
The DNA here is from genome assembly GCA_963755025.1 of uncultured Actinomycetes bacterium. GTDB lineage: Bacteria > Actinomycetota > Thermoleophilia > UBA2241 > UBA2241 > Bog-752. The sequence continues at coordinate 33,063 of CAVWIH010000027.1, forward strand.
TGCCGCGGATGGCCGTGTGGAGCGCATGACCTTTCCTGAAGAGGCCTCACGTCGCACGCTTTGGCCTTTTCCAAGTGGCTGACTCACCCCGAGACGCTCGGATGCCAATCCACGCCACAGGGCGATCCTTGGGGGTAAGGCGATGCGCAGCCTGTTCCACGTCGTCGGCACGAGTGCGATGCTCCGCCTGTCGTTCGGTGTCGTGATGGGGTGTGGTCGGTACCCAGCCGCCCGCGACCAGTCGGCCGCGCCATAGGCGCGCGCCTGCTAGAATCTGTACAGCCCTGCCGGTGCGGTGGCGCCGGCGCCTGTCTCGCCGACGCTCAAGGACGGCTGCCCGATGACCGACTTCTCCGACTCCCAGCAGGAGCTTCGCGACCTGGCCGCCGCGCGCGACGCCATCATCCTGGCGCACAACTACCAGCGCCCCGAAGTGCAGGACGCGGCCGACCTGGTGGGCGACTCGCTGGAGCTCGCCCGCAAGGCGGCGGCCACCGACGCCGCGGTGATCCTCTTCTGCGGCGTGCACTTCATGGCTGAGACGGCCAAGATCCTCTCGCCCGCCAAGACCGTGCTCATGCCCGATCCCCACGCCGGCTGCCCGATGGCCGACATGGTGACGGTCGAAGGCCTGCGCGCCTTGAAGGCGCAGCACCCCGACGCCGCCGTGGTCGCCTACGTCAACACGAGCGCCGAGATCAAGGCCGAGGTCGACGTCTGCTGCACCAGCGCCAACGCCCCCGAGATCGTGGCCCGCATCCCCGCCGAGCAGCCCATCATCTTCGTGCCCGACCGCAACCTGGGCGACTGGGTCGCCGGACGCACCGGGCGCACGAACATGATCATGTGGCAAGGCTACTGCCCCGTGCACGAGCAGATGACCGCCGACGAGGTGAGCGCCGCCCTCGCCGCACACCCAGGGGCCGAGCTCATGGCGCACCCCGAGTGCGGTCGCGAGGTGCGCGCCCTGGCCACGGTGATCACGAGCACCTCGGGCATGCTGCGCTACCCGGCCACGAGCGCCGCCCGCGTGTTCGTGGTGGCCACCGAGACGGGCCTGCTGCACCGCCTGCGCGGACTCTACCCCGACCGTGAGTTCCTGCCGGCCGCGCGCGGCGCGATCTGCCCCAACATGAAGCGCACCACCCTCGACAAGGCGATCGCCGCCTTGGACGAGGGCCTGAACGAGATCGTGGTGCCGCCGCGCATCGCCGAACGCGCCCTCGCGTCGGTCGAGCGCATGATGGCCTGAGCGCCCGTCCGGGCGCGTGAGTTCCCCGGTCTAGCAGCGCCGCGCGCCGGGAAAGCCTACCGGCAGAGCATCATGCCACCTGGCAAGCACAACTCCAGCGACAAGCCCGACCGCGGCAACAGCAGCGACCGCGCGCGCGACTCCGCCCGAGACCCCACGCGCGACTCCGCCCGAGACCCCGGCCGCGAACGCCCGCACGATCCCGCCCGCGAACGCCCGCACGATCCCGCCCGCGACCCGGACGCCGGCGAGCACTACGAAGTCGTGACGGTCGAGCACCTGCTGGCGCCGGGCGCCCCCAGCCTCCCCACGCCGCCTGCCGGCCACGCCCGGTACGCCTACGTGCTGGAGGGTCAGGTGACCGCGCGGATCGGCGCCGAGACGCTGATCGCCGGACCCGGCAGCATCGTCTCGCTGCCCGCGAGCTTCCGTCACTCGCTCGCCTGCGCCGGCGACACGACGGCCCGCGTGCTCGTCGTGCACGTGCGCGAGACGGAGCGGGAAGATCCGGCGGAGCGCCGCGCCGCGTAGCGCACGCGGCGTCGCGCGGTGCGATGGGCGAACCGCGCCCCCGACCGCGCCGCCCCACCGTCGCGCCGCGTAGCGCACGCGGCTGACGCCTACGTCGCGTCGTCGGCCACCTGCAGCACCGCCGCGCCGCGGATGCCGTCGTGCTTGAGAGCGATCAACGCCTCGTTGGCCTGGTCGAGCGGGAACACCTGGATCTCGGTGACGATGGGGATGGCCGCCGCCAGGCGCAGCAACTCGGCGGCGTCGCGCCGCGTCGAGTTGGTCACGCTGCGAATGACGCGCTCCCCATAGAGCAATGGGTATTCGAACGCCGGCACCGGCGACGAGTAGATGCCGCCCATGGCGACCGTGCCGCCCTTGTCGAGCACCTTGAGGGCCTCGATGGCGAGCTCGCCGACCGGCGCGAAGACGATGGCCGCATCGAGCTTGACGGCGGCGTCGCCGCCGGGCTGCTCGTCGGCCGCGCCCGCCCACACGGCGCCGAGCTCGAGGGCCAGGCGCCGGTGCTTCTCGTCGCGGGTGAAAGCGTAGACCTCGGCGCCCCAGTAGCGCGCGATCTGCAGACAGATGTGGGCGGCGGCCCCGAAGCCGTACAGCCCCAGGCGCCGGCCGGCGGCCGCTCCTGGGCCGGCCGGGGTCGCGACGCCCGCGCCCGAGCCGGCGGCACCCGCCGTCGCGCCGGCGCCGGCTCCCGCCGGCACGAGGCCCGACAGGTGCAGCGAGCGATAGCCGATGATGCCGGCGCACAGCAGCGGCGCCGCCGCCAGATCGCTCAGCCTCTCGTGCAGCGGGTAGCTGAAGGCAGCCGGCGCCACGGTGAGCTCGGCGAAGCCGCCGTCGACGTCCCAGCCCGTGAACTGGGCGGCGTCGCACAGGTTCTCGTCGCCGCGCCGGCAGTAGCGGCAAGTGCCGTCGGTGGAGTGCAGCCAGGGCACGCCGACGCGGTCGCCGACGCGGTGCTCGGTCACACCCTCGCCGAGCTCGACGACGCGGCCCACGATCTGGTGACCGGGCACGACCGGAGACTTGTGCGGCGGCAGCTCGCCCTCGGCGACGTGCAGGTCGGTGTGACAGACGCCGCAGGCGCTCACAGCGATCAGGATCTCGCCGGCGCCGGGGTGCGGCCGGGGGAGCTCGACGAGCTCCAGGGGCCGCTCGTCGATCGGCTTGGGCTGACGCAGCAGCATGGCTCTCATGGCGGCCTCCGCGAGTGGTTGCCCGAAATCATACCCGCGCGGCGCTAGGTCACCGTGCGTGAGCCGGGCTCAGGCACGACCGCGACGCAACTGATCTCGACCAGCGCCTCGGGCACGATGAGCTCGGTCACCCCGACGGCCGTCCAGGCCGGCAGCGGCTCGTCGAAGATCTCCGCGGCGACCTGCAGGAGCGCGGCAAGCTGGCGCTGCAGCCCCACGTGATACGAGGTCAGGCTGACCACGTGCGGCCAACCGACCCCAGCCGCGGCCAGGGTCTCGCCGAGGTTGGCGAAGGTGCCGCGGATCTGCTCCTCGACGCCCGCCGGAAAGACGCCGTCCGCCCCTTCCCCGGTGTGGCCCGTGACCTGCACCGTGTCGCCGGCCCGGATCGCCGCCGGCACGCGCGTCTCTTCGTAGAAGTCAGACCAATGCGAGGGCACCACGGCGACGCGACCGGCCGGCGTGTTCCTGCCTTCTGCCATGTGCGCTCCTTTCCTAGGGTTCGCCTAGCTCAGCACGTCCTTGCGCCCGAACACGGCGACCGCGGCGAGCAGCGCCACGCCTACCGTCGCCCCGTAGCTCTCGAGCGCCTGCCTGACAGGTTGCCAGTAGATCGGATAACGGAACAGGTTGACGAAGGCGAGGCGGTAGCTCGAATACGTGTAAGGCTTCAGGAAGTCGAACACGCTGAAGGCGTTCAGGATGGTCAGCACGGTGAAGACGGCGATGGCGATGATCGCCGCCGTGAGGCTCGAGTCGGTGAGCGTCGAGATGAACAGGGCGATGGTCAGCGAGCAGACCGCGCCCGCGACCACCAGCAGGTAGGCCACGCCGATCAAGGCCGAGCGCGTGCGATGTGCCGATCGTCGTGCCCGACAGGGTGACCAGCGGGCGCAGGCCGAAGGCCGCGGCGCCCGCCGCCAGCGCCACCACGGCCACCAGGGCGGCCCCGGCCAGCGCGTAGAGCACGGCCACGGCCCACTTGGTGAGGAGCACGCCCGTGCGGCTCACTGGACGCGACAGCCAGGTCTTGAGCGTGCCCGTCTCGGCCTCGCTGGCCACCGACGAGGCGCCGCCCATAGCGGCGACGATGGGCAGCAGGAACGAAGCCAGCGCGATCAGCGCCGAGAGCATCACGAGCAAGCCGTTCTGGGCGACGTGCGCCACGAACGGCGGCTCGCCGGGGTCCTGCGGGCGCGGCGTCTGCAGCGCCCCCGCGGCGACCACGATGAGCGGCACGGCCACGAGCCCCGTCCAGCCCAGGTAGGTGCGCTTCTGGTGGGCGACCTTGATGGCCTCGAGGCGAAGCGATGTCATCGGCTCTCCTGCACCACGTTCGGCCCGCCGCTGCCCGCCTGCCCTACGTGAGGATGTCCTTGCGCCGAAAGATGAGCCACGAGACCAGCAGCAGCCCGGCTACGGTGGCCCCGTAGGCGAGCAGGGCGTGGCGGATGGGCTGCCAGTAGATCGGGTCGCGAAACAGGTTGATGAAGGCCATGTCGTAGCTCGTGAACGTGTAGGGCTTCATGAAGTCGAAGTAGCTGAAGCTGTTCAGGATGGTCAGCACGACGAACACCACCATGGCACTGATGGCCGCGGTCAGGCTCGAGTTGCTGAGCGTCGAGAAGAACAGCGCCAGCGAGACCATGCAGAGCAGCGCGGCCAGGATGAGCAGGTTGGCGAGCACGATGCGGCCGAGTCCGGCCGAGATGCTGATCGTCGTGCCCGACAGCGTGGTGAGCGGGTGGGCGCCGAACACGAGCCAGCCCGCGACGAGACCGCCGACGCCCACGAGCAGCATGCCGACCACGATGTAGAGGATGGCGACGCCCCATTTTGAGAAGAGGATCGCGGTGCGGCTCACCGGGCGGCTCATCCAGGTCTTCATGGTGCCCTGCTCGGCCTCGCCGGCCAGGGGGAAGGCGCCGGCCATGGCGGCGATCAGCGGAAAGAGAAAGAACGAGAGCACGCCGATCGCCGCCAGCGGGGTGAAGATGCCGTTGTTGGTGATCTGCGCGAAGAACGGCGGCCCCTGGCCGGGGGCGGGCTTCGAGTTCGACAGGTCGAGCGCCACCACGATGAGCACGGGTACCGCCAGCAGGCCGGCCCAGCCCAGGTAGGTGCGCCGCTGAAAGAGGATCTTGGTGAACTCGCGGCCCAGGCTGCCCACGCCGGCCTACCCCTGGTCCCCGCCGGCCGGCGAGCGGGCGGCCTCGGCCGCCCGCTCGCCGCGCCCGGCGTCGACGTCGGAGCTCTGCGTGAGCTCCAGAAAGAAGTCTTCGAGGCCCTGCTCGACGGCGGGCACCACGGCGCGCACGGCGATGCCGTCCGCCACGAGGCGCCGCACGAGCTCGGGTACGCCCTCGTCGCCGGCGCGCACGATCAGGTTGCCCTCGTCCCAGCTCACGCCCTGCGCGCCGAACAGGGCGCGCGCCGTCTCGAAGGCCTTCTGCTGGTCGCCGGTCACCACCTTGACCGCCTCGTCGTGCGGGCGCAGCGCGCTGACCGGACCCTCGATGACGGTGCGGCCGCGGTTGATGATGACGGCCCGATTGCAGACCTGCTCGACCTCGTGCAGCAGGTGCGAGCTCAAAAAGACGGTGGTGCCGGCCGCGCCCAGCTCGCGCACGAGCTCGCGCACGTCTTTCATGCCCTGCGGGTCGAGGCCGCTCGTGGGCTCGTCCAGGATGATGACCTCGGGCCGGGCGAGCAGCGCGTTGGCGATGCCCAGGCGCTGCTTCATGCCGTGCGAGTAGCCGCCCACCTTGCTGTCGCCGCGCGCCAGCAGGCCGACCGTGTCGAGCACCTCGCTGATGCGCTCCTCGGTCGCGCGGCCGCCGGCCGCGCCGATCAGCCGCAGGTTGCGGCGCGCGCTCATGTTGGGGTAGAAGGCCGGCACCTCGACGAAGCCGCCCAGGTGACGCAGCGCGGCCACGCGGTCGCCGGGCACGCGGTGGTCGAGCACGTCGACGTGGCCGCTGGTCGGGAAGATGAGGCCGAAGATCATGCGGATGGTCGTCGTCTTGCCGGCCCCGTTGGGCCCGAGAAAGCCGAAGACGTCGCCGCGGCAGACGGCGAGGTCGAGATGGTCGACGGCCAGCAGCTTGCCGAAGCGCTTGGTGAGGCCGTGGGTGGCGAGCACCACGGGGCGGCCGGCGCAGACCGGGGCGGGCGGCCCCGCGTCGCCGCTCGTGGTGCCGCCCGCCGGCGCCCCCGCGGGCGCCTGGTCTGTGCCGGTCATCTGGCTAGTGCCGTCCATTGACTTCGTCGCCGCCGCTCAAGCAGGCGTGACTTCGTCGCGCGCTTAGTGCAGGCTGCCGGCGACCTGGTCGACGACGCTCCAGGGCACCAGGCCGGCGACCACGACCCGCACGTCGCCCTGGCGGAACGTCACGACCGAGCCGAGGGACGTCTGCAGCCTGACTGCGGGCGCCCCGTTGACGGTGGCCTTGCCGATCATCGAGACCTGGCCGAGGCCCTGGGCGATCTGCGCGTCCTGGGCGGCCGTGGTGCGCGACTCGACGACCACGACCGTACCGAAGCCGGTGCCGTAGGCGAGCACCGCCGTTGGGTGCCCGGCGAAGCCGGCCACCGCGTTGCGCTGCGCCGGCGTCAGCCCGGTCGCGGGGCTCGCGGTGCTCGTGCCTTTGGTCGGCGTGACGAACGCGCCGCGGAACTCGACGCCCGCCGGAGTCGAGGACGGCGTGAGCAGGAACGGGGCCTGCGCCTTGGCTTGCGCCAGCGTCAGCGGCCTGTGCTGCGCGGTCTTACCGGCCGTGTCGTTGCCGGTCATGCCTTTGAGAGCCGCGGGCGCCTTCACGGTCTTGTGGACGATGGTGGCGCCGCTCGGCGGCGTGAAGGTGAACAGGCTGTCGGCACTGGGTGAGAACGAGACCGTCTTGAAGCCCGCCGAGAGCACCGCCGTGGTGTCGCCCTTGGCGAAGACCTGCACCTGCAGGGGCACCCAGCGCTGCCCGTCGATGGCCACCGTCACCGAACCGACGCTGGTGAGCGACGAGGTGGGCGTGAGGGTCAGCGTGTAGGTCTGGCGACCGGCGACGGTCGCCTGCCCGTCGACGCTCAGGGTCGCGGTGGGCGCGAGCCTGGCGATGAGCCGGGAGATGGCGGTCGCAGGGTCGAGGCTCGAGGCCGGCGACGGCGTAGGCGTCGACGAGCCGGCGTGTGCGGGCAGCGTGTACTGCGTGGCCGTCGTGGTCATCGAGTCCCAGGTCCACACGGTGGCGCCGTTGCCGACCACCACGAAGTCGCCGTTCTGTCCCTGCGATTCGAGGCGCACTTTGCCGTCTTGCGCCCATACGCGGCCCGAGCCGCCGGTGAGCAGGCTCGACAGGCCGCCCGGGGTCTGCGTGCCGCCGAGCGACAGCAGCGACGAGCCGCCGAGCAGGCCGTTGCTCCAGGCCACGTCGCCGCTCACCGCGGTCGTGCCCTGCGCCTTGGTGGCGACGTTGTTCAGGAGGTCGGAGACGGTGATCGGCGGCAGGGTCGAGGGACTCTGGGCGGCGGCGGTGACGACGACGACCAGCGCGACGACTACGGCTGCCGCCGCGGCAAGAAGGGCGATGGTTCTGCGGCGCATAGTGACTCCTTTGGCTCCTTGCGGTCCTCTCGGCGGCCGCGGCTCTCTCTCGGCTGCTCCCTCTTTGTTCCATCATGACGCCCCATTGGAACTTCGGCCCCTCAGGGCAGCGTCATCACGTACGCCTTCCAGCCCGTGTAGAAGCGGCCCCACGACTCGTGCAGGTCGCGGCGCACGACCTGTTTGACCGCCGGTCCGGTGAGCGAGCTCTGGGCGACGTCCACGCTGAAACGCCGCAGTGCGGCCTGGCCCCAGCCGGCCAGCACGTACTTCACGAGCGCGCCGCCCTCGAGGTAGGCGAGGGTCACGCGAGACATGCTGCCGCCGGCCCACAGGTCGCTCCTCGCGAAGGTGGCGAGCAGCGGCATGCTGCGATTACCGGCGGCCAGCTCGGCCCGCAGCGGCGCGTAGCTGCGGTCGCCCTCGACCGCGGTGGCCATGCCCTCGAGCAGCAGCGGCGGCGCGTGCGCGGTGTGGTAGAACCAGCGCCAGGTGAGCGTGTGGGTCACCTCGTGGGCCAGCATGTGGACGGTCCAGGGGTCGGCCGGCGGCAGGGCCGACGCCAGCACGCCGATGTCGGTGGGCGACCACAGGGTCGCCCGTGTCGTGGTGGGCAGCCGGGCGAAGAAACGCTCGCGTTCCAGGATGTGGGTCTGCCCCAGATAGCCCGTGACCTCGGCCGCCGTCGCGTAGACAAAGACGACGATCGGACGGTCGCCGCTCACCCCCAGCAGGGCGGCGACGTCGGCCCGGGCCTGCGGCATGTCGCCGGCAAGCTCGAGGGCGAGCGGCCGCCAGGTCGCGTCGGATACCACGACCGCACCGTCGCGCACCACGGCGCGCGGCGTGCGGAACGCCATGAAGTACTCGCTGCGCATGGCGGCCGGCGATCTGTCGCCGGCGACCCGCAGGCGGGTGCCGCTCCCGGTCACGACCAGCAGCCGTTCGGCGACGACGCGGTCGGACGGCCCGGCGCCGCCGGGACGCCCGGCGAACTTCACGTCGAAGACGCCGGCCTGCTCGTCGACTGTGCTCACCACCACATGGAGCCCGCGCCAGGGGATCGGCGCCAGGTGGAGGTAGAGGGCGTCGAGGGCGCGTCGCGCGGCCGCGCCGTCGGCCGGCAGGGCGCGGTCCCAGGCGTGCCTGCGCCGCGCCGTGAGGGCCGGCAGGCTCGCGTCGATCCAGCGTTCCACGGCCGCCGCGCGCACCGTCGCAAGCGACGCCGCAGGCGGCGGCACGACGACGGCGTGGCGCGCGACCGGGGCGCGGAACGCCTCGACGAAGCCGCCCACCGCGAGGGCCACAGCGACGACGACGGCCACCATCAGGAGCGGCACGCCGACGGCACGACCAGACTCCCGACGGACATCCATACGCTGCAGCGTAGCACCCCGGCGGCGGCGCGGCACCGCCCCGGCCATGCCCGGCCCGGCCCGCCGGCGAACCTGACGACAAGGTGAGCGCGCCGCACTGCAGAACAGAAGAGACAGGCCAGACGAAAGTTGGACCCATGAAACGCCGACGCGACAAGGCCCGGGACAGGCGCGACCGTCAGGCACACGACGCGGCGCCTCGCACCGGCGCAGCGCCTCGTACCGGCGCGGCGACTCGTACCGGCGCGCGACTGGTACCGGCGCGCGACTCGTAACGACGCGGCTTCCGGTAGCGCGCCCGGGGGCGCGCCGGTGCGCTACCGCTCGCGGCCGGTGAAGGCTTCGGGCCGCGTGGTGGCCATGGTGGCGGCGCTCGTCGCGCTCACCGTCGTGGCGGCCATCGCGCTGGCGACGGCGTTCTCGCCGAGGGGCGGGGGCGGCTCCGCCGCCCGCCCCCGTCGCTTCGAGCACCGCCGGGCTCGCGTCGAGCGCTTCGTCGACGCGCGTCCCTTCGAGCCCCGGAGCGTCGCCCAGGGCGGCGTCGCACGCCGGCGTGACGGTCGTCTCGGGCGGCGACACGATGGGCGACCGGGGCGTCAAGTCGTACATCGCGGCGCACGGCCCCGACGCGGTCTTCGCCGGTATCGCACCCGTCCTGCGGGCGGCCGACGCGTCCTGGGTCAACCTCGAGTCGCCGCTCACCACGATCAGCGACCCCTACCCCGGCAAAGACGTGCACTTTCAGGGCGACCCGCGCCTGGCCGCCGGCCTCGCCTTCGCCGGCGTCGACGTCGTGAACATGGCCAACAACCACGCCGTCGACCAGGGGCCGGCCGGCCTAGTCGACTCCATCCGCACGGTCGAGGCCGCCGGCATCAAGGTGGTCGGCGCGGGCAGGAACGCGAGCGCCGCCCGGCGGCCGGCCATCGTGCGGGCGAGCAACGGCGCGACCATCGGCTTTCTCGGCTGGACCGACATCATCTGGCCCGGCTTTGCCGCCGGCAGCGGCCCCGGGGTGGCCACGGGGGTCACCGACATGAGTCAGGTGACGCAGGCCATCCGCGCGCTCAAGCGACGCGTCGACTACGTCGTCGTCTGCTTTCACTGGGGTATCGAATACACCGACACGCCGCTCGCCTCTCAGGTCTCCGAGGCGCACGCGGCGATCGATGCCGGCGCCGACCTGGTCATCGGCCACCACCCACACGTGCTGCAGGGCGTGCAGCTCTACAAGGGCCACGTCATCATCTACAGCCTGGGCGACCTGGTCTTCGATCACTACAGCCTGGCCACCGGCCAGACGGTGCTCGTCTCCGCCGCACTCTCGCCGCACGGGGTCAGCGCGACCCTCATTCCCGTCTACGCGTCGTCGGACGGCATCCCGGCAATCGTTACGGGCGCCGCCGGACGTGCCATACTGCACCACATGCAGCAGATCTCAGCACCCTTGGGCGCCCACCTGAAGATCGTCGGCGATCGCGCCTACGTGCGCTCGTCGGGCGCGTGACCACAGCCCGCGCGTGATCCCCGTCTTCTTTCATATCGGCCCCATCACCATCTACAGCTTCGGCGTGATGGCCGCGTGCGCCCTGGTCGCCGCCTCGCTCGTCGCCTACCTCGTGCTGCGCACGCGCGGCGTGTCGTTCGAGTTCGCCTACGAGCTGCTGTTCGTGGCCGGCATCGGCGGGTTTGCCGGCGCCCGCATCTACTACCTGGCGCAGCACTGGGCGGCCGTCAAGGGCGACCTGTTCCACAACGTCTTCAGCGGCTCGGGCTTCACCTGGTACGGCGGCCTGATCGGCGGCTTCATCTGCGTCGCGCTCTGGGCCCGTTTTCGTCACGTGCCGGTCGGCCTCATGGCCAACGCCGCCGGGCCGGCGGTGGCCGTGGGCTACGCGATCGGGCGCATCGGCTGCCTGCTTTCGGGCGACGGCGACTACGGCAGCCCCACCAAGTCGTTCATCGGCATCGCCTTCCCGCACGGCACGGTGCCCACGCCGCCGGGCGTCAAGGTCTGGCCGACGCCGCCCATCGAGACGTTCGTCATGCTGCTCGTCGGCTGGTTCCTCTATCGCAAGGCGAAGCGCGCGCAGCCCGGCTGGTATGTGTGGGGCTGGTTCATGGTGCTGGCCGGCATCGAACGCCTGCTGATCGAGTTCATCCGCCGCAACCCGGTGGTGTTCCTGGGGCTGCGCACGACGCAGTGGGAGTCGATCGGCAGCATCGCCGCAGGCGTCGCCATCATCCTCTACACGCGAAACCGGCCGACCGTCGAGGTCTCACTCGAGGCGGCGCGCCCCGCCCGCGGCGCCAAGGGTAGCGTGGCCAAGGGCGCGGCCGGCAAGAACGCGCCGGGCAAGGGTGCGTCGGCGGCCAAGTCGGGCTCGAGCGGCGCAGCCCGGGGTGGCCGCAAGCCGGCCAAGAGCGGGCGCTCCGGCTCCTGATACGCCGGCCGGAGGCGCTGGGCGAGAACGACGTCGTTCGCCGCGTCAGACGTGCGGGCGCGAGTGGTAGCCCGTCCCCCAGTCAGGAGTGCGCCGGCACCGGCACGAGCAGCAGCGGGCAGGGGGCGTCTTCGAGCAGGCGCCGCACGAACATCGAATGCCCCGCGGCGAACACCCCGGCCCAGGCCAGCACGATCAGGTCGGCGGGCGGCGTGGTGGCCTCTTTGACGATCACCTCGGGGGGGTCGCCGACGCCCACCACGGTGCGATGACGGCCGCCTTCGGGGCAGGTCGCGAAGCGCATGGTGAACTCGTCGTGCCACGACGACCACTCGTAGTGCTCCTGGTCGACCATGCGGGGCGCCGGCAGGCTGCCGGGCTCGTCGGGCATGTCGGCCGTGCCCACGTGCACCACGACGATCTCGCGGCCGCGCCCGCAGAAGGCTTCGTCGGTCACGCGCATGGCTTCGGAGCTCGAGGGGCTGCCGTCGAGCGGCACCACGATGCGGCGCAGCGTCGAGATGGGACGCATACCGGGGCGCACGACGAACAGCGTCTGCGGCGCGCGGGCGAGCAGGGCGTCGGCCAGCGGGCCGACGCCCTGCTCGCCCGCGCGCCGCAGGGCAAAGACCCACCACGTCCTCGTCGCCGGCGGCGGCGAGCACCGCGGCCACCGGGTCGCCGTGCGCCTCCTCGACCATGGTGTTGGTCGTCAGGCGGGCGGGCAGCTCGAGGTCGGGGGCGGCGTCGTCGGCCCTGACGTGCAGCCCGCGCACCGGCCAGCCGCTCACGTGCGACAGGGCGCGCGCCGAGACCAGCAGCTCCTCGCTCTCGGGGCCGGGGTCGAGCATGATGAGCAGGTTCATGGGCGCTCCTCCCAGGTCCCTCGCAGACTCTTGCGAAAGTGGTGGTCGCCGAGCGCGAGATGGCGCTTGCGCCGCCCGACCACGACGGTCGCCGCGATGTCGCCGACCGTGATGCGCAGCTCGCCGCCCTGGGCCGCGACCTGAAAGCGCGAGCCGCGAAAGCGCACCGTGTACGAGAACGAGGTCCAGTCGTCGGGCAGGTGAGGGTCGATGACGAGCGTCTCGTCGTCGCGCCGCACGCCGCCGAAACCCATGACCGCCGCTTGCCACAAGCCGCCCATGGTCGCCATGTGCAGGCCGCGAGCGGCGTTGCCCATGTTGTCGGAGAGGTCGATGTCGGAGGCCATGTGGAAGGCCTCGGCGGCGAGCTTGATGTCGCCCAGGCGCGCCGCCAGGGCGGCGTGGATGCCCGGCGACAGTGAGCTGCCGTGGCTGGTGATGGGCTCGTAGTAGCGCAGGTTGGCGAGGGCGGCGTCGGCGGGGATCTCGTTGGACAGCACGTAGCAGAGCATCACGACGTCGGCCTGCTTGACCACCTTGGCGTTGAGGGTCACCTCGCGGCCGAGCAGCAGGTCGGCCGCCATGGGGCGCGCGGCCAGAGCCGCCGGGTCGACGTCGTCCATCTCGTAGAACCCCGCGAACTGCTCGTAGAGCTTGGTGTGCGGGTCGTAGCCGTCGACCAGCGCGTCGGCCACGTTGCGCCAGTGGACGAGCTCGCCGGCCGTCAGGCCTATGCGCTCGGCGAGCGCCGCCGCCCTGTCGGGGGCGCGCTCGGTGAGCCACGGAAAGGCGTCGAGGGCGCGCTCGATGTTGTAGCGCGCGAGCACGTTGGTGTAGGCGTTGTCGTCGACGCCCTCGTGGTATTCGTCGGGCCCCACGACGACCGAGATGTGAAAGCGGCCGAGCTCGTCGCGGCTCGCTCGCGACGCCCAGAAGCGAGCAGTCTCCAGGAGCAACTCCACGCCCATGCGCTCCATGAACTCGTCGTCGCCGGTGCACTTCCAGTACTCCCACACGGCCCAGCCCACGTCGGCCGAGATGTGGTGCTCGAGCAGGCCGGAGAGGATGGGGATCATCTCGCCGTGCGGCCCTATGCCGTAGGGCGGCGTGGTCTCGATGCCCTTGTCGGCCGACTCCCAGGGGAACAGCGCGCCCTTGAAGCCCATGTCGCGAGCCTTGCGCCGGGCGCCGTCGAGGTTGCGAAAGCGATAGGTGAGCAGGGTGCGCGCGGTCTCGGGGTGGGTGTAGATGAAGAACGGCACGACGAAGATCTCGGTGTCCCAGAAGACGTGGTTGAAGTACGACATGCCCGACAGGCCGCGAGCGCCCACCGAGACGGTCTCCTTGGTGGGGTGGGCCGTCGACATCATGTGATACATGGAGAAGCGCAGGGCGAGCTCGGCGTGCGCGTCGCCGCCGATCGACACCGCGGCGTCGTTCCAGCGCTCGCGCCAGGCCGCGACGTGGCGCCGCAGAAGCTCGTCGAAACCGGCGGTCTCGGCCTTTTCGAGCACGTTCAAGGCGGCCGTCGTGGCCGGCGGCCGGCTCGGCGAGGAGACCACGGCCGCTATGCGGTCGATGGTCGCGGGTTCGTTGCAGTCGAGGCGACCGCCGATCACGTCGCGCGACTGCTCGAGGTAGCGCGCCACGGGCGAACCCGACGCCGGCCTGGTCGAGACCGCCAGCACGTGGCCGCCGCCCTTGCGCCCCTTGGTGCGCGCCACGAAGCCGCTGCCGTTGAGCGTGGTGAGCGAGGCGTCGTAGACCGGACCGCCGGCGTGCGAGACGCCCACACAGGCCTCCCAGACGAGACGTCCGCAGAAGTCTTCGGGGCTCGCCTCGGCGCGCAGCACCATGATCGAACGGTCGGCCAGCGAGGCGAAGCGCGCCGTGCGCACGCGCACCGTGCGGCCCACGCGGTCGCGCTGCCGCCAGTAGCGAAAGACGATGCCCTGACTCATGTCGAGCACGCGGCGGTGCTCGATGATCTCGCCGTTGGTCAGGTTCAACGGCATGCCTTCGACCAGCAGCCGCACGCAGAGCCAGTCGGGCGCCATGACCGGCTGGCGTATGTGCAGCTCGCCGGTGTCGTCGCCGAAGACGCCGGCTACGAAGGTCGCCGGCGTGGATGCCGGCGAGCCCTCTTCGAGCGAGCCGCGCGTGCCGGTCTCGCCGTTGGCCACGGTCAGCCAGGTCTCGACCTCGCGCTCGCGGAAGGGGTCGAAGCCCTCGACCTGGAACAGCCAGTCGCGGTCGGTGCTGGGCGACGGAAAGCTTTCGAGCACGCGCGCCTCGCGCAGGGCGATCTGCTCGTCGAGCAGCTCGAGCACGGCGGCATGGCCGCCGCCCACGCGCTGCACGTTGCGTGCCGCGCCGTCGCGTTCGGCGCCCACCGAGGCGAACGCGGCGCCGTGCAGCTCGGGGATCATGAGGCGGCGAGCGGCGCCGCCGGCGCCGCCGTCGAGGCCGAAGTCGGCGCCCACGACGAGCACCTCGCGGGCGTCGTAGTCGCGGTACCGCACGATCCACTGCAACAGCCAGCGCATGCTGTCGGCGAAGTCGGTGAGGGCGAAGTCGAGGCGGCCGTCGCGCCAGCTCACGCAGGGGCGCGGCACGCCGGCGGAGTGCGCGAGGCCGCCGGCCAGCTCGACCAGATCGCTCCAGCCGCCGATACCGGCGTCGATGAGACGCTCCAGCAGGTCGTCGGCCGGCGGCCGCCCCAGTACGAGGCTGTGGCGGTGGCGGCCGCTCCCGACCCTGCTCGGCACACCTTTCGCGTCCAGAGCGTCGCGCACCGCGGCGACCGCGGCGCCGAGCTGCGCGTCTTCGTCGGCGGTCATGAGGCGGCGGTCGATCAGGCGCGGTCCGGCGGGCCCCAGCACATAGGCCTCGGCGCCGTCGGAGAGCAGCAGGAACAAGCGACCCTCGACGTCGGGGCGCGCGTAGAGGCGGGGATCGACGGCGTCGATCCCCGCCCGCGCGACCAGCGCGACGTCGACGCCGAGCGAGGTCAGCCGCTCGACGCGGGCGCGCAGCTCGACGGGGGCGGCGGCGGCGCCCTCGGGCGCCGCCGCCGCCCACTCCAGGCAGAGCACGCGAAAGGCGCGTCCCAGATGGGTCTTCGTGGGAAGAGTGGCAGCCGGCAGTTGCATCGTCTCGGTGGTCGCAGGTTCGGGCGAGTCATTCCCGCCCCTCGCCTATCGTACGCTACCGTCTTGCCGGCGATGCTTACGAGGGCGGTGCGGTGCGGCCGCCGTCGGCCGGGTAAGGGCGACTCGAGCCGCCCTGCGCCGCGCACGAAGCGAGCCGAACGCGGAGATCTGATGAAGCATGCCGCGACGCGAGGGCGCGGGCTCCGCGAATGTTTGAGACGGCGCATAGGCGGGCCACAGAGAGTTCTCAGCATCTCCACAGCAAACGGCCGTACACTGCCTGCAGGCACACCTGTCGCGCGGTCGCGGTCGCGCGCGTGGCGGCAACGAGGAGGCGCACCTTTGAGCGAACATCCCAAGGTCCTGGTCGTCGACGACGAAGAGAGCCTCACCGACCTGATCGGCCTCGCCCTGCGCTACGAACAGTTCGAGGTCGACGTCGCCCACACGGCCAAGGCGGCGCTCGCCGCCCTGCCCGCCTTTCGCCCCGACCTCGTCGTGCTCGACGTCATGCTGCCCGACACCGACGGCTTCGAGGTGGCGCGGCGCATCGCCGCCGAATCGCCCTCGACGCCGGTGCTGTTCCTCACCGCCCGCGACGGCACCGAAGACAAGGTGCGCGGCCTCACGCTCGGCGGCGACGACTACATGACCAAGCCCTTCAGCCTCGAGGAACTGGTCGCCCGCATCCGCGCCATCCTGCGACGCACGCAGCGCGACGGCGGCGCCCACGAGCGGCTCGTCTACTCCGACCTCGAGATGGACGAAGACACCTACGAGGTGCGCCGCGCCGGCACGCGCGTCGAGCTCACGGCCACCGAGTACAAGCTGCTGCGCTACCTCATGCTCAACCGCCGCCGTGTGCTGTCCAAGTCGCAGATCCTCGACCACGTCTGGAACTACGACTTCGCCGGCGACGCCAACGTCGTCGAGATCTACATCAGTTACCTGCGCAAGAAGCTCGACCCCACGGGCCCGCCGCTCATCCACACGGTGCGCGGCTTCGGCTACTGCCTGCGCGACGCGCGGGACTGACGAGCGCCCATGTCGCTGCGGCTGCGCCTGTTGCTCGCCCTGGTCGGCCTCGTGGCCGTCGGCCTGCTGGTGGCCGACGGCGTGACGTACGTCTCGCTGCAGTCGTTCCTGCTGCAGCGCGTCGACCAGCAGCTCGAAGCCGCGCGATATCCCGTCCTGTATCAGATCGAGCGGGTCGGCTCGGGCTTGCCCGGCGACGTGCCGAACGTGACCCCGGGCGAGCAGGCCACCCTTCCACCTGGGACCTACGGCTGCCTGCTCGACGCTACGGGGCAGATCGTCGTCGGAAGTCAGGTCATCTTCTCCTACAGCTCGGCCACTGCACCCACGCCGGCGCTGCCTGCCGGCCTGGTGGCCACCACGGCCCACGACAACGGCAAGTCGACCCTTACCGTAGCGGCCGCGAGCCATTCTTCGTCGCACTTCCGGGTGCTCGCCACGCAATACGAGAACTCGTCGTACACGCTGGTCGTCGCCATCCCGCTGACCGACGTCACGCAGACTCTGCAGCGCCTGCAGCTCATCGAGGCCATCGTGACCCTGACGGTCCTGGTCGGCCTCGGCTTCCTGGCCTGGTGGATCGTGCGCCGCGAGCTGCGTCCGCTCGACGACATGGCGGCGACCGCCGGCGCGATCGCGGCCGGCGACCTCTCGCAGCGCATCGAGCGCGCCGACTCGCGTACCGAGGTCGGCCGCCTGGGGCTGGCCCTGAACGCCATGCTGGCGCAGATCGAAGCGGCCTTCACCCGCAGCCACAACTCCGAGAACGCCCTGCGCCATTTCCTTGCCCAGGCGTCGCACGAACTGCGCACGCCGCTCTCGTCGATCCGCGGCTACGCCGAGCTCTTCCGCCGCGGCGCGAAGGAGCGCCCCGAAGACCTCGACCTGGCCATGCGACGCATCGAGCAGGAAGCGGCGCGCATGGGCATCCTGGTCGAAGACCTGCTGCTGCTCGCTCGCCTCGACGAGGGCCGCGCCCTCGACCGCGGGCCCGTCGACCTTACGCAGCTCGCCGCCGACGCCGTGGCCGACGCCCGCATCCTCGAGCCCGGCCGCGACATCACGCTCGAGCATGGCGAGTCGATCGTCGTGCTGGGCGACGAGAGCCGGCTGCGCCAGGTCTTCACCAACCTCGTGGTCAACGCCCTGCGACACGGCGGCGAGCAGGCGCGAGTGCGGGTCGCCACCAGAGCGGTCGACGGCCGCGCCCTGATCGAGGTGAGCGACGACGGCGTGGGCATGACCAGCGACGTCGCCGCCCGTGTGTTCGAGCCGTTCTACCGCCCCCAGGAGTCGCGCGCCAAGGGCGAAGGCACAGCGGGGCTCGGCCTGTCGATCGTGGCGGCCATCGCCGAGGCGCACGGGGGCGGAGTCGACCTCAAGACGGCGCCCGGCCAGGGCGCGCGCTTCCGGGTGAGCCTGCCGCTCGCCGCCCCCGAGGCGCCCGACGACGGGCCGGCCCCCGGCGACGGCGCGGTGCGCGATGTCGGCGCAGCCCCGAGCTCGGCGCCGTCGTCACTAGATGCCGCGATACCGGGCGCTCCCGCAGCGCCCGGCGCTCCCGCAGCGCCCGGCGCTCCCGCGGCGCCCGCGCCGCGGCGCCCGGCGACGCAGCGCCCGCCGCAGCGCCCCACGGCCGCGCCCCGGACGGCGAGACGGTAGACTAAGCCGCGGCGGCGACAGGGCCCGCACGCCGCCACCGTTGTCCGCTCGGTCCAGGCTGGACCGCGCGCACAAGGACGGCCGGCGAAACGCGACCAAGGAGCCGTAGCGCGATGAGATTCGATGTCCCCTACGTGCGGCGGCAGTTCCCGGCGCTCGCCCGCACGATCGACGGGCAGCCGGCCGCCTACTTCGACAGCCCCGGAGGCACGCAGGTGCCGCAACGCGTGGTCGACGCGGTCACCGACTACCTCATCAACCACAACTCGAACGTCCACGGCTTCTTCGCCACGACGATCGAGAGCGACCACCTGCTGGCCGACGCCCGCGACGCGCTCGCCGACTTCCTGGGCTGCGACTGGGACGAGGTCGCCTTCGGCGCCAACACGACGACGCTCAACTTCCTGCTGGCGCACAGCCTCGCCCGCGACTTGCACGAGGGCGACGAGGTCGTCATCACCGAGATCGACCACGAGGCCAACCGCGGCCCTTGGCTCTCACTGCAGGACCGCGGCGTCGTGGTGCGCGAGGTGCCGGTCGACCCCGCCACCTGCACGCTCGACTGGGAGGCCTTCGCCGCCACCGTGAACGAGCGCACCAAGATCGTCGCCACCGTCTGGGCGAGCAACGCCGTCGGCACCATCAACGACGTCGCGCGTGTCGTCGCCCTCGCCCACGAGGTCGGCGCCATCACGGTGATCGACGCGGTGCACTACGCGCTGCACGGCGTGATCGACGTCGCCGCCCTGGGCTGCGACTTTCTGCTCTGCTCGGCCTACAAGTTCTTCGCGCCGCACGTCGGTGTGCTGTACGCGCGCCGCGAGACCGCCGAGCTCGTGCGTGCCCTGCGCCTGCGCACCCAGCTGCGCGAGACGCCCTTCAAGTTCGAGACCGGCACCTTGAACCACGAGGGCATCGTCGGCGCCGGGGCGGCCGTCGAGTTCATCGCCGACATGGGCCGTCATCACCTGCGCCGCGTCGCGGCCGAGCCGGCCCTCGCCGAGCGCTTGGAGGGGCTCGACGGGCGCCGCCGTCAGATCGTGGCCGGCATGCTGGCCGCCGAGGCCCACGAGCAGCCCCTGGCGCGACGCCTGATCGACGGCCTGCGCGAGATCCCCGGCGTCACCGTCTACGGACCGCCCGACGACCACCCCCGCACCTCGACCGTGGCCTTCACCGTGAGCGGCGCGTCGCCCGAGGATGTCTGTCGCACCCTCGGCGACGAGGGCCTGTTCCTCTGGGACGGCCACTTCTACGCCATCCGGCTGGTCGAGCGGCTCGGGCTGATCGAGCGCGGCGGCCTGGTGCGCGCGGGCCTCGCGCCCTACACGACCGCCGCCGAAGTCGAGCGCCTGCTCGCCGCGGTGGGCCGCGTGGCCACCGGGCGCTAGCGCCGCACGCCCGTGGCCGCGCCCGTGACGCGCAAGCTCTGCCTGCTCGGCTTCGGCAACGTCGGCCGGCGCTTCTGCGAGCTCGTGGCGCGCACGGGCGACGAGCTCGCCCGCGACCACGGTCTGCGCGTCGCCTTCACCGCCGTGGGCACCCGCTCGCACGGCAGCCTGCTGGCGCGCGACGGCCTGTCGGCCGCCGAGGTGCTCGCCGCGGCCGGCTGCGACCGGTCGGCCGGCGCGGGCGCCGGGCAGACCGGCGCGGGCGCCCCACCGGCCGGGCCGGCGGCGTTTCCCGACCCCGCGCGACCCGGCGCCGAGCTGGCGGCCGCCAGCGGCGCCGACGTGCTGGTCGAAGCGACCCCGCTCGACCCCCGCGGCGGCGCGGCGGCCATCGCCCACCTCGAAGCCGGGCTCACTCGGGGCATGGACGCGATCACCGTCAACAAGGGACCCATCGCCTGGGACTACCGGCGCCTCACCGAGCTCGCCGCGGCGCACGGCCGGCGCCTGCTGTTCGAGGGCGCGGTCATGGACGGCTGCCCGGTCTTCAGCCTCTTCCGCTCGTGTCTGCCCGACTGCCGGCTGCTCGGCTTCGACGCGGTGTTCAACTCGACCACGAACTACATCCTCGACGCGATGGGCGAGGGCGGCGGCTTCGCCGCCGCCCTCGCCCAGGTGCAGGCCGCGGGCTACGCCGAAGCCGATCCCGCCCACGACATCGACGGCCACGACGCCGCCGCCAAGACGGTCGTCCTGGCGAACGTGCTGATGGGCGCCTCGCTCACGCCCGACGACGTGCCCAAGGACGGCATCGCCGGCGTGAGCGCCGCGCGGGTGACGGCGGCGCGGGCCGCCGGACGACGGCTGCGCGTCGTCTGCTCGGCGCGCCGCGGCGCAGCCGACGGCGCCTTCGAGCACGTACGAGCAGCCGTGCGCCTCACCGAGCTTGCGCCGGAGCACCCCCTGTACGCGGCCGGCGGCTCGACCCTGTCGGTGCTGCTGCACACCGACCTCATGGGCACGCTGCAGATCGCCGAGCACGATGCCCTGCCCGAACAGACGGCCTACGCCATCTACGCCGACCTGCTGGCCATCCACGAGCGACGGTAGCGGCGCGGCGAGCGCGAAAGGGGCGAGCGGCCCGCGGGCGGCCCGTCGAGCGCGAAAGGAGCGGGCGGCCCGTCGAGCGCGAAAGGAGCGAGCGGCCCGGCCGCCACGAGCGGCACGGGCCCGGGCGCGCTACTCGGCGTTGGCCAGGGCCGTGCGGAACCGCAGGACCGCCGCCGTGTTCCAGTCGACGTGGTCGTTGCGCGCCCCCGTCAGGTCTTTGAACTGCGCCGCGTCGTTGGCCATGGCGTGGCCGATGACGTTCTCCGAGCTGATGTCGTAGGTCGCCTGCAGCCAGGCGACGAGGCGCAGGCCGGCGGCGACCTGCCGGGGGCGCGCGAAGATCTGCGCGATCGCCTGCGCGGGGCCGGAGGCCGCCGGCTGCACGAACTCTATGCCGATGGCGCACCAGTCGAGGCCCACGGTGTGCCGGGCGCGCACGTCGAGCGGCACCTGCTGGTAGATGGTGCCGTTTTCGTCGATCACGAAGTGGGCGGCGACGCCCGGCAGCTCGCCGAGCGCCGGCGCGTTCGAGGCGAACGTATTGTGGGCGGCGGCGTAGGTGGAGGTCGCCGTGTAGTGCAGCACGATGACCTGGGGGTGCAGCACCCAGGTGTCCTGCCCGTAGTGGCGCTTGCTGAAGGCCGCCATCTCGGCCCTGCGCTGCGGGCCGTAGGGCACGAGGTCCTGGACGATCGGGGGCGCGGTCACGCGCGCGTCGCCCGACGGACTCGCGCCCGCGACCGCGCCGTTCGCCGCGCCGGTACCCGAGGGCGAAACGCTCGCCGTCGGTGAGGCGGCAGGCGAGGCGCTCGGGCTCACCGGGGCGAGCGATGCGCCGGCCACAGGGGGCGAGCTCGCCGTCGCCGCACCGTGCCAGGGCCGCCAGACCAGCGCGGCGACAGCCAGGCCGACGATCACGACGACGATCAGCGCGACGCGGCGCCGGTGACGCCGGCGCCTGCGCGAGTCTTCGCGCCGCTCCATGCGTTCACCACGTTCCCCGGGCCGCCGTTCATGTGAAAAGAAGTCACTCACGCGCTGTCGGTCCTCACGGTCGTCGTCTTTGCGCTGCCTGCGGTGCGCCGTTTTCCTCTCAAAGGTACACGGCCCAGGCCGCTCGCGCACGTCTGAGCGGCGACTGTTGCGCTTCCGGCCCTGCGCTGCAGCCC
Organism: uncultured Actinomycetes bacterium; assembly: GCA_963755025.1. Lineage (GTDB taxonomy): Bacteria > Actinomycetota > Thermoleophilia > UBA2241 > UBA2241 > Bog-752. The sequence continues at coordinate 54,844 of CAVWIH010000027.1, forward strand.
GCCGTCAGACGATCAGGGCGAGCAGGCTGATGCCGGCCAGCGTGCAGGCGATGCCGACCCACTGCTGCGGCCGCGGCCGTTCGTGCAGGAAGGCGACGCCCAGGATCACCGCAAACGTGCCGAACTGGGTGGCGGTGACCGCCGCCACGGTGAGCGGGCCCATGGCCAGGGCGAGAGTGGCGCAGACGAGCCCGCCGAGCTCGAGCAGGCCGGCGCCCGCCGCCGTGGGGCGCAGCGCGCGGGGCAGGGCAAAGCCGCCGGAGAGCAGCGCGACCGGCAGCGCGATGGCCAGCGAGACCGAGCGCGAGATGGCCGCCTGCGAGAGCCAGCTGATGTCGTGGGCGTAGCCGTACGACACCAGGACGCAGGCAAACAGCGCGCCCGAGGCCAGCGCCCAGGGCACGCCTTTGGCCGTCTTGGCGCGGCCCTCGATCGAGGCCAGCACGGCGCCGCCGGCACAGAGCGCGAGCGCCAGACCGATGAGCGGGGTGACGCGCTGGCCGAGCGCCACGAAGACGACCGCGGCATAGGCGCCCTGCAGGGCGTTCAGCGCGCTGATCAGGCCCAGGTCGCCGCCGCGCAAGCCGCGCAACAGGCAGAAGAAGGCGCCGAAGTAGGTCACGCCGGCGACGGCCGCCATGCCGGCGGCGCGCCACTGCGCGCCGCCGCTCGGCAGCCCGTCGACCAGCAACGCGATGGGCACGATGATGACGGCGCCGGCGAGCAGTACCCAGACCACCTGCGTGAGGGCGCGCGCCGCGCGCGCGACCCGCTGCGAGAACAGGTCGCTGGTGGCGTAGGAAAACGCCGAGCCGAGGCCGACGAGGATGGTGAGCACGGGCGCTAGTCTACAGGAGCAGCGTGAGGCGGCCGACAGGCCGCCCCGCGCCGTCGCGCGCGGTCGGGCCGCGCCCGCCGCCGCGCCTCGTCAGGCTGCGCTCGTCGCCCCGCGCTTCCGGGCTCCGCCCGGCGCGCGGCGCGCCCTCGCCCGCGCGCCGTCTAGCAGACCACTGGCCGGCAGACGAGGCTGTCGGCGTAGCGGCGCTGCGAGAGGTCGGCGTGCTTGGCGACGATGGTATCGGCGAGGCGGTCGAGCGCCTCGTAGTCGGCGGCGCGCGGCAGGCCCTTGACCATGACCGGCTCGAGGAACTCGACCTTGAGGCGGCCGAGGAGCTCCTGGATGGTCTCGACCGTTTTGCCGGCCCAGCCGTAGGAGCCGATCACCGTGGCGTATTTAGCCCGCGGGCGCAGCGCGTTGGCCAAAAAGGCGGCGCTGGCGGCCAGCGGGTGCGGCCCAGTGAGCACGGTCGGCGTGCCCAGCACGATGGTGCCGGCGTGCACCAGCGAGGTCGCGAGGTCGCCGGCGTCGAGCGTGGTCAGGTCGAAGCGCTCGACCGTGACGCCGCGCTCGGTGAGCGCCATGATGAGGTGGTCGACCATGAGGCGCGTGCTGTCGTGCATCGACACAAAGGGCAGGCAGACGATGTTCTGGGGCTCGCCGCCGGCCCAGTCGCGGTAGGCGTCGATGATGAACGACGGGTCGTTGTACAGCGGGCCCGTGGCTGGGCCCGATGAACTCGATGGGGTACTTCGTGACCTTGTCGATGTTCTTCAGCACCTGGGGGCCGAAGGGCATCATGATCTCGGCGTAGTAGCGCTTGGCGCCGTCGAAGACTTCGTGGCGGTCGGCGAACAGGTCGCTCGTCGCCAGGTGCGAGCCGAAGAAGTCGCAGCTGAAGAGGATCTTGTCTTCGGCCAGCCAGGTGCACATGGTCTCGGGCCAGTGCACCCACGGCGTGAACACGAAGGTCAGCGTCTTGTCGCCCAGCGAGAGGGTCTCGCCGTCGGTCACGATCAGAAAGCGGGCGTCGTCGATGTGCAGGTGGTCGATCAGCAGCGCCTTGGCCTTGGCGTTGCAGACGATGGTGAGCTCGGGGAAGCGCTCGAGCAGCAGGGGCGTGCAGCCCGCGTGATCCTGCTCGACGTGGTGGATGACCAGGTAGTCGGGCGCGGGAAGCTGGTCGAGCTGGCCGGCCAGCGTAGCCCACTTGGCCGGATCGACCGTGTCGATCAGGGCGTTCTTCTCGCTGCCCTTCACGAAGTAGGCGTTGTAGCTTGTGCCGTCGGGCAGCGGGATGAGGGCGTCGAACAGGCGCCGGTCCCAGTCGACGTGGCCAATCAGATAGACGTTGTCGCGGATCGTTCGTGCCTTCACGGGTTTCAAACCCCCATCGCAGGTGCTCGGTATCGTGCGTCGATTATAACCGCGCCGCACACCGCCGCCGGCTGCTGAGGGCCGCGCCGCACGTCGCCGCACGCTGCTGATGACCGCGCCCCCCACATCGCCGCCCGATGCTGGCCGTGAAACGCGGAATCCCGTATCGTCTCCTGCCAGATCCGCCGAGGGAGAGAAGATGAGCGACTTGATCGGGCGTACCGACTCCGCGTACGACCTTCCGCTGACCATCAACGCCATGTTCGCCGCGCCGCTCGCCAACAACCCGGAGCAGGAGATCACCTATCGCGGCCAGGTGCGCATGACCTACACCACCTTCCGCGAACGGGTCAGACGGCTCGCCGCCGCCCTGCTCGGCCTTGGCGTGAAGGCCGGCGACACCGTCGGCGTGCTCGACTGGGACAGCCATCGCTACCTCGAGTGCTTCTACGCCGTGCCCATGATCGGCGCCGTGCTGCACACCGTGAACGTGCGCCTCTCGCCCGAGCAGCTCGTCTACACGATCGATCACGCCGAAGACGACGTGCTGCTGGTCAACGGCGAGTTCCTGCCCCTGATCGAGAACGTCAAGGGCCGCATCGACACGGTCAAGAAGATCGTGCTGCTGACCGACGACGGCGCCCCCGAGACCACGCTGTCGTTCGACGGCGAGTACGAAGCGCTGCTCGCCGCGGCCGCGCCGCTCGCGTCGTTTCCCGACTTAGACGAGAACACGCGGGCCACCACGTTCTACTCGACCGGCACGACCGGCCTGCCGAAGGGCGTGAGCTTCAGCCACCGGCAGATCGTGCTGCACGCCCTCAGCTCGACCGCGACCATCTGCTCGGCGCGCGCCTGCCGCCTGTCGCGCGAAGACGTCTACATGCCGCTCACCCCCATGTTCCACGTGCACGCCTGGGGGATCCCGTACATCGCCACGATGCTGGGCATCAAGCAGGTCTACCCGGGCAAGTACGTGCCCGACGTCCTGCTCAAGTTGCTCGTGAGCGAACAGGTCACCTACTCGCACTGCGTGCCGTCGATCCTCCACATGCTGGTCACCAACCCGTCCACCGCCGCGGTCGACCTCTCGAAGTGGAAGGTGATCATCGGCGGCGCGGCGCTGCCCCGCTCGACCGCGCTGGCCGCCCTGAAGCGCGGCGTCGACGTGGTCGTAGGCTACGGGCTGTCGGAGACCTGTCCGGTGCTCACCGTCTCCGACCTTTCGGCCGCGCAGTGCCAGCTGCCGCCCGAGGAGCAGGTGCCGCTGCGCACCCGGACCGGCACGCCGATCGCCCTCGTCGAGCTCAAGATCGTCGACGAGCAGGGCGGCGAGGTGCCGCACGACGACAAGGCCACCGGCGAGATCGTGGTGCGCGCTCCCTGGCTCACGCAGAGCTACCACAAGGACCGCGCCAACTCCGAGAAGCTCTGGAAGGACGGCTGGCTGCACACGCAGGACATCGCCGCCTGGGACATCCACGACTCGGTGCGCATCACCGACCGCGCCAAAGACATCGTCAAGGTCGGCGGCGAATGGCTCTCGTCGCTCGAGCTCGAGGACATCCTCTCGTCGCACCCCGCCGTCGCCGAGGCCGCGGTGATCGCCCGCCCCGACGACAAGTGGGGCGAGGCGCCCCTGGGGCTGATCGTCACGCGGCCGGGACACGAGGTCACGGCCAAAGAGCTGCACGTACACGTGAAGAGCTTCATCGCCGCCGGCGTGCTGCCGCGCGAAGCGGTGCTCACCACCGTGCGCTTCGTCGAGTCGATCGACCGCACGGGGATCGGCAAGATCAACAAGGTGACGCTGCGCGAGAAGTACCTGGACTAGCGAGCGGCAGGGGGCGGCGGCGGGCACAAGCCCGCCGCCGCCCCCTGCCGTCACGCTCAAGGCCGGCGTACCCGCTCGGGAGGCGGCGAACTCGCCGCCGGCGAGCTCATCAGGTCGAGGCCAGCAGCGCCAGCGCGACGATGAGCAGCGCGCTACCGAGCACCCACCAGCGTGTCCTCATGGTCCCCTCTTCGTCGTCTCGCCTGTGATACCGCGCCAAGGCGACGGCGAGTCGTGTTGGGGAGCGGCTTCGGTCGTCTACGTCTGCGGCGTGCGCTCGAGCTCGTCGGCGAGCTGCTCCACGAACAGGCCGACGTCGGTGACCACGCCGATCGTCTGAAAGCTGCCCCGGTCGGCGAGCTTGGTGACCACCGCCGGGTTGATGTCGACGCACACGGTGTGCACGGCGGCCGGCAGCAGGTTGCCGGTGGCGATCGAGTGCAGCATGGTCGAGAGCATGAGGCAGGCGCCGGCGCGCTGCGCGTAGGCGCGCATCGCGCGCTGCGCTTCGAGCACGTCGGTGATCACCTCGGGCAGCGGCCCGTCGTCGCGGATCGAACCGGCCAGCACGAAGGGCGTGCCGGTCGTCACCAGCGTGTGCATGAGGCCCGAGCGCAGCACGCCCTGGTCGACGGCGGCGGCGATGCCGCCGCAGCGGCGGATGGTGTTGATGGCCCGCAAGTGGTGCTCGTGGCCGCCGGGCGTGGGCATGCCGGTCTTCATGTCGATGCCCAGCGAGGTGCCGAAGAGGTTCGACTCGATGTCGTGCGTGGCGACCGCGTTGCCGCCGAACAGGGCGCCCACGTAACCCGCGCGAATGAGGCGCGCGAGCTGGGCGGCCGACCCGGTGTGGACCACGGCGGGGCCGACCACCGCGATCGTCAGCTTGCCTTCGTCGCGCACGCGGCGCAGCAGGCGCGCCACCTCGCGCACGATCTGCGCCTTGGGCTTTTCGCTCGACACCGCCGAGGCCATGAACTCGAAGGGCTGGCTTTCGCGGGGCCGCGCCAGGGGCACCACGCGAATGCCGTGGTGGCCCACGACGAAGAGCTCTCCGGCGGCCACATCGGAGAGCGGCAGGGTCTCGGCGCGGGGACCGTCGGCGCCGACCGCGGGCCGTACGCGCACGCCGCAGTCCATCTCTGGTCCCTCGACGCGCAGCCACTCGCCGTCGAGCCGCACGTAGGTCTCGAGGTTGGTCGTCGAGTAGAACTCGTCGGGGAACACGCCGTCGGCCGGCGCCGGCGCAAGCACGGCGTCTTCGGGCGCCACGGCCACGGCGCCGTGCTCCTGCACAGCCGTGAGGATCTCTTCGAGGTGCGCCCGGTCGCGGCCGTGTATGCGGATGACGGCCCGCGAGATGTCGGTCTGGGTGCGTCCCACGTCGAACGAGAGGATCTCGAACTCGCCCTCGAGGTCCATGACGTCGTCCATGATCTGGGGCACCATCAGCGAGTCGATCAGGTGGCCCTCGATGCGTACGTCTTCGTAAGGTTTCTCAGTCATCGCCTGCGATTATCTCCTAACTGGCGTCGATGTCCTTGGCGGCTCGCGCGCCGGCGCTTCAGCCGGCGTCGCGGTCGGTCGTCCGCTCGATCGGCACGAGCGCCTCGGCGGGCGCCTCGTTCTCGGCGCCGCCCGCTCCCGGCAGCAGCTCGATCAGCAGCATGCCGCCGAAGATCAGCGACGCCCCGGTGAGCATGCGCCAGGTCACCGTGTCGAGGCCCGCGATCACGCCGGCGACGGCGGCGAAGACGCTCTCGAAGCAGAGCAGCACGGCGGCGTGCGTCGAGCTTGTGTAGCGCTGCGCCCACGACTGGATGAAGAAGGCGTAGATGGTGCCCGAGAGCGCCGTCCAGAGGATGGCCGCCCAGGCCTGCCAGCCGAGCGCCAGCGTGAGGTGCGCCACGAACGGTGTGATGACCAGCAGGATGGCGGTCGACACGGCCATCTGCGTGACCGCCAGGGTCGAGGGCGGCACCTTGGGCGCGAAGAAGCCGGTGGTCATGATGTGCAGGCCGTAGAGCAGGGCGCCGAGCAGCGTGAGGGCGTCGCCCCAGCTCACCGTGAGGTTGCCGCGCAGCGACAGAAAGCCCAGTCCGGCGGTCGCCACGAAGGCGCCCAGCACCTGGAACCAGCCCGGCGAGCGCCGCGACACCGCCCAGTACAGGAACGGCACCATGGCCACGCTGAGCCCGGTGATGAAGCCCGACTTGCCGGGCGTCGTGTACTGCAGGCCGATGGTCTGCACGACCAGGGCGGTGAGGTAGAAGCCGCCCAGCAGGCCGCCCATACGCCACTGCGCCCGCGTCGCGCGCAGCAGCGCCCGCGGCTGGATCGCCGAGAAGATGACCGTCGCCACGACGTAGCGAAAGAGCAGGTAGACCATGGTGCCGGCCACCACGCTCTTGGCGATCGGGCTGACGGCGTCGGTGGTGCGTTCGGTGACGTGCTTGATGACCACGAAGTTGACGCCCCAGAAGACCGCCACCGAAAACAGCGCGAGGTCGGCGACGAGGGCTTTGCGGCGCGACACCATGGGGCCCATCCTCTCACCCGCCGCGCGGGCGGTCGACCTTGGTCCGGCCGCGGCGACCCTGCCGACGCTGCGCGGGCGGCGCGCTGCGCAGCGCAGCGGCCGCGGCGCTGAGCGGCGCGGCGGGCTTACGCCGTGAAGCCGCCGTCGACCACCCAGGTACGGCCGGTCACGAAGCTCGCCTCGTCGCTTGCCAGGAACGCCACGACCGCGGCGAGCTCGGCGGGCTGCCCGATGCGTCCCAGCGGGTAGCCGTCGGCCTGCCACGACTCGTAAGCCGCGGGGTCGTCGGCGTCGGCGATCGCCTTGGCCAGCATGGGGGTGTCGAAGATCGCCGGAGAGACGCTGCAGACGCGCAGGTTGTCGGGCCCGTGGTCGATCGCCAGCGTCCGCGTGAGCATGATGACGCCCGCCTTGGCGGCGGCGTAGGCGGCTGCCCCCGGCTCGCCGTGGGTGCCCGAATCGCTCGCGATGTTGACGATCACGCCGGAGCGGCGCGGCGCCATGTGCCGGACGGCCTCGCGGCACAGGAAGAAGGTGCCCTTGAGGTTGGTGTCCATAAGCAGGTCGTAGTCGGCTTCGCTCCACTCGGCGATCGGCTTCTCGGTCCAGATGCCGGCCGAGTTGACGAGGATGTCGAGGTGGCCGTGCTGCGCGACGGCGTCGGCGAAGAGACGCTCGCACTCGGCGGTGCGGGCGACGTCGCCCAGCACGGTCGAGAAGAGCGCCCCGTCAAAGCCGGCGTCGCCGGCGATGGCGGCCGCGCGCGCCGCGACCGCGTCGCAGCGTCCCTCGTCGCGGCCGCCCACGGCGACCGACACGCCCTCGGCCGCGAGGCGGCACACGACCGCTTCGCCGAGGCCCGACGACCCGCCGGTGACGAGCGCCGTCCTGCCCGCAAGACCCTTCAACATCGCACTCCCTCTCTCTCTTCAGCCTTCACTCTGCCACGCCGCACCAGCGCATGGTGGCCAGGGCGACCGCCGCCGCGGTGTCGACGAGCTCCTCGACGGCCACGCACTCGTCGACCGCGTGGGCCGTGTCCATGCCGCCCGGGCCGAACGAGAAGGTCGGTATGGCGCCGTGCAGGGTGAACGTCGCGGCGTCGTGCCAGGAGTCGAGCCCGCCGACCCGCGACGGCCGCCCCACCGCCGCCGCGGCGTCGAGCACGGTGCTCACCAGGGGGTGGTCGGCGGCGATCTCGGCGGGCGGCACCTCCCACTCCCACTCCCAGGCGATCGGGTGGGCGGCCAGCCAGGGATCGCTCGCCGCGGCCCCGTCGATGCGCTCGCGGATCTCGGCCTTGACCGGCTCGGCCCCCAGCGTCGGGTGCCACTGAGCCGGCAGGTAGTGGCAGTCGAGGGTCAGGTGGCAGAAGGCGGGGTAGGTGACGTCCCAGGTGCCGCCGTCGACCAGGACCGGCACGATGTCGCCGGGGGCGAGCAGGGGGTGGCGCTGGTCGGCGCGCACCCGCCAGTCGGCGTTGATGCGCCGCACCTCGCTGAGCACCGGCACGAGCTTGTCGATGGCGTTGACGGCGCCGCCCTCGCGCCAGTCGGGCTGGGGCTCCTGGGAGTGCCCGGCGCGCCCCGGAATGGTGAGTCGCGGCTTGAGGATGCCGCGGCAGGCCACCCAGGCCTCGAAGCCGGTGGGCTCGGCGCACAGGCCCGCTGCCGGGTGCAAGCCGCGCTCCGCGAAACGGCGCACCACCGACCAGCTGCCGGCGCCCGACGACTCCTCGTCGGTGACCGAGGCGAACACGACCTCGCCGCCGAGCGCCACACCGGCCCGATGCAGCGCCTCGAGGGCGACGACCAGCGCGGCGAGGCCGCCCTTCATGTCGTTCGTGCCGCGCCCGTAGAGCAGGCCGTCGCGCTCGGTGACCACGAAGGGATCGCTGGTCCACTGCTCGCGCGGCTCGACGCCGACTGCGTCGATGTGACCGGTGAGCAGCAGGCTGCGCTCCGCGGCGGCGCGCGCGACGTGCGGCGACGCGGCCGACCCGGCGGCGGCGCGCGCGGCGCGCGGCGACGCGGCCGACCCGGCGGCGGCGGCCGCATCGGCGGCGGCCGCATCGGCGGCGGCCGTACTGCGCCCCGCCCCCGGCAGACGGGCGATCAGCTGGGGGCGGCCCACGAAGTCGAGCCCGGGCGGCACGAAGCGGCCACCGGCGCCGGTCGGTGCGGGCTCCCACAGGTCGATCTCGGCGCCCAGCGCGGCGAGGCGCGCCGCCAGCAGGCGCTGAAGCTGCGCTTCAGCGCGGGGCGGCGCGCCGGCGTCGCGCGCCGTGGTATCGAGGGCGACGAGCTGAGCGACCAGGTCGCAGAGCTCGTCGCGGCCGGCCCGCACGCGGGCCAAGACGCGCTCCTCCAGGGCTGTGCGTGCCGCGCTCAATAGCTGCCTCGTTGTTCGTCGGCGCCCGGCCGCTGCGGCGCGCGCGACCGGGTGCTCTGCACGAGATCTCTCCGAGCGATTCTACGCCCGCACCCGAAGCCCGCCACACGAGAAGGTCCTTCGCCTCACGGCGGCGATACTCGGGAGAGTAGCCGCACCTGCTGTAAGCTTGCCGTGCCCGGCCGTAGCTCCAGGAGGTCTTTGCCATGTGCGCCGACGAGCTATCAGACAAGATCCGCGTCATCAGGCCCCAGGACGTGAGTTGGCAGGAGGCGATGGTGGGTCCCGAAGAGCACGACCCGCCCGGCGAGGAGTGCGTCGCCGCGGCCTCGGCCGACGAGCGCTTCAGCTGCGGCCTGTGGCACCGCGACGTGCAGCGGCGCTACTTCGAACGGCCCTACCACGAGGTGGCCTTCATCCTCGAGGGGCAGGTAGAGGTGACCGACGAAGACGGCAACCGGGTGATCGCCGGCCCCGGCGACATCCTCATCACGCCGCAGGGCAGCAAGGGCTACTGGAAGAACCTGGGCCCGGTGAAGAAGTTCTGGACGATCTACGAAGACCCGGCCGCCCATCTCGAGGCTTACCTCGGGCCCGGGGGGTTCTGACAGGCGATGAGCGGACGGCCCCGGTGACGCCGATCGGCCTGCCGCTGCCCGACGTGGTGCCGGTGTTGCGCGGTACCGGGGTCGCGCTGCGCCCGCCGCGGCCCGCCGACGGCGGCGTGATCGCCCGCCTGGGCGTCGACCCGGCGATGGAACGCTTCTTCGGGGTCGAGCACGCCACCCGGCGCGGACTCACCTCGGCCGAGGCGCACGCCGCTCTTTCGCACCTCGGCAGCCGCACCGGCACGCAGGGCTGGGTGATCGAGCGCGACGGCCGTCTGGTGGGCCTCGCCCGGCTCTTCGCCGTCGAACCCGACGAGCGCCGCGCGCGCTACGCCGTGACGCTTCTCTCCCACGACTGGGTCAACCAGGGGATGGGCACCGAGGCGACCCGTCTGGTGCTCGCCTACGCCTTCGGGGTGCTCGGCCTCCACCGGGTGTCGGCCCGGGTGCTGTCGTTCAACGAGCGGGCCCTGGCCTGCTTTCGTGCCTGCGGGTTCGTCGAAGAGGGCCGCGAACGCGAGAGCGTGCCCTTCGAAGGGTTGCGCTACGACCTGGTGCTCATGGGCGTGCTCGACCGCGAGTTCGCCGCCCTGGCGGCGGCGCGACCCGAGTGCGCCCGCCTGTCGGCGCTCGCCCGCGTGGTGCGCGACGAGCTCGCCGAGCGCCCCGCCGGCGCGCCACCCGCACCCGCTCGATCTTTCTAGCCGCACACCCGCGCGCGCGAGCCGCGAGAACGCGGCCGGCCGCGCGAGCCCGCTAACCGCGCACCCGCACCTTGAAGCTCGCGGCTCCCGAACCGCCGCGCCGGTCGTACACGCGCACCGTCACGGTGAACACGCCGTCACGGTGGTAGACGTGGCCGAGCAGGAAGCTGTGCGAGCGGCCCACGGAGCGCCGGGTCTGCGATCCGTCGCCCCACACGACCACCGTGCGCCAGACGTCGGCGCCGGGGTCGGTGAACGCGATGCGACGGCGCAAGGCGACACCGCGGCGCGCGACGCCGGGGCGCTGGGCCGCGACGCGCGGCGCCACGTTGCGCACCACGACCTTGAAGCGCGTGGCGCCGGCGCCGGCGCCGTCACCGTTCACCGTCACCCTGACCACGTAGCTGCCGGCCACCTTGTAGCGGTGCGCCAGGCTGAAGCTGTGGTCGGGCGCCAGGGTGAGCGGCTGTGCGCCGCCGCCGTAGTCGACCGTGGCCGTCCAGCCTGTGTCGGCGCCCGCGTCGGTGAACGACCCGGCGCGGGCGAAGCTCTGGCCTTCGGACAGCGTCGCGTCGCCGCCGGCGCTCACCACGAGGGCCGCGGGCTGCAACGAGCGCGTGTCGACGACCTCGAAGTCGCCGCCGGTGACCCGACCGAGCTCGTGCAGGTCGTCGTCGCTCCAGCGCGGGTCGGGGGCGCCCGAGACGTACCAGTTCGAGCCGTTGTCGGCGACCATCATGCCGTAAGTCTTGAGCGCCTGCAGGATGACGCGCACCTCGGGCGAGAAGCCCGAGATGTCGAAGCTCGCCTTCAGGCGCACGCGCAGGCCCATGGGCGGCAAGTCGGGGTTCGTGTCGCTGCTCGCGTAGTGCGTCGCCGGGTACACGTAGGCCTTCTGCGTCTGTGCCACCGTGAAGCGCAGGGCGTGGTCGATGACGCCCTTGGTGACCGCCTCGTCGTAGCGCACGAGACCGGGCAGGATGGGCAGGCCGGCGGCGTCGGCCGACGTCCAGCCGGCCGGCCGGGTGGCATTACTGGTCAGGTCGAAGACCGCTCCCGAACCCGCCTTCCAGCTGCCGTCGCCCTGCGGATAGGCATCGAAGAGCTCGTAGAGCACCTGGTTGTCGGTGTCGAGCACCAGCACGTGGCGGTCGCCGTCGCTGTTCGGGCCGCCCTCGATGGGGGCGTCGGAGGGGATCGGATAGGGCCCGGGGTCGCTCTCGTCGGCGTAATCGAACGAGACCGGCACCTTCTTCTGCGTACCCGAGACGCAGACGTAGGGGATGCCGTTGGGGGCGCCGTCCCAGGTCGTGCCGAAGTCGGCGTGCAGGCCGGTGGTCAGGCCCATGCTGCGCAGATAGGCGGCCGAGTTCGGGTCGACGGGCAGCGTGTCGACGGGCGTGTTCCAGGGGTTGTTCGTCGGGAACAGGGTGAAGGGGATGGGGCTGTCGAGCCCGAACGTGGCGGCCTCGGCGGCGCGCGGCGCGGCGGCCAGCAGGCAGAGCGCGAGCAGCGCCACGGCCAGCACGAACAGGCCGGCGGCGGGCGGCGGCAGGAACGATCGCGAGCCGGTAGGCGTGCGCAGGAACAGTCTCGAGCCGGTGGGCGTGCGCAGGAACAGTCTCGAGCCGGTGGGCGTGCGCCGCGTCTTGGCCATCGTGCCTCCTTGGGACCGCCGGCGTGGCGGGACCGTCGCGCCCGCGCCTGAGGACCGTATCGGCCGGGCTGGAGACCCGGCTTACCGCTTAGCGTAGACCATTCTGGCTATCGGGTCCGACGGCGACGGCGCGAGCCTCGAAGGAGCGGTGGTAGCATCGCCCGCATGGACGCGCGCCCCACCCCGCTCACGATGCGCCGCCGCCTGGCGGCGCTGCCGGGCAACGTCGTCGCCCTGGGCATCGTCAGTCTGATCGCCGACTTCAGCTCCGAGATGATTTACCCGGTGTTCCCCGGCTTCGTGACCCGCGTGCTGGGCGCCTCGGCGGCGATCCTGGGGCTGATCGAGGGCGCGGCCGAGGCGACCGCCAGCCTCACCCGTTACCCCTTCGGCCGGCTCTCCGACCAGATCGGCCGGCGGCGCCCGTTCGTGCTCGGCGGCTACGGCTTGGCCGCCCTCGGCAAGCTCGTGCTGGCGGTGGCCTTCGTCTGGCCGGTCGCGTTCCTTGGGCGGGTGCTCGACCGCACCGGCAAGGGCATGCGCACGGCGCCACGCGACGCCCTGCTCGCGGCCGGCGTGCGCGACCAGGACCGCGGCCTCGCCTTTGGCCTGCACCGCACCATGGACACGGCCGGCGCCGTGCTGGGGCCGCTGTTCACCCTGCTCCTCCTGCACCTCGGCGTCTCGCTGCGCTGGGTCTTCGCCCTGGCGGTCATACCGGGATTGCTCAGCGTGGTCGTCATCTGGAGAGGCGTGCGCGAGCGCGCGGCGCGCGGGGCGGCTGCGCCGGAGCGCGGCGGCGCGCGAGACGAGCGAAGCGACCGCGACGAGGGGCGCAGCGGCCGCGACCGCGACGGGCGGCTCCGCGGCGTCCGCGCAGAGCGCCGCGCCGGGCTCCGCAGCCCCGGCGGCCGCCGCTCGCGCGCGCCTGCGCCTGCCCGCGTCGCGGCGCTTTCGCCGCCTGCTGCTGGCTTCGCTCGTCTTTGCCGTGGGCAACTCGAGCAACGCCTTCATCCTGCTCAAGGCCTCGTCGGTAGGCTACAGCGAGACCGGCGTGATCCTCGTCTACGTGCTCTACAACCTGACGTACGCGGCCGGCTCGCTGCCTCTCGGAGGCCTGTCGGACCGTATCGGTCAATTCCCCGTGGTGACCGGCGGCTTCCTCGTGTTCGCGGCGGTCTACGCGGGCTTCGCCGCGGCCCACGGCATGGCGGCGGTCGCGTTGCTGTTCGCAGCCTACGGCCTGTACATCGCGGCCACCGAAGGCACCACCAAGGCGCTCATCAGCCGCACCGCCCCCGACGCGGAGCGCGCCTCGGCGATGGGCTTCTTCGACACCTCGATCGGCCTCGCGAGCTTTGCCGCGAGCGCCATCGGCGGCCTGCTGTGGTGGTCGGTCGGCCCCTGGGCGACGTTCCTGTTCGGCGCCGTCACCGCGGCGCTCGCCGCCGTGCTGCTGCTGCTCTTCGCACGAGGGATAGAGCCTCGGCCGCAGAAAGCCTGACGAGCAGACTCCGCGCGCTCCCGCCGGCTCTGGTCTGGAGCCCGCGAGGCGCGATCCGACCGCCGGCCCGAGGAGACCGCGCCGATGAGATCGACCGTGAGCGCCACACACGACAGGCAACGGGTCCGGTATGAACGGAGCGTCTTGAGCTGGCGCCTGGGCGCCGCGGCGCTCGCCGCGTTCGTCGCGCTCGCGGTGGCGGCGATGCTCGCCGCCTGCGGCGGCGGCTCGCCGGCGCCGGCCGCAACTGTGACCATCACCGCCACGCCGAGGGCGTCGTCGAGCGCCTCGCCGACTCCGGGTGCTTCGGCGACCAGCGCCACCGTCAGCGCGCAGCTCGTCGTGGCCGTAGCCAGCGGCCCCAAGGCCAACGGCATCAGCGTGGTCAACGCCACCGGCAAGGTGAAGCAGCTCGTCGCCCCGAGCGGCGGCCCCATCAGCGACCTCGCCTGGGCGCCCGATGGGCAGCGCCTGGCGTTCCTGCGGGCGGTCAGTGACACCGACTCGACGAGCAGCCTCTTCGTCTACAACGTGCCGCGCAAGCTGCTCTACCAGGTCGGCGCCGGTATCTCGCCGGCCACGATCCAGAGCTTCGCCTGGCTGGGCGCGACCCAGCTCGTCGAGTGCTACTTTCCGGTCGGCGCCACCACTTACCGCGCCAACGGCACGCTCTACGTGCGCGACATCGCCAAGAGCTCGGGGCAGGCCCTCAAAGACAGCGGCGGCCACCTGGTCAAAGGCTCGAGCGTCTCGGCGTCGGCCGACGGCGTGCACCTCGCCTTTGTCACCTACGGCGCCAAGTCGGGCGGCATGATCGCCGAGAAGCTGCACCTCTACGAGGCCGCCGACCTCGCCGTGACGACCGTGGCCACCGGGTCGGCGCCGGCGCAGGACGACGGCGACCAGTTCACCTACCCCGCCATCTCGCCCGACGGCTCGCTGATCGCCACCGAGCAGACCGGCAGCGACATCGGCTTCGGACTGACAGTGTACGGCGCCGACGGCGCCAAGCACCTGCAGACGGGCTCGCTGGTGTGGCCGTCGCCGGTGTCGTGGACCTCGTACGGGCCGCGCCTCGCCTTTAGCGGCGGGGTGGCCTCGGGCGGCGGCGAAAACGACGCGCTCAACGTCTGGGCGCCCGGAGCGAGCACCGCGACGCGCATCCTCACGGTCGCCAAGCTGCCCGTCACGTCGCTTGCCTTTACGCCCAAGGCCTCGCAGATCGCCTACGCCGTGGCTAAGACAAGCGGCCTGCAGAGCACCCTGTGGATCGTCGACTCAGATGGCTCCAACAGGCACCTGCTGCTGGGCGACGGCAGCTCGCCGGCCTGGGCGGTCGCGCGCGTCGCCTTCCCCTGACCGTACGCGCCCGGGACGCTCGCGTCGCGCGCAGACCGGACGGGCCGCGACCAGACATGCAGGCAGCTTGGGCCGAATGGGCCGTGACCAGACACGCGGGAATGACCGCAACGACAGGCAAAGAGGACGGCGGCGGTGCGCCAAGGGGGGAATGTGGCGGGAGCGACGAGACTCGAACTCGCGACCTCCGGCGTGACAGGCCGGCGTTCTAACCAGCTGAACTACGCCCCCGCGAAGAAGCGACGACCGGCGGCCACGGGCGCACCGGTCGTAAGTGCAGTGACGACGGATTGTAGCAGATGAGCACAGGTCGGCAAACCTCGCGGGGCGTTGCACCACCCGCGCCGGCGCGCGCCGTGGCATACTCAGGCTCATGACCGGCTACCCGTACGACCCGGCCGACTACGACGCCTACAACTCGAGCGAGCTCGCCGAGATCTACGACGCCGTCTACGCCGACCGCGACGACCACGCCTTCTGGGCCGCGGTCGCGCCGGCCGACGGCGCCATCCTCGAGCTCGCCTGCGGCACGGGGCGCGTGCTGCTGCCGCTGGCCCGCGCCGGCCACGAGATCGTCGGCCTCGACCTGTCGGCACAGATGCTCGAGCGCTGTCGTGCGCACCTGGCCGTCGAGCCTGCGGCGGTGCGCGAGCGCGTGCGGCTGGTGCAGGCCGACATGACCTCGTTCGAGCTCGGGCGGCGCTTCGCGCTCGTCACGAGCCCGTTCCGCGGCTTTCAGCACATCACGAGCGTCGAGCGCCAGCTCGCCTGCCTGGGCCGCTGCCATGCCCACCTCGCCCCTCACGGCCGGCTCGTGCTCGACCTCTTCAACCCCGACCCGGCGCTGCTCTACGAGCGCGGCGGCAGCGACGGCGAGGAGACGGCCGAGACGGTCGCCTGGAGCGAGGGCCGCACGATCCGCTGGTGGGGCCACGTCACCGGCTTTCACCGCGCCCGCCAGGTCAACCAGTGCGAGATGACCTACGAGATCAGCGAGCCCGACGGCCGCTCGCGACGGATCACCGAGCGCTTCCCCATGCGCTACCTGTTCCGCCACGAGCTCGAGCACCTGCTGGCCCGGTCGGGTTTTGCCATCGAGGCGCTCTACGGCGATTACGACCGTTCACCGTACGGCGACGACTCGCCGGAGCTGATCGTGGTCGCCCGAGCCATCGCGTGGCCCGCGTCCTTTGCGCATGAGCGGACGGCGTAGTACGTTCAGCGCCATCGAGCCCTTCACCCTGGGCACACAAAGGAGTCGTGACGAGCAGTAGCCGCATCGCCGACGTCGCCGTGCGCCTCGCCTCGAGCCTCGAGCCCGGCGAGGTCTGCGCCACGGCCGCGCGCGCCGTGGGCGGGGCGCTGACCTCCGCCGGCTGCTGCGTGTACGACTTCTCACCGACCCACGACCTCGTGACCCTGCAGGCGGCCTGGTCGGCCGACGACGACCCCGACGGCGGGCAACTCGTCGGGGCACCCTTCCCGCTGGCCGGCCGTCCCGGCCTGCGCGACGCCATCCGCGAGCGCCGCACGGTCGAGACCCACGTGAACGATCCCGGACTCACGCCGGCGGAGCGCGACGAGATGTGGGGCGACCTCACGGTCCTGGCCACGCCGCTCATCTTTCGCGGCGAGGTGATCGGCGCGCTCACCCGCGCCGACAAGAGCCTGCGCCACGCCACGCAAGAGGAGCGCGACCTCTTCGAGCAGCTCGCCGCCATCGCGGCGCTTGCGCTCGGCAACGCCCGCCTGTTCGCCGGCCAGCAGGACCACAACCGCCACCTCGCGGCGCTGCTCGAGGCCAGCCGCGCGGTGAGCTCGACCGTCGTGCTCGACGAGGTGCTGGCGGTCCTCGCGCGTAAGGCGGTCGACGCCCTGCCCATCGTGCGCTGCCGCGTCTACGAGTACGACGCCGAGAGCGGCCGGCTGACGGAGCGCACCGGCTACGCGGCGGCCTACGCCGACGGCGAGCTGCCCGCGGCGCCCGATATCGACGACCCCGCCTCTGTGGTCCGCCGGGCGCTCTCGTCGGGCCGCACCGAGACCGAGCGGCTCACGCTGCCGGCCGCGGCTCGCCGCCGCCTGCGCCTGCGCAGGCCGCCCGACCGCTACCTCACCCGCTTCGCGGTACCCATCGTCTTTGGCGGCGTGCCGCTGGGGGCGATGGCGTTCCTCGAGTCGCGCGGCGAGCGCGAGCTCCTGGTCACCGAGCTCGAACTGGCCCAGGCCCTGGCCGAGCAGGCCGGCGCTGCCATCCGCAACGCCCACCTCTTCGACAGCCTGAAGGAGCAGGCCGTCACAGACGGCCTCACCGGCCTGCACAACCACCGCTTCTTCTACGACCACCTGGGCGACGAGATCGTCCGTGCGCGCCGCTACGGCGCGCCGCTCTCGATGCTCATGCTCGATGTCGACGGCTTCAAGGAGTTCAACGACGCCCACGGACACCAGGCGGGCGACGACGCGCTGCGCTCTATCGCCCGCCTCCTGCAGGCCCAGCTGCGCAAGGGCATCGATGTGCTGGCCCGCTACGGCGGCGAGGAGTTCGCCGTGATCCTGCCCAACACGGCGGTCGAGGGCGCGGCGTGCGGGCTGACGCCCGCCGACCAGGCCGCGGCGACGGCCGCGCCGGCCGGGGACGCGCCCAAGAGCGAGGGCGCCCTGTGCGTGGCCGAGCGCCTGCGGCGCAGCATCGAGGGCGCCACGGTGGGCGACGGCGCGCAGGGGCCGGAGCAGCGGCTCACGGTGAGCGTGGGCGTCGCCCAGCTCATCGATGGTTTCGAGACCGCCGACTTCGTAGCGGCGGCCGACGCCGCGCTCTACCAGGCCAAAGAGCTCGGCAAGAACCGCGTGTGCGCGGCCACCCCGTGAACGAGCACGACTCCAGCGAGCCGCCGCCTCTCAGCGACGCGGCGCGCGTTCAGCGGCGGCTGTGGGGCACCGACCCGTGGACGTGGCGGAGCACGCCGAGGCGCACGACCTGCCGCTGACAGCGCGCCGCCGTCACCGCATGCGCGCTCGGCTGCGCCGCCGCGCGACCGCAGCCGGCTCGCGCCCTGAACTCGAGCGACCTGCGCATGAAACAGGACGTCCAGCTGCTCAAGGGCTACATCGACGCCCAGGGAGCCGCGACGGTTTCCTGTATCCGACCGGCACGCAGGTGCGCAAGGCGGCGGCCTGATCGCCCCCATCTGGCCCCTCAGCCCGTTCAGCGGCCTTCCCCTGGCGCCCGGCGCCGCAGCCGGCCACTACACCTACACCGTGGCAGCCGATCGCCAGAGCTACGCGCTCACCGGACGCCTCTCGAAGGGGCGTACGTACACGGTGCGCGGTGCGAGTCCAGCCTGGCTGGCCGCCGAGCGCGCCAAAGACGCCGCCGCCCTGACCAAGGTCAGCGACAAGGTCGTGAAGGTGGGCACGGAGTACATCGCCTCGATCATCGACCGCTTCGCCGTCGACAACAACGACGCCTATCCGACCGCCGGCATGGTCGCCCCATCCACGATGATCGAGTCCGGTCAGCCGCTCTACGATTACTGGCCAGTGAACCCGTGGTACGGCACGGTGATGTGCGAGGGCCCAGGGCTGGGTTCGTACATCTACACCCTGCCGAGCGCGTCGAGCTGTGCTCTCACCGGACACCTCTCAAGCACCGACTTCACCGTCGGCGAAAGCGCCACGACCGACCCCGTCGTCAACGGCCTCCTCAACGAACAGGACCGGGCGGCCGAAGCCGGCTGCCAGGCGCTCAAGGACTACGTCGACGAGTGGACGCTCGCTCACGACGGCGCGCTCACGACGGTCGCCCAGCTCGCGCCTACCGGCGTCGTCGGCCTGGCGCACGCCTGGTGGCCGACGGACCCGTTCTCCGCCGCGGGGAACAGCATGGAGCCGGGAGCGCAAGAAGGGAACTACGCCTACACGCCCGGCGACGACGGCACGTTCACGGTGACGGTCAACCTCGTGGCGACCTCAAAGTACCCCTCGAGCTACACCGCTGAGTAGCCTGTCTGAGGCGCGGCGGCAGGCTCACGGGGCCGCAGCGGCAGGCTCACGGCCGCGGCGCATGCTCGGAGTCGCGCCATGATGCGCGCGGAACTGGTGGGCCTGACTGGACAACTCTCGAACCACCTCCGTGAAGAGGTAAAACGCTTGATGGACTCGACATCAGAGTAAGCCAAGCCATCGCTTTGCGCTCGACTTGGGACGAGCAACATCGAGCAACCTGCGGGAGAGCTCGGCTGGACTCTCGGTGGACGCGCATAGGTTTAGGAAACCTGCCGAAGGCGTGACGGGCGGTAGCTCACCGTGCGCGATTGTGCTGCACGATCTGGGTGTCTCAACAGACTGTGTGCTTACCCGTATTCCCCTGTCATCGGCCGTGAGTGAGCGTCTCGTCGGCAATCCGTCGGCATTGGAGGATGCGGACGTGCGCCACTCGACCTGGCGCTGTAATGGCCGACTCCATCTCATTCACTTCAGGAAGCCTGCCGAAGGCAAAGGTTCTTCCACCGAGGTGGAGCCAGAGCGGTTGTTCGCAGGCCGATTCCCCGCTACCGGCGTTCCTTCGCAAGAGAGTCTAAGATCTCGGCGAGCTGACGTGTGAGCACGCGACCGTCGAAACGGTGCACGACGGCCAGGTTAGGTGGCTTGAGGCGTCCACCGCGAACGTCCGCAACAAAGGCCGCCAGCGCCGGTCCAAGCGGCTCGTCGGGGGCAACGCAGCGTCCCGCGTCCGCCTCGTCTATCAGCTCGCGCGCAACCGAATCTCGCGGCGTCTGGGCAAACACAGGCCGCTCGCTTGCCAGGTATTCGAAGACCTTGCCGGTCATGGTCCCCCGCTGCAGACCGGTGATCAGCAGGAGTGCATCGGCAGCGCGCTGCACACCAAGGGCCCGAGCCCGCGGAGCGAAGGGCTCGATCAAGACCCGATCGGCGATGCCAAGTGCTGCGCAACGTGCGGTGATCTCGGATCCGCCCACGCCCAGAAAGAGGATGTGCACATCGTCGGGCAGCGCCGCAAAGGCGTCGAGAAACCTGTTGACCTGCTCGCTGCGACCGTAGACTCGGCCGGTATAGACGATCCAAAACCCACGGCCGAGATCGACCTCGTCGATCTCCTCCTCCGGGTCGTAGCCGTTGGGGATGACGGTCGTCATGGCGGCCTGGCCTGGGTGGAGGCGGCGCATCTCGTCGGCCATAGGCTCGTTTATGACGGTCACGGCGCTTGCCTGCGACAGCGCCCGGCTCTCGAGCCATTCGTTCAGGGCCTTGTGCCATCGTGTCGGATAGTGGCGAAACTCGTAGGTGCGCCACGGGTCGCGGTAGTCCGCCACCCAGGGAATCCCGCTCTCTTTGGCAAGCTCGGCGGCCACGAGGTGTGCTGAGCCGCGAGGGTAGCTCGAGAAGATAGCGTCATAGCGTTGCTCGCGCAGCAGGCGCCGCCCCAAGAGCACCGCCGGTACGATCCAACTGACGTAGACGTCGGGTATCTGGAGCCACTCTTCGATGGCTCCACGCCGTGAGGTGCGGTGACGTTGTGAGGGAGCTGCCGCCGTCGTCGCTGTGCCGGCTACTGGCTGCCCGCGCTTCGGCCCGGCGACGCGCCGGGCCAGAGCGTAGAGGCGTTCCAAGTCGAGCGCGCCGGCGCGCTCGATCCTGACATCGGGGGGATCGGAGACCGGGCCTTGTGCACGCACGGTAAGCACCGTCGGCTGCCAGCCGCAGGCGGGCAGGTAACGCAGAAAGCGCAGATGACGCGCCGTGCCACCGCTTTCCGAGGGCGGGAACGGATTCGCGATGTAGAGGAGACGTTTCATATGTAGCTCAGGAGAAGCTCAGGGCTGAGTCGATTGAGGCGAAGTCACGGTCCTCGCTCTTCGCAGTACAGGCCGAACTCAAGCAGCTATCCTAACGCACATGAACCACCCGAGTCGTCGATGTGAGCCACCGGAGGGGACGGAGGCCGCGCTGCATGATCTCGCCCGCGCCGACGGAGATGACGAAATGAGTCTCGAGGCGATCAGCTCAACGAGGTTGAGTGAGTCGAGCAGACCGTCGCGAAATCGGGCCGTATCCTGCTCGATGGGCTTCCCCGGGCCGTGTGATGAAAGTGCACGACCGCTGATGCGTGGCTCTCCAGTTACACAGAGGACGCTCGTCGTGTCGCTGTTCGTGCCGGTCTGAGCGCCAGAGCTGGTGCCGACTTTCGGCTCGGAAGGGTCCGCGAACCTCTGCCCGTCCACCATTGGCCCATGGAGGGCATCGGCTGAGCATATCGGTGGCTCAGCCCCCCTTCGGGGAGCCAGTGGCCCAGATGCCGCTTCACCGGTCTGCACAATCATCGCCTGGGACCCCGCCCAGGGCCGCGACGTGGCGGTGGACCAGAGGGGTCGCGCGGCTTCGGGCGCCGGCGCCGAGTCTGTGTCGAGCCTGCAGGACAGACTCGCAGCCAGCTTCACTCCCCGCAGACTGCGCGCTGCCAGATGCGAGCGCCCTCTGTCTCTGCGCGCCTACACCGACGGAATGCCGAGCGCGAAGTTGCGCGTGAGCCAGAGCATGCCCACAAACGAGCAGGCGATGAGCGCCCAGGCCAGCACCGGCCGCTTCCGCGTGGCGTAGGCGAGGGCCATGAACAGCGGGAAGATCACCAGGGCGAAGCGTGGGAACGAGTACAGCGCGTGCAGCGGCGTCGGAAAGCAGAGCGGCACGAGCAGGCTCACCACGGCGAACATCGTGTAGGCCGGCGCGAGACGGCGCCAGCCGGCCACCACGCAGGCGCCGGCAAAGAGCAGCGTGGCAAAGCCGAAGAGCGCCAGGATGGGGTCGTGCCCGCCCGGCCTCGGCAGGAGCAGCGGCCGCAGGCCGCCCCGGTGGGCTCGCAGCGTGTGGTAGGCGGCGATCGCGGCCCGATAGCCGTGGACTATGTCGGCCGTGGGCAGCGCCAGCGCGCGTCCCCAGAAGGTGCGCTCGGCCACCGAGAAGGCCAGGGGATCGCCCAGGCGCCACCACAGGTAGGCCATGTAAGCGAGCAGGCCGACCGGAATGAGCGCAAGCCAGCCCAGGCGCAGGTCACGGGGCCAACGCAGCGAGACGCTGCGCCAACTCCACCCCTGCTGCCGTCCGTAGAGGAGCAGGAGCGCCGGCAGGAGCGCCAGGCCGCTGCTGCGCGTGGCCACCGCCAGCATGCCGGCGACCCCCGCCGCCGCCCAGCTGCCGCGGCGCGCAAAGATTAAGGCGGCCACGGTGAGCAGCAGGAACAGCGACTCGCTGTAGACCAGGCCAAAGCAGAGCGCGGTGGGAAAGACCGAGATGAAGGCCACGGCCAGCGCGGCGGTGTGCGTGTCGAACTCGGCGGCCGTGAGGCGGTAGAGCAGCACCATGGCCGCCGCGTAGCAGGCAAGCGACAGCAGCACGCCGGCCAGCGGGTAGTCGCCGCCGGTCACCACGGCCGCCCCGCGTAGCGCCACCGGATAGAGGGGAAAGAACGCCGCGCTGTGCGGGCGCCAGTAGCCGCCGCGCGCGATGGCGATGAACCAGCCGCCGTCTTTGGTGGCCGACTCCCGCGTGAGCCGCGACACAAAGCTCCAGTGCAACGGCGCGCCGCCCACGCGACGCCGCCCCGTGACCACATAGCCCACGACCAGCACCGCCAGTCGGCTGGCGAGCGCCACCGCCAGGGCCACGCCCCAGCCGGGCAGGCCCAGGGCCCGCCCATGGCGCTGCGAGCCCGAAGAGCGGCGTCGCCCCGGCCGACCGCGACGCAGCTGGAGCCGAAGCTCGGCGATACGCGTCCACGGACATGTCTCCCATTCTGTCACGCGCGACCAGACGCAACCACCAGGGCGGAGAAGGATCGACTCTCGAGAGTCCCGATTCACGCACGCTAGGGCGCTGTATACGTAGGAGTCGGGATGGGCGACCGGGTTCTTCTACGACGGAGGCAGGCCGCCAGCAGCGTCCGAGCCGTCTGCCGAACGCGACAACTCTTCGACGGTCAGGCCGATGGGATGATAGCCCGCTTGCGCGCGACGAAGGCCACGATGTGCTGAACGCTGTCGAGATTCTCAAAGACGACGTCGGCACTGCTGATCGCGATGGCGAACCGGGCCTCGAGGAACGTGATGAGGCTCAGCAAGTTCATCGAATCGAGAAGCCCGCTGCGAAACAACGGGGTATCGACTTCGATATGATCGTCCGGCACGTCGTCGAGCTCGTCGCGGATGAACTGGAGGATCGTGTCAGTTTCGCTTGTGTCGAAGAAGTCTTTCATCTTGTCAAAGGAGCCTGCGACACACAGCACACCTGTCCCAGCTGGCCCCCGGGACGGCAACCCGCCGCTGGCTGGCTTGGCACCACAGTCCCCTGTACGAGATGACCGACATGGTCCCTCCGCCGTCTGCCGGTGGCACAGTGTTGCGCCATGCTACCACGCCTGGCACGAGCATCGGGCGCATGCGCTCCCCCTGCATGTCCGCCCGCTTGCGTCTGTCGTACCGTTGTCGACCGGGCGGTCCTGTCGAGCCGTAACCCCGACGACCTGCCGGCGTTCTGCGCGCAGATGATCCGGCTGTTCGCCCTTGGCCGCAAGCAGAGCGAGCGCGCCAACCTGGCGGCCTAGCTTCCTAGCGCAGCGGGGTCACTCGGCCGGCGCCGTCGCGAGGTCGTCGGTCGCCCCGGCGTCGGCTTCGTCGGCCGGCGCCGCGCCCGGCAGGGCGGTGGTCACCGCCGGCAGCCCGCCCGGCGCCAGACGCGTGGCAGTGACCGACGCCAGCGCCATGAACACCCACATGTAGGGGTCTTCGAAGAAGGCGTTGTACGTGAGGCTGTGGATGAACAGGGCGAGCACGCAGGCGACGAGCGCGGCCTGCCAGAGATAGAGCCGCCGGTCGGCGCCGAAGCGGCGTTTGCGCAGGGTGGTGGCGAAGAAGGTCACGAGCAGGCCGGCGAAGGCGATCAGGCCGAGCGATCCCTGTTCGGCGGCCACCGTCACCACCGTCGTGTGACTGTCGCGCAGCGACAGGCTGGCCGCATGCGTCAGGCGGAAGTGGGGGTAGGCCAGCGGAAAGCCGCCCAGGCCGACGCCGCCCACCGGGTAGCGTTCGTACATGAGGATGCCGGCGCGCACCAGGTAGAAGCGTCCGCCGGTGAGCTTGTTCCAGCCCCTCGTGCTGTCGAGCTTGGCGCCCAGGTTCTGGGGATGGCGCAGGGCGGTGACGCCGGCGACGCCGATCAGCAGGATGAGCACCGTGACGAGCGCCGCGATGGTGCCCCTGCGCCGGCCGAGCCAGGCCATCTCGAGGATGACGCCGCCCAGCAGCAGGCCCGCCACGCTCGAGCGCGAGAACGTCACGATGAAAGCGATCGCGGCGAGCGCGACCGCACCGGCCGCGAGGGTCATGGCGCGCCGGCGCCCTGCGGATGCGTCGCGCAGGCGCGCCGTCAGGAACAGGGCCACCCCGATGAGCATGACGAAGGCCAGGAAGCGGCCGAAGATGTTGGGGTCCCAGAACAGCGAGTTCGAGCGGAACGTGTGCTGATAGACGAGGTCGTGCTCGATGCCGGCGCGGTTCACGATGACCCAGCGCGTCGGGTACTGCACGATGCCGATCGCCGCGAGCACCGCGCCGGCGGCGACGAAGGTGACCAGCAAGCGCGACAGCCGGCGGACGTCGGTCGTGTAGCGGTAGAGCACGTAGTAGAGCGCGGCGAACGGCAGGTAGAAGGCAAAGAGCTTGATGAGCGCGTCGGCGAAGGCCTTGGGGTGGGCGGCGTAGTGCTGCGCCGCCCAGAGCGACGAGACGCCGATGATGGCGATCATGACCGCGAGGGCAATGCGCACCGGGTCGGGCCGCCAGTCGTCGGGCAGGCGCAGCCGGTCGCGCACGACCATCTCGGCGAGCACGACGGCCAGCAGGACGAGGTACAGCGGGATGAGGAGGTTGCTGGTGCTCGAACCGTGGGGCAGTCCCACGCGCAGCGGCGCCAGCACCAGCACGACCGGCATGGCCCAGTCGGGGTAGCGGAAGGCAAGCCAGGCGAGCGCGGCGACGAACACCGCCACCCCGGCCCCGGCGACACCCAGCAGGGGCAGGTGGTGAGTCAGCCGGGCGGCCGTGCCCCCCGTGGAGCGCAGGGCGCCCAGCGAGAAGCCGACGAGCAGCACGGTGAAGACGACCAGGCCGACGAAGATGAGGCGCCGCGCGAGCGCGCCGCGAGGGATCCCGACGAAGAGACTGAGGAAGGTGGCGAGCAGGCCGAGCAGGCTCAGCCTGGCGAGAAGGAGGCTGGACAGGGCGGACCTACCGTGACGCCGGCGCCGCCGAAGGAGCCGCGAAGGGCAAGACACGGGATGAAGGGACCGCAACACGTGGTCGCAGAAGGCAGTGACAGTGGGGGCTTCGTTCGCGAGCGCCGTGCGATCTGTGCGTCTTTTTGACTCGGCTCATAGAGGCCTCTTATGAGATCGTGAGAAGTGCGCACCCAAAACGCCACGCGCCTAGAACAGCTGGCGCCGGGCTGAGAGTGCCATCGATGAGAAACGGCATTAT
This sequence comes from uncultured Actinomycetes bacterium, assembly GCA_963755025.1. Classification (GTDB taxonomy): domain Bacteria; phylum Actinomycetota; class Thermoleophilia; order UBA2241; family UBA2241; genus Bog-752. The sequence continues at coordinate 80,205 of CAVWIH010000027.1, forward strand.
AGCAACCAATGTGATCGCCCGTGGGACATAGTTAGACAGGACCAAAGCGTCGCCCAAGTGCGTGTAGCGGTGGGGTTGCACGTTCCCCGCGTTGCGATTCTGAGCCGAGGCAGCCTTCACGGGAGATGCGCCGGGGCACAGAGGTTGCCTGGGGAGCTGGACGCACGTAACCTTCGGTGATGCATGCCCGCAGTGAGCAGCAACGACAGGCTAGGAAGGAGCCGACGTCGGGCCAAGCGCCGACGCATGGTGGCCATCTCAGTGGTCGTGTCCATCGTATTCGGTGCCATTTGGATCGCATACGCTTGGCCGTCGTCCGCACCGGCCCTTGTGCCTGTCCCCAACGTCGTGTCGCAATTCGATCAGGCCAAAGCAATCAACCAGCGCATCGTAGTCGCCCGACTCGACGGCATCGACTTGCTCCTGCCGATTGACCTGGATGCGACGACGGCAGTTGCCTTTCATCCGGTGGATCAGACAAACAGCGTCGCTTTGACGCCTGTCGGTCGGCAAGGCGACCCCTCGGGGATCAGCGGGACTCTGGCCGACATTTTCGCTAGCGGCTCCATGCGCTACTTCACTATGGCGGCGGCGATGGCCATGACAGCTCAGCGCCGACCGCCGGACTCGACGTGGGCGCAGTGCCTGGTGCGACTATCTATGCCCCAGCCAACGGTCAGGTGGTCGCCGTCACCGACTACCAGCTATTGGGCCGCTACGCCGACACCGAGATCGACATCCAGCTCGCTGACGATCCGAGCATTGTCCTGACGGTCACTCACGTCGAGGATCCACGGGTATCGATCGGCGATGCGGTGACCGCCGGCCAGACCGTGCTGGAGGCGTGCGGGGCTTCCCGCCCGATCTTCACCAGGAGCTGCAGCAGTTCACGAGACGACAACGGTGACCATGCTCAAATAGTCGCAGAGCAGGTCCCACGCCGATCTCGGGGTCATGAACCTAAGCCGCAACCATGCGGCGAGTCGGCTCAAGCAGGCCGCCGAGGGCAGACTCGGGACGGACGAAGGCTGCTACGGAGCGCGGGCCTCTTTTGCTTGCTTGGCCTGCATAGGCGTGCTGGTGCGGAGCTCTTGGCTGCCGGCCGAGCGTGGGTAGTTCGATTACCGGACCCGCAGCCGCGAATTCAACTGGGACCTTAGGGTCTACTACCCGGCCGGGCACACCTGGGACCCTGGGATGGGGTGCGCTAAGCCCTTAATCGCCGTAAACGATGGCCCTCAGCCACTTAGGTTCGTGCGCAACCCAGCTTCCGCACCGTTCGGCTCATCTCCACGGACGACCGGTCGCGCCCTCCTCGTCTACACGTAGATCTGAAAGTCGAACAGCTTGCGGTAGGCGCCCTCGGCTTCGAGTAGTTCGTCGTGCGTGCCGCGCTCCTCGATCACGCCGCGGTTGAGCACGACGATCTGGTCGGAGTGCTGCACGGTCGAGAGGCGATGAGCGATCACGATCAGCGTCTTGCGGTGACGCACGCCGTCGAGGGCCTGCTGGATGTACTGCTCCGACTCCGAGTCGAGGGCGCTGGTGGGCTCGTCGAGAATGAGGATCTCGGGGTCCTGGAGAAAGACGCGGGCAAGCGCAAGGCGTTGACGCTCGCCGCCCGAGAGCCGCACCCCACGGTCGCCGACGTTGGTGTCGAGGCCGTTGGGCAGCTTGCCCACGAAGCTGGCGCAGAAGCTGGACTCGAGGGCCTCGGCGATCTCGTCGGCGCCGGGCTCGCGCTCGAGCCCGTAGACAAGGTTGTTGTAGATGCTGTCGTTGAACAGCAGGGCGTCCTGGGTCGTGAAGCCGATGGAGCGACGCAAGCTGCGCAGTTCGAAGTCCTGCACGGGGCGGCCGTCGAACAAGATGCGGCCCTCGTTGGCGTCGCGCAGGCGCGGGATCAGGTCGACCAGGGTCGACTTGCCCGAGCCCGACCTGCCGACGATGGCCGTCTGCGAGCGGCAGGGGATCTCGAGGTCGACGCCGCGCAGGACGAGCTCACCGGTCTCGTCGCCGTAAGCGAAGCTCACGCGCTCGAGGCGGATGCCGTCGTGCAGGCCGGCGAAGGGGGCGTCGCCGCCCACGATGCGCCGCGAGGCGTTGGCGCGGTCGAACGTGTCGCGCACGAGATGGAGGCTGTCGATGTTGGCGACGAGGGACTGGCGACCGTTGTTGAAGGCCTTCGAGTTGTTGTTGAGCTGCAGCAGGATGAACAGGAAGATGCCGATCGTCGCGAGGCTGGCGTGCAGCCACTGCACGCCCACGAAGATCACGGCGAACAGCATGAGCGTCTGCAGAGGATCGATGGTGATCTCGACGATGCCGCCCAGCACCGAGATGCGCCGCTGGGCGTCGCCGAAGCGCGTCGCGACCTCGGTGACATTGGCGGTCTCCCGGTCTTCCTGGCCCAGCATCTTGATCAGGCGCAAGGCGGCGATGCGCTCCGAGATCACCGAGTAGGTCTCGTTGTTCAGCTCGGCGGTGCTGCAGCCCAGCGCTCGCGAGCGCTTGATGTTGTTGTTGACCAGCAGCGAGATCAGCACGAGCGCGACGATCGTGATGAGCGTGAGCTTGACCTGCAGCGCGAGCATCACGGCCACGTACATCACGATCAGCAGGCCGACTGAGATCTGCTGCATGAACTGGGTGATGGCGCTGCCGCCGCGCTGCACCTGGGCGGTGAGCGTGCTCAGCAGGTTGCTGTTGCCTTCGCCCACGGCGAAGGCGAGGTCGCCGTGGATGACGGCGGCGAACCCTGCAGTGCGCAGGCGTACCATCGCCCGCTGCTGGACGGCCGACATGTAGGACACGTAGGCGAGGTACACGATCTCGCGCAAGATGATAGGCACGAAGGCGATGATCAGGATGTTCAGCAGCGTCAGCGGCAGCCCGAGCGCGGTGAGCGCCTTGTCGAGCAGCGTCGAGAAGATGTTGCCGCCCTTGTGGCTGCTGCCGAACTCGATGAACTGCAGCACCGGCGACAGCATGCCGACCGCCAGCGATTGCGTGATCGCCAGGAAGAACGACAGCAGGACGAGCAGGCCGACCTCTCTGCGGCGCACGGAGAGGATGTCGAACAACTCACGGCCGGCCAGCAGCCAGCGGTTCTTGTGTGGTGCGGTCACCGATCTCCTCGGCCGCTTCACACATTGACTTGCAACGCGACTGTGATTGCGGCGCCCCGGACTGTCCAATATTCGGGCGGCGCGTACGTGGTCACTCAGCAAGCCACTCTTGACAAGTCGCGGGCAGCCCTCGAGAAATCTGTCGTGCGACATCCCCACGCACACAGCGCCAGTCGGCCCAGGCCGCGCCTGGCGATGAATACCGGCAAGGCATTCAAGGTGTCCCGCAGTCTAGCACGCGCTATTTGCGGATGCGGCACTGCATTGGCGGGAACCCATTCGTTGGTCCACCTCCTATGTTAGTGCAGGAGCCACCTCCGTTGGCGCCGGTGGTGCGAGGTCGGCCAGCCTGAACGTGGTGAGCCTGAAGCTCGGAAGGCTGGGCCACGACTCGGTCACTCGGTGGCAGAACCGGGGCCGATTGCGGCGAGCTTCGCACCTTGCTCTTGCTCCTCGCGGCGAGCCCGGATCAAAACGGCGACCGCCAGACCGAGGAGGATGGCCATGGGCGGAAACTTGATGGCCGTGCTGGGCCCGATCATGGCGATTGTGAATCCGGCCAGCGAGACCGCCGTGGCAAGCCCCAGGTAGCGCAGCAGCGGGTCGCGCGCCCATCGCGCGACGCGCACCATCGAGCGCAGCGCCATGAGGTAGATCGTGATGAAGATCAGCAGGGCCGGCAGACCACCGTCGACGAACACCTCGAGCCACCAGTCGTGCACGTTGACGATCGTGAACTGCAGATTCTGGCGGCCGACGACCGTCTCGGCGTTGCCCGGCCCGACACCCAGAAAGTAGCGCGTGGCGGCGGCGTGCAGGCCGGCGATCTGCAGGTCGAAACGCACACCGCCGCTGCCCTGGCCGCTGCGCACCTCGCCTGCGATCTTGGTGAGCGTGAACTTGCCGAAGGTGCTGCCGCCGTGCCCTGACAGAAGGACTCCGGCTCCGAGCACGACGACGACGACCAATACAACGGCGCCGCGGCGCACCCGCGGGGTGCCGTGCGCCACTACCACGATTACCACGATCACGGTCTCAAGACCGAACGTCAGCAGACTGGCGCGCGATCCCGAGAACAGCAGCGCGGCGGTGCTGGCAAGCACCGCAGCGACGGTGAGGGCGGTCGTGGCCCGCGTCCGTCGCCAGGCGGGCAGCAGCAAGACGAACGGCCAGCACAGCGCGAGGTACGTGGCGAAGTCGTTGGTGTTGTAGAAGAAGGCTTCCGGAGACCGAGGATGGGCGCGAGAAGGATTAGCAGAAGGCAGATGGATGTGGAGGGTCCACTCAGCGGTGGCGACCAGCAGCGCGAGACCCAAGACGAGGGCCAGTCCGAGCAGCAGGCCCCGTAGCCGCCGACGGCTCGTGCCGGCGCTGGCCGCTGCGACGGCGATCGCACCCAGCTCGGCGAACAGCAGCAGGTAGTGCAGACCCGCCTGCCGGTCGGGCGCCCAGGCCAGCGTGATCACAAGCCAGGCAAACCAGGCGGCGTAGAGCGCCGCGAAGGTCGGCGCCTCCAGGCGCCAGCGTCGACGGACGACGATGAGCCAGGGCGCACCGACTAAAACGATCAGGATTAGCACCATGCGCAGCGCAAAGAACGACCGGAGATGCGGGAAAGCGGCCACAGGGCCGATGATGGCAAGCCCCGGCACAGCCATGACGGCTGCCGCCAGCAGGCGGCGCACGGACAGCCTGGCGAGCCTGCGGCGAACGACGGCAAGGACGCAGATGATCAGCGCGGCCAGCGGCAGGCCGACTGCAACTTCGAGATGCCGGTGCGAGGCGTGGCCGCGCAGGGCGAAGGCGGTGAGAGCTGCCGCCGCGACGGCTCCGACCAGCAGCGCGCCGACCAGAAGCACTCTGTTTGCGGGCTGCGACGGTGTTCGGGGCGCGGCCTGTGCGCCACCAGGGTGCTTCTCTGTCATGCAGGCCTCCGCCCGATCGAACGAAGTGTCGACTCTACCGAAGTGGAGCGGTTTGAGCCAAGGGAGAACGCCCAAAGCCTGCAAGCGTGTCGCCACTTCACGGCTGGCCGAGCACGACGAGCTAAGGAGTAGCATGGTGAGCGACGAACGACCCTTTCGCGCTCAACGCTTATCGCGACGGCACTCCCTGCCGAACTCTTGAGGCTGCGGGTCCAAGACGAGCATCCCTGATGCGCACAAGGAGCCACGTCGATGTACGACAGCGGCGCAAGCACCGAACATCGAATCAGGCATGTCACAGCCTGCCCTGATCGGCTGCTGCGTGCTTCTGGCCGGCCTGGTTGGTATGGCTCGGCCGGCTCTCAGTGCACCTCAGCGCGACCCCTCCTTCAGCACCCTCGCCCAGCGCCAGGCCTCTACCCAGTTTGCCAAACTGGGCAAAGCTGTCTTCGATCCAAACGACCTGATCACGAACGTCAACTTCGGCGCGATCGACTCGCTGACAGAACCGGCCATCCAGGGTTTCCTGGCCGCCCAGACCGGTGTCCTCGATTCTTACGAGACAGGCGACCACAGCGGCGTCAAGCGCAGACGCCGCCGCGATCATCTGGGAGGCCGCCCGGGCCTGGAGGGTGAGCCCCAAGGTCATCCTCGCGACCCTCCAAAAAGAGCAGGGTCTTCTGAGCGCCACCTCACCCTCGGCGGACGCTCTTGACTGGGCCATGGGCTGCGGCTGTCCCGACTCGGGTTCGCGCGACACCGTCTACGAGGGCTTTGGCAAACAGGTCTGGTACGGCGCAGAGTCGCTGCACGATGACGGCCAGGGCTGGTCGGCTGGCATCGCCAAGGTCTGCGGCGATGGCACCGTGCAACCAGCCAATGAGGCCAGCTATGCGCTTTACACCTACACCCCCTGGATCGGTCTGGCCGGTGGCGGCAACAAGCTCTTCTGGACGCTCTACTGGCAGTATTTCGGTAACCCCCTAGCGATCGACACCACCGCACCGACGACGACCGTCTCGGGCACCGACGGCCTCTGGCACGCCAAGGCAGTGACCTTGAGCTTCAGTGCCGCCGACAACCCGGGCGGCACCGGCGTCGCTTATACCGAGTACTCACTGGATCGCGGCCCTTGGGTGAAGGGCGCCAAGCTCACCCTGGCCGCTCCAGCCAACCACGCAGCCGACGGCATCCATAGCGTGCACTATCGCTCCGCCGATGACGCCGGCAACCTTGAAAAGGCGAAGAGCTGCACCGTGAAGATCGACACCACCCCGCCCACGACGAGCGTCTCGGGGGACGACGACCACTGGCACAACAGGGCGGTGGTCCTGAGCTTCCACGCCGTCGACAGCGGCAGCGGTGTGGCCTGCACCGAGTTCAAACTCAACGGTAGCCCCTGGACGAAGGGGGCTGCCGTCACCGTCCCGGCGCCCGCCGACCATTCAGGCGACGGCAGCCATACGGTGCTTTATCGCTCCGCAGATGTCGTCGGCAACGTCGAGGCGACCCAGAGCTGCGTCGTCAACATCGACACGCGCGCCCCGCGGCCCGTCGCCAGATGGGCGACGAGTGTGACGCGCGGCCACACGGCAAGCCTGTGGTACTTCGTCAACGATCCGCGGCCGGGCAGCCCGACCGCGACGGTCACAATCCGCATCGAAACGTCGGCTGGCCGCCTGGTGAGGAAGCTCGTGGAAAGCGACGTGGCCGTCGATAAGCGACTTGTGGCGACCTTTGTCTGTCGACTGAAGCGGGGGCACTATCGCTTCTTGGTCTATGCCACCGATGCCGCCGGCAACTCTCAGAG